>SVKB01000032.1 GCA_015068665.1 Oscillospiraceae bacterium | reverse complement strand
GAGACCGGCATGTTACCATTACATCATACCCCTAAAGAGCGCCATATTAAGTTTTTATTATGCAGTATTTGCAACATAGGAACACGGCTTTGGAGACCGCTGCTCTACCAACTGAGCTATACCCCTAAGTACCAAAGTATTATAACACATATTTTTCAAAATGTAAAGATATTTTTTTATTTTTTTAAATATTTGACTTTATGGGCATAATATGGTATCTTAAGAATGAATATTTTTTATACGGAAGTGATTTAAAATGCAGGGTGCAATATTTGATTTAGACGGAACCTTACTTGATTCTATGCCCTTCTGGAAAGATGTGGTAAGCATTTATATGAGAAAGCACGGCAAAACTGTTTCCGATGAGGAACGCGAGGTTATTGACCGACTTTCGATTACAAAAGCAACAAAATTTATAAAAGAAACTTACGGTCTTTCGGAAACTCCTGAAGAAATCGAAAAGGATATTTTAAATATAATTGAGGCAAATTATAAATTCAATATCCCCTTAAAACCCTATGTACATCTTTTACTTACCAATTTAAAAAAGAAAGGCATTAAGATGTGTATTGCTTCGGCTACGCCGTCATATCTTATCGAAGAGGCTTTATTAAGACACAATATCCCGGATTTTTTTGAGTTTATAATCACTGTCCCCGAAGTTGGCGAGGGTAAGAATGAAAGCGCAAAAATCTATGAAAAGGCTTTAAAAAAGCTTGGATGCGAAAAGGCAGAGGCATACGTTTTTGAAGATGCTCTGCATGCAGTAAAAATGGCAAAGAGTGCCGGATTCTTTGTAGTGGGCGTTCAGGATGCTGCTTCAAAGGCACACCGTGATGAAATTGAGAGCGAATGTGATTTATATATTAAAAATTTCCGCGAATTCATAAGCTTTAAGGGTTATGCTAAGGGCGCTGTTAAATAGAGGCTTGCCATGAAGAAGTTTATTTTTCCATTACTGACATTTATTATCCTTATTGCTTTAACCCTTATGAATTCCGGCGACTTTTTAAAGAATGAGGATTACCGTTTCGGAATTGAAAATTTTGTAAAGCCGGAATATACGGGGTATCCCTTTACAACGGTTAACAACAATCTTCCCTATTTTGACACTGATATCGATTCGGTTGAGTCTTTCGAAGACTATGCACCCCTTGACAGTTTAGGAAGATGCGGTGTTTGTGTTGCGGTAATCGGTGAGGATATTATGCCTGATGAGGAGCGCGATGCAATCGGTCAGGTAAAGCCAACCGGCTGGCATACATCCAAATACGATTTTGTTGAAGGAAAATATTTATATAACCGATGTCATTTAATCGGTTATCAGTTAACCGGCGAAAACGCCAATGAGAGAAATCTTATTACCGGCACAAGGTATTTAAACACAAAGGGAATGCTTCCCTTTGAAAATATGGTTGCCGAATACATTTCAGAAACCAAAAACCATGTATTCTACCGTGTTACCCCATACTATACAAAAGACAATCTTTTGGCAGACGGTGTTCTTATGGAAGCATACTCTATTGAAGACAAGGGTATGGGAATATGCTTTAACGTGTTTTGCCACAACGTTCAACCCGGTGTTATGATTGATTATGCCACAGGGCAAAATGATCTTGACTCAGGCATAGAAGTCAATAACGGTGATGAAAAAGAAGAAAATTTTATTCTTAACACAAGCTCAAAAAGAATACATAAGCCTGACTGTCCAAGTGCTGATAAAATAAAAGAGAAAAATAAAAAGGCGTTTACGGGACGCATTACAGTTTTAAAAAACGAAGGATACAAGACATGCGGAGAATGCTTTTAAAAAAACGATAATCGTACAGATTATCGTTTTTTTACAAATTGGATATTTTATTTATTTCTTTTCTTTTTTTAGGTCGTATTGTTTCATCCTTCGGATAACCAAGGGTTATCACAAGGCGTATTCTTTCTGAGATATTGAGAAGCTTCTGAAGCTTCACTTCGTCAAACCAGCCTAAAATACAGCTTCCCAGCCCCTGATTGGCAGCCTCAAGAGTTATGTAAGATGCCACTATACCTATATCAATTGAGCGATAGTCATTGTTCTTTATTTTAGAGCCGACTGCCGCAGATTTTACATAGGGCTTTTCGCTTATTACTATAACACAGGGAGCTTCAGTTGCAAATTTATTAAGCCCCATGCCGGAGGTAAGCTTTGCAGCTTCATTTGCAGCATCTCCCCTGCAAACGGTAAGATAATACGGTTGCCCGTTACACGCAGAGGGTGCAAGGTTAGCAGTATTAATAATTTTTTCTATGATTTCGTCACTGACAGGGGTATCAAGATATCCCCGGCAGGACTGTCTTTTAAAGACTACACTTTCAAACTCCATACCGGCTCCACGTCCTTTTTTGCTTCATAGCTTAATATATTTTCATAGCCCTCACCGTCAATCTGAAGCGAAGTGGGAGAATCAAATTCGACCTTTATATCGTAACCGGATAATATTTCAACATTCTTTTTAAACATTGTATGCTTACCTGAGAAAACAAACAAAAAGGCTGAAAGAATGACAAGCTTAGAAGCATCATGGGCAACCACAAGCGACAATTTTCCATCCTCGGAAAGTCTTGACTGGGAGGGTGCCATCATAAAGCCGCCACCATAGTATCTTCCCTTCATGGAGGCACAAAGCCACACTTTTTTATATTCCTTTTTTTCCCCGTCAATGAAAACTGTTGCATTGACCGGCTTAAAGCCCTTAAAGACACCCTTTAAGGCTATAAGCGCGTAATTAACCTTTTTATCTGAATTTTTTCTTATCTTATCCCCCTCGGTACAGCAGAAGCCGTCAATCCCATAGCCTACGCCGTTAAAGAATTTTTTACTTTCACCGTTAACAGTGCATACGGGAAGATTATCTATATAACGGTTGATGTGGATAAGACCCTTTCTTTTTTTAACATCTCTTGCAAAGTCATTTCCGCTTCCGCAGGGGTAATAGTAAACATCCCTTGAAAGAATGTCACAGTCATTTACAAATTTATTTAAGGTTCCGTCACCGCCGGCAATTATGATGTTATCGGAAATATCAATTGAGTCCATATAAGCTTTTATATCCTTTATTCCCGTTATATCCATAAAAATCAACTTGCCGTGCTGAATAAGCTTTCCAAGCTCCTCTCTGACCTTATCTCCTCTGCCATTGTTGGAGGTTGGATTATAAAGAACGTAATTTTTCACTTTATACCCTCATTTTTAAAATTATTAAATCTTATCAAGAGCCTGCTTAAAGTCTGCAATTATATCCTCAACATTTTCCAGCCCCACTGAAACACGGATAAGGCCTGCATCAATACCTGCAGCCTTAAGCTGTTCATCAGAAAGCTGTCTGTGAGTTTCACTTGCAGGATGAAGAACGCAGGTTCTTATGTCGGCAACGTGGACAACATTGGAGGCAAGCTTTAAGGCATCCATAAACTTAACGGCATTTTCCTTACCGCCGTCGATTATAATGGCAATTACACCGCTTGCACCGTCAGGTAGATATTTCTTATAAAGCTCGTAGTTGGCATCACCTTCAAGTGCAGGATAGCCTACTGCTTTTATTTCTTTTCTTGTTTTGAAAAACTCAGCAACCTTAAGAGCATTTTCACAGTATTTAGCCATTCTTAAAGGTAATGTTTCAATACCTAAATTAAGCAAAAATGCACCGTTGGCACTCTGGCACATACCGTAGTCTCTCATCATCTGAGCTCTTGCCTTTGCGATATATGCAGCCTTGCCGAAATGATCGGTATAGATAAGACCGTGATAAGATTCATCGGGCTCGTAAAGCTCAGTAAAGCCGTTAGCCTTCCAGTCAAAGTTTCCTGAATCAATAACCGCACCGCCCACCTGAATTGCGTGACCGTCAAGATACTTGGTGGTTGAGTGGATAACGATATCCGCACCGTATTCAATAGGTCTGCAAAGGATTGGCGTTGCAAAGGTATTATCTATAATAAACGGAATATTATTATCGTGAGCAAGCTTAACAAACTTTTCAATATCTAAAACATTGATGGTGGGATTGGAAATGGTTTCTCCAAATACTGCTCTTGTATTAGGTCTTATTTCCTTCTGAAGCTCTTCCAGAGGAAGCTCGGGGTCAACAAAGGTAACCTCAATACCAAGCTTTTTAAAGGTTACGGCAAAAAGATTGAAAGTTCCACCATAGATGGTTGCAGAGCTTATAAAATGATCCCCTGCCTTTAAGATATTGAATAATGCTAAAGTGGTAGCTGCCTGACCGGAGGAGGTAAGAACAGCACCGATACCGCCCTCTAAATCGGCAAGCTTATCCTCAACTGCCGCAACGGTAGGATTGGATAATCTTGAATAAAAGTGAGCAGATGCGGAGAAGTCAAACAAATCGCCGATGAATTCGGTTGAATCAAAGGCAAAGGTTGTACTCTGGTATATGGGAAGAGCTCGTGGCTCGCCGTTTTTTGGTGTATATCCCGAATGGAGACATTTAGTTTCAATTTTCATTTTTAAAACCTCATTTCAAATTAAAATAATCAACTATAATTTTAACTAATAATTATCAAAAAGTCAAGTAAATTGGTTAAGACTGTATTCTGGTGTTTTCCTGATTTTTATAAATAACAAATTTTGAAAATAAAAATTCCAGTAAAAAATTGGAAAGCATTGTTACTGTTAAAATTATGTAGTCATTTATACCTATATTCTCTGCAAGGTGCCCTCCTAAGGTAGAAAGAGGAGTAAATACCGCATAAAAGCCAAACAGTTTCAGCATTGCAATGGGAATATTCGCCGCAGATTTAAAGGTAAAGCGGCGATTAAAGGTAAAATTCCATACAATTGAAAGCACAAGCGATGTAAGGTATGAGGGCCAGTAAACCCAGCCGAATGCCTCATTAAAAAGAATAAATGATCCAACCTGAATAATTCCTGCCGATGCAGAAAAAAGAGTAAATTTAACCATCTGAATAAATGATTCCTTTTTCATAATAAAATACTCCTTTAAATTGTAATAATCTTGCGGCTTATCATTTTTGACATATCCCGCTTTTGATGAGAATATTCAAAAATATATCGTTACGGTGCTATACATCGCATATTCCGACCGTATCATTTATTACCTTTGATGCAATTATTAGTCCTGCTGCAGAAGGAACGTAAGACATACTTCCGGGAGTTGAGCGTCGTTTTCCCTCCTCGCCAAACAAGGGCTTTCGGGGAATTTCCTTTGAATAAACAACAGTCAGCTTGTTTATTCCTCTTTTTTTCAGCTCATATCTCATTACACGGGCAAGAGGACAGACCGAGGTTTTACTGATATCGGAAATTTCAAGCTTAGTCGGGTCAAATTTATTTCCCGTGCCCATAGAGGATATGATTTTAACACCTGCTTCCTTACATTTTTCAATAAGTAAAAGCTTTGAGGTAACGGTATCAATAGCATCCACTACATAATCATAGGATGAAAAATCAAAATTGCCGACAGTTTCCATATCAAAGAAAACATCATAAGCATTAATCCGGGCTTTTTCATTAACCGCATGGAGCATTTCCTTCATAACTTGAACCTTTTTCTGACCTACGGTATTTACATTTGCAATAAGCTGACGGTTTATATTGGTAATGCTGACAGTATCGTTATCAATTATATCAATATTATGAATTCCGGCACGCACAAGAGCCATAGCTGCATAGGAGCCTACTCCTCCAACTCCGAAAACCGCAATTCGGGCGTTCTTTATTTTTTCCATGCCGTCTTTACCGACAAGCATCTCACTTCTTCTGAATCGTTCCATTTTATCTTCCTTTTATTTGACTTTTTGTTTTTTTTATTATATAATACCATAGTAACAGAGCTAAGTCAAAAGTTTTATGGATTTTTAAGAAAAAAGCCTTGACATATTGACTAATCTGTTATAAAATAGTACGGTAACCGCTCGAATGAGGTCTTAAATATTACGGTTTGGATGCCCTAATAACCTTACAAGGCGAGTCCTATTAAATTTTAAAGGGAGGTGCTACAGATGTACGCAGTAATCGAAACAGGCGGAAAGCAGTATAAGGTTTCCGAAGGTGATGTTATCTTCATTGAAAAATTAGAAGTTAACGAAGGCGATGTTATCACTTTAGACAAAGTTGTTGCTATCGCTGATGAAAACGGTATTAAGGTTGCTGACCAGGTTAACGGTGCTAACGTTTCTGCAAAGGTTCTTAAGAACGGCAAGAAAAAGAAGGTTATCGTTTACAAGATGAAGCCAAAGAAGGGCTACAGAAAAAAACAGGGTCACAGACAGCCTTATACAAAGGTTCAGATTGAAAAAATCTCTATGTAATTATGACTGATATTGAAATTACAAAGGATAAGTCGGGTAATATTATTAAGTTCACAGTCAGCGGACATTCGGAGTTTTCCGACGGTGATGACATCGTTTGTTCAGCAATTTCATCGGTAACCTTTATGACTCTTAACGGTCTCGAAAAGGTTCTTCATATCCCCTTCGGTTATGAAAAGGATGACGGATATTTATTTTTTGTTCTTCCCGACGATTTGAAAAATGAATTAAGAGAACAAGCTAATATATTACTTAATTCAATGTATTTGTTTCTTCTTGATTTAGAAGAACAATACAAAGAAAATGTTAATATTACAATGCTGGAGGTGTAAAATATGTTCAGATTAGATCTTCAATTATTTGCTCATAAAAAAGGTATGGGTAGTACCAAGAACGGCAGAGACAGTGAAGCTAAAAGACTTGGTGTCAAAAAAGGCGACGGTCAGGCTGTTTTAGCAGGAAATATTCTTGTTAGACAAAGAGGTACAAAGATTCATCCGGGAACAAATGTTGGTAAAGGCTCTGACGATACTTTATTTGCATTAGTTGACGGTAAGGTTAAATTTGAAAGATTAGGCAAGGACAAGAAACAGGTTAGCGTTATTGCCGGTTAATCATTTCAGACTTATAAGGGGTTGCAGCTTTGGCCGCAGCCCTTTTTTAAAACTGTTATTTATTCCAGGAGGTGAACCTGATGTTTATTGATAAGGCTAAAATTTTTGTTAAAGCAGGCAACGGAGGAAACGGCAGTATGTCCTTCCACCGTGAAAAATATGTTGCCGCAGGCGGTCCCGACGGTGGTGACGGCGGCAGAGGCGGAAGCGTTATATTTGTAGCGGACCCAAACCTCTCTACCCTGCTGGATTTTAAATACAAAAGAAAATATGCCGCAAGAAACGGCGGAGACGGAATGAGTGATAACCGTGTGGGTAAAAATGCAGAAAACCTTTACGTTAAGGTTCCTGTCGGCACGGTTGTGTATGACTGTCTGACAGGTCTTATTCTATGCGACTTAAATGAACCCGGCATGGAAGCGGTTATCGCCAAGGGCGGTAACGGAGGCTACGGTAATAAGCGTTTCGCAACGCCTACAAGACAGATTCCGAAATTTGCAAAGCCCGGTTACCCCGGTGAAGAACGCGAGGTATCGTTAGAGCTTAAGCTTCTTGCGGACGTTGGTCTGGTTGGATTTCCGAATGTGGGTAAATCCACCTTCTTATCGGTAAGTACAAAGGCAAATCCAAAAATTGCAAATTATCATTTTACCACTCTTATTCCGAATCTGGGTGTGGCTGATTTAGGAGCAGGACGAAGCTTTATAATTGCAGATATACCCGGTGTAATTGAGGGAGCCTCAGAGGGTGTCGGATTAGGTCACGACTTCTTACGACATATCGAAAGAACAAGGCTTTTGGTTCACGTGCTTGATGCATCCGAAACCGAAGGCAGAAATGTTTTTGAGGATTTTGAAATTATAAATAACGAGCTGGTTAAATTCAACGAGGAATTATCCGAACGTGAGCAGATTATAGTTTTAAATAAGAGTGATCTTATTTACGATGAGGAAAAACTTACAGGCTACAAGCAAAAATTCGAGGAAATGGGATATAAGGTTTTTGTATGCTCAGGGGCTACAAAAAAAGGTGTTAAGGAAATTCTTGACTATGCTTACGAAAGACTTCAGAAAATACCAATGCCCATATTATATGATGAGGATAAAATTTACAATGAAGCAATTCACAAGGTGGTTGAAAAGCCTTATGAGGTATTCATTGATGATGAAGGTGTGTTCAATGTAACAGGTCCCTTTGTTGAAAGGCTTTTAAAGAGTACAAATCCCAATGATTATGAGTCTATGCAATATTTCCAAAGGGCATTAAAATCCTCGGGAATTATAGCGGAGCTTGAAAATCAGGGAATTAAAGAGGGCGACCTCGTAAGACTCTTTGAGGTTGAATTTGAATTTGTGTTATAAATAAAAAATATGAGGCAATGCCTCATATTTTTTATTTATATGAATTTATTTTTTGAATAAGCTTCCTGCCGCCGCTATGACAAAACGAAAGACCTGCCTTTAACATATCGTCATCAAGCTTTGATAAAAATGTAGGAACCTCCAGGGATATATTTCCTTCATATCCTGTTTCAGCAAAAGCTGATGCAATTTTATCCCAGTTATGGCTCATGGTAAAGGGAGGCATGTGGGAATCACGCTCGTAATCAGTATCCTGAATATGAGTTATTGAAATATTTTTCCCCAAAACCTTTATTGAATCCTCGGGAAGATACCCTGTAACAGCCGAATGGCCAATATCGAGACATATTCCAAAGCATTCGGAATCAAGCTTTTTCATAAACTCAAGGTGACGGTGAGGATCGCATAAAAGAGCACCGTAAAAGCTTTTAACAGGATTTCTTTTGTATAGATTTTCCACCGCTATTTTCACATTGAATTTTTCAAGGTAAGGAATAAAGCTTTTATAAAATTCAAGATTGTAGCTAATATAATCATCATCAAACGGAATGTCGTTTTTTATATAGTGAACAACTATATATTTTGCACCTATTATTGACGCATACTCTATTGAGCGTACAAGCTCTGCAAAACGTTCGTTATCTTCGCAGAAGGTATCCTCGTATTTAAATACAAATGGGGCATGAACCTGATCGCAGACAAGAGAATGCTTTTCAAGAAGCATTTTTGTTTCAAGGGCGTTTTTTATATATTCATCCCTATATAGCCTGTTATATCCGTCACGGGTAATAAGAGAATAATCAACACCGTCAAAACCTGTTTCCTTTATAAGACAAAAGGCTGCATCTTCGCCAAGTCGCCTGCATACAACACCGGTATCAACAGTTAATTTCATAATCTTCGCTCCCTTTAAAGCTTACCGACCTTGGTATACAGGCGGTAATATATTCCTTTTTTATCCATAAGCTCGCTATGTGTGCCCTGCTCCTCTATCCCCTTACCTGTCAAGACCACAATACGCTTTGCATCAATTATTGTGGAAAGTCTGTGAGCAACTGTAAAGGTGGTTCTTCCCTCGGCAAGACGCTTCAAGGATTCCTGAACTATATATTCGCTTTCGTTATCAAGTGAGCTGGTTGCTTCATCAAGAATAAGTATTTTAGGATTTTTAAGAAAGGTTCTTGCAATACTTATCCTCTGCTTCTGACCGCCGGAAAGCTTGACACCTCTTTCTCCTACATAGGTGTCATACCCGTCAGGGAGTTCTTCAATAAAGGAATGGGCATTGGCAAGACGAGCAGCTTCCTTAACCTCTTCATAGGTTGCGCCGGGCTTACCGTAGGCAATATTTTCATATACCGAGCCCGAAAAAAGATAAACATCCTGTTGAACAACGCCTATATTTTCCCTTAAAGACTTTAAGGTTACATCCTTGATATTGACACCGTCTATTAAAATTTCCCCGTCGTTTATATCATAAAATCTCGGAATAAGATTTAAAAGCGTGGTTTTCCCACCTCCCGAGTGACCGACTACAGCAATATTTTCACCCGATTCCACCTTTAGATTTATTCCCTTTAAAACCGCATTGGATTTACTTGAATATTTAAAGGATACATTTTTGAATTCGATATTTCCCTTTACATTTTCCAAAATCCCTGCATTGTCCTTTTCAATAATATCAGAAGGGGTATCCATAATTTCCAAAAATCTTTCAAAGCCTGTCAAGCCTCTCTGGAACTGCTCGGTAAACTCAACAAGCTTTCTTATCGCAGTAAGAAGAGTCTGTACATAGAGAAGATACGCAACAAGGTCTGCCGCATTTATAAGATTTCCCATCAGGAAGAAGGCACCCGAGAACACTACGGTAAGGTACATAAAACCGTCAAAATACTTTATTCCGCTATGGAATAAGCCCATATAGTGATAAGCCTTTTTCTTTATTTTGAGGAAGGTTAGATTTCCGTTTTCGAACTTATCCTCCTCAACATCCTCGTTGGTAAAGGACTTTACTATTCTTATTCCCAAAAGGCTGTCCTCAACCTGAGAGTTAATCTCACCAATCTGCTTTCTTTGAGCCTTGAACATTGCCTTCATTTTCTTATTCATAATAAGAGAAAACACAAACATTATGGGGATGCAGGCAAAAATTATAAGTGTAAGCTTAACATTGATTCCAAGAAGCACAATAAAGGCGCCCACAATTTTCAAGGTAGACATAAAAAGCTCTTCCGGACAATGATGTGCAAACTCGGTTACATCGAAAAGATCGCTTGTAATCCTGCTCATAAGCTGACCTATTTTTGTATTGTCATAATAGGAATACGGAAGCTTCTGAAGATGTGCAAATAAATCCCTTCTCATATCCGTTTCCATTTTAGTTCCCATTATGTGTCCGTTAGCACTGATATAATAGGTGGCAAGGGTATCGAAAATCACAAAAATAAGCATCAGGATTCCTGTGCCAAAAACTATTTCATAGGATATACCGCCTATTTTCAATCCTTCATTGATTATTCGTCTTATGAGAATAGGATTTATAAGAGCAACCATTCCGCAAAAGAAAGCACAAAGCATATCACAGGTAAATGTGAATAAATACGGCTTATAATACGGAATAAAGCGTCTTATTGTTCCCTTATTTTTCTTCAACAAAAATCTCCCCTTTCTTTATTACAATGTAGCCCTGTTTTACGGGATATAATTTTTCTTTTATTTCTCCTTTGGGAGTTATAAATGCTGATATACCGGTATTTCCTGAACGGAGAAGATATTTATTATTCTCTACTGCACGGAATACACTGTGTGCAAAATGGCTTTCAACACCAAAGGAATCGGTAAACCAGGAATCATTTGATATAACCAATAAATAATCAGGATTTTCATTTGCGGTTTTACAGGCAAGCTGCGGATAGGCAGAATCAATGCAGATAAGAGGTCCGGCTTTACCGTTTACGGTATCAATGCAAATCGGAAATTTTCCTTCTTTAAGAGAATATCCCTCTTCAAAGGTATCCTCAGCATATGGAATAAGATGTCTTTTATCGTATCTTTCAGGATATGCCTTTCCTTTTTTATCAAATCCGATTAAAGAATTGTAGAAACTGTCCCCTGCCGAATAAAAGGTGCCTGTATAAATATCGGTTTCAAGATTTTTGGCAAAATCCGATACTCTTTTATAAATCCCGCTGCTTTCACTAACCGGTGTGACTATCACTGTTTCGGGCCATATTATTCCCGACACATTGTACTTCTCCTTGGCTTCACGGGATAAGTCCTCATAGATATCAAGAGATTTTGAAATGCTCCCCTGCTCCCATTTTGCAAGAGATGAAATATTCCCCTGAATAAGTGCAAGGTCATATTCAAAGGATTTGCATTGATACAGTCTCATCCTGATACTGCCAAAAGCAAAATTAGTAATAAGAACCGCTACCGCCAAAGATAAATATCTGATATTTTTAGTTCTTATAAGCTTATAGATTAAAAGATTTATAAAAAGTATAATAAAGGTAATAAAATAACCGCTTAAATATGCCGAAGACTGAATAAAAGCTGTTATCTTATACCAGGTAATGTAAAGATCGGATAAGGTAAGACCGAATTTGCCTAAGGACAGTATAATTTCAACCAAAGCATAGACCAAAGGAAAAAACCACAGTTTTTTCACATATTTCGTAAATAAAAAAATCAAAAGACCGCCCGCTGCTCCTTCAAAAAGTACAACACCCAGATACATAAGAATTATAAGACCGAAACTTTTTATCCCTGTAAGCCCCATAAATTCCATCGGATGCATATTAAAAAAGAAGGACATAGTAACCGCATTTAAGCCGGCAAAATAAAAGAATCCCTTTAAAAAGCCTTTTTTACCGTTTTCCAAACCGAAAAACAAGGGGATGAGAGTAAATATATTTAAAAAGCACAGATCCTTGAAAACGAAAGTAAGACCTGTTAAGAAACCTGACAGTAAGCATAAAAGCATCATTATACCTCATTTCATTACTTTTTAATTATATAAAAAACAACTATTAAAATCAATATATTTTACATTTTATTTCATTTTATTTTTTAATAATTCAATAATTGACAAAATTTGGATATTATGTTATCATATTCCTACAAAGAATGGAGGGGAAATAATGAAATCAACAGGTATTGTCAGAAAAATTGACGAGCTTGGGCGTCTTGTATTACCTATAGAAATCAGAAGAACAATGGATATGGCCATTAAGGATCCTCTGGAAATTTTTGTTGAGGATGATATGATTATTCTAAAGAAATATGAGGCTTCATGTATATTCTGCGGTGATGCCAGAGACAATGTCATTTATGAAAACAAGCATATCTGCAAAAAATGTATCGAAAAGCTTAATGAAAAAAAATAAAACAGGCTTGTTTCAAGCCTGTTTTTATGATAACACAGTATTATAAAAACGAGGTAATTAAATGTATTTTGAAGAATTTAAATTAGGCTTAAAAACCAATATTGAGCCTGCTGTTATAAATAAAGAAGATATGGTTGATTTTGCAAAAAAGTATGACAATATCCCCTTACACACCGATGAAGAATATGCAAAAACAACCTTTTTTGGAAAGCTTATAGCACCGGGAGTTATGTCTTTTATGTGCGTGTGGGCAAAATATCTTGAGGTTGATTTAGCCGGTGATGAGCTTATTGCAGGTAAATCAACAAAAATAGAATGGTTAAAGCCGGTATTTGCCGATGATATTCTTACAAGTACCTGCACAGTATCAAAGCTTACCAAAAGAAATGAGAAAAACGGCATTGTCGAGCTTACCTTTGAGGTTCTTAATCAAAAGGGTGAATTAGTGCTTACCGATGTTACTGAAATGATTGTAAAGTGTAAAAAGAAATAATAGCGGGCAAGGAAAATCCTTACCTGCTTTATTATACAGCTTAGCCGTCGGAAAGTTACCCGACGACTAACAGCTCAATTTATACTTCTCGCCGTAAAGTCTGAATTTTTCATCAAACACAGGATTGTTATTGATTAAGCTCTGTTTATATTCGTGAGCATTCATATTATGGTGAGTTGCATCAATTAAACAGGTTGCAATATTTGAGCAATGGTCAGAGGTTCGCTCTAAGTTTGTTAAGAGGTCTCCCCAAATAAATCCCGCTTCAACGGTACATTCACCGTCCGTCAACCGAACTATATGCCTGTCACGGAGCATTGATTTAAGACCGTCAATTACCTGTTCTAAAGGTTCTACATTATATACGGCATTTTCATCGTCTTTATTAAAGGCACATAGTGTAATATCAAGAATTTCTGATACTGCATCCAAGAGAACATCAAGCTCTTTTTTTGCATCTTCTGAAAATTCTATTTTCTTTTCTTTTAATTCTTCAACTGACTCCAGGATATTTACACTATGGTCAGAAATCCTTTCAAAATCACCGATAGCTTTTAAAAGCTTTGAAACCTCGGAGCTGTCTTCTTCCGTTATTTGAGAACGGGACAGTTTTGTAAGATATGTGCCTAAAATATCTTCATAATGGTCTGTGTTCCCTTCCATTGCTCTGATTTTCTCTGATTTTTTCGCATCGTACTCGTGTGTGGTTGAAATTGCAAGCTTAAAACCTGCTACAGCCTCATTTGCCATCTTTTTAGCAACATTATAGCACTGCTGAAGCGCAATGGTCGGGGTTGCAAGAAGTCTTTCATCAAGCTCAACGATTTTTTCTGCTTCCTTTCCTTCAGGCACAAGAATATATGCAAGCTTCTCAAGAAGTGATGACATCGGCAATAAAAGCGCAGTACAAAGCACATTAAATATTGAGTGTGAAACGGCTATCCCAAAATAAGAAGCCGATGCATCTAAAACAGCGGGTCTTAAAATTATCGAGATAATGCTAAAAACCGTAAGCCATACAACAGTTCCTATAACATTAAATAAAAGATGTACGATAGAAGCTCGTCTTGCATTTTTGTTTGTACCAAGCGAAGATAAAAGTGCGGTTACGCAAGTACCGATATTTTGTCCCATAATAATCGGTATTGCTGCCCCGTACGAAACCGCACCTGTTGCAGAAAGAGCCTGAAGTATTCCGACAGAGGCAGAGCTTGATTGAATAACTGATGTAAGGATAGCACCAACCAAAACACCAAGAATGGGATTTTTGAACATTATAAATAAGTTCTGGAATGCAGGTATATCAGAAAGTCCTGAAACTGCAGAGGACATTGCATTCATACCGAACATCAATGTTGCAAAGCCAAGAAGTATTGTTCCTACATCTTTTTTCTTTCCGGATTTGGCAAACATCATAAATATTATTCCGATAAGAGCTAAAATTGGCGTGAACGATGTAGGTTTCAAAAGCTTCATGACTATATTATCGCCCGAAATTCCGCCGAGGCTAAGTATCCAAGCGGTAACAGTCGTTCCGATATTTGCTCCCATTATAATGCCGATTGATTGTTTAAGTGTCATTATCTTTGAGTTAACAAAGCCAACAACCATAACTGTAGTAGCTGACGAGCTTTGAATTACAGCAGTAACGCCCAGTCCCGTCAAAAAGCCCTTTATCGGATTATTTGTAAGTTTGCCAAGCAATGCTTTTAAGCTATTTCCTGCACGTCGTTCCAAACCGTCACCCATTACATTCATACCAAAAAGGAATAAACATAGTCCGCCTATCAAATTAAGTACATCGAAAACTGTCATTAATTTTTCTCCTTTGTTTTAATAACTTTAAACCATATTTTACATAATAACATTTTAATACAGTCAATGTTAATTCTAAAAGCAAAGGTGTGTTAATTGTATGTTAACAAATAAGAGAAGAATCCTTGAAACAAGATGTTTCAAGGATTCTTATAAGTTTTTATTGATCAAAAGTAATTGTTACGCTTGTGCCTTTGCCCTCTGTACTTTCAAGAGAAACTTCTGCATTGTGGAAAGCTGCTCCGTGTTTTACGATTGCGAGACCAAGCCCTGTACCGCCAACAAGCTTTGAATGACTTTTATCCACTCTGTAAAAGCGTTCAAAAACTCTGCTTTGTTCAGGTGCCGGAATACCAATCCCTGTATCTCTTACCGTAACAATTGTCTTGTTATTTGCCTGATTGATAATAACATCAACAGTTCCGTTTTCTTTGTTATACTTGATAGCATTATCACAAAGGTTATAAATCATTTCGTCAAGAATTTTCTTTGCGCCATGTACATAAGCAGTATCACCAATGACATTGAGGGCAATATTTCGTTTGCTTGCAACGGGTGCAAGCCTTTTTACAATGTCCTTTGAAAGTTCATAGATGTCAACATTTTCTTTTTCAACCGGAACTACGCCTTCGTCAAGCTCGGATATTTTCATAATATCGGAAACTAAAGTAATAAGCCTTTGTGCTTCATCATAAATCGAAGTAGAAAAGTCAACAACCGTTTCATCGGATGTACCGCCAGATTTCATCATTTCTGCAAAACCCGAAATAGATGTAAGCGGTGTTTTTAATTCGTGAGATACATTAGATGTAAATTCCTGACGAAGTTGCTCGCGTTTTACACTTTCAGTAATGTCAATTATTACGATAACTGCACCGATAATTTTATCGTTTTCACAAACAGGATTTGCAATTAAATTGTAGGTGTTTTCATCGTGTGTTATATCGTTTTCCGCACGCTCTCCCGAAAGAGCTTTTTCAATAACACTTCTAAATCCTTTACTACGATTAAAGGCAAGCACACTACCACTTGTCACATCTGAAATTTCAAGCAGACGAACTGCCGCCTGATTGTAAGATAAAAGATTACTTTCCTTATCAATTACCAAGAGTCCCTCGCTCATATTTTCAGTAATCAACTTGAATTCTTCCTGCTTTTGCTTGGCTTCTTTAATCTGCTTATCAATGGTTTTCTTCTGTGCAGACATCTTTTTAAGAAGCGGTGTCAATTCCTTATAGGTTTCATTTGCTGCCGGATTATCAAGGTCGAGCTCGTTTATTGGCTTTATAATGGCCTTTGATAATCTATATGACAGAAAAACAGAAATAATAAGCGCAAGTACGATAATTACAATAAGCGGCTGCAACAGTCCAAATAATATTATAACTACAGAATTTTGTGTGGTTGATACACGAAGAATAGTTCCGTCATCAAGTTTCTCTGCATAATACAAGGTTTTCTGCATCAAAGTATCGGAATACCTTGAACTTGTACCTTTTCCGTTTTTAAGAGCATCCGAAATTTCTTTTCTGTCAGCATGGTTTTCAAGTTCCTTTGCAACAGCTTTTGTATCTGCTAAAACCGTGCCGTCACCCGATACCCAAGTTATTCTTTTCCCCTTTTCATTAAAGCCTGCTATAAAATCAATACCGTCTTTTTTTACCGCATAGGATATGTATCCCGCTTCGCTTTCAAGCTCGGCAAACATCTGTGCTTCAAAGTAACTGAACAACACACCGAAAATCAAACCAAAGCTCATAAGCAAGATAAGCATTGAGGTAAAGAAGTTTGAACGAAATATTTTATTAACCATTCTCATTACCTCCGAGCTTGTAACCTATATTTTTAACGGTATGAATAAGCTCTCCTGCACATTCAAGCTTCATACGGAGCTTTCTTATATGCACATCAAGAGTTCTTGACTCATCATAAAACTCTCCCCATACACGGGTAAGCAAAGCATCCCTTGAAACTACATTACCCTCTGCTTCCAAAAGCACCATTAAAAGCGAATATTCCTTGAAAGAAAGTGTTACCTCTTTTCCTGCAACCTCTATAATATGCTTTTCGGGATTTACATATAAATCTCCGATTCTGTATTCCTTTGACTTATTTGTCTTTTCATACCTTCTTAAAACTGCACGAACACGGCTTGTAAGCTCAGTCATACCGAATGGCTTTGCAATATAATCATCTGCACCCATATCAAGTCCCATAACTTTGTCAAACTCACTCCCTTTAGCAGTAAGCATAATTACAGGGATATTTGATGTTGTACTGTTTGCCTGAAGTTTACCCAATATAGAAAGTCCATCTTCTTCAGGTAGCATGATATCAAGTAAAATAAGCTGTGGAATTTCTCTATTCATCTCTTGCCAAAATTCACTCGGCAAGCTACATCCTTTTACTGTATAACCCTCTTTTTCAAGAGCATAGCATACGAGCTTGCGGATATTTAAATCATCTTCTAAAAAATAAATCATCACTTTCACCCCCAAAAATATGATTTACATATATACTTTACCATAAAATGTGTGTATTTTCAAGAAAACACTTTTTAAGACAGCGATAGAAACGCGTGCAGATTGCTGTTATGAGTGGCGAAGTCGTACTTTTTTGTACTTCGAGCCACGAATAATAGTGAGATGTG
>SVKB01000031.1 GCA_015068665.1 Oscillospiraceae bacterium | reverse complement strand
ACAATTTCAAAAAACATCCAAATAACATTCCATATTAAAAAGGGAATTGCGAGTGTTTTGATTCGAGATTTTATTTTATCAAAGTACATTGTTTTGTCATAATTTCTAAAAAACAATACACCTGATAAGATAAAAAACAAAACCACAGCATATGAAGTAATTGTTCTCTTAAAAAAAATTTCTAAAAAATTATTTACAACAGAAATAAAACCTCCTGAATTCTTATAATTTGAAATTGAAGAGATATGTATTAAAAATACAAATACGCTCAACAGGTAAGAAACAATAGTTTTTTTCTTCCAAAAATACTTCATAATATTATTTTCCCCTTTCCACATTTTTCAGTTTGAAATCGCCAAACAACCATACGTTATATATCTTTTTGTTAATTTATTTTCATTATATCACATGATAAATAAAATCTTATTTTGTATTATCCATTATTTCATCAAGAAAACAGATGCATATATATGCGCAGCTGTTGTGGTTATCCACTACATCAAAGAGGATACATCCGTCTTTGTTTTGATCCCCCGCACTAAGATAACACATTTATTTTTTCGCCAAAATTCGACATTCTTTATATAAAGACTGTATAGTCTGGATGCCAAGCATTTAAGCTAAATTTTGCAACAAGTTGCAAAGCTAAATTATCCCGCTTCGCTTCATAGCTAAATAACTCCTTTGGAGTAGCTAAATTAAATTCGCCAAAAGCGTGCGAAGCACATTTAGCTGCCACAGGCAATTTAGCTGAACTTGTTCAATTTAGCTCGCCGTAGGCGAATTTAGCTGCGGTGCTATGCACCGCATATGATTTTGTCAAGTTAGGGACAAAATTTTTGTCGATATGCAAACTAAAGTTTGCTCGATATTTTTACTTCGTAAAATCGATATGTTTTCCCTTCGGTCAAACTCGATATGATATGAATTCTCGTTGCCGTCAGGCAACATATCGAGCCGTCAGGCATATCGAGTGCAAAGCACATATCGAGAATTCGTCAGAATTCATATCGATGCATTGCTTTGCAATGCTATGAAGAATGTACATTTTATATATGTCAGTCATTTTTTGGCATACAATTTTCGATTGCCTGATATTATTATTTGCTGTCAATATGTTTTAAAAGACCTTTGCATCCTTTCAAGACATCTTTGTATGTTATATCGAAATTTCCTGTATACCACGGGTCAGCAACATCACTGTCAGAATCGGCAAACTCAAGTAGTTTGTATATTTTTTTCTCCCTGTCATCTCCTACAATCCGCAAGGTGTTACGCACATTCATACTATCCATACAAACTAAATAATCATATTTTTCATAATCGGATTTTTCCAAATGTACGGCACGCTTATGTGAGTATGATATTTGCAAACCATCCAAAATTCTCGCCGTTCCGTAGTGAACGGGATTACCTATCTCCTCATAGCTCGTACCGGCAGAGGCAACATAAAATTCATCTGTTCTGCCCAATTTTTCAATCATATCTTTAAAAATAAATTCTGCCATAGTGCTTCGGCATATATTGCCGTGGCATATAAATAAAACACCTATCATAAATACTCCATTTTTTTAACAAATTTCAACAGTTCTTATATTGTTTTCCTGTTAGGGACAAAATTTTTGCCGATATGCAAACTAAAGTTTGCTCAATATTTTCCCTTCGGTCATACTCCATATGAATTCTCGGTGTTTCTGCAACATATCGAGCCGCCGGGCTTAATTTATGAAATCTTTGATTTTAACTCACACCACGTAGTCATCCTTTGGTATCCTTTCAGTTTAAGATCAATCAATTTCTATTCTATCCCCAAATAAATCATAATACAACCAAAGCACCGTATAACGATCTTTCAAATCCTTTGCATACAATATGGCATTCTGTATTTTCTGTTTGTCATATAATTTATAAAATTCTTCTACATCCAAGCCTACAACCGAAAGCATTTTCTCAACATCTTCAGACTTTGGCATCTGCGACAGAATATTTCTTATTTCTCCTTCTTTTTGTTTGTATGTCTGCATCCTATCTTTGGAATAGTTACCTATTCTGTTCTGCAAACTCATGCATCCTTCTGATACGGACTTATATATTTTGTTCATTTTTTCTTTATATTCATCTTCTGACAAACGATAAATTGTATCCGGAAAATCCGAATTCACTATTTTCTCACGCAGCTTTGCTGTTACAATAGTCGAATACGCAACATCTATACCATGCGGAAAATATGGTTCGGAATTAACAATGCCGACTATCTCAAAGAAATGAGAAAGGTGATGTTCACTACCCGATGCAGGTCTTGATGTACCCGCAAAGCTCATCATAATACCAACAATCATAAGTGCTTCTGTAAGTATTTTAATGCTCTCTTCTTTGCGTTCCAAAAGCCCTTGCGCAGTTTCTAAAGTATGTTCAATCATTTGAAAAGTCGTATCGTAAATATATCGACAGAAATATTCTCCCGTTACTGCTGCACTTAATTTCCAGTCACACAATGCCGAGTATTTTCCTACAATATCTCCATATCCGGCCTTTATCATTTCCATAGGTGCGTTCTTGAGCACATCTATATCTGCAATAATTGCTTTTGGCAACCCTGCCTTTACAGTTTCTTTCATACCGCCAAGTATCATCGCTGCACCGTCTGATGCATAACCGTCCATTGATGGTGCGGTAGCAACAATTATGTATGGTACTTTTGAAAAGAATGAAACATATTTGCACAAATCCTGAATTACGCCCGAACCAATACCTATAATCAACTCTGCTTCGCTTACTTTTTTATTTACTTCTTCAATAGCTATTTCATCCGGAATTAAAAGTTTTTCTCCACTAAAAATTACTTTTTTTAAAATTTTATCGGTAAGTGCGTTTTCAACTTCAGCTCCCGCTGCAGAAAAAGTGTTGCCGTCAGCAACAAGTAAAATATTATTATAATCACTGCAAAGCCGCGTTAATCTTTTAATGGCACCGCTTTCTATATACACTTTTTCAATACTGCAATTATGTTTCTTGCCGCAATCGCATTTTATTCCGTTTAATATGCTGTTTATATCCATACTATTCTCCTCTTCAACAATATTTGACGCCACTTATATAATGAGTTTGCAAAACAAACTCAATGAATTGCCCTCGGCATAAATTGAAATCTGCGATTTCATGAATTGCACTTCGTGCATTATAAAGGCAATTCAATTCACGGAGCAAAGTGAGAATTCATGTTATAAGCTTTAATATACAAGGGACAAAAAATGATATCGCTGATAAATTCAGCATATTTATTGCCCTTACTGCATCATTCTGAAAAGCCCTGCAACCTTACCGAGAATTTTAAGCTCGGTTACAAGAATCGGATCCATTGCATCATTTTCAGGCTGAAGACGGAAATATCCATCCTCCTTATAAAATCTTTTGACGGTGGCACTGTCATCAACAAGTGCAACAACTATATCACCGTCAGAGGCGGTTTCTTCCCTTCTTACTATTACATAATCCCCGTCAAGAATACCGATTTTTATCATACTGTCACCTTTTACTCTCAGCATAAACACATCACGGTTTCTGGCAAACTCCATGGGAAGCGGAAAAGTTCTTTCAATATTCTCAACAGCTAAGACCGGCTGACCTGCCGCAACCTGCCCTATAACGGGAACCTCAAGATACTCAACCTGTGAAGAATTTTCAGTCTTTGCCGGCGCAGGTGTTTCTTCTTTGTATTCCTCTGAAATAGAAAGAGCGCGTTTTTTAAGACTGTCCTTCTTTAAATAGCCCCGTTCAACAAGGTTACTGATATGACCGTGAACGGTTGAAGGTGAGCTTAAATTAACCCCTGCACATATATCTCTTACTGCGGGGGGATATCCGTTTTTATCAATAAAATTTTTAATATATTCAAAAACTTCTCTTTGCTTTCTTGACAGGTTTTCCATTTTTCAAGTCTCCTTTTTCCTTTTATTTACCTACATTTTATCATACTTTTTCAAAAAAGTCAAACAAATGTTCGAAAAAAGTGTTGACAAAAACATTTGTTCGGTTTATAATGAGTATACCAAACGAACAAATGTTCTTCAAAGGAGGATAAAATATATGAAAAAAATAGTTATCAGAAACAAATTCAGATTTATATGCTTTTTACTTGTAAGCTTTACATTAATTTCATTGATTGGAGTTTCAATATTTAATTTAGGTAAGGTTTACGGTCAGGACCCGGCAGATTTCGAAACTCATTTTGTTGCACCGGGAGAAACAGTATGGTCAATCGCCGAGCAATATAATAAGGATGGGGACATAAGATCTTTAGTGTATGAAATTCAGAAGATTAACAATTCAAGCTCCTGCCTGTATGTCGGTCAGCAGATAAAGGTGCCGGTATAAGAGGGAAAATTACAAATGACAAATAAAAGAGGAACCGATATGCCATTCGGCATCGGTTCCTTTTTCTCGTTGCCATAAGGCAACATATCGAGTGCAAAGCACATATCGAGCAATTTTATTGCATATCGAGTTTTGCCTTAGCAAAACATATCGATATATATTACACCCCATCCGAGCTGCTATACAACTCACCCTCTCCTCATTAAGAAGACTCCGGCATCGGTTCCTTTTTCTCGTTGCAGCCGCGGAAAAGCTATCAAGCCTTACTTTCTTATTCATTTTATAGTATCGGGATTCAGGAAATACTATGTAAATAGTCATAAATACTTTATTAATCCGAAGGATACATATAAAATCTATCCTTTTGAAAAGACCTACAGTTAGACAAATATGCTAAATCCCTTTCATACAAGAAAAACAAACAGGATATTCCGATATATACAATTTTTCAAAGATCTTCATACGTTTTTTCGGCAAATCTCCCACAGCGTATATTATTGACAAATAAAATTCACGGTGATATACTTAATACAGCATTGGAGTGTGAAATTATGATACTTGCGATTGATATTGGAAATACAAATATAGTAATAGGCGGATTTACAGAGGATAAACTTACCTTTGTTGCAAGAATTGCCACAAATGCAACAAAGACGGAGGATGAATATGCTACCAAGATAAAAAGTGTACTGACTCTTCATAATGTGGTAAAAAAAGAACTTAAGGGTGCTATTATTTCATCGGTTGTACCACCTCTTAACAATGTTATGAAAAGAGCATTAAAGCTTGCTTTTGATGTTGATGCCATTATGGTTGGCCCCGGTATTAAAACGGGTATTAACATTCACTGTGATAACCCTGCCTCTGTAGGTGCCGATCTTATATGTGCCTGTGTTGCGACACATCATATTTACGGAAGCCCCTCTCTCATTATAGACATGGGAACAGCTACAAAAATTATGTATATGGATGATTCCGGTGCTTTTTCGGGGGCAAGTATAATCCCCGGTGTCAACATTGCCTTGAAGGCTCTTGCAAGCGATACAGCTCAGCTTCCGCAAATCAGTCTTGAGGCACCAAGGTCGGTTATCGGGAAAAACACGGTTGACTGTATGCGCTCGGGTGTTGTTTTCGGCAATGCTGCTATGATTGACGGAATGATAGAAAGATATAACCTGGAAGTAAAAAAAGAGCTTAAGGTATACGGAACCGGAGGTCTTGGTGAAGTTATCCTTCCCCATTGCAAGTATGATATAACACTTGATTCCGATCTGGTTTTAAAGGGTCTTAATATTCTTTACAATAAAAATAAATAAGCTTTCAATAAATAAAAAAATATATAAAAGCGTTGTACTACCAAAGGTAGACGACAGCAAGGAGGAATTATTTATGAACAAAGAAAGCAGAAGCTTATCAACCGCCACCCTGGTTTTGGGGGCAGTATTAACTGCACTTACTGTGCTGTTACAGCTTATGGGAGCATTTATCAAGCTTGGTCCCTTCTCTATTTCCCTGGTGCTTGTGCCTATTGTTATAGGAGCGGCTACCTGCGGAACTAAAGTAAGCACCTGGCTGGGACTTGTTTTCGGTGTGGTTGTTTTGTTAAGCGGAGATGCGGCGTTATTTTTAGCCGTTGATGTACCGGGAACGGTTGCTACCGTACTTTTAAAGGGCGCGTTGTGCGGACTTTTTGCGGGAGTTACCTATAACCTGATAAGCAAAAAAAATAAAACCGTTGCAGTTATTGCGGCGGCTGTGATTTGTCCTGTTGTCAACACGGGAGTTTTCCTTATAGGTTGTCTTTTATTCTTTATGGAAACGATTACCGAATGGGCAGGCGGATCAAATGTCGGGCAATATATAATTACCGTTATGATTGGCTTTAACTTTTTATTTGAGCTTATTACAAATATAATATTAAGCCCGGTTATTGTAAGACTGTTAAAAATTAAAAAGAAGATATAAAAATTCCCGTATGCAAAAGCATACGGGAATTTTTTATTTAGTTTCTTCTTTGAATCTTCTTTCAATTTTATCTGCAAGATTTTTTATATCCTCATCTCTTGAGCTGAAAATCTTTTCCATCTGATAGGGCTGAAGACGGAACTTCCAGTTTTCGTATTTTCCTAAAAGGTCGAAGTCTTCAATAAGCACAGGCAGGATAACCTTGTTTTTATCCTTTGCGGTTTTAAACTCGGATATAACCTGCTTGGAATGAATTGAACGGGTTGATAAGAAGATAAGGAACATAGATGAGTCTTGAATTGCAGGCGGGATGGCATCCTCGTGATCCTCGCCGATGGGGATTGAATCCTCAGAAAGCCAGCAGGAAATGCCCCTTCTTTGCAGTTCTCTTACTATCTTTGAGGCACGGCTGTTTCCGTTTGCCATGTCCTCAGTTTTTTTACAGATAAATATGTACTTTCCCTTCGGATTTTTAGTACCTCTTACTCTTACTTTTGTGCCTCCGAAATATTCCCCTTTAATTTTTTCATAGATTCCCTCCAGCCATTCGATTACCGGAGCTAATTTGGAATCATTGAATTTAAGTCTGACATTACTTCGGAATTTCTCATTAGAGAAGAACAGCCCTGAAAACACAACAATTGTTAAAGGCAGCAAGGAGAATACAAAGGATATTATTGCCACGATAATTCCCACAATCCATTTTAAAATAGCACCCAGTACCGAAATGATATTAAAGCCTGATTTTTCTTTTGAGGCTTCCTCTTTGGGAAATTCGGGTACCGATTCTTTATCGGTACTTACCAAAGGATTTTCATCTTCCTCTTTATAAAGGTTTGGTATTTTCTTGTCATAGGAACAATCGTAAACTGCATCCTTGGAGCAAATACCCGTCTGAGGTGTTTCCCTGTGATATATCTTTACATGTCCTGCATTGAGAATGGGAATAATAATTGCCTCTTTTTCGGGATTAACAGCATCGCCGTCAAGAGTATAAAGCGCTGCCGCAAAGGTAGAGCCGTCATCGTCATCGGTTTCGGCTACAATATGATTATAGCTTAATGCAACTCCCTTTACTTTGTTTTTGGAAAGATAATCGGAATATTTATTCTTCCCCATCACACAACCGCTTAAGAAAAGACCTTTAACATATTCGTCTCCGATTCTTTGCCTGGTGTTCGAATCATCTGCATATACGAAAAGGTTTTTATCAGCCCTCCCCTGAGCGATTTCGGCATATCCAAGCTCTTTATCGTAAGCTGCTTCGCACTGTGCATATCCGTTTCTCAAAAGAATAAAATCAAGATAATCGCCGTCTACACTGTCATAATTACTGAAATCGGTATGGTCCTTGTCTATCATACTTGTTCCCTGATAGGCAAAGCTGAAGGTAACCTCCGGATGAACACCCGGTATTGAATGTAACAGCTTCCAATAGTCGTAATTACTGTTCTTACTGCCTGTATCAAGGTCCATCATAAATATAAGACGCTTTGAAGAATAGGGAGAGCTTTTCAAATCATTTATAGCGGTTTCCATTACGTTTTCAGGCTTGAATTCATTGCTTGCTTTGGAATATTTGGTAAAATTTGCTTCAATGAATTCTTTGGTAGGCTCAACCTTAATTACAGGATTACTTCCTGCTATGGGATAAACCCATACCTCGGAATGCTCTGCGATTACAGCAGTATATAAAATATTTATAAGCTCGGTCTTTACTCCATCGTGACCTGAATTATCGAATACAATATTTATTCGCTCGGTTTTTTCGGCAACCGTAGCAGGCTTCCCGTCATTGGACGGATAATATAATGCACCGCTTACATTAACCGATATAACCACGAGTAAAATCAAAAAAATACTTAATCCCCTTTTCATAAAATACCCCTTTCCAAGCCAACGGCTAAATCCCCGATTCTAAATTATTATCGACATAGAATAATTTCATTTTATTATTCTTAACAGCCTTTATAAAATCATCCACACTATTAATTTCACATTCCGACTCCATTCCGGCAAGTCTTGGAATATCTCCTCCAAAATGGTTATCCGTTCCCGCCGTTTTAAAAAATCCGTAACAGTCGGCATAGATATCTGCCATTTTATTTTCCTTATCGGTACGGCAGGCATTTATTACCTCAATACCGTCTACCGAATCGAGAAAAAGCCTTATATGATCAATATATCCTGCCTCCCTGAAGGGATGAGCCTGAACAACAAAGGCTCCATGCTCTTTAAAAAGCTTAAGCTCGTCGCTCTTTTTCATATCCATTATTTCAGGATGCTTAAGATACCATTCTTTATCAAGACCGTAAATTAAAAAATCAGTTCCCTTATATGAGATTTCCACTCCGGGAAATACCTTTATTCCTATTTCCCGGGATAGTATTAAGGCTTCCTCATAATCAGAGAAAAAGAATTCAACACTTTCCTTATAACTTAAGGAATACCGTATATTGATATTTCCGTCAAGAAAATGATTGGTTATAAAAACACCGTCATATCCTGCTCTTTTATAAAACTCCAGGTTTTCCCGTACTGTTTTACGGGCGCAGGCGCTGACAGGGCGGGTATGAAGATGAGTTTCATATTTAAACATCATTGCCTCCGTTTTACATAAACATTCATTTTATTATAGCATTCACAGGGGAATTAGTCAATTATTAAAAACAAAAATGCACCATCCGTAACAGATGGTGCATTTTACTGTTTTTTAATTTTTGTAAATAGTTCGTCCTTCAGATATTGTCATAGATACATTGATATTTTCATCAAATACTACAAGGTCAGCATCCTTGGAAAGTGCAATGCTTCCTTTATTTGTATCAATTTTAACAAATCTTGCGGGAACAATGGTCATCATCTTGACAGCGTCAAGAAGAGGAACATCAGCCAGCTTATGCATGGTTCTGACAAGTCTGTCGGTTGTACATACGCTTCCTGCAAAAGCAGTTCTGTCCATAAGCTTTGCAACACCGCCCTCAATTATAACCTTCTGACCGTCCTTAAGGCTTCCTAAAATACTTTCCTCACCGTCAGGCATATCTGCCCCTCTCATAGAGTCGGTTACAAGAGCAATTCTTTCAGCCCCCTTGGATTTATAAACAAGCTTTAAAAGCTCCTTGGGAAGATGGTGACCGTCTGCAATAATTTCAACGTTCATGCCGTCGATAACATATCCGCTTTCAAGAACGCCAAGCTTACGGTAGCCACCCTCTCTTACGATGGTGGACATTCCTGAATAGAAGTGAGTGATAAGATTAAAGCCGTTTTCGTAGGCAACCACCACATCCTCATATTTTGCATTGGAATGGGCAATTGAAGCTAAAATCCCCTGCTCCTTTAAGTAAGCTCCGAATTCGGCAGAGCCCGGAAGCTCGGGAGCGGCACTCCATCTTACGATATTGCCGTGAGATTTTGCAACTATTTCCTCGTAATCCTCTTTAACGGGTGATTTTAAATATCTGGGGTCCTGAGCACCTGCCTGAAGAGGACTGAAATAAGGTCCTTCCAGATGCAAACCGATAAGCTTTGCACCGTCATACTCCATATCCTTAACCTGATTGAAGATTTCAAAGGTATTGATAAGCTCTTCATTTGTGCTTGTTAAGGTAGTTGGTAAAAGTGAGGTTGTACCGTGCTTTGCGTGAGCAGTAGCTGCGGTTATGTAGGCATCAACCGTACCGTCCATAAAATCGGAGCCGCCACCGCCGTGACAATGAATATCAACAAAACCCGGAGAAATATACTTTCCGGCTACGTCAATTTTTTCACCTTCAAAGGAAGAAGGATTAAAATCCGTTCCGATTTCAGTGATTTTGCCGTTTTCAAAAACTACATAGCCATTATCAATTATTCTTTCGCAGGTAATTACCTTACCGTTATAAAGACATTTTTTCATTACTGTTACTCCTTTTACATTACCTCAGAAATAGCAACCTCTCTGTCCTCATCAAGAGCCTTCTGGATTGCATTAAGCACGTATACAGGCTTAACAAGATCGTCAAAGGATAAAGGCATTTTCTGAGTCTTTAACATTTCTACGAATTTTGCAAAGCCAAGCTTGTAAATAAAGGAAATATCAACCTCCTGATTTACAACTCTCTTATCACCGTAAACAGTTACATAGTAAGAGGAGCAAAGATTGTTAAATGCCAAAGATACCATTTTATCTTCATACTTAACGATTACAACCGAGTTTTTAGGAGCGATTGTTTTAGCGGTTACGCTCTTAACATCATAACCGAATACAGACAGCATCATTTCGATTAAGTGAGAACCGTAGAAGAAAATTCCGCCGTATACGCTTTCCAGATCACCCGGGAAGTTGATGCATCCGCCTGAAACCGCGCCAATTCTTCCTGTTTCAACCTTATCCTTTAAGGTTAGGATATCATAGTTGTATTTTAAGGTAGAACCGCCTGTGATTAATGTATTATGCTTTTCAACAGCTTCTCTTAAAATTTTAATATCCTCAACGGATTCGCAAACAGGCTTATCAAGCCATACAGGAAGACCTGCTTCAATGAAGGGAAGAATTTCGGGAACATGAAGAGCACCTCTTCTGTAAACAACCATAACAGCGTCTACCTTACCGAAGAATTCCTCGGGCTTGCTTGCAATAAAAGGAATTTTACCTATTTCAGCAACTTCCTTTGTATGAGCAGGGTCATCGTCTCTGCCGTAAATACATTCTATTCTAATATCGTCTCCGTAAACCTTCTCAACATTGCAAAGTCTTGCAAAATGCTGAGCGTGGGAGTTATCGGAGCCTAAAATACCAACTCTGAACATAATAAAACTTCCTTTCCTTTAAAGAGTGATTTCTCTCTTTTCCTGTGATGATTTATAAATAGCAAGAATAAGGTCAACTGCTTTTCTTGCGTTACGAGGTGTAACTGCAGGCTCTGTATCATTGATAACAGCATTTGCCATATCGGTGATGGGGATAACATGAGATTTTGTAGGAAGCTTGGTCGGGTCATCCTTCATCTTGAATACAGGATCGATAATTTCAGGAGCTTCTTCGTCACTGCCTTCAATCTTCCACTGCAGAATTCCTTTATCGGAAACAATGATAGAGCCCTTTTCACAATGGATTTCAAGTCTGGTATCCTGTGCAGGATATACGCTTGTTGTACCCTCAATATTACCGATAGCACCGTTTTTGAACTTTAAGGAAGCGATAGCTGTATCCTCAACCTCAATATTTCTTACCTGAGTTTCGCATCTTGCAAATACGCTTTCAACATCACCTGCAATCCAGGTAAGAAGGTCGATACCGTGAACACCCTGGTTCATTAAAGAACCGCCGCCATCAAGCTCCCAGGTTGCTCTCCAGCCTGCGCTGTTATAGTAATCCTGGCTTCTGAAATATTTAAGATAAGCATCAGCTAATATAACCTTACCGAAACGTCCGCTGTCAACAGCCTTTTTAACCTCTAAGAATTTATTGTCGCAACGTCTCTGGAACACACAGCCCATCTTAACGCCTTTTTTCTCTATATATTCAACAAGGTCGTCCATTTTTTCCTTGGTGATTTCCATTGGCTTTTCACAAAGGATAGCTTTACCGGCATCTGCAACATCCTTACACATCTGACCATGCATACCGGAAGGAGTACAAATGGATACAACATCAATATTAGGATCCTTAAGCATTTCGTGGTAATCTGTAAATACCTTTTCTGCATGATATTCTTCAGCCTTGGCTTTAGCCTTTTCTTCAATAATATCACATACAGCATAAAGCTTTGTGTTTTCACAAACTGCAAGAGCATCACAATGAGATTTTGAGATAACACCGCAGCCTATGATAGCCCAGTTTAAGATTTTTGACATAATAAAAACTTCCTTTCGTTTTTTATATTTTATAATTTAATTTCTTTCTTTTCCTGAGAGGATTTATAAATGCCGAGAATTATTTCAACACTCTTTTTGGCCTCCTCGCCTGTAACCATCGGAGCTCTGTCCTCTAAAACTGCAAGAGCCATATCCTCTACCTGATATGTATGTCCGTAATTATTGGTTGAATACTGACAGTTAAGACCACCCATTGAGCCGCTTACATCAGGCATTTTTATACTTTCATCCTTAAGCTTCCAGTAATAAAAGCCCTTATCACCAAAGGAGATACTTCCTTCACTGCCGTGAACGGAAAAAACAGTATCAAGACCGGGATAAACGGTTGTAGCAGCCTGAATCACACCGATTGCTCCGTTTTTAAATCTTACCTTAACAACAGCAGTATCCTCAACATCAATATCCCACACCTTGGTTTCACAGGTTGCATCCACAGTATCAATACCGCCCATCATCCAGGCAATCATATCAACACCGTGCACACCCTGATTCATAAGTGCACCGCCACCGTCATATTCCCAGGTTGCTCTCCATTCGCCGCTGTCATAATACTTCTGGTCACGGTAATATTTTAAAGATGCATCAGCCAATGTTACTTTTCCGAGATATCCCTTTTCAATAGCCTCTTTGGTACGGATTGCCGCTTCAAAGGTTCTTCTCTGGAATATACATCCAAGCTTAACATTATTGTCCTTACAGCAATTAATAATTTTATCCATATTTTCCGAAGAAACATCCAGAGGTTTTTCGCACAGTACATTTATTCCTCTTTCAGCAACTATGCACGCATGTTTTGCATGAAGTCCGCTGGGAGTCAGAATACAGCATACATCAAGCTTTTCATTATCCAGCATATCCTCTATGCTTGTATACCATTTATCAAGTCCGTTTGCCTGTGCCGCCGCCTGTGCTTTTTCTTCAATAACATCACACACAGCCACAAGCTCCGCATGGGGAGCATTTTTTATAGCATCCAGATGATTTCTTGATATTCTTCCGCAGCCAATAATTCCAAAACGCACCTTTTCCATTTACTTTTCCTCCTTTTACGTTTGGTTTTATTACTTTTATAAATATTTTCTGAATTTACCGGGAGAAACTCCCACTTCCTTTTTAAAGACCCTGTCAAAATAAGCAGAGTCGGTAAAACCAACCTCAATGGCAATACGGCTTACGGTTTTCGAATGATCCATAAGCATTTCCTTAGCTTTACCTACTCTTATACTGTTAAGCTGTTCGGTAAAGGTTTTGCCGGTTATCTGCTTGAATACACAGGAAAAATAAGTCGGCGACATCAAAAGCAGCTTACACAAATCCTCAAGATATATTTTTTCACTGTAATGCTCGTTCATATAGGAAAGCGCAGTTGCAATTGCATTGCGGTGCTTATAATAACCGTTTTTTTCCTTTTCTCCTGTTTCCTTTGCACAAACACGAACCAGAATAGCCAGAAGCTTTAAAAAATTTGCACGCATACTTAGTTCAAAATGAGGGGGTTTGGTGTTATACTCCTTCACCATATCGTCAAAAAGCTTTTCAACCTCTCTGACGGTTACTCCCTCAAGTGAATAGAAGGGCTTTACCTCTTTTTCGGGAACTATGAAAGGATTTATATACTGATAGTAAACAGAGTTTGTTTCACCGTCGCTTCCGCAAATAAATTCCTCCATAAATTCACAGCCTAAAAGCTCAATATTCTTTTCATCCTCACATATTACCCTGTGAGGCACATCAGGCGGAAGAATAAATATATCCCCCTTCTGAAGCTTATGCTCGACATTGTTAAGACAGTGGATACAGCCACCGTTTTTCACATACCATATCTGCAAATAGGAATGAGCATGGGGATACTGGGAAAAGCTACGGTTTGAAATCTTAAAAGCCTTAAATGGATATATATTCATTGAGCTTTTCGGAGTAAGATAACTGATTACCATATCTTTTTTTGCTTCCACGGAATTTCCCCTTTCAAAATTGTATTATTTTACAGTTTTTTAAAAGCAAATTTTGGCTTTAAATAAGGATTTTACAAAAAATACCTCTTTCCAAAATGTATTATACTAAACTTATTTGATGATGTCAATAGCTTGGGTGAAAATATACTTGATATTAATTATATTTTAGCTTATAATATAATAAAAGAGGTGTTTGTTTTGGAGAAACTGCTTATAATAGACGGAAACAGCATTGCAAACCGTGCCTTTTACGGTATAAGACCCCTTACCACCAAGGAAGGTATTCCCACAAATGCTGTTTTCGGGTTTTTAAATATTGTTTTAAAGGTTATAGATGAGGAAAAGCCCGATTATATAACCGTTGCTTTTGATGTATCGAAAAAAACCTTCAGAAATGATATGTATGACCTTTATAAGGCAAACCGTTCGGGAATGCCCGACGACCTGGCGGCACAGATGCCCATATTAAAGGAGGTTCTTGATGCTCTTAATATTTCCCATATCGGTCTTGAGGGCTATGAAGCTGACGACCTTATAGGCACCGTTTCTAAAAAATGTGAAAGTGAAAATATAAGCTGCAGGATTTTAACCGGAGACAGGGATGATCTTCAGCTTTGCTCTGATACCACCACCGTGCTTCTTGTTACAACTCAGGGAGGAAAAACTCAGACTGTTCCCTATAACCCCGAAGCTGTTGTTTTCAAATACGGTGTAACACCAAAGGAATTTATTGACCTTAAGGGGCTTATGGGCGACAGCTCGGATAATATTCCCGGTGTTAAAGGAGTAGGTGAAAAAACTGCCATCACTCTTATTTCAGAATTTAAGTCGATAGAAAAGCTTTATGAAAATATCGATTCTCCGATTATAAAAAAAGCGGCAAGAGAAAAGCTTATAGCCGATAAGGAAATGGCTTATCTTTCAAAGGAGCTTGCCACCATAAAAACAGATGTTCCCATAGCTTTAAGCCTGGAGAATTTCAGAGCTTCTTCACCTTCGGATAAGGCGCTTGAATTATTTAAAAGGCTTGAGCTTAATTCCTTTATTAAAAGACTTTCTCTTGAAGAAAAACAGGAAACCGCACCTGCTCAGGTACTTGAATTTAAAGATAACTTAGAAGAGCTTATGCTTGAAGGCTGTATGTATTATCTTATCGACGGAGATTACGCCTATATAAACGCTTCGGATGAGCTTTATAAGGTTAAAATAAGTGAAAATACCGTTGTTCTTAAAAAGCTTTTTGAAAATGAAAGCATCGGGAAGGTAACTTACAGCGCTAAAGAGGATATTATTTCTCTTGCATCAAGGGGCATTACCTTAAAAGGTGAAATATTTGATATTAAGCTTGCGGCATATCTTATAGACCCATCGGGTGAATTAAGACCCGGCTCGGTTATTTATCTTGGTGCCCGGGAGGATGCCGAAGACTATGAGGATTACATTGTATATCTTCCGATGGCTTATAAAGGTCTTTTTGAAAAATTAAAGAGTGATAATTTAATTGACCTTTACTACGATATTGAGCTTCCCGTTATGAAAATTTTAGCCTCAATGGAGTTAAGGGGAATTAAAATTGATGTTTCCCGTTTAAATGAGCTCTCCAAACAGTTTGAGGAGCGTATCAGCGAGCTTACCTTCAGAATCTATAAGCACTCCGGGGAAGAATTCAATATTAACTCCACCAAGCAGCTGAGTGTTATACTTTTTGAAAAGCTTGGTCTTAAAGCAGGAAAGAAAACCAAAACCGGCTACAGCACGGACAGCTCGGTGCTGGAGGGCTTAAAGGGAGAGCATCCCATTATAGACCTTATACTTGAGTACCGAACAATAGCGAAATTAAAATCCACCTATGTGGACGGAATACTTCCTCTTTGCGATGAAGAAGGAATTCTGCATTCTAAATTCCATCAGACGGTTACCCAAACCGGAAGACTTTCCTCAAGTGAGCCTAACCTTCAGAATATCCCTGTAAGAATAGAGCTCGGCAGACAAATCAGAAGGCTTTTTACCCCTGCTCATAAAGATAATGTGTTTATTTCCGCTGATTATTCCCAGGTGGAATTAAGAGTGCTTGCCCAGATATGCGGTGATGAATATCTCATTGACGCCTTCAAAAAGGAAGAGGATATTCACAAAAGCACAGCCGCAAGGATTTATTCGGTATCAACCGAAGAGGTAACCTCTGAAATGCGTTCAAATGCAAAAACGGTTAACTTCGGGCTTTTATACGGCAAAACCGAGTTTACTCTTGCTAAGGATCTTGGAATTTCAAGAAAAGCTGCAAAAGAAATTATTGATACCTATTTTGAAAAATACCCGAAAATACGAAAATATATGTTTGATATCGTTGATTACGCGAAAAAACACGGATATGTAAAAACTCTGCTTGGAAGAATAAGATATATAAAGGAGCTTTCCGACCGCAACTATATGACAAGACTTGCCGGTGAGAGAATGGCTCTTAACACCCCGATCCAGGGAACTGCCGCAGATATTATGAAAATTGCCATGATAAAAACCGAAAGAGCTCTTAAAAAGAACAATATTAATGCAAGAATTGTTCTGCAGATTCACGACGAACTTGTTCTTGAGTGTTCACCAGAGGATCTTGAAAGAGCAAAAACAATTCTTAAAGAATCAATGGAAAATGCGGTAAAAATCAATGTTCCGCTCACCGTTTCACTTACCAGCGGAACCAACTTATATGAACTGAAATAGAGGTAATAATATGCAGACCTACAGATATTATAAAGAGCTTGCAAAGAAATCACTTCAGGGGAATTTTATAAAATGTATAGTTGCATTTCTTTTTGTTTCCCTGCTCCCTGTTCTTAACTCGGCACTGGAAATGCGGTTTCCCGATAATACAAAGCTTCTTACGGTAATAAGCCTTATATCAACCGTAATTCTTGTTCCCTGTTTTAAAATGGGTGCTATTGAATATTTGTTTGATACAATAAGAAACAATAAGCCGCCTCTGGGAAATATGTTTAACGGCTTTAAATATATTTTAAAGCTTATTCCCGTCGGGCTGGCAAGGGTTATATCCTTCGCACCGTTTATTATAGCAAGCATTGTTTTTATAAACATAATGCCTGAGGAAACAATGAATATTCTTACTGAATATGCAAAGGATACATCGAATACGGAAATTTTAAAAGCAATTACCGATGAGCAGTTTAATACCATGTATATAATGGAGCTTATATGGATTTTTACAGTTATTATTTCTGTATACCTTAACACTCATCTTTCACTTTGTGAGTATATACTTTGTAACGAAAAGGCGTCGGGCTTCAGTTCGGTTTTTAAAAGTATTAAAATGATGAAGGGGTACATACTATACTATATAGGTTTTTCCTTAAGCTTTATACTGTGGTTTATGGCTGCGGCATTTACAGGAGGAATTTCACTTATAATTCTTCACCCATACCAGCAGACAGCTTATATAATGTTTTATATGGACCGTTTACTGAAGGACAGTGAAGCCGATATCGAAATTAATGATGATACAATAAAGGAGGAATAAAAATGAAAAAGAAATTACTTACAACAGGTCTTATTGCAGGTGCGGCAGCAGTTGCGGGAGCATTAATCTATAAGTACACAAGAGAACAGATCATTTTTTCCTGTGACAGATGGGATGTTGACATAAGCAAGCGCTTCCGAATGGCCGACAATCTTATTAAAAGCGGTTCTCTGATAAGCCTTACAAGGGATGAAGTGCTTTCAATGTTAGGTGTTAACGGTCTTAAGAGCAACACCAAGGAAAGCATGGAGTATTTCTTAAATGAGGATGAAGAAAATCCCAAGCTTTTGATTATTGAATTTGATGAAAATGAGCTGGTTAAAAATGTTACGGCATGCGTATAAATGCAGAATTCAGAATTCAGAATGCAGAATGCAAAATGTAGAATTCAGAGTGCAGAATTCAGAATGCAGAATTCAGAATGCAAAATGATATGCCGCAAGCGGCATAGTGAATTGCACCTTGCGGTGCATGAATTGATTTTTAAAAAATCATGAATTGTTGACTTATGTCAACATTAAGGATAGGACGGATATGCCATTCGGCATCCGTCCTTTTCTCGTTGCCGTAAGGCAACATATCGAGTGCGAAGCACATATCGAGCAATTTTAATTGCATATCGAGTTGCTAAGAGCAACATATCGAAAATCCCGCAGGGATTTATATCAAGAGTTGTCAACCAAACAAAAAAGAGACGAAATCAAGCGTCTCTCAACAAAAAATTCGAGACAACCCCGGATTTTGTGTAAAGTCTTTACGAAGCCTCCAAGATGATATATAATAAAAATATTATTTTGGAGGTTTTTAATATGCCAAGGTACAAATTAAGTCCCGAAGAACGGGCAGCTGAA
>SVKB01000030.1 GCA_015068665.1 Oscillospiraceae bacterium | reverse complement strand
TCTTTTGTCATATTTTTACGCAAAGTTCTTGCATTTGTTGTTAAATCAGAATTATGCTTTCTTTCCATATATCCCTCCACCACCTTCGGTGGTCCCCCTCCCTTTAGGCAAGGGAGGCTTTTCGTTCCCGACAACATTCGACATTTTCATATTGCGACACATAAGGTTTAGATGCAACTTGTTTTTAATTAAATTCTTCATATCTTAAATCAAATAATTCATCAGCATCACACTGAGCAGTAATTGCTTTATAAAAATCATTTTCTGATAGTGAAGATTTGTTTTTAAATGTCGATGAATAAATTTCCTGCACTCCATTTTCTTCGTCAAAAGCAAGAAAGCAATCAACGAAATCTATCTTTTCTGTTTTTACTTTTTGACCTTTAGGGTTTGTATGTTCCAAATCAAAATCTTTTGTGTATCTTTCTGCTTTTTCGTAAGCATCGTCAAAAGATTCTGCATCAACAAGATAAATTGATTCTTCATAAAACTTTCTATTATCAGGTTCAACAGAATATGTAAATATAACCTTTACACTATACTTCATAATATCACCTACTTAAAACAAGTATTCAACCTCAATTTCGCTCCATATATCCAACAAAGTTTTAGTATCAAATATTTTTGCTTCAGCCAAATCATCAATATTATCAAAAGCGTGTTCTTTTTTATCAATCCAAATTGAAACCTCTTTTTGCGTTTCCGAACGAGAAATAAAACATAAGGTTCCTTTATATGAAAATTCAAATTCTCTTCCTTTTTCAAGTAAATATGTTAATGCTCCCAATGACTTGTTATTACACAATTCATTTACAAGGTATTCATGCAACATAATACACACTTCCTTTCGCAAAATTCGATAAAGTTCGCACTTGTATTAATTATCTTTTTTATTCTTAACGGTGTTAATCGAAGATATCAACATTCTGCGAATTTGTCCGCACTCATTGAGTATAATCTTATATTGTTCATCAGACAAATATCCTGTCCTATTGAGAAGTTCTAACCAGTATTCTGATTCATAACACTCTTTCAACGCTATCTGCATTTTAGCAATAAAATCTGCAGTACCATGTGCATATTTTGATTCATAAATATTCGCACCAATTGATGTTCCTGAACGCATAAGCTGATTTGTTAAAACACTTTCCCTTTTTGTTTCCTTGATTGTTTTACACACATTTATAATTTCAACTGCAAAATCTTTTGCTTTGTCAAGCATTATACTTTCTGCCATGTTATCACATCCATTAAATTTATTTAGCTAAATTTTGAACTAAAGTTCAAAGCTAAATTATTCCGCTTTGCTACATAGCTAAATTACCCCTTTGGAGTAGCTAAATTAAATTCGCTTTTATAGCTGACCGCACGGTCAATTTAGCTACGAAGTAATTTAGCTGAACTTGTTCAATTTAGCTCGCGGAACGCGAATTTAGCTGCGTTTCCTTGCAACGCTCATGTCAAGTCAGGGAAAAAAAGACATATTCGCAACAGGCCACAAAGCTAAATAATTCCGTTTGAAATAAGCTTATCAACCGCAAAGAGAACTCCTGCTTTGCCGTAATCATAGGTTACTCCACCCTGCATATAGGCAATATAAGGTGGAGTTATGGGACCGTCTGCGGAAAGCTCGATTGAGGAGCCCTGATTAAAGGCGCCTGCCGCCATTATAACCTGATTTTCATAGCCCGGCATATCCCAGGGCATAGGAGTTACAAAGGAGTCTACTGCGGCACCCTTCTGAATACCCTGACAGAAAAGGCACACGCCCTCCTCGGTGCCGAATTTAATTGCTTCTATAATACAGGAGCGCTTATCATTGGTTTTCGGACAAACCTCAAAGCCTGCATCTTCAAATACCGCTGCGGCAAGGATAGCGGTTTTTACCGCCTGACATACCACTGACGGAGCAAAGTAAAGCCCCTGATACATAGGCTTATTAAAGCCCAGCGTTGCACCACATTCCTTACCGATACCAACGGCATTAAGCTTATAGGCGCACATTTTTACATATTCTTCTTTTCCTGCTATGTAGCCTCCGGTTTCCGCAATGCTTCCGCCGGGATTTTTAATAAGAGAGCCTGCCATTAAATCTGCTCCAACCTGAGTGGGCTCTTTTTCTTCAACAAATTCACCGTAGCAGTTATCAACAATTGCAACACAGTCATTCTTTTTGCTTTTTACAAATTTTATAATTTCACCGATTTCATCCACCGAAAGGGTTTTTCTGAAATCATATCCCTTGGAGCGCTGAATGATTACTGCCTTTACGGTTGAATCCATACTTTTTTCTATTCCTTCAAAATCAACCTCACCGTATTTTAAGGGAACCTCTTTATAGTTAACTCCAAAGTCCTTTAAAGAGCCGACTCCCGCTTCCCCTCTTATACCTATTGTTTCCTCCAAAGTGTCATAGGGCTTACCGGTAACGGCAAGGAGAGTGTCTCCCGGTCTTAAAACGCCGAAAAGACAAAGGGAAAGAGCGTGAGTTCCCGAAATTATATTGTGCCTTACAAGGGCATCCTCTGCGCCGAAAATATCCGCATAGAGGCGGTCAAGGGTTTCTCTTCCCAAATCGTCATAGCCGTAGCCTGAGGTCGAAACAAAATGGGATTCGCTTATTCTGTTATCCTGAAATGCTTTTAAAACCTTCATCTGATTATAGGATGAAATCTCATCCGCTTTTTTAAAGGCAGCTGCCGCTTTTTGCTCGGCTTTTTTTATAAGCTCGGAGGCTCTTTTCGAAACATCAAAAAATTCGTTATAATTCATAGCTAAAAATCCTATCCTAAAATTTTATTTATTGCGTTTTTATATGCTTCTATATCCTTTATACTTACCCCTTTTAAAAGCTCGCCCGAGCCTGAAACGGGAAGGTTAAGGTCAAGGGTTAAAATACCGTTATTCATATACATAATTTCGTTATTTACAATACCGTCCTTACTTAAAATTTCTATCTGGTAAGGGATACCCGCCGAAGCAAGCTTGTCTATTATAAAATCCCGCATTTTCTTATTTGAAACAAAATGAGAATCGGTAATTCTTACCGCTATTCCCTTATCTCTTTTAACAGTTTTATCCTTACCGTCACAGTAAGAATGTGAAAGTATAAGTGCATAGTCGGGCTTTATGGAAAAGGCAGCGGTTTTTGCCCCCTTAAAGCCTATGTTATCCATCACCGTAAAGGCAAAATACAAATCATAATCACTTTTTATATCCTTTAAAAGGGACATCACAATATAGATGAGTACGCCTGTTTCCACGGTATCTGAAAAGAGAGTGTTATTTATTTCATAAAATTCCTTTTTTACGGAAAGCACATCCCCTTCCTTAACCGGGATATCATTTTTTTCCGATACGCCGAAGTCAATATAAAGACTGTCGATATCATCGGGAGCATCGGCTCTTATAACACCTACAGTTTTTCCCGCCTCGTTAACAACCGCTTTTCCTGATATTTTTGAAGGCTCGGGATTTCCAATGGGCTTTATATGCCCCTTCAAATCATCGGTAATAAAGGTTATAAATAAGCCGTCGGAGGATATGGGGATGTTTATAAGAAGCTTTTCCCCTTCCCCTTTTTTTCTTAATATAACATTTCCGATTTTATCGGTATAACATTCATCACAGTAAGCTTCTGCTTCTTTTAAGATATAGTCAGTTAATTTACTTTCATAGCCTGCTACCGAAAACAAACCTGAAATTTCTTTTATTTTACTAATCATCACAAAAATCTCCTATATTATTTACAAAGGCCTCTGCCATTTTAAGCACGCTTTCATAGTCATCCTTATCCATTACACTTACGGGAGAATGGATATATCTTAAGGGCACGGATAAAACTGCGGTTTTTACACCCTCACCCGAAATCTGAACGGCACCTGCGTCATTTCCGCCCGTATTGGTGCCCTTAAGCTGAAGGGGGATGTTATATTTTTCCGAAAGTTTTACTATAAACTCATTTAATTTACGGTTTGAAACGGAGGCACGGTCTCCTACCGACAGCACTCCCCCTTTACCGAGAGCGGTGGAGATAAGATGGGCTTTGGTATCCTTAACATCCGAGCAGGTGGTTCCCTCCAGTATAAGAGCAATATCAGGCTTAACACTATTGGAGGCGGTAACCGCACCCTTTAAGCCGATTTCCTCCAGGGAATTAAAAACTGCATAAAAGTCATATTCCACCTCTTTTTTGAGAAGACTGATAAGTACCGAAACTCCGACACGGTCATCAAGCGCCTTTGCAACGGCACGCTTTTTACCGAGAGGAGTATATTCCGAGGCAAAGACTATATAATCGCCCCTGTTTACATATTTTTTAGCGTCCTCACAGCTTAAGGCACCGATATCCACATACATTTTCTCAATGGGGATTATTTGCTCTCTTTCTTCCTTTTCAGTCATGTGAACTGCCTTTATACCGATTATTCCGGGAATTTTTTTGTCGCCCACATATACCTTTTTGGATAAGAGGATTCTGGAATCAATTCCCCCTACCTCGCAAAGCTCAAGATATCCTTCTTCGGTTATATCTTTTACCATAAAGCCCACCTCATCGGTATGGGCACTTAGCATTATTCGTTTTTGCGGAGTCTTTCTTCCCTTTTTAAAGGCGATGATATTACCGTCTTTCATAATATCAATTTTATCCGCACTTAAGGTTATTTCCTTTAAAATAAGGTTTTTAACCTCATTATCGGAGCCTGATACTCCGAAAGCATTTGTTAAATCTTCAAGCATCAGAGCACCTCCTTGCTGTTTAAATATCCGGTTATGAGGCTTATTCCCGATAGTATATCCTTTTTATCGCAGACCTCATAGGAGGTATGCATATATCTTAAGGGGATTGATATCATAACTGTCGGGATTGATTCACCCGCACTGTGATATGCCCACGCATTGGTTCCCGTGTTTCCCGGTTCAACCTCAATACCAAGGCTTATGTTATTCTTCCTTGCATAGCTTATTATTTCATCGTTATATTCTTTGGAAAGAGACGGTCCCAATGTGATAACAGGACCTTCACCCAAGGGAAAAGACCGGTTTTTAATACCGTCCGGTGTACGACCGTGGGTTACATCAATTACAATACATAAATCAAAGGTATCGGAATTTGATGCAATTTTTGCACCCTTCAAGCCGATTTCCTCGCCTGTGGTAGCACAGCCGGTAAGAGTTATATCGGGATTACAAAAGCCCTTCAGGATTTCACTTACCATATAGACACCTATTTTATCGTCAAGCCCTGCCGAGGCAATTCTTCCGTTTAAAAGCTCGGTATATTCACTGTTAAAGAGCGCCACATCACCCGGAGAAACAAGTCCTGACAGCTCGTCCGAGGTATAGCCGGTATCTATAAAAAGCTCCTCCAGCTTATATGCCTTTTTTTCGGTGCCCTTTAAAAGATGGGGTGGCTTAACACCTATTACACCGGGAATTTTTTCCTTTCCTATAATATCAACTCTCATGGCAGGCAAAATTCTTACATCTACACCTCCCAATGGGGCAAAGCTTAAAAAACCGCCCTCGTGAATCTCGGTTATGATTAGTCCGATAGTATCAAAATGGGCATCCACCATCACCTTAAAATTTTTGCCCTTATTTTTTACACCGAATATATTGGAGAATTTATCGCAAAAAACCCCCGCCCCTGTTTCTTCAAACAGGGTGGTGGTTTTTAATGCACCCATATATTCATAACCTGAAACACTTTCATATGATAAAAGCTTTTTTAGATTATCCATTTTTAACACATTCCTTAAAATGATTTCCTCTTACTTCAAAATTCTTATATTTATCAAAGCTGGTGCTTGCAGGAGAAAGAACAACCACATCACCCGGCTTTGCATATTCCTTTACGGCTTTAACGGTTTCCTCCATAGTGTAAAAAACGTATACAGGGAAATCGGGAGCAGCACAAAGCACTGCATTCTTAATCTTTTCCGCAGTATTTTCAACCGGCTTTAATTCCTTACCGGTTGGGATATGACCTACAAGATAAAGAGCTTTTGCTTTTTTTGCAATTTGCCGTCCAAGCTCGGCAAAATCGAACTTCTTATCGGCACCGCCTGCCACAAGAATGATTTTTTCCCCCTGACGGGCAAATGTATCAAGACAGGACATGGTTCTTACAGGTCCCGATGCGATTGAATCATCATAATATTTTACTCCGTCTTTTTCAGCAAAGAATTCTATTCTGTAAGGAACACCGTTAAATTCCTTTGCCACCTTTAGTAAAGCGTCTTTATCTGTAAGCTCCTTAACCGCAAGATAGGCGGTCATATAATTTGCCACATTGTGCATACCCGGAATTCTTATATCCTCTATATTTAAAACCGCTTCTTTTCCACAGTAAATATATCCGTCTTTATAAAATACATCTGCCTTTTCATTACCGTTTAATGAGAAAAATCTTTTATCTCCGTCTATACTTTCAAGGTATTCACCTGTAGTTTTATCATCAAGGTTAAGTACGGTAAATGAGCCCTCCGCCTTGTTTTTGGCAATGTTGAGTTTTGCCTCTATATACTCTTCATAGCTTAAGTGATAATCAAGATGATTTGGAGTAATATTTGTGATTACCGAGATATCGGGAGCTTTTTTCATAGTCATAAGCTGGAAGCTTGAAAGCTCCACCACACAGATATCGTCTTTTTTTATAGATTTGGTTACGGGTAAAAGGGGTGTTCCGATATTACCGCCTATGTGAACCTTATAGCCCGAAGCCTTAAGAAGCTCGGAAATAAGAGTTGTTGTGGTGGTTTTACCGTCACTTCCGGTTATTCCGATTATTTTACAGGGGCATACATCAAAGAAAACCTCCATTTCAGAAAGCAATATTCCGCCCTTTCCGATAAATTCGAGGAACTGCTCTTTGTCCGGTCGTATTCCGGGGGATTTGAAGGTATAGTCCCCTTCAAGGTTATCAAGATAGCCTTCCCCAAGCACCAGCTCTATATCATAGGGGACTGTTGCGTTGGGATTTCCGTCCCTTCCTATTACCCTTGCGCCTGCTTTTAAAAGTATTTCAATAAGGGGCTTGTTGCTTATTCCAAGACCGACTACATTTACGGTTTTCCCCTTCATTTTATCTAAAAAATCGTTAAAATTTTCAAACATTATAAAACCTCCGTCCTATATGTAAAATTATACAATAATGTATAATAAAAGTAAAGCACTTTCAAAATTTTATTTTTTTGTTGTTTTTATTTGATTTTTTCATACATTTGTTATATAATAAAATTTGGTCTTTAAAAAAGGAGAAATAATATGATAACTGATAACACACAGGTAGCATATCTTTGCAATTCCTGTCAGGATTACGAAATCAAGGATATTACCTTATTTGATTTCTCGGGTGTAAGACAAAAGGAATACACCTGCGAGTGTAAGGGAAGCACACTTAAAATTACAAAAAATGCAAACAAGACCTTCAAGGTTGATTTTTTCTGCCCTGTTTGCAGGTCGGAGCATTCATATACAATTCCTTTTTCGCAGTTCTTTTCCGAGGAGGTTTTTTCCTTCTCCTGCCCTCACTATGAGGCAGAGGTTTTATTTGTGGGAAAAAAGGATTTACTTGAAAAAAGAGTACACGAATATGTGGACGAAACCATCGGTCAGAGTCAGGATTTTGAATATCCTATGGATGCTGACAGCTTAGAGGGGATTGTAAAATTAAGCAAGCTGGTTTATTCCGATCCCGATAAAATCAGATTTTGCGGCTGCAAGGGCTCTTATTCGGTAGCATATAACGAAAAGGCTATTTATATTATATGCGATGAATGTAACTTAAGTCTACCCATTGCGGTTGATAAGGTTAATATTGTACTGGAAGAAATTTTAAAATAATTTAATATACTAAGGAGGCATTTTAAATGTATCAGCCAAAATCCTTCGGGGTTTTCAAGGATTTGCCGGGATATTTTAAAAAAGGAACCTGGCTTAAGGATTTAATCGCAGGTATTATTGTTGCAATTATTGCACTTCCCCTGTCCATCGCACTTGCCATTTCTTCGGGTGTTTCTCCCGAGAAAGGACTTATAACCGCCTTTATTGCAGGCTTTTGTATTTCCTTTTTTGGCGGCTCTGATGTGCAGATTGGCGGACCTACGGGTGCATTTGTTGTAATTATCTGCGGAATTATTGCAGGCTACGGAATTGACGGACTTATTATTTCCACACTTATGGCAGGAATATTCTTAATCCTGTTCGGTGTATTCAAGCTTGGAAATGTTATTAAATACATACCCTATACCATTACGGTAGGCTTTACAACAGGTATTGCCGTAACTCTTATGTTCACACAGGTTAACGATTTACTGGGGCTTAACATTGCCAATATCCCCTCCGAGTTTATTCCTAAATGGGGTGCATATTTTGCAAACCTTTCAAACATTAACTGGTGGGCGGCATTTATCGGAATTCTTACTATAGCTATTTCATTTTTATGGCCGAAAATCAACAAAAAAATTCCGGGCTCTTTAATTGCACTTATTGTTACAACCGCTATCGTTATTATATTTAAAATACCGGTTAATACAATTGAAACACAGTTCGGGGAAATTTCGGGAAAGCTTCCCCTGCCTACTCTTCCCCCACTCAGCATTGATAAGATTATAAGTCTTTTATCACCTGCCTTTACCATTGCTCTTTTAGCTGCTATTGAGTCTCTTTTATCAGCGGTGGTTGCAGACGGTATGACAGGTAAGAAGCACGATTCAAATGCAGAGCTTATCGGCCAGGGTATTGCAAACGTTGCAGTTTCCTTCTTTGGCGGAATTCCTGCAACGGGAGCTATTGCAAGAACAGCGGCAAATATCAAAAACGGCGGCAAAACTCCTATGGCGGGTATTATTCACGCGGTTACCCTGTTCCTTATAATGCTTATATTTATGCCCTATGCAAAGCTTATTCCCATGTCAACCCTTGCAGGTATTTTAGTTGTTGTATCGTATAATATGGCTGAAATAAAGTCAATGAAAACCTTATTGAAATCCTCCAAAAGCGATGCTCTGGTTATGATGGTTACCTTTATTTTAACGGTTATTTTTGACCTTGTGGTTGCCATTGAGATTGGTATGATTCTGGCACTTGTTCTGATAGTTATGAAGGTTTCGGAAAATACCACCGTTAAGGAAAGCTCGGTTATTGACAGTGAAAAATATAAAAATGACAAAATTATGATTTATGAAATCAACGGTCCTTTGTTCTTCGGTGCGGCAAGCAATTTCATTGATGTTTTAGGAGATATAAACACCAAGCTTAACATTGTTATTTTCGATATGTCAAAAATGACTGTTATGGATGCAACCGCTCACGATGCTCTTACCAAGATTGAAAAGCGATGCCGCGCAGAGCACATCCTTCCGATGTTTGTGGGAGTTCAGGAGCAGCCGTTAAAGATAATATCCAATCTTGGCGGATATGAAGGAATCAAAAAGGAAATGTTCTTTGAGTCTATTGACGAAGCATACATTGAGGCAGAAAGCATTGTAGAGCTTAATAAAAAGGTAAAAGCAAAAGGCAATAAAAAGCAGTAGCAAACACACTAAAAAATCCATCGGAAGCTTCCGATGGATTTTTTGTATTTATTATATTCTGAATACTCCGAAGGCTTCAAGCACCGATGTTAAGAGAATTAAAACCACCAGTACAGGAGCAACATATTTAATCATTACCGTAAACAGCTTTTCACGTTTGAATTTACCTGTAAGCTCAATTTCCTCAACAACTGCTTTTGGCTTTATTACATAGCCGATAAATATACATGTAAGCAGTGCTACTACCGGCATTATAACGCTGTTTGAAGCAAAGTCGAAGAAGTCCAGGAACTGCATTCCGATAACTGTTATATCTGCCCAGATGCTGTAGCCGAAGCAGGATACAAGACCAAAGCCGAGTGAGAACAAATAAACAATTACACAGGAAAGAATTCTGTTTATTTTCATCTTATCGCAAAGGATGGATACAACTGTTTCCATAAGGGAAATTGATGAGGTCAGGGCTGCAAGAAGAACAAGCACGAAGAATGCCACGCCGATTATATGTCCCATCCACATTGTGTCGAATATTTTGGGCAAAGCAACAAACATAAGGCTTGGGCCTTTACCTAAAGCGGCAGGATCGCCACCCGAGAAGGCATAGGTTGCAGGAACAATCATAAGACCTGCTAAAAAGGCAACCCCTGTATCAAACCACTCAATTTGCTTTACTGAGGATTCGATTGATACATCCTTTTTCATATAAGAACCGTAGGTTATCATAATTCCCATTGCAAGAGACATGGAATAGAACATCTGACCCATTGCGCCAAGCACGGTTGAAATGGAGAACTTTGAGAAATCGGGAAGTATGTAATAAAGCACACCCTCCAAAGCACCCGGCATACAAACCGAATAGCCGGCGATAACTATTGAAAGACCTACAAGAACGGGCATCATAACCTTACTTACGCTTTCAATACCCTTCTGAACACCGAATACAACGATTACGGCAGTAACTGTTATAAAGATAAAGAACCAGTTAACAGGCTCCATGGCACTTGTTATAAATCCGCCGAAGAAGGCATCGGATGCGGCTGCACTGCCGAAGCCGGATACAAATACCGAAAGATATTTTAAAACCCAACCGCCGATTACCGAATAGTAAGGAAGAATGATTGCAGGAACGATAGCCGCCAGATAGCCTATGAAGGCATATTTGGAATTAAGCTTTTTAAATGCACCGATGGCACTTAAGCCTGTTTTCCTTCCCAGTGCGATTTCCCCTATCATAAGAGCAAAGCCGAAGCTTACAATCAGACATAAATACACAAGAAGGAATATACCTCCGCCGTATTTTGCCGCAAGATACGGAAATCTCCATATATTACCAAGTCCTACTGCAGAACCGGCAGCAGCAAGTACAAATCCCAGCTTACCGGTAAAGCTGTCTCTTTTTTTGTTTTCCATAATTTTTATCCCCTTTTGTAATGCATAATATAACTATTATACTGTATTTTGTTAAAAAGAGCAAGGCTATTTTAACATTTTCTTAAAATTCCCCATTCGAACTGAAATCCGCATACCTTACGGTTTCCATAGCATCTTTGGCATATTTATCGGCGCCGATCATTTTTGCATATTCCTCGGTAAGCACCGCACCGCCCACAACTGTTTTACACCAGGGTGCCTTTTCCTTCAAGAGCCTTACCGTTTCAGCCATTGCAGGAACTGTTGTAGTCATAAGGGCGGAAAGTCCGCATAAAGGTGCATTAAGCTCCAAAACCTTATTTACGATTACCTCGGGAGGAACATCCTTTCCAAGGTCGATTACATTAAATCCGTAATTTTCCAGAAGAAGCTTTACGATATTTTTACCTATATCGTGGATATCTCCTTTAACGGTAGCTATTACGAAGGTTGATTTATCGCCTTTTTTCTCTCCTGCCGAGGCTTCCTTTATTTTTTCAAAGGCAGCCTTTGCCGACTCTGCACTCATTAAAAGCTGAGGCAGATATACCTCTTTTTTTTCAAAGCCTGATCCCACAATATCAAGGGCGGGAATTATATCCTCGTTAACTATTTTAAGAGGTTCTTTTTCCCCTAAAAGCTCACAGCAAAGCTTACCGGCTTTATCCTTAAGCCCTTTTACAATGGCACCCTTAAGAGTTTCAGTTTCCATTTTATCATCTTTTTTTACTTCCTTCTCATCACCGTAAGAAAGAGTCGGAAGAGCTGATGTAAAGGCTATATAATCTGCGCAGTTTTCATCCATTCCCGAAAGGGCAACAAAAGAATAGTAAGCCTTGAGCATTTCATAGGAATAGGGATTCATTATAGCAGAGGACAGCCCTGATGAAAGTGCCATGGTAAAGAAATTACTGTTTATTATTTCTCTTTCGGGAAGTCCGAAGGAAACGTTGGAAACACCGAGCAAGGTGTGACAGCCAAGCTCTTCTTTTATAAGTTTTACCGCCTTTAAGGTTTCCTTTGCGGCAGAATTATCCGAGCTTACGGTAAGAGCTAACGGATCAAAGATTATATCCTTTTTATCTATACCGTATTCCGAAGCCTTCTTTAGGATTTTTCTTGCTATTTCCACTCTTCCCTCGGCTTTTTCGGGAATGCCGTTTTCATCAAGAGTAAGAGCAACTACAAGACCGCCGTATTTTTTCTGCAGCGGAAAAATCTCCTTCATGCTTTCTTCCTTACCGTTAACCGAATTTATCATAGCCTTACCGTTATAGATTCTTAAGGCTTTTTCCATAGCCACGGGATTGGTGGTATCAAGCTGAAGAGGAAGGTCGGTAACCGACTGAAGCTCAAAAACTGCATTATAAAGCACGGTAACCTCATCTATTTCGGGAAGCCCCACATTAACATCAAGAATATGAGCACCCTTTTCCTGCTGGGCAAGTCCTTCCTTTAATATGTAATTTATATCATTTCCCCTTAAAGCTTCCTTGAAGCGTTTTTTACCTGTAGGATTAATTCTCTCCCCTATAAGTACGGGCATTTTATCAAATAACACTCCGTGAGAGTATGAGGATACAACCGTTAAGCCTTTATCGGTAAGAGGCTTTTGGGGTATATCCTTAGCCTTATTGTAAAGTGCTTTTATATAATCAGGAGTGGTTCCGCAGCAACCGCCTGCACACCGTACTCCCTTTTTTATAAGCTCGGCTACCAGGTCTGCGAATTCTTCAGGTGACACATCATAAACTGCCTTGCCGTTTTCGGATTTTGGAATACCTGCATTGGGCTTTAAGATAACGGGAACAGATGCATATTTTAAATATTCCTCACAAACAGGCTTTAGCTCCTTTGGTCCGAAGGAGCAGTTCATACCGATGGCATCGGCGCCCATTCCCTCTAAAAGAGCTATCATGGAAAGGGGGTCTGCGCCGGTCATAAGATGACCGTCCTCCGAATAGGCATTTGAAACAAAAACGGGCAGGTCGCAGGCTTCTTTAACTCCTAAAAGCGCCGCTTTGGTTTCTAAAGAATCGTTCATTGTTTCTATGAAAACAAGATCGACGCCGTACTTTACACCAAGAAGAGCAATCTCCTTAAAGAGGCTTACCGCCTCCTCAAATTTAAAATCACCGTAGGGAGCAAGCATTTTTCCTGACGGACCTATATCAAGGGCTATCCATTTAGGATTTTCATTAGCACTTTCCTCCCTTGCCTTTTTTGCATTGCTGACCGCCGCTTCAATTATTCTTTCAAGCTCCTTTTTTGAAAACTTTAAAGAATTCGCTCCAAAGGTATTGGTATTTACAATATTTGAGCCGTTGTCAAAATAGGCTTTATGAATTGCGATTATAACATCGGGATGGGTTATATTCCATCCCTCGGGATGTTCACCCGGCTTAAGCCCCTCCTTCTGAAGAAGGGTGCCCATTCCCCCGTCTAAAAACAGGGTGTTTGTTTTTATATACTCTCTTAAATTCATAGTTCTCTCCTGTATTCACAGTCTTTTTTATTACAGTGGCCACAGTTTTTTTTATCACTGCAAGGCTCGTCGCTTATTCCGATAATTGCCGTTACCGACTTGGAAGGGCTCATAACAAGGCTTGAGTTAAGGGTAAGCCCTATTTTTGTCTGCGGTCTTAAAATATCAAAAAGAGTTTGCTGACTTTCCAAAGCCAAATCACCGTAGCCCGGGCTGAAACGAGGTCTTAAGTTATACTGTTTTTTCATTTCGTAAACAAAGGCATCGCACAGGGCTTCAATTCTTTCGGCACCGATTGCCTGTAGGGCAAGTGCGGTAAGAGGTGAGATTTTTCCATATTTTACTGTAAGACGGTCAAGCTCACTTCCGACTGTTGCGGCAAATAAAATTACCTGCCTGCAGCCCTTAAGATTTTCCTCAAGCTTTTTTGAGGAAAGCTTAAAACAGGAAAAATCCCCATTTTCAAGGTACGGTAAAATCATATAGCACACCCTTGGGCTAAGCCTTCCCCGGGTTAATAAAAGGGCCTCATTTATAACGGATAAAACCTCACGGGACTGCTCTTTTGCACCCATATATCTTAAAATCTCTTTTTTATCGGGTTCGCAAAGTTCGAATGTCTTTATAAAAATTTCGTTTTCCATAGCTACCCCAGTATATTTGACAGGTTTTCCTTGATTTTTTCGGCAACAAAGGGATTATTCATAGAATAAACATGAACATTCTTTATGCCGTTGGCAAATAAATCTATAATCTGGTCGGTTGCATAAATTATTCCTGCCTGAAGCATAGTTTCAGGAGAATGACCGAATTTATCCACAAGGCTTTTAAATCTCTGAGGCATAAAGGAACCTGAAAGATTAATTGCCCGTTCTACCTGCTTTGCATTGGTTATGGGCATAATTCCCGGAATAACGGGAACCAGGATACCTGCCTCACGGATTTTATATAAGAAATTATAAAAAAGATTATTGTCAAAAAACATCTGGGTGGTTAAAAAAGAACAGCCTGCATCCACCTTTTCTTTTAAGTGCTTTATATCATCAGCCTGATTTTCACTTTCGGGATGAATTTCGGGATAACAGGCACCTCCGATACAGACATCCGCTCCGCTTTCTTTTATATCCCTTACCAAGTCAACGGCATAGCGGTAATCCCATTTTGAACGGTCGGAATTCATAAGTTCGGGTGTTAAATCACCGCGAAGAGCCATTATATTATCAATTCCTGCTTTCTTTATATCATTAATTCTTTCTCTTACCGTTTCCTTCGAAGAAGACACGCAGGTTAAATGAGCCAAAGTGGGAACATTGTAGGTTTCCTTTATATTTTTGGCAATATCTAAAGTATATTTACTTGTTCCTCCGCCTGCGCCGTATGTAACACTCATAAATGACGGATTTAATTTTGCAATTTCCTCGGTTGCGTGCTTTACCGAATCAAAATTCGAGTCGGTTTTCGGTGGAAATACCTCAAAGGATAGGCAGAATTTGTCCTGTTTAAATATTTCAGTTAATTTCAATAAAGTCATCCCCTTTATTTTACATTATATCAGTTTATTATACTATTTTTATAAAATATTGTCAAACAAAAAAAGAGTTCTGAAAACTCTTTTTTTTCAGCGTGTCGATAAACCTATCGACACGCTTTAAGACTTCGATAAAAGGAAGGGATATTTCACCAAAATGAATGCGGACAGTACAAAAGTACGGCAAGGCTCATTTTGGTGAAAAGCAAAGAATGGCAAGGTTTTCTCGATGATTCCCTTGCCATTTCACTTAGAATTATAAATATTTTTATTTATCGACATTATAGAGATTTTTTTATTTTTTTGCGGTAGACCGACTTTTTCGACAGTCTGAAAAAAGCTGAAGCAGTAAAGTGCTTCAGCTTTTTATTTTTTAATATTCCTTTAAAATATTTTCAACTATATCGGGGGTGGCAACCTCACCATCGGATATTATTATAAGCCCGCGATTATCCCAATGAACTGTTTTGCCAAGGGCTTCAACAACCGCTCTTAAAGGAAGCATTGTTCTTCCGCCGTAAATTCCTGCAGGAACGTCAAGGGCTTCGGAGACTCCGTTTTTAATAAGCTTATTCTCACCTATTACAACCTCAATCTTATCCGAGCCGTAGGCTATGGTTACCTTTTTTTCTGCATCGTTCCAGTTAACCGAAGCGCCGAAGCTTTCCGAGATAAAACGAACGGGAACAAGAGTTCTTCCGTTTTCTACAAATGGAACAACCGAGCTGTTATTTTTATCTATTCTGAACTTAAACAGGTTAACAAAGGAATAAGGGCTGTCAATTTTCAAGATAACCGATTCATTTATTGTAGCCTTTTCAACGGCATTTTCGTTATACTTTGTAAATACAGGATTATATATATAGGTTCCTGCCGAAGCATTGCCGGTTGCGATATAGATAATCGGCTTCATATATGAAGCGTTATCCGGTATTGCGGAAAGGTCAACGGTAACTGTTTGCCAGCTGTCCTTAGGATTAATATATGCTCGTTCGGAATCGGAAATCTGATTTCCCGCTTCGTCAAAAAATCTTACATAGCATCCCATACCCGTTTTACCGAATACCTTTGGAGGATTTGCATTTAAATCCACCTGTTCTTCATCGGTTACCTCAACCATATCGGGATGATAAACATCCATGGTAAACTGATACATTGCATTCTTAGGATATTCATCCGAGAACTTAAGAACGGGAACCGATAAAATCGGTGAAAGACCGCTGTGAGGAAGGGTCATTTTAATACAGCTTTTACCGTCCTTTTCGGCAATTTCTATTTTCTGAGGATATTTGTCAAGATCTAATGTTTTATAGGTTCCCGAAACTCCGTATTTTACGCTTCCCGTAAGCTCTTCGGAATTGGAAACACCGCTGAAGGTTACCTCTTTTAAAAGTGCACCGCCTGATTCCACTTCGGTTTCTTTTATTAAGGATAAATCCTTAAAGCCGAAGTTTTCATAAAGAACAGGCTCGTATTTTGAAGTATCGCTTCCCTTACTGTCATATACGGAATCTATAAAGCCTTTTGTTCCGTCAATGCTTATTGCAAATTTATAAAGACGGACTCTGTTTGAAGAGGCATAATAAACATTGTTATTTTCAGAAACCGCCATATATTCGGTGGAGATACCATTTATATTTTTAAATTCCTTTGTAGCCGTATCCACTACCGAAAGAATGCCTCCTGCGGTTGTTATACATACGGTATCATTTAACCAATGGATGAAATAAGGAACCGCTCTTGTTGATTTAGGATCCCAGGTCTGACCGGATTTTACCACGATTTCTTCGGTTATATCAAGGGTTTCGGGATTTATTTTAAATAATACACCCTTTGATATTGCCCAAAGCTCACCGTTTGGTGCAAAGGTTATTTTTCCTGCAAATAATACATTGGAGCTGATATTTTTTAAAGAGATTGTTTTTTCCTTTTCTACCTTTTTAGAGGCCATATCAAAAATAAACAGCTTGGCATCGGTTTCGGATGGGTCTATACCAAGACCGCCGTAAACCGAAGAGGTTCCGTAGATTTTTCCGTCTTTGTAGCAAAGGGACTCAACGGTCTGATTTTTTATTATATTTGCATAAACCTCATATTCCTTGGTTTTCGGATTTACTAATGTTAATGCTCCGCCAAGCTTACCATAGCCCGGATAGGTTCCGTAGGCTACATATTCCCCTGCCTCGATAACCGAGAAGGGTCTGTCCTGACCATTTGTGTCAAGGGATGCAAAGCGGTTTCTTACAAGATTTTCATAATCAACGGTTGCAAGGTTACTACCCGGATATTCACCGATATACAGCTCACCGTGGGCAACCCCCATTCCCTCTATCTGAGAGGCTGCAAGATAGCTTATTTTATTTGAAACGTCATTTAAGATACCCATTTTCGGGCCCATATACTGGCTTATGCCGATGGTGCCGTTAAGTCCCGGCTCAAGACATCTTATTTCAGTTGGTTGAGGAGCTGCAAAGGTATCATAGCTTTTCCATGTTTTTGCCTGAGGGTTAAAATATGTAACGGTACCCGAAGATTGAACTGTTACCATAGTTTTACCCGGATAGTCGGGATGATTAAGCTCAAACCATTTCGAGTTACGGTTGGTTGAGCCCGCAATACCTGTATCCGAATAGGTTTCACTTGATATATCAAAGGCGAACATTGTTGATGTGCTACGGTTATGAACATAGACCTTGTTATCAAGCTCGGGGCTTGCATAAAAGCCGTTACATTCCAGAACCATATCATCACCGTAAAACCATTTATTTTCACTTATTTTATAAATTGCCATAACGCTTCTTGATAAGGTGGTGGAGAAGTGAACAAACAGATAATCCCCTACCGGAGTTATTCCGTTAAAGGAAGCCATCCTTTCACCGTTATAATCAAAAACAGGAAGCTGATCAATTTTACCTGTTTTTAATTCGTAGCGGGCAAATTTGGTTTCTGAGGAGTTTCCGCCTGCATATATGTAACCATTATGAATGACCTGCGCTCTTATATATTTTTCACCGGGGATAAGCTCATTGGTCAAGAAAGAATATTCCCCTGTTTTAGCATCAACCTTTAAAATATAGGCGCCCGGATAGGTTCCTATATATGCATTATCCTGTTCGTCAAAGCTTACGTTATAAAGCGCGGTCTGGGTTACACCGTCGGGATCCTTTACAAGACCGAAATTGGTAAGTTTTTTCGTTATGGGATCAAATTTAAACACTCGTGCCTCCGACTGGGTTGCGATATATACGTTACCCTTTGAATCGGTGCCGTGTGACCAGCAGGTTTTACCGCCTACAAGAGGAATTTCACGGATTATTTTTCTATCCCTTATATCATAACAAACAAGAGAGGTTGGCTTTCCCGTTGCAGTTGTATAAAGAACATCTCTTCCGTCCTCTTTACTGAAGGTACAGTTTATAAACTGGGTATTCGGAAGCGGATAGCCAAGGTCAATTACGGGTGAAATATAAAGATTATTAAGATATTCACTCTTATTGCCCGCGGCATTTACCACTGAAATCATTGACAATATCACAGATATTGCAAGGATTAAAGACAGGATTTTTTTCATAGTTGTCACTCCTTAGGATTTGATAAGATGATTATAGCATATTGATTACATAAATGTCTATACAAAAAAGAGACGACTCGGTATGATATGCACCCCAAAAGTTAGACACTTTTGGAGGTGCATATTTTTTATGGGTAAAACAGGAAGAAAAAACAAAACATACTCGCCAGAATTCAAAATGTCTGTTATAATGGATATGCGAGACCATT
>SVKB01000005.1 GCA_015068665.1 Oscillospiraceae bacterium | reverse complement strand
CTATTGACCCGTCTGTACCGTCAAGGCTGGTTCACGAAAAGGGGACTTATGCTTACACGGTGAATCTGGAAACAGGGGACGTTTCTCTGGAAATTATTGAATAAAAAAGAGCCTTCTGGCTCTTTTTGATTGCTAATTTTATGGCGGTGTGATAGAATAGATTTAACAAAGTTAATCTATTCAGCTAAATTCGCGTTTCGCGAGCTAAATTGAACAAGTTCAGCTAAATTGACTGCGGCAGCTAAATGTGCTTCACACGCTAAAAGCGAATTTAATTTAGCTGCTCCAAAGGAGTTATTTAGCTATCGAACAAAGTGAGATAATTTAGCTTTGAATGTTAGTTCAAAATTTAGCTAAAAACTTGACATCTAAAATGTACACTGATTTTAGAATATATTTATCAAAGTTAAATATATTCAGCTAAATTCGCCTGAAGGCGAGCTAAATGTGCTAACGCACTCTAAATTACTTCGTAGCTAAATTGACCTTCGGTCAGCTACAAGGCGAATTTAATTTAGCTGTTTCGAAGAAACAATTTAGCTGTCGAATAAAGTGAGATAATTTAGCTTTGCAACTTGTTGCAAAATTTAGCTAAAAGAGTGTTATCTAAATCGTTCACTAATTTTATAATGAGTTTGCTATAATTTTAAGGAGGAAATACTATGATTAAAATTGGTCTTATAGGCACCTTAAGTATGCATGCCTGGTCCTTTGCCGAAGCATGTAATGTGCCTGATGAAAACGGAAATTACAGAAACGGTGATACAAGAGTTACCGCCCTGTGGGGAGTTGACGATACCGAAGAGCATATAAAATTTACTATTGAAAAAGGCGGCAATGTTCCGGTTGCGGTTAATTCCCTTGAAGAATTATGTGAAAAGTGCAATGCCTTTATGATACTCGGAAGAAACGGAAGCGAGCATTTAGGCTATGCAGAGGAGATTATAAAAAAGGGCTATCCCGTATTTATAGATAAGCCTGTGTGCAGCTCGGTTTCAGATATTAAACGTCTTAAGGAGCTTGCAGAAAAATATGATAATGTAATCTTAGGCGGCTCGGGTCTTAAGCATATAAAAGACATTAAAGGTTTAAAGGAAAAAATCAAAAAGGGTGATTTTGGTGTGATACGCGGTGCAACCGTCAATCATTCCGCTGATATTGACTGCCCCTATGAGGGAATTTTCTTCTATCTTCCTCATGCCGTTGAAGTAATGCTTGAGCTTTTCGGTTATGACCCTGTGAGTGTTAATACAACTGTGCTTTCCAATGATAATTTTACCGTTTGCGTAAAATATCCCGATAAGCTTGTAAACCTTGCAATAAGCAGCTGCCGACCAAGCTATGTTGTTATAAACGGTGAAAAAAGCGAAGCTGTGGAAATTGACAGCGCTGATATCTTCCGTGATGAAATGAAAGCCTTTGTAAAGGCTGTTGAAGAAAACAACCCCTGTAAGGATATTTCAAAGCTTACCGAGCACGTTTCGGTTATCTTAGCCGTTAACGAGTCCATAAAAACAAAGGGCGAGGTAATGATAGATAAGTACAGGGTGTAGAATGCAAAATGATATGCCGTAAGCGGCATAGTGAATTGCACCTTACGGTGCATGAATTGTTATCTGTTCGATAACATGAATTGATTTTTAAAAAATCATGAATTGTTGACTTATATCAACATTAAGGATAGGACGGATATGCCATATAAATGCAGAATTCAGAATGCAGAATGCAAAATGATATGCCGCAAGCGGCATAGTGAATTGCACCTTACGGTGCATGAATTGTTATCTATTCGATAACATGAATTGATTTTTTAAAAATCATGAATTGTTGACTTATGTCAACATTAAGGATAGGACGGATATGCCCGAAAGTGGTTAATGAATTTAGTTGCAGTATCATATTTATTTTTATTTTATGGACTACGTTTCATTACACCTCATCCGAGTTTTGCAAAGCAAAACCCACCTTCTCCTCAAGGAGAAGGCTATGGCATCCGTCCTTTTCTCGTTCCGCAGGAACATATCGAGTGCGAAGCACATATCGAGCAATTTTAATTGCATATCGAGTTTTGCCTTGGCAAAACATATCGAAAATCGCTTTGCGATTTATACCTTAATTATCAAAAAATGTGCCTACCGTTCAGTAAGCACATTTATTTTTTATTGATTATTATATTTTTTTGCGTGGTCCATCAAAAATGAGACAGGAAAGGGGAGGAAAAATTTCCCGGATTGGACTAAAAGCACCCGAAGGTGTATTAGATACATCGAGAGGGGATTTTAGTTCAAAACGCAAAAAATTAATTTCATAAATCGCTTTGCGATTTATACCTTAATTTTCAAAATACTAAAACAAAATGTGCCTATATATGATATATAGACACATTGTTTATTTTATGCTTTTTTTGCGTGGTCCGGGGAATTTTTACCCCCTTTCCCCCTTTTTTACCATTTTTCAGGGGTAGTATATTTGAATGCGTCCTCAATTACTTTAAGCGCCTGCTCCACCTTAAGAGCAATAAGCTTTTCGCCTTTTTCCTTTGTAGCATAAGAGGGAAGCCCCCATACGCCTGTGGGTGAAAGCTTAGGAAGCGGAGCATAGTTTAAATATTCTCTCGGAACATCGGGGATATAGTCATTATTAACCATTTTATCCTTCTTAACAGCTTCCTCGCAGATAGCAAGCATTAATGAGGTTTCCGATTCGCCTGCGTGAATTTCATCCATTGGTGAGCCTTCACATACTGCACGGATTTCATCATTTACAAGTGCCTCAACCTTTATAACCTCTAAATCATCGTAAAGTGCATTTAATTCTCTTATGGTCGGACCTGCAATGAAAATTCCGCCATGACCAAGCATAAGGATAACCTTTTTAAAGCCCTGATCTTTTAAATCAAGAATAATATCGGTAAGCATCATCTGAAAAGTAGAGGGGCGCATTCTTGCACAGCCCTTTGTGCCCTTATGCTCATAGCAGGTGCTTACGGGAAGGGGAGGAAGAAGATATGCATCAATTCTTTTTGCAACCTCTTCACTTAATTTTTTTATAATAAAATAGTCTGTACCGGTAGGCAGATGTGTTCCGTGCTGTTCAATACTTCCAACAGGGATAATAACGGTATCTGTTTTAATTTCGTCAATTGAATTGTAGTAGCTTATCATTTTTTAGCATCCTTTCTTTTATATAATCTTTGGTAAAAGCTCAATGAAAAAATAATATATAAGAGGTATGGTTATAACCGAAAATGTGTTTGAAATCATATTCATTGCCGCACCTGTTTTGGTTTCACCGCCGTATGTAGCAGGATAGATAATGGTATTAAGACCAAGAGGCGTTGCAAAGGCAACCAGAGTGAATATAAGCACATCTGAGGGTGCCTTTAAAAGTGTAAGCAGAGTAATGAACACGCCGGGCAGAACAATAAGTCTTAACAAGGAGAGAATATAAACCTTTTTCTCTTTAAGGATGTCTTTTATCCTGTAGCCTCCGATAACTATACCTGCAAGCAGCATTGCAATGGGGCACATACATCCGCCTGCACCCGACAGGGCACTTTTAATAAAGTCAGGAAGATAGTAAGACAAGTTAAATAAGCCTGCAAGGATACCAAACAGTACCGCAAGCACAGGAGGTGCTGTAATAGCTTTTGCTACGGTTGCTTTTATCGACGGCTTTTCTTCACCGTCGGGTATAAGCACTAAAAGCCCCCATATATTGCAGGTCATATTTATAAAAAAGGTAAACATTGAGTATTTGAAAAATTCCATATCTCCCCATATACCGAGGATTATAAAATTCCCCATAAAGCCGAAATTTCCGAAGGTTAAGGAATATTTGTAAATATTTCTTTTGTATTTAAGCTCGGGATTTATTCCGTCGTACTTAACAAAAAAACCCGAAATAAGATAAGCCAGGATAACGCTTACGGTTATAACTCCAAGTCCGTAAAACATAAGTGAATAGTACCTGGTAAAGTTTTCAACGGTACATTTTCCCATAAAATTATTAAAGGTAAGGGCAGGAACCAGAGCATAGGTTTCAACTCTTGATAAAACCTTAACGGCCTCTTCTCCCACAATGTTTGTTTTTCTTAATAAAAACCCGGTAATGATAAGTGAAAAAATCATCAGCATCTGGGTAAGGGTAAGACTGAATATTTCCAATAAAAACATCTCCTTCTATCATAAAATTATACTACATTTCCCGTATTTAGACAACCCCTTTTTTGCAATTGACATATATGTGAATTTAACTTATAATTAAATAGAGAGAAAAGGGGGAGAAAATATGCTGAGGGGCGATGAAAAATTTGACTTTTTTATATCCCATTCGGGAGCTGAAACTGAGGAAGCAATTCTTCTTTATGATATGCTTAAAAAAATCAATAGAAAATGGAATATTTTTATAGACAGAGAAAATCTTAGCAATAATCCGGAATGGCTTGGACCTATGCTTACTGCCGTAAGAAATTCAAAGCATCTTATATTTCTTGCAAAAACGCCTGAAGTTCTTGAAAAAAGCTGGGTTTTTGACGAGGTTCAGGAATTCTATACAAACAGCGCAAGCCGTTTTTCCGATGGGCGTGCGGATTTTTGCATAAGCTATTTTGGCATAATCTATAACTGGAATATAAAAACAGAGCTTACCGGGGATGCTAAGAGAGCAGGGCTTTATCACTCTATGTATAAAATCCCCAATAATATAATTTTAGGTGAGAATCAGTCGGTTGCGGATATGGAGCGCAGTATAAGAATCCGTGCGCTTGATATGATAAGCTCAGGTACCGATGCAACCCCCGAATATTTTCTTGATAAAGCAGTTCATTATGCAAAGCAAAAGCTTAAAGTTGACGAAAAGTTTACTCCCGAGGCAATTGACGATGAGCTTATTCCCACCCTTTCAAGAGGTAAGAGCAGATATTCCCTTGAACGCATTATTGACATACTTTCCGAGGGCGAGGGCGATGAGATTGTCGAGGAAGAGGGAAGACAGGAGCACAAAAACGATATTATAATCCTTGGTGAAGAGGGCGGTAGCGGTAAAACCACCGTAATGACCAAGCTTTTTTACCATTTCTTAAATAAAGCCCTTGAGGATAACAATACCTCCTTGCAGATTCCCGTTTATGTGGAGGCAAGTGCCCTTGCAGGCAGTAACAATCCCATAAAAAGATATCTTGCAAAATATTTCTTCGGTGAAAATACCGCAATTTACTGTGATTCCACCGAGGCATCCAATTATATGAGCGAAATTGATAAGGCATTTCGCGCAAAAAAAGAAAAGCCACAGTATATTCTTCTTATTGACGGATATAACGAAATAGCTCCCGATGTGATTGAGAAGGTAGAAAAGGAGCTTGACGAGCTTTTTGATAACGGCGGTGTTAAAAATGTCCGTATAGTAATATCGGGAAGAACGGTCAGCGACGAGATAAAAAAAGACCGTTTTGACACCTATTATCTTAACAGAATAAGCGATTATAAAATTTTTAATTTTCTTAAAAAATGCGGTAACAATGCAACCGTCAGTAAGGGCTTGAAGGATGTTTTGTCAAAGCCGATGTACCTTACCATGTTTGCAGAAACCGATTCGGAAAATAAAATTACAACACGTAGTGATCTGCTGGAAAGCTTTATAAAAATTCAGCAGGATAAGGAAAATAAGGGTGAGCTTGATAAGAAAACAAGAGCTTTTTATAAATTCTCCCGTGAAATGCTTCTTCCCTTTATAGCTTATCGCCTGTGTACCGATGAGACGGGGAATAACTTCGTACTTACCTCGGATAAGCTTCGTGATATCCGTGATGAGGCTCTTGACTACTGGGAATCAAGAGAGTTTGAAAGAATATGTACCGACGAGCAGGACGAAATCTTAGATGTAAGTGAAGCGCTGGATATGAGCGGAAGAAAGCTTTTACACAGTGCCCTTGAATACTACACTAAAATCTTCAAGCTTCTTCGTGAGGAGGAAGAGGATAAATCTGACGGTGATGAGGACGAAAAGAGAAAGTCCTATATGTTTATCCATCAGGTTTACCGAGATTTTTTTGCAGCCCTTTATATCTGCGAGGATATAAAAAACTGTGCCAAAAGCAGAGGTAAGCTTCCCTGTAAGTCTTTGGAAACCGATATAAAGGAAAAGGATACCCTGTTTCTGGTCTCCGAGCTTTTAAAGGAAAAAAGACCCTTCTTCAGTAAGGAAGAAAACCGATGGGATTACAGCTGTAACGAGAATTCATATCTTATAAAGCTTATTGAAAATTCCCGTGAAAACGGTCAGAACAATAATCCTGTTTTTGTTAAGATGGTAATTGAGCTTTTAAAAAGAGCAAGAGGAATGGACTTGTCGGGTATTGATTTATCCGCCCTTGACCTTACCGGAACAAATCTTACCTCTCTGGTTTTGGTAAGATTTGACGATTTTTGCTCCTATCCCACAAGCTTTAAGGCTTCGAAGCTCAACGCCTCAAATATACTTACCAGTAACCCTGCCAATTTCATTATGGCGGCGTGTACAAATGAGGAAAATATAGCCCTGTTTGAAAGCGGCACCAAATTTAAAGGCGGAGTTCTGAAAATATGGAAAAAGGGTCCCTTTGACAATAACCCCATAAAAACCGTAACCGATATTTCCTACAAGCTGCATAAAATTATTTTCTCAAAGGACAATGAAAAAATCTACGGTATGGCAGGACATACGGTAGTGGAAATAGATGTTTCTTTAAATGAAAAATTTGGGAAAGGGGAGAAGGTTTTATTTGCGGGCAGGCATAAGCTTGCAAATATTTTCTTGGACGATGAGGGAAGGCTTTTCTATACCACCGTTTTAAATTCCTTTAATCCGCAACCGGTTTTAAAAGATGAAATATCCGAAAATCCGGTTGAAATAAGCTTTTTCGGTATCAACTCGGCAGCCTGCGTAAGAAAGGATAAAAAACAGCTGGTTTTCGGTCATGTTGCAGGCCGTGAAGGCTTTAAGGTGTTTAATCTTAATGAGGAAACAAATGAGTGGGAGGAGCAGAAAATCGGTATCCCCCTTCTTATTGAGGAATACATTTCGGAAATTGAAAAGGAGTTAAAGAGCTTCAGGCTTTATGAAAGATTCTTCAGCGATAAGGAGAACGAGCCTAAAACAAGAGCTTATAACCGTAATGTAAATAAAAACTTCAGATGTATGTACTTCAGAAGACTTATCTACAGGCACGGAAACGACCATTCCGATTACTATAATATCCCCTTTATGATTTACAAAAGCGTAAGGGCGGAAATGAGGGCAAGAGGACTTAAGCTTTTCGGTAAGCTTAAGGAATCTTTGCATGGAATATTTAAAAAATATGAGCAGATATTCACCGATTATGAAAAGGAAAACAGAATTCTTGCTTATCTTAACGGCAGAAAAATAACCTCCATTGAATATAAGAAGGATAATGATACTGTTTTCGTTACCTACTATAATAACTACGATAAAAAGAAAAACAATTCGAAAAAGGAATCAAAATGTCACGCCACCGTGGCAGAAATCAGGCTGTCCGATTTATCCTCAAGGCTTATTCATATCTACAACGGTAAAAGCATACCTCACTCTGCATATTGCGGTGAGGATGCGGTGATTTACTGTAATGAAAAGGTATGGATAGCGGATAAAATGGAAAGATTTTCCTGTATTCCCGTTATATTTATGATGGAGCCTATTTTATTTCAGTCTGAAAAGCTTCCGGCATCCTATATGAGAATGGGAAGATATATCTATGAAATGAATGAGGAATTTATTCCCGTTAAAAGCTTTTTCATCCCCTTCAAGGGGGAGGATGGCTTTGCCCTTATCTTAAGTGAGGATAACATTCCTTACTTTGCAAGCTTTGAGCTTGCAAAAAATATTGAAGAGGCAGGGGAGATTACTCTTCAGGCGTTAAATGCTAAAAACGGTAATGTTGAGACGGTTACCTTAAAGGGTGAAATCATATCGGGAAATAACCGTCTTGATGACTATCACGGCAAAAAGCTTACCGGCCAGGTAGGTATGATTAATGTATATAAAAACGGTATTCTTCATTATTGCTTTGAAACTGAAAGAAATCTTTGTCTTACAGGTTGTGATTTTACTTCGGTTACAGGTGATATAACTATTCCTGAAAACCTTGATGTGCTTACAAGATACGGCGCTCTTACAGACGGCGAAAAGGTCTTTGCTACCCCGGTTTTAAGGGAGCTTGATTTTGACTTTACTCCGTCCGAAAGACCGTTTTTGGAGCCTGATGAGGTAAAGGATACCGTTTCTAACTACATATTCTCGGAAGGAGAGGAGTATGTCTCAACTCTTAAGGATGAGGATGAGGACGAGGATGATCCTAAAAAATGGAAGGAAAGAGCCGGCTATGACGGTGAGGTATGGGATAAGGTGCACTTTGCAAGCTATTCAAGACGCGGCTTTGAAGCATCGGATTTTTCCATACTGGAGCATCTTTACTATTACAAATTCTTAACCCACGAAATGGTATATTTCTTTATGCAGGCGGGACTTATTGAGAAACCCGTGATTTATAACTTTGGTATGGAGGGTGTTAAAAACAGAATGAAAAACATCCTTTGCCGTAACCTTCAGCTCCTGGAGAGATTTGACTGCGAGGGCGGAAGCAAACCTTTGATATATACCTACAGCAACCGCTACGGAAAAGAGCTGCTTTCCATGATTGACGGTATGGCAAATTTAGAAAACCGTACCCGTAAGGACCTTAATAAAAATATCGGTAAATGCCTTGTGCTTAACCTTTGGTTCTCCTATACCCTTATGAAATATAAGGAGCTTGTAACAGGCTATGACGCTGAGGTTAAATTCGAATCAAAGTATACTTATCTTAACCAAAGCTATGATACAATCATAAGAAGAATGATTATCCTTAAGGATACACCGCTTTTCTTAAGACTTGTAAGAGGGGAATTAACCGAGGAAAAAATAGAGAAAAACAAACAGCGTATCTATGAATTTTGTCAGATTGCCTCCAATTACCCTTATGTGGCAAATCACAGAATCCATGACGGTCTGAAAAAAGCTCCCGTAATCGTAATAATCGGGGAAAGCTATGAATACTGTCAAAAGCTTAACGAAGCACTTAAGGATGTGGAGCCTCATATAAGAAAAATATATACCTATGATAATCTTTTAAGCTACGGCATAAAGAACGACTGCGAAGATATATATATTGAATTCAAAGATGGCGAACCCTTCGTGCTTGGACTGAAGGAGCTTATATAGACGCTGTACAGTATTATACGGTGACTTGAAATGTACCTTCGGTATGGTGATAAGGGGATGAATTTTAAAAAGTACACCTGATAATTTTGTTAACTAAAAAAGCTATGCGGATAATTCTGCATAGCTTTTTAGTTATTTTTCCATAAGCTCTGGATTTGCCATATATTTAAACATACATTTAACTCCCCGTGCATATTCGGCGCCTGAACAGATTCTTTCGTCAATAACCACACCGAGAGGGATAACTGTTTTCTTGATAATATTCATATCCCTGTCAACAGTAACCTTGGTTTCGTGCTGTCCCATAGAGAAAAATACGCTGGTGGTACCGAAATTATATATATGGTGATAAACCTTCGGCATTTTTATGGATGCCATATTGGTAATAAACATACTTGTGTGGAAGGGGCTTGCATCAATTATGAACTTGGGTAAAAGCCCGTATCTGTCAAGCAGTCTTACAAGACCGATGGCAAGTCCGGGAATAAGCGGAATAGCGAGGAAGAATTTTGCCAGCTTATCGGTAAAGTTTTCCGCCTCCAGATCCCGGTTATCCTCAATCATTTTGTTCATCTTTTCCGCAATGGTAAAGAGAGTGTCGTTTTCATCAAAAAACACCTTAACGGTAGTCTCATTAATTGTATCGTCAACCTGTTTTTTAAGCATTGCATAGGAAACGCAGATTTCGTTTCTCTGATAAATCTTTTTGTTAACTATAAAGCGGTTGAACTCGGGGTGTTCGCATACTGTTTTAACAAAGGCTGCAACAATAACGTTCATAAGAGAAACCTTGAACCCCTCGGCTCTTTTCCTTTTTATGTAAGCGGAAACGGGCTCGTAATCGAATTCCTCGCTTACCATAACCTGTGCATCACATCTTTGAGGCATGAACATTGAGGTAACCCTGACAATAGGGTCAATCCTTTTGTCCTCTCTGCCGTCCGGTCTTCTTCCAAACATAAATTTAATCCCCTTTAAAATTTATTATCTATTTTTATAACCGTATTAAGATTCGGATCCCACCCGTAAATCTCATCGGTAATTTTTTTAACAATTTCCTTTTTCTGATAGTCCTTATAATCAACGGGAATACACAGGTCAAATAAAAGATTTGCCTTATTATCCCTGTAAACAATTCTTAAATCGTGAAAGGTAAGCTCGGAATCAAGTGAATTTAAAAGCCTGCTTAAAAAATCTCTTACCTCATTTAGTTTTTCACTTCCCGTTTCCACCGGGTCAATATGAATAACAATGAACACGCCAAGCTTTTCCTCAATATAAGCTTCGGTTCTGTCAATCACTTCGTGAATGGTGATAAGCTTACAGCTCTCGTCAACCTCTGCATGCACCGAGCCCATAATCCTTCCGGGACCGTAGTCATGAAGGTTAAGGTCGTGAATTCCTGAAATTTCTTCGTTTTCAAGAAGAATTTCTTCAATTTCCCTTACTGTTTTTTCATCGGGCTTTGCCCCTAAAAGAGTGCTTATGGTTTCCTTTGCCATTTTGTACCCCGAAAGCATAATCACAAGGGACACAAGTGCCCCCGAATATCCGTCAGGGTTAAAGGGGAGAAAGCCTCCGAAAAGGGTAACAAGAATTACTGACGCCGTTGCGTAAATATCATTAACCGAATCCACCGAAAGAGCGGTAATAACCTTTGATTCAATTTTTCTTCCGATATAGCGGTTATAGGAAAACATCCAAAGCTTTATAAAAAGCGTTACCGTAAGAATAATAACCGCATATAAATTTACATAAACATAAGAGGGCTTTATAATCTTTTCCACCGAGCTTTTTAAAAGCTCAAAGCCTACAAGGATAACTATAAAGGAAATAATAAGGGATGCCACATATTCAATTCTTCCGTGGCCGTAAGGGTGCTCGCGGTCAGCCTCCTGCCCGGAAAGTTTTGCTCCTATAATGGCAACCACCGAAGTGCCCATGTCGGTAAAATTATTAAAAGCATCCGATATTACCGCAATGCTTCCCATAAAAAGACCTGCGGCAAGCTTAACTCCAAAAAGAAAAAGATTACATATTATTCCCAGTACCCCTGAGAGCAGAGTGTATTTTTCCCTGACCTTGTAATCCTTTATATTGTCCTTATCTTTTATAAAAAGGTTAATAAGTAATTTAATCATATAATATACCTCATAAAAAAATTATATCATAAAAATGCTGCTTTGTAAAGAATTTATATTTCTTTTGACATTTTAGCCCTGATGATATAATATTAATATAGTGCAATAATAATACACTAAATTTTAAAAAAGGAGCATCAGTATGAAGGTAGCACTTGTAAACGGAAGCCCCCATCAATCGGGCTGTACCGAAAGAGCACTTATTGAAATTAAAAATCAGCTTTTAAAGGAAGGCATTGATTCTTCCATCTTCTGGATAGGTAATGAGGGAATACCCTCCTGCAGAGGGTGCGGTGCCTGCGTAAAGCTTAAAAAATGTATTATTGACGATAAGGTGAATGAATTTGCCCATCTCTTAAAGGAGTATGACGGATTTATTTTCGGCTCTCCCGTTCATTATGCGGCAATAAGCGGAGATTTATCCTCCTTTATGTCAAGACTTTTCTATTCTGCCAAGCAGTCGGGCGATTTTTACTTAAAGCCTGCGGCAGGTATAACGGTGGCAAGAAGAGCAGGAACCTTACCTGCCTTTGACCAGTTAAATAAATTCTTCACAATATGTGAAATGCCCGTAATCGCCTCAACCTACTGGAATATGGCATTCGGCTCAAAGCCTGAGGATATTGAAAAGGACGAAGAAGGCCTTCTCACCCTTCGCAATCTTGCAAGAAATATGGCATTTTTCTTAAAATGCAGGGAAGCGGGGCTTAAAAACGGTGTTTCTCTTCCCGAGAAGGAAGCATCTGTAAGAACAAACTTTATAAAATAAAAAAGCCCGAAGGGCTTTTTTAGCGTGTCGATAAACCTATCGACACGCTGGCAGGCTTCGATAAAAGGAAGGGATATTTCACCAAAATGAATGCAGACAGTACAAAAGTACGGCAAGGCTCATTTTGGTGAAAAGCAAAGAATGGCAAGGGGTTCTCGATGATACCCTTGCCATTCAATTTTGAATCATAAATATTTTTATTTATCGACGTATGTTATATGGATTATTTATTTTTTGCGGTAGACCGACTTTTTCGACAGTCTGAAAGCCCTTTGGGCTTTTTTTATTTCTGTACCTCATAGATATGAGAAACTGTTTTCATAAAGAAGCTTTTTTTGAATTTATAGCTTGTTCCCTTCGGTAAAAGCTTTTCGGCAATCTCAGTTAGCTCCGATTTTGAAGCGGAGTATCTTTTCTTGGAGTTAACGGTAATATGATAAATCATGCTTTTTTTCTTTCCCTTGGGCTCCTGTCCCATAAGAATAACAAGATGATCCATTTCATATACCTTATAGTTAATTCCTCCCTTTTTTTCAAGATTGGTAAGGAACTGTGGTTTTCTTTGATATTTAACCTCTAAAATCATTTCAGTTAAGTCCTTTCTGTATATTTCTTAAATATTTTAAGGATGAATATTCCTTTTCAAGACAAATCTTAATATAGTTGGTGGTGATTATGCTAAGCTCCTTTATGTAGGGGCCGTTAACGGAAAAGGAGAAAACCTTACTGTCCTCACTGTAAGTAATATGCCTTATTGCCGCAAGCACGGAGGGAGAAACCGGCTTTCCCGAATCCTCGCCGCCACAGTTTTTGCAAAGACATTCGCCCTCGTAAAGATTAATATATTTTATATCCTTATCACCGCACATAACACATTCTTCCGATTCAATGGCATAGCCCGAAAGGGTAAGCGCTCTCAGCTCAAAAACACATTTTAAAAGTTCCTTGTTCTTATCCCCTTTAGAGTATAGATAAACGGTATTTATAAGAAGCTTCATAAGATCGGGGAAGGGATCCTCATATAAAAACAAATCATTGGCAAGGGAGAAAATATAGGAAAGGTAAGCATAGCTTTCAAGATCCTTTGAAATATCAAAAAAATCAATCAGCTTATGACTTCCGGTGGCAATATACATATTGTCACTAAGGCTTTTCAAATCCATCTCCATAAGAGCAAGAGGGGAAAGGGAGGAAAGCTTTGAATTAAGCTTTGCCGCACCCTTTGCAAGAAGATTGATTTTCCCCAAAGCGTCGGTAACCACCGTAAATATCTTATCATTTTCCTTGAATCTGGTTTCCTTTATAATTATCCCTTTTATATTTTTATACTCCATATTAAAGCTCCGAATATTTTTTCTTTAAAATATATTATATCAAATAAACTTTAAAAATGCAAATATTTATCCTGCTTTTATAATATATTTTTAGAAAGGAGGATTTTTATGCAAGGAAGTATTATAACAAGGGTTACACTTGCCGAGGAGCTTATTCCGGTAAAGGACGCCCTGGTAACCGTTACCAAGGAGGAAGGAGGCAATACCGTTTTGGTTGCCGCCTTAAAAACCGATGAAAACGGAAAAACTCAGCCTGTTTTTTTAGATACTCCCGATACCTCTTTATCTTTAAATCCCGATAATAAAATAATGCCCTATACTCCTGTGGATATAAGGGTTGACCATCCGGGTGCCTACAGTGTGATTTTAAAAAATGTTCAGGTTTTTCCGGGAAATGTGAGTTTACTGAATATTTCCTTAATCCCTCTGCCCGAGGGGACTGATGAGGGTGAGGAAATTGTTGATATTACCGGTCAGAATTTGTAAAGGAGGATAATATGGCAGATGTATTTCCAACCATACCCGAGAAAATAACCGTTCATCTTGGACCACCTGACAGCAATGCAGACAATGTTACCGTAAGCTTTACCGACTATATAAAGAATGTGGCATCAAGCGAGATTTATCCCACCTGGAACGAGGAGGCTATAAGAGCAAATATCTATGCCCAGATTTCCTATGCCTTAAACCGTGTCTATACCGAGTTTTACCCTTCAAGGGGCTATGATTTCGATATAACCTCATCAACGGCCATCGATCAGAAATTCATCTACGGAAGGAATATTTTTGAAAATATTGACCGTATAGTTGATGATATCTTTGATTCTTATATAAGGCGTATTGGCTTTATCGAGCCACTGGCGGCAAAATACTGTAACGGAACCACCGTAACCTGTAACGGGCTTTCCCAATGGGGAAGCGAGCGCCTTGCCGATCAGGGCTACAGCGCCATTGACATTTTAAGGTATTATTACGGAGATAATATCGAGCTTGTTGAAAATGTTCCCGTTATGGATATTCCCGAATCCTATCCGGGCTTTTCCTTAAAGCGTGGGAACGGGGGAAGGGATGTTGCGGTTATCCAGACTGCACTTAATCAGATTTCGCAAAATTACCCCTCTATTCCGAAAATATACCCTGTTGACGGAATATTCGGCGAACAGACAGAAAACGCCGTAATAAGATTTCAGCGGATATTCGGTCTTACCGATGACGGAATCGTGGGAAAAGCCACCTGGTATAAAATAATATCCCTCTATGTGGGAATATTAAAGCTTTCCGAGCTTAACTCCAAAGGTCAGACTTTATCCGGATCCAATTTAAAGTTTGAGGATACCCTGTCCGAGGGCTCAAGGGGAGAAAAGGTAAGCATTCTTCAGTATTTTTTAAGTGTTATTGCCGAATTTATAGAATATATCCCTCCTGTTGCCATTGATGGAGTTTTTGGTACGGACACGAAAAACGCCGTAATAGCCTTTCAGAAATATGAAGGGCTTACTCCTGACGGAATAGCGGGGGAGAGGACCTGGAATTTACTTTATAACAGAGTAAGGGGAATTATAAGCTCGCTGGGAATTGATTTTGATTTAAGACTGTCAAGCTACAATGAGTACCCGGGCTCACCCCTTTCCTACGGCTCAAGAGGCGATGCGGTAAGAACCCTTCAGAATTATCTTAATTATATTGCCCTTTCTTACAGAGCGGTGCCCTTTGTAACCGCGACCGGCTTTTACGGAAATGAAACCGAAGCCTCGGTAAGAGGCTATCAGAGAAGATTCTCACTTCCCGAAACGGGAGTGGTGGATGAAGCTACCTGGAATTCAATCGGCAAAACCTATATCGATCTTTTAAATGAAGTAAATGTAAGCCTTACTCAGTTTGGCGGACAAAACTTAAATAAGGGGGATTCGGACTTTCAATGATAGAAATAATAGGTGAGGACATAAAGAAGATAAGAAATCTTCAGACTATGCTAAGAAAAATAAACTTAAATAAAAATATACTCCCCGAGGTTATAGTGGACGGCATCTTTGATGAACAGACAGAGACCGCCGTCAGAAACTTTCAGAAAAGTGCAGACCTTAACCCGAACGGAGCAGTGGATATTATAACCTTTGAAAAGATAGTAGAGGAGTATAGTCGGATAAAATGATAAAAAGCCATCCGCTGGATGGCTTTTTATCATTTATTAATATTTTCCTTAACGGCATTTGCCAACTGATCGGCACAGGAGGTGGATTTAAAGCCACAGGTGTTTCCGGAAAGTTTTTCCACAATATCCTCTGCCCTTGCACCCTCTAAAATTTTGGATATTGCCTTTAAATTTCCGTCACAGCCTCCGTGGAAGCGGATATTTGTAACAATATTATCCTCAATATCAAATTCAATCATTCTTGAGCAGGTGCCTTTCGTTTTGTATTTAATATGCATTTTAATTCTCCATAAGCTTCATAATTCCTCTTACAAAGGCTTCGACACCAATTATAAGAGATTTTTCATTCAGATTATAACGGCTGTTATGAAGGGGATAATTGTACCCTTCAATATGTGTTCCGATTTTTAAGTGACAGGAGGGAACCGCCTTTGCAAAATAAGCAAAATCCTCTGCGGTCATGGCATAGCCCAAAGAAAGAACTTTGTCCTCGCCAAGAAAATCAGATACAGCCTCCCTTACTTTTTTTACGGTTTCGGAATCGGTAACAAGAGGAATATAGTTAAGGGGAATATCGCATTGTGCCTTTACTCCGTATTTTTCGCATATTTTTAACACAGTATCGGAAATTGCCTTTGATAAAAGTTTTTCGGAGCTTTCGTCAAGCATTCTTAAGGTTCCCTTAAGATGGGCGCTGTCTTTAAAAACATTATTGGCGCTTACACAGTCAAAGGAGCACATGGAAAGAACATTTATATGCCCCGTTTCATTGAAGCGGCGGCTTAATTTATCAAGCTCAAGTATTATTTCGCTTCCGCATAATACCACATTTTTAATCTTCTCGGGGTAAGCGGCGTGTCCGCCCTTTCCCGTAAGCTCTATTTCAATCAGAGTGTCCGAGGCAAAGGTTGTTCCCTCGGATATATCAATATATCCCGTTTCAATTGAAGGCCATAAATGCCCTGAAATCATTGAGTCAACCCTCGGATTTTCCAAAACTCCCTTTTCAATCATCATCTGCGCTCCGCCGTCAACCTCTTCGGCAGGCTGGAATATAAGCTTCAGATTTCCCTTGATAAGGTCCTTATGCTCCATAAAAAACTCAGCCACCGTAAGGCTCATTGCAATGTGCCCGTCATGACCGCAGGCATGCATAACCCCCGGGTGCTCTGAGGCAAAGGGAAGACCTGTTTCCTCTGTTATTTTAAGAGCATCGATATCCGCACGCAAGCCAACTGTTTTGGTGCCGTTTCCGTAAATAGTGGCACATATTCCGGTTTCGCCTACCTCGGTAATATCCGTTACACCGATTTTTTTAAGATGAGAAATTATTTTTTCCTTTGTTTTATATTCGGTATATCCCGGCTCGGGAATTTTATGAAATTCGCGTCTTAGGGCGATAAGCCCGTCTTCATATTTTTTAAACATATCAATCACCTTTTTAATAGTATAACAAAATAATTGACTAAAGTCAAACTAAATGATATAATTTTTAGGGGTGATTTAAAATGATTTTACCGAGAGTGAAATATGAAAATAATAACGGAGAAAAGTGTGTTCTTCCTTGTGAAATTATATTTTCATCAGATGATTTTTCGAAAAAAATCAGCAATCTTATTCCGCTTTTTATTGAAGGTGTCAAGGTAGCCGAAGGGGATAATCCCTTCATAAGCTTCAAAAAGCTTGACGACCTGAAAAATGAGGAATATAAAATCTTAACGGGTGAAAAAATCGAAATTTTTTATAAGGATTATTTAAGCATAAGAAATGCAGTTGCAACTCTGTCAGGTATGCTTGATAATAACCGTTCTTTTTGTACAGGTGAAATCAGTGATTACCCTGAATGCTCTTACAGAGGCCTTATGATTGACCTGGCAAGAGGTGTTGAGGATATATCCACTCTTAAAGCAGACCTTTTGCTTGCCGCGAAAAGTAAAATGAACTATATCCACCTTCATTTTTTCGACAGTCCCGGCTCGGCAATAAAAATTAACAGCTTCCCGAAGGAGGCATATCTTCCCGGAGCCTATTCGGTGGAAGAGGTTAAAGAGCTTATGGCATTTTGTGATATAATAGGTCTTGAGGTTATTCCCGAGTTTGACCTTCCTGCCCATTCGGGGAAAATGATAGAATGTTTTCCCGAAATTGCCTGCATAACAAATAATCCGAATCAGACAAGCTGGACGGTATGCGCAGGCAGTGAAAGGCTCTTTGAAATTTATGAGGCTGTGATTTCAGAGCTGGCGGCAATATTTAATTCAAAGTATTTCCATGTCGGCGGTGATGAAATAGAATTTGCGGACCGTCCCGAGCTTGGAAGACTTTGCCATTGGGATGAATGTGAAAGATGCAAGTCTTATATGGAGGCTAACGGCATAAAGGACCGTCAGGAGCTTTGGTATGACCTTCTTTTAAAGGTTTATTCCATGGTAAAAAAAGCGGGTAAAACCATGGTTATGTGGAGCGATCAGCTTGACTGCGAAAGAGATATTCCCATTCCCCGTGATGTAATTATGCAGTTCTGGCGTGTTGCCCTTCCCGGCAGAGGCCCTTACAAGGGATGTTCAATGAATGCCCAGCTAAAAGCAGGCTTTAAAATAATAAATTCCGATTTTCCAAACACCTATGCGGATCTGGAGCAATATATAAATCCGTCTAAATTAAAGGACTGGAGCCCTTACAAAGAACCCGGGTCGGATGAGGCTTTAAAGGAAAATATCATGGGTACCGAGCTTTGTGCCTGGGAATACGGAAATAAGGCAAAATATTCCCATTATGCTTATTCTCTGCCTTCTGCAATAGTGCTTATGGCGGATAAGCTGTGGAATCTTGATTCCCTTCCTTACGGTGAGGAATACAGCGCTGCTCTTACCAAAGCTGTATTGGGAGCAGGTACTCCTGAAGGCTTTGATGTGTTTAAATGCTTCGGGGATACTCTTCCGCCCAGAAGTGATGAAAAAATTTACAAGGAAAAAATAACAATAAGTGATGAGGAAATGAGTAAAGCTCTTGACATTTTAGCCAATATGAAGGAAAGCCCCCGTGCTGCCGTTTACCGTAAGACTATTATTGACGGCCTTTTACAGAATGGCTTTGAGAAGATAGAAGGGCTTGATTAGAAAGGAGTCCGTTATGGATAAAAAACCTATAATAGCCCTGATGTACGATTTTGATAAAACTCTTATAACCAACAATATGCAGAATTTTGGCTTTATTCCCAGCCTTGGAATAAGCGAGGAGGAATTCTGGAGTAAGGTAGGGGAGTTTACCGTAGAAAACGAAATGGACGGGCTTTTAAGCTATATGTATTTTATGCTTAAATATGCAGGCTTAAAGGATATAAAAATAACCCGTGAGGAGTTTGTTAAGCTGGGCAGTGGAATAGAATTCTTCCCCGGTGTGGTAGATGGCTGGTTTGAAAGAGTAAATGAGTATGCAAAAAGCCATGGAGCTTTAGTTGAGCATTATGTTATATCCTCAGGCCTTCAGGAAATAATAGAAGGCTCTCCCGTTTATAAGTATTTTACCAAAACCTTTGCCTGTGAGTATGCCTATGATGTAAACGGTGTTGCCATCTGGCCCAAAACCGTTGTTAACTTTACTACCAAAACCCAGTATCTATTCAGAATCAATAAAGGGCAGCTTTCGGTACGTGATGACGAGGCGCTTAATTCCTATATGGCTAAAGAGGACAGACGAATCCCCTTTGAGAATATGATTTATATCGGAGACGGATTTACCGATGTTCCCTGTATGAAGCTTTGTAAAATGAACGGCGGTCATTCCATTGCCGTTTACGATAAGAGTATGGATACTGCAAAAAAGCTTATGAAGGAAGAACGAATTGACTTTATGGTAAAGGCAGATTACAGCGAAAATTCCGAGCTTGAAGCCACGGTAAAAGCAATCATAGACAAGATTATCATAGAGGATAAGCTTATAAAAATGCATAAGAGAGGGAATGTAAAAAAACTCCAGACCACCAAAAACAAGATGTATCAACGATTTTGATAGAGAAACTTATCAAATTAGCCGTCGGATAACTACCTGTAATTAAAGACATATAACAAAAGGAGTCGGAAAACCCGACTCCTTTTAAATTTAGTATATATTTTAATATGCTACGCCCTGCCACTTCATTGCATCGTATACCTTTAAGAAACCTGCAACATTGGCACCAACAACAAGGTTACCCTCGCAGCCGCATTCTTTTGAAGCGTTATAAGCTGCAGCAAAGATATTCTTCATAATACCCTTAAGCTTTTCGTCAACCTCTTCGAAGGTCCATGAATATCTCATGGAGTTCTGGCTCATTTCCAGACCGGAGGTAGCAACACCGCCTGCGTTAGCAGCCTTTGCAGGACCGAATAAAACTCCGTTTGATAAGAAGGTGTTTACAGCTTCGGGAGTTGAAGGCATATTTGCGCCCTCTGCAACTAAGATGCAGCCGTTTTTAACAAGAGCCTCTGCTCCGTCCTTATCAAGCTCGTTCTGGGTAGCACAGGGAAGTGCGATATCACATTTAATTGTCCATATACCTTTGCAGCCTTCTGTATAAACCGCACCGGGCTTACGAACTGCATATTCGGAAATACGTTTTCTTTCAACCTCTTTGATTGTCTTCATAAGGTCAAGATCGATTCCGTCCTTATCATATATGTAACCGTTGGAGTCAGACATTGCAACAACCTTTGCACCAAGCTCGTAAGCTTTTTCGCAGGCATAAATAGCAACGTTACCTGAGCCCGAGATAACAACGGTTTTGCCTTCAAAGCTGTTGTTATTAGCCTTAAGCATTTCGTTTGTAAAATAGCAAAGACCGTAGCCGGTAGCTTCCTTTCTTGCTAAGGAACCGCCATAGGTTAAGCCCTTACCTGTAAGAACGCCTGTGAATTCGTTCTTAAGTCTTTTATACTGACCGAACATATAGCCGATTTCTCTTGCGCCAACGCCGATATCACCTGCAGGAACATCAGTATCTGCACCGATATGCTTGGAAAGCTCGGTCATAAAGCTCTGACAGAATCTCATAATTTCATTATCACTCTTGCCCTTAGGGTCAAAGTCAGAGCCACCCTTACCGCCGCCCATAGGTAAGCCTGTAAGAGAGTTTTTAAAGGTCTGCTCGAAGCCTAAGAATTTGATAACGCTCAGATTAACGGACGGGTGGAAACGGCATCCGCCTTTGTAGGGACCGATTGCAGAGTTAAACTGAACTCTGTAGCCTCTGTTTACCTGAACATTGCCGTTATCGTCAACCCAGGATACTCTGAACATAATAGTTCTTTCAGGCTCAACCATTCTTTCTATAACGCCTGTTTTTTCCATTTCGGGATTTCTTTCAACAATAGGCTCTAAGGATTCCAAAACTTCTCCCACAGCCTGTAAAAATTCCGGTTCTGTGCTGTCCTTCTTGGCAACTTTGTTGTATATACCGAGAAGGTACTCATTCTGTAAATTCATATTTTTCCCTCCAATTTAATATTTTTTCTAAAATATTATACTATAATTGTATTCAGATTGCAAGTTTTTTTCACAGTTTTTTTATTTTGAGAAGAGGGAATATTATTCGTTTTGACAAGCGGATATTCTCCGAAAAAAGCTCTCTGAATTTTTTAATTGCACGGCTTACTGTTGCCGTGGAAACATAAAGAGTCATAGAGGTTTTATTTATTGAGTGTCTTTTTTTCACTGAATGTTCAATGATTTCTCTTTCCGTATTGTTTGCAAGCATCTTAAGGCTTTTTTTAAATGCAGCTTCATAAACACCTATATAATTAAGAAGTCTTTTTAAATCCCGGGGAAGGGTTACAGGCTTACCGTCTTTAACTATGCACCTTATATCACAGCCCCTTTCAGGCATTTTACCGATTATATCCTTAATCAGCATAAGCTCATTGTATTTAAAAATAAGTCTTCGTATTTTTACAGATTCTTTCACAGTATTATCACCCCGAAGGTTACCGACGCAAATTCCTTTAATATTTTGTGCTTTATATCATAAATGCGGGAAATACTGTACATACTTTCCCGGGCTATATCTGAAAGGGATTTATCGGAAAGAAGGTTTTCTCTTAAAACTCTCCCTTTTAGTGTATCCTCACCGTAGGACGGATTTTCAAGAGCTTTTTGCAAAATATTCTTAAACTGCTTATCCGTAAACAGTCGGCTGTTTTCTCCGTCATTAAGATTTTTATATAATGTTAAAAGCTCGTTAACCGCCTTTGTATACTTCTTTATTTCCTTTTCTTCACCGACAATTTTAATCAACTGCATCCGCCTCCGTTTCTTCTCTTTTGTTGTGTTTTGCAACAAAAGGTGCAAAAATTTTTATAACCTCATCCATACTTAAGCTTAAAGCCTTCTTTATACCGACTATCTCATATAAAGTAAAACGCTTCGGGACCGAAAGCTTAGCTTTGAGCCCCTTGGGTGAAAGCCCTGTGATTTTACATACTCTCTTTTGTTGCAGAATGTTATACCTTAAACAATTTCTTAAATCCTTTATTCCTTCCATTTTTCCTCCTTTTAATTTTAATAACCGGTTATTGCTTGTTGCGATTTGCAACTTAATAATAACATACGAACATTTGTTCTGTCAATAGTTATTTTTTATCGGAAAAACGGTGGAAAGAAATAAATAAAAAAACGGACAAGAAAACTTGTCCGCATTTTTATGCTTTAATAATATTCAATTATTTAACAGCGTCTTTTAAGCCTCTGCCAGCCTTGAAGCCGGGAACCTTAGAAGCAGGAATTGTGATTTCTTCTTTTGTCTTAGGATTTCTGCCTTTTCTTGCAGCTCTTTCCTTAACTTCGAAAGAACCAAAACCAACTAACTGAACCTTATCACCCTTTTTAAGAGCATCTACGATAGCGTCGATAGTAGCATCTAAAGCTGCTGTAGCGTCTTTCTTGGAGATTTTTGCGGATTCAACGATAGCGTTGATTAATTCTGTCTTGTTCATGTGAGTATACCCCTTTCATTTAATTATATATTTTAATTAAGTGTTTTCAAATATGTACACTTAGTTAAATCGATTGATAATCTCATTAATACGGTTGTTAAGACATAGCTCTAAGGAAACATCTTTATCATTAGCCATATCAACAAGCTTCAAAAGAGCATCTGCAAAATCCTCTTCTTCGGCAATTTTAATAGAGAATACAGTATTATTATTAACCATTTTATCCGATTTGTCAATAGTTTCTTTGCTTTTTCCGCTTATTTTTTTATTTTTTTCAAGTTTTTTTATCTTTTTTACTACCTTCTGAGCTCTCATAAGGGAGGGAAGTGCTGTTGAAACCGATAATAAAGCCTCTTTATCATCAGCAATATTCTTTTCCTTTTTCTTAAGCTCGTCCCAGTTTTTTAAGATATCCTCCACGCCTGAAACCTCGGTATCCGAAAAAACGTGGGGATGACGGTAAATCATTTTTCTGCATATTCCGTCTATTACATCCGAAATGTCAAAATCACCCGTTTCGGCACCTATTCTGGCACTCATAACAATCTGCAAAAGTACATCGCCAAGCTCTTCAGCCTGTGCCGTAACATCTTTTTTCTGAGTTGCCTCGATATATTCATAGGATTCTTCAACAAGATACTTAAGAAGAGATTCATGAGTCTGGGCTCTGTCCCACTCACATCCGTTTTCTCCTCTTAATTTATCCACTACCCATAAAAGGTCGTCAAAAGTGTATTTCTCTTTATTTATATTCATATCAGTTTAAACCTCTCTAATTTGCTTAAAATAAACCGGCCCTTGGGAAGGAGCAGGATTTCGTCTTTGCTTAGTGCCTTTATGAGCAGCAGGGACACCGCATAGAAAATTACTGCAACGGCGATAGCGGCAAAAAGCCCAACCGTGCCACCCAAAACAGGCTCTGAAAAACGATAGGTAACGGATGAAGTTACAAAGGTTATCACACCGATAATCAAAGGCTTTATTATAAAGGCGGTTAAACTGAATTTTACTCCCGAAATGCGCTTAAGAGCGATCACATTAAGTAAAACAACCGTCATGTAGCAAAGGGTGGTTCCGATGGGAGCACCGTAAATATTAATAGCGGGATTGGAAACAAGAATCAGGTTTACAATAATTTTAATCGCTCCGCCTATCATCATATTAAATACAGGAATCCAGGGTTTGTTATATGCCTGTAAAAGTGCATTTGAAACCTGAACAACGGTTACAAACAAGGTTGCAATTCCCATAACGGTAAGAAGATGGTAATAGTTACCGTCATTATATATAAAGGAAAGCACGGGAGAAGCCAGTGAGGACAGTCCCATTGCACAGGGCATTGCAAACAAAACGGTAATTTTCAGTGCCGAAATAAGATTTTTATGGGCTGTCTCAGTATCCTTTAAGGCAATGGCGGAGGATATTGCAGGCACAATTGAAATAGCAATGCTGGCAATAACCGTGGGCGGAAGATTAAATAAGGTTATTGCACGGTTAAGATAACCGTACATTGAAAGTCTTGTATCCTCATCAAAGCCGATACCGCTTAACTGATTCATAATCATGGCGGTATCTATCAGAGAGGTAAGTGTGAATATCGATACCCCCAGTGTTACGGGAATGGCAAGCTTTACAAGCTTTGAAAGAATTTTCCCTGTAGCAGCTATGTTCGTCTCAGAGGTCATAACGATATCTTTTTTATGCTTTTTGTAGTATATATCAAGAAAAACAAAGCTGAAAAAGGTGCTTAAGGTAACCCCTGAAATAGCACCGGCAGAGCCGATATAGTATTCGCCTGTAAGCTTCATTGCAAGATAAGCAAATAAAAGACCGAATAAAAGCTTGCTTACCGCCTCTACAACCTCCGAATAAGCGGTGGGGTTCATATTTTCCCTGCCCTGGAAATATCCGCGGTAGCTGCTTGAAACGGCTACAAAGAAAAGGCTTGGTGCCATAACCATCATTGTAAGATAGGAGGACTCGGCGCTGATCATCTTTGAGAAGGGAACAGCAAATCCCAGCATAATAAGAAAGGCTGTAAGACCGACACATATAAGCAGTATCCTTGAAACTCTGAATATTTCGTAAGCCTCCTTTTCCCTGCCTAAAGCTCTTGCTTCGGAAACCAGCTTTGAAATGGCAACGGGAAGCCCTGCGGTGGATACAACGAACAACCAGTTGTAAATGGTATAGGATGAAGAATATATTCCCATACCCGTTGTCTGCAGTATGAATCTGTCAAGTGGAATTTTATATAAAGCACCGATAATCTTTACCAGTATATGGGATATTGCGATTATAAGCGCTCCCATAAGAAAGTTGTTTTTCTCTTTTTTCATAAACTTCACCTCTTGGTTATGATACAATATTTTAAAAAGATAGTCAACCTAATTTTAAAATAGTTTGACAAATACAAAGGGATTGATGTATAATATAGAATAGTATGTTATAGTTAATAAATTAAGGAGTTTTTTACTATGTTTAATTTCAGACAAAATATAGGAATAGACCTGGGTACCGCAACGGTTATCATATATGTGAAGGGGCAGGGCATTGTTTTAAGAGAACCCTCGGTTGCGGCTATTGACAGAGTTTCCGGAAAGGTATATGCGGTAGGTGACGAGGCGCAGAAGATGATTGGAAGAACGCCCGGTAATATAGTTGCCATAAGACCTCTTCGTGACGGCGTTATTTCCGATTATGATACCACCGAAAAGATGCTTAAGAGCTTTCTTTCCAAGGTTAATTTTTCAAAATTCTTCAAGCCCAATATAGTAATCTGCGTTCCCTCGGGAGTTACCGAGGTTGAGGAAAGAGCGGTTGTTGACGTTGCCTTGCAGGCAGGCGCAAAAAGAGCTTATGTTATCGAAGAACCCATTGCCGCTGCAATAGGTGCGGGCATTGATATTGCAGAGCCAAACGGTAATATGATTGTTGATATCGGCGGCGGTACTACCGATATTGCTGTTATTTCACTTGGCGGTGTTGTTGTATCCAATTCAATTAAAATTGCCGGAGATACCTTTGATGATGCTATCATCAAATATATCAAAAATAAATATAACATCCTTATAGGTGAAAGAACTGCCGAGGAAATCAAAAAGTCAATCGGCTGTGTGTTCCCCCTGGAGGAAATCAAAACAACCAGCATAAAGGGAAGAAACCTTATCACAGGCTTACCGAATACTCTTGAACTGAGGTCGGATGAAATTATTGACGCTTTAAGTGAAGCGGCTAATTCCATTGCCGATGCAATTCACGATGTTTTGGAAAGAACTCCTCCCGAGCTTGTAGGCGATATTGCTACAAATCACATCGTGCTTACAGGTGGCGGTGCTCTTATGCAGGGCTTTGATAAGCTTATTGAAAAAAGAACGGGTATCCCTGCTAAAATTGCAGAGGATCCTACAACCTGTGTTGCAATAGGAACAGGGGTATCATTAGAGAGTATGGATATTATTCAGGCAGCAGGAAACAGTGTGGCAGAGCGTAAAAATTACGAAAACATGAATTAGGAGACGTTACTGATACACAGGGGCGGGTAAATGCTTTTTATAATTTTAAAACAAATTCAACTAAAATGGCGGTAGAACCGCCTCTACTTTTTTAATTCAAAGGACGGTTACTAATGAGTTACATAGCAGACAGCTGTGATGTGGTGGTTATCGGCGGCGGTCATGCAGGCTGTGAGGCAGCCTTAGCATGCGCAAGGCTTAATGTGAAAACCTATCTTTTCTCCATAAGTCTTGATATGATTGCCAATATGCCCTGCAATCCGAATATCGGCGGTACAGCCAAGGGACATCTTGTAAAAGAGATTGACGCTCTTGGCGGAGAAATGGGAAAAAATGCAGACAAGACCTTTATTCAGTCAAGAATGTTAAATAAAAGCAAAGGCCCTGCAGTTCATTCCCTCCGTGTTCAGTCAGATCGCCGAAAATATCAGAATGAAATGAAATACACCCTGGAAAAGCAGGAGAATCTTTTTGTAAGACAGGGTGAAATCATAAAAATAAATATTACCGGGGATAATAAGGTCGAGTCGGTGGAAACCGATTCGGGACTTATCTTTGAAACAAAAGCGGTAATTATTGCAACCGGTACCTTCTTAAAAGGAAAAATCATAATCGGTGATTATGAAAAAGAAAGCGGACCTGACGGAATGTTTCCCGCAAACAGGCTTTCCGAATCCTTAAGAGAAATGGGTATTGAGCTTTTAAGGTTTAAAACAGGTACTCCTGCAAGAGTTTTAAAAAGAAGCGTTGACTTTTCGAAAATGGAGGTTCAGAAGGGGGATGACATAATTGTTCCCTTCTCCTTTGAAAATGAATATATAGGCGAAAACAAGGGTAACTGTTATCTTACCTATACCAATGAGCAAACCCATAAAATAATTCTTGACAATCTCCACCGTTCCCCCCTTTACAGCGGTAAAATTGAGGGTACGGGGCCAAGATACTGTCCATCCATTGAAGATAAAATCGTAAGATTCAAGGATAAGGAAAGACATCAGGTATTTATTGAGCCTATGGGACTTGATACCGATGAAATGTATGTTCAGGGGATGTCCTCCTCTTTACCCGAGGATGTTCAGGAAAAGATGTACCGCTCCATCAAGGGCCTTGAAAATGTAATCATTTCAAGAAGCGCTTATGCTATTGAATATGACTGCGTTAATCCTCTTGAGCTTTATCCTACTCTGGAATTCAAGAAAATAAGCGGTCTTTACGGGGCAGGTCAGTTTAACGGTACCTCCGGCTATGAGGAGGCTGCGGCACAGGGGCTTATTGCAGGTATAAATGCCGCTTTGAAAATTTTAAATAAGGAGCCCTTTATACTGTCAAGAGATCAGGCATATATCGGCACCCTTATTGATGACCTTGTTACCAAGGGCACCAATGAGCCTTACAGAATGATGACCGCAAGAAGTGAATACCGCCTGCTTTTAAGACAGGATAATGCAGATTTAAGACTTACTCCTCTTGGCTATGAGTTGGGGCTTATTTCCGAAGAAAGATACTTAAGCTTTCTTGAAAAGAAATCAGCAACCGAGGCTGAGGTTGAAAGAATAAATTCGGTTAACATTCCGCCCTCAGATGAGGTTAACGAATTCTTAAAGGAAAATTTAAGCTCTCCCATAACAACGGGAATAGGACTCAGTGAGCTTTTAAGAAGACCTGAGCTTTCCTATGAGCTTCTCGCTAAGATTGATAAAAACCGTCCCGAGCTTAAAAGAGTGGTATGGGAGGAAGCTGAAATACAAATAAAATATGAAGGATATATAAGAAAACAGCTTAATCAGGCTGAGCAGGTTGCCAAGCTTGATAAAAGGCTTTTACCCGAGGGTATAAACTATGACGAAATATCCGGTCTGCGCCTTGAGGCAAGGCAGAAGCTTAACCTTGTAAGACCGAAATCCATCGGTCAGGCAATGAGAATATCGGGAGTTTCTCCTGCGGATATTTCAGTTCTTTTAATATATCTTGAAAGGAATAAGTAATTATGAGTGAAAAATATATTTTAATAGTAGAAGACGAAAAGCCGATTTCCGACATTTTAAAATTCAATCTTGAAAAGGAAGGCTACAAAACAAGACAGGCATTTGACGGTGAGGAGGGGCTTAATCTGGCAAAGGCGGAGGACTTTGACCTGGTGCTTTTGGATGTTATGCTTCCCAAAATGGACGGCTTTCAGGTTCTTAGGGAATTAAGAGCAGTTAAAAAGAGTATTCCCATTCTTCTTGTTACCGCGCGTGAGGATGAGATTGACAAGGTACTCGGTCTTGAGCTGGGGGCTGACGACTATATCACAAAGCCTTACAGCGTAAGAGAGCTGATTGCAAGAATTAAGGCTAATTTAAGAAGAACCGTTTCCGAGGCATTTATCTCAAACGATGAAACAGGTATCATAAAAATGGGAAGACTTGTTATCAATTCTGAAAGATACGAGGTAACCAAGGACGGAAATCCCATTGACCTTACAAGGCGTGAATTTGAGCTGCTTGAATTTTTAGCTAAAAAGCCTGAAAAAATTTTCTCAAGAGAGGCACTTTTGGAGCAGGTATGGGGCTATGAGTATTTAGGTGATGTGCGTACCGTTGATGTAACCGTAAGAAGACTCAGGGAAAAAATTGAGGATAATTCCTCCGAGCCTGAATATGTAGTAACCAAGCGCGGTCTCGGATATTATTTTAAATCCATCAAGTAGGTGTTAAAATGTTTAAAGGTATTCAGCAGAAATTGATTCTTATATTTGTGCTTATCATTATTGCCATAATGTCGGTTTTAGGTACCTTTTTAATAAATAACATCAATGTGTATTACCATACCGACTTTCGCAAAAAGGTATCAGATACCTTTACGGAAACCTTTGTTACCCAGCTTCAGAATGCAGCTACAAATGAATCGGGGCTTGAGGAAATGGAGGTTATGCTCAATGCATACAGTACAAATCTGGGAGTTGATTATTCCTACCGTAATTATTACATACTGGACGGTAAAAGTGCGGCGTATTTAATAGGCACCGACCCTGCAAAGGGTAAGGCGCTTACCAAAACTCCCTCAATAGCCGAGGCAATGACGGGAAATACCGGAATACAGACCGAAGCCTCCAACTCAATTATGGAATATGCGGTTCCCATAGCCGACGGTGAGGGAAGTATCAAATATATTGTATATATAGTTGATTCCAAAAACGCGATGAATGATGTTATAAGAAATATGACCACCATGGTGCTTCAGGCGCTTTTACTGGGCGTTATGATTGCCATTTTACTTGGTATTTTCTTATCCCGTACCATTTCAAAGCCGATAACCTCTCTTACAAAGCATGCCGAAAAGCTTGCAAAGGGAGAATTCGAATCAGTTCCGGCAGTTAAGGAAAATGACGAAATAGGTATTCTTTCCAATACCTTCAAGTATATGTCAGATGCGCTTTCCGAAAGCGTAACCGAGCTGGGAATTGAAAAAAATAAGCTTGAAACCGTTATGAAATATATGTCTGACGGTATCATAGCTTTTGACTCCGAAGGAAAATCCATTGTTATAAATCCTGCGGCAAAGACACTTCTTGGTATTGAAAATGAAAAGGAAATAAACTTTGACGAATACTTTACAAAGTTTTTCGATGACCTTTATATCGGAGATTTTATCTATCTTGATTATCACAAGGTAGAGCAAAGAATCATAAAAACAAATGACTATTCCTTAAAGCTTGAAATAAGCCCGTTTATTTTCGAGCATGAAAAATACAGGGGCGTTATGGTGGTTATTCAGGATATCACCAAGCAGGAAAGTGTTGAAAATTCACGAAGAGAGTTTGTTGCCAATGTTTCTCACGAGCTTAAAACTCCCATCACAACAATTAAAACATACATTGAGACAATGCGTGAGAATGACCTGGACAGAGATACCGAGGTAGGCTTTTTGGATGTTGTCAACAAAGAGGCTGACCGTATGACAAGGCTTGTAAGTGACCTTCTTACCCTTTCCAAGCTGGACAGTAAGATAATCCTTGCTAACCGTGAATATTTCAATGTGTCCGAGCTTATTACCGATGTTGTGGCCAAGATGAAAATTGAAGCGGACAAGTACGGTCACAAGCTTACCTATCACGAAATGAATGAGCTTCCGCCCTTATTTATGGATAAGGACCGCCTGGAGCAGATTCTTATAAATATCATTTCAAACTCAATAAAATATACCCCGAAGGAAGGTATAATTGATATATTTGTAAGAGCAATCTACGGTAACATTTATATCAAAGTAAAGGATACGGGTATCGGTATTCCCAAGTCTGATCTTGAAAGAATTTTTGAAAGATTCTACCGTGTTGATAAAGCCCGCTCAAGAGAGCAGGGAGGAACCGGTTTGGGGCTTGCAATTTCGAAGGAAATGATCAATGCCTTCGGCGGCGATATTTACCTTGAAAGTGAAGAAAACAAGGGCACCGAGGTTTGTATTGTGCTTCCCGTTGACGGAAAGCGTCTTGATATTGCGGTTGACGATAAGGAAATGTTTAAAAACATTGCCGATAAGGATGCCCATCAGGATGATATTACGGGCACTGGTAACCTTCTTCATAAGGAAATTCTTGAAAAGGAAAACGCAGAAGATACGGTATCCGATGAGGCTGCAGCAAAAGATGCGGTTGAAGTAAAAGAAGACGAAAAATCCGTTGATGAAGCTGATGACGATAAGGATTAAAAATATTAATGAGGATGTAAAAAAAATTTTTACATCCTTTTTTTTATGTTGAAATATTTGTCCTGTTATTGTATAATATAATTAACTAATTATGAGGATGGGATAATATGCCTATAAAAATACCCGATAATCTTCCCGCAAGAAAACAGCTTGAAGGGGAAAATATATTTGTGATGACAAGTAAGCGTGCTCTTAAACAGGATATAAGACCGCTTAAAATACTTCTTTTAAACCTTATGCCCACCAAGATTGTTACCGAAACCCAGCTTTTAAGACTTCTCGGTAACTCTCCCTTACAGGTTGAGGTTTCCTTTATGACCACCAAGTCCTACGAATCGAAAAATACTCCTCAGGAGCATCTTATTAATTTCTACCGTACCTTTGACGATTTTAAAAATGAAAAGTTTGACGGTATGATTATAACCGGCGCACCGGTTGAACAGATGGAATTTTGTGAGGTGGACTACTGGGACGAGCTTTGCGAGATAATGGAATGGTCGAAAAACAATGTTCACTCAACCCTGCATATCTGCTGGGGTGCTCAGGCAGGGCTTTACTACCATTACGGAATAAATAAATATCCGCTTGAGGAGAAAATGTTCGGTATATTTGAGCATAAAATAAAGAGAAGCTACAATAAGCTTATGAGAGGCTTTGACGAAAGCTTTTTAGCACCTCATTCAAGGCATACCTACGTAAAAAAAGAGGATATAAAAGCGTGTGAGGAGCTTAAAATTCTTGCAGAGTCATCCGAAGCGGGTGTTCTTCTTTGCTCCAACAAGGGCGGGCGTCAGATATTCATAACAGGGCATCTTGAGTATGATGCGGAAACTCTTAAGCTTGAATATGAAAGGGATGTAAATAAGGGGCTTCCCATAAAGATACCCGTTAATTATTTTCCTGATGACAATCCGAGTAAAAGGCCTGTGCTTAAATGGAGGGCAAATGCCAGTCTGTTCTTTTCAAACTGGCTTAACTACTATGTTTATCAGACAACGCCGTATGATATAAGTAAACTTAATTAGGGGGATATAAAAAATGGATTTAACATTACTTAAGAAAAGGGCAAACGAGGTAAGAAAGGGGATAATTGAATCAACCTTCAACGCAAAATGCGGTCATCCGGGCGGTTCCTTATCCTGTGCCGATATTCTTACATACCTTTACTTTGAAAAAATGAATATTAAGGTTGATGAGCCGAAATGGGATAAAAGAGACCGTTTCGTTATGTCAAAGGGGCATTGTGCACCTGCACTTTATGCAGTTCTTGCGGAAAAAGGCTTTATTCCGAAGGAGGATCTTAAAACCTTAAGAAAAACAAACTCCTATCTTCAGGGGCATCCCGATATGAATAAGGTTCCGGGCGTTGATATGTCAACCGGATCTTTAGGTCAGGGCGTGTCCGCCGCAACAGGTATGGCGCTTTCGGCAAAGCTTTCGGGTGAAAGCTATAATGTTTATACCATTTTGGGAGACGGTGAAATTTCCGAAGGTCAGGTATGGGAGGCTTTGCTTTTTGCAAATGCCAAGAAGCTTGACAATCTTTGTGTAATCGTAGATAACAATGACCTTCAGATTGACGGACGTCTTTGTGAAGTTAATTCCCCTTATCCTATAAAGGAAAAATTTGAAGCCTTTGGCTTTAACACCGTTGAAATTAACGGTCACGATTTTTATGAAATAGAATATGCTTTGAATAAATTCACTCAGTGTGAGGGTAAGCCTACCGCAATTATTGCAAAAACTATAAAGGGTAAGGATGTTTCCTTTATGGAGGATAAGTGTGAATGGCACGGTAAGGCACCTAACGAGGAAGAATATAAAATTGCAATGGCAGACCTGGAAGGAGTGGAATTTTAATGAGCGAAATTAAAAAGATAGCAACCCGTGATGCGTATGGTGATACTTTAAAGGAATTAGGTGCAAAGCACGATAATCTTATAGTTCTTGACGCCGATCTTGCAGAGGCAACCAAGACAATTAAATTCAAAAAGGAATTTCCCGAAAGATTTATCGACTGCGGTATAGCAGAGGGAAATATGATAGGTGTAGCGGCAGGTCTTGCCTCAACGGGTAAGGTTGTATTTGCATCAAGCTTTGCAATGTTTGCCGCAGGCAGAACCTTTGAACAGATAAGAAATTCTGTGGGCTATACAAAGTTAAATGTTAAAATCGCCGCAACCCACGGCGGTATCTCGGTTGGTGAGGACGGTGCCAGCCATCAGTGTAATGAAGATTTTGCTTTGATGAGAAGTATTCCCGGGATGGTAGTTTTATCTCCCTCCGATGCCGTGGAGGCAAGAGCTGCAGTTATTGCTGCATATAACTATAACGGCCCCTGCTATTTAAGATTCGGAAGACTTGCAGTACCCGTTATCAATGACAATCCTGACTATAAATTTGAAATCGGCAAGGGTATTACCTTAAAAGAAGGTAACGATGTTACTCTTATTGCTACAGGTCTTATGGTTGGTGAGGCAATTGAGGCTGCAAAGGAGCTTGAAGCGGAAGGTATTTCTGCAAGAGTAATAAACATTCATACATTAAAGCCTATAGACAGAGATATTATTATAAAGGCGGCTAAGGAAACAAAGCTTATCGTAACCTGCGAGGAGCATAATATAATCGGTGGTCTTGGTGAGGCTGTATCTTCGGTAGTATGTGAGGAATGTCCGACTAAGGTTTTAAGAGTTGGGGTTAATGATGTATTCGGTAAGTCGGGCCCTGCTTTGGAGCTTTTAAAGGAATTCGGTCTTACAAAGGATGCAATCATTGAAAAGGTAAAGAAGGGACTATAAATGGCAGTTGCATTAAGAAAGGCTTTAACCGATGCTGCTTTTTATGAAATATCACAAAAAGCAGTTGAAATATGGAATGAATGTTATCGGGAAATTTTAACTAAGGAACAGATTGATTATATGACATCATCCTTTCAGTCCGCCTCCTATATAAAAAATCAGGTGGAAAATGAGGGCTATGAATATTATATTGTAACCGAACCCTCCGGTACTCTCGGCTATATTTCAATTAAAGAAGAAGATAAGCTTCTCTTTTTAAGTAAGCTGTATATAGGCAGAGAACATCGGGGTAAAGGCGTTTCCCGTATAATTTTTGACTTTTTGAAGGAATATGCCGAAAACAGCGGACTTTCGGGAATATATCTTACCGTTAATAAGAATAACCTTAATTCCATTGAAGTTTATAAGCACTTCGGTTTTAAAATCGTAAAGGATGTAAAAACCGATATCGGTAATGGATTTTTTATGGATGATTATGTAATGGAATACAGGATGGATAATTCAAGAATTGCCATTATAAGTATAATTGTTGAGGATAAACAGTCGGTTGGAAGACTTAACGAGCTTTTATCCCTGTACGGTGATTATATAATCGGAAGAATGGGAGTACCCTATCATAAAAAGGGTGTATCGGTTATAAGTGTTGCTCTTGATGCCCCCAATGATATTATAAATACCCTTTCGGGAAAGCTTGGCTCCTTAAAGGGCGTTAATTCAAAAACAGTATATTCAAATAAATAAGTTTTTGACCGGGAAGATTTGTCTGACCGGGAAAGGAGCAAATTATGTATAATGTAAAATCAAAAAAAGCAGAGGAGTTTATCAACCACGAAGAGATTTTAGCTACCTTGAAATATGCGGATGAGCATAAAAACGATTCGGCGCTGATAGACGAAATTTTAAAAAAGGCAGAGCTTAAAAAAGGTCTTGACCACAGGGAGGCAAGTGTGCTTTTAGCCTGTGAGGATAAAGAGGTTACCGACCGTCTTTACAAGCTCGCCAGTGAAATCAAGGAAGAGATTTACGGCAATAGAATTGTTATGTTTGCCCCCCTATATCTTTCCAATTACTGTGTGAACGGATGTGTTTACTGCCCTTACCATCAGGGGAATAAATGTATTGCACGAAGAAAGCTGACACAGGCGGAAATCGAAAAAGAGGTTATTGCCCTTCAGGATATGGGGCATAAAAGACTTGCTCTTGAGGCAGGGGAAGACCCGGTTAACAATCCTATTGAGTATATTCTCGAATCTATTGACACTATTTATAAAATAAAGCATAAAAACGGTGCAATAAGAAGGGTAAATGTAAATATCGCCGCAACCACCGTTGAAAACTATAAAAAATTAAAGGATGCAGGTATAGGCACCTATATCCTTTTCCAGGAAACCTATCATAAGGAAAGCTATGAAAGACTTCATCCTACAGGCCCAAAGCATAACTATGCTTACCATACCGAGGCTATGGACAGAGCTATGGAGGGCGGAATTGACGATGTGGGACTGGGAGTTTTATTCGGACTTGAGCTTTACCGCTATGAGCTTGCCGGGCTTCTTATGCACGCCGAGCATTTAGAGGCAACCTTCGGAGTAGGCCCTCATACAATCAGCGTTCCGAGAATCAAAAAAGCAGCAGGTGTTGATACCACTCAGTTTGATAACGGTATTGATGATGAAACCTTCGCAAAAATATGTGCTTTAATCCGTGTTTGTGTTCCCTATACCGGTATGATTATTTCCACAAGAGAAAGCAAGGAGGTAAGGGAAAAGGTATTAAAGCTTGGCGTTTCCCAGATAAGCGGTGCATCCAAAACAAGCGTTGGCGGTTATGCCGATGAAAATGTTCACGAGGAGGAGGATTCCTCTCAGTTTGATATAAGTGATAACCGTACCCTGGATGAGGTGGTTAACTGGCTGATAAAATCGGGATATATCCCAAGCTTCTGTACCGCCTGCTACCGTGAGGGGAGAACGGGAGACAGATTTATGAGCCTTGCAAAAACAGGTCAGATTCAGAATTGCTGCCACCCTAACGCTCTTATGACCTTAAAGGAATACCTTTGTGACTATGCATCAAGTGATACCATTAAGGTTGGTAACGAAATGATCTTAAGAGAACTTGAAAAAATCCCCAACGAAAAAGCAAGAAAAATTGCAAAGGAAAATGTTGAAAAAATCGCAATGGGTGAAAGGGATTTCAGATTTTAATAATAAAAGCCAACAGTAATTAATTTGCTGTTGGCTTTTTGTTTTTAAAAAGCAAAACTCGATATGTGCTTCGCACTCGATATGTTCCTTCTAAACTCGATATGTTGCCTTACGGCAACGAGAAAAGGACGGATGCCGAAGCAAAGCCAAGCTTTGCAGTGTTATTCGCTTTATGGCGAGTTATATTGCTTCGCAGTTTTATTTGCTATGCAAGTGATATTGTGCTTTGCACAGTTTAATTTGTAATTTTCTTTGGCAAGCGCCGAATGGCATGCTTGCCTTCCTTCGTTCCTAATTCCTCATTCCTGATTTTAAAATACTTCCTTCATTTGTAATTAAAAGAACGGAGACTGAAAGTCTCCGTTCTTTTAATTTCCTTCAAACAATATTCCGATAGTTTCAGGGCCGGTATTGGTTGTGATACATCCGCCTAATTTCCATCTTATGATACCCTTCGGCTTAACCTTGTCATTAAGCTCATCCTCAATCTTTTTAAGCACTTCTTCACTGTTGCATCCGTGAACAAGGATAATATCCTGAGCTTCGGGATTTACTATATCTCCCTTAACAAGCTCGACGGTTTTTGCGATTGCCGCCTTTTCTCCTCTGGTTTTAGAAATAACCTCAACCTTACGGTCATAAATCTGCATGATGGGCTTTAACCCTAATGCATCACCCACAATTGCCGATAAAATCGAAATTCTTCCGCTTTTTTTGGCAAACTTCAAGGTAGTCATATAAGCATAAGCCTTCATTTTTGAAATTTTCGAGTCTAAAAATTCAAAAACCTCGGAAAAACTTTTACCTTCCTTTATAAGCCTTGCTCCGTCAAGAATGGGCTTACCGTAAAGAGCGGTATAAAGCTTTGAATCTATAAACTTAAACTCTACGGAGTCGGGATATTTCTCAAAAAACATATCTGCCGCAAGATTTGCGCTGTTAAAGGTACCGCTGGCGGTACCGTTTATGGTAACAACAATGATTTTGTTGTACCCCTCCTTAAAGCATCTTTCATATTCATCTAAAAATCCCTGTGGCGGAATCTGTGCGGTCATTGGAATTTCATCGCAGGTATTTAATACCTCCCAGTATTCCTCCTTGGTAAGATCATATTGCTCTTTGTATGTTTTTCCATTAAAGGTAATAGATAAGGGTAAAAGGCTTATGTCATAATTATTGGCTTCGGCGATATCAATATCCGAGGCAGTGTCTGTAATAATCCTTATTTTTTCCATCTCTTCTCCCACCTGAATTAATGTTTTATGTTAATTATCATCATAGAATATGATATCAATTTTTATCGGAAAAATCAAGTGTATATTGAAAAGTTTACTTTTAATTAATATAAAAAAGGTCTTTTTATGAAAATGACAAAAAAATTTAATATTTTTGTAAAAAAACTATTGCATTTTTTTTTAGAAAGTGGTATTATTTTTTTATAAAAGTGGTTTGTGAATGCATTAAAGTGGTAGAAAGTGGTTTTTCGGGGAGGTGAAGCCTTGTTTTTCGGACATAACCGCCATGTAATCGACCCTAAGGGGCGAATCATACTTCCGGCTAAGTACAGAGATGAGCTTGGTGATAAATTTTTTATCACAAGAGGGCTTGATCCCTGCCTTTTGGTGTATCCGGAAACAGAGTGGAAAAAGTTCGAAGATAAGATTCGCGCTTTACCTTTATCTACCGGTGCAAAGATTCAGAGATTCTTTTTCAGTAATACCGACGAAGCCTCCTGTGATAAGCAGGGCAGAGTGCTTGTATCCGATTTTTTGAAAAAATATGCAAAGCTTGATAAGGAAATAGTTATATCCGGTGTGGGCAACCGTCTGGAAATATGGGCGGCGGAAACCTATGATAAGGATATTGAAGGCGGAGCTGATGATGCTGATATCGTAGCAGCTCAGATGGAGATACTCGGAATATGATTTTTGAACATAAGCCAATAATGCCCCTTCAGTGTATTGAAGGACTTGATATAAAGCCTGACGGAATATATGTGGATGCTACCCTTGGCGGAGGAGGTCACAGTCACTTAATCGGTGAAAGACTTTCCGAAAAAGGTATTCTGATTGGAATTGACAGGGATAAGGAAGCTCTTAAGGCGGCAGGCGAAAGACTTTCCGATCTTAAATGTAAGGTTATAACCGTTCATTCCAACTACAGTGAGATAAAGAATGTATTAAAAGAGCTTAATATAGATAAGGTTGACGGAATTCTTGCCGATTTAGGTGTGTCATCCTATCAGCTTGATAATGAAAAAAGAGGCTTTTCCTACCGTTTTGATTCCCCCCTTGATATGAGGATGGATCAGGAAATGGGAATAACTGCCCGTGATGTAGTAAACGGCTATGAATTTTCAGAGCTGTTCCGTATTATAAGGGATTACGGTGAGGAAAGATTTGCAAAAAGCATTGCCTCAAATATTGTTAAAAGAAGAGAAATAAAGCCCATTGAAACAACCTTTGAGCTGGTGGAAATAATAAACAGCTCAATGCCGCAGAAAATTGCCCTTAAGGGTCCTCATAAGGCAAAGCGTACCTTTCAGGCAATCCGCATTGAGGTAAATCAGGAACTTACGCTTCTTACAGGTGCGGTTAAGGATTTCTTCACCTCTTTAAAGGTAGGAGGAAGACTTGCGGTAATAACCTTCCATTCCCTTGAGGACAGGATTGTTAAAAATGTTTTCAATGATTATACAAAAGGGTGCATCTGCCCCAAGGATTTTCCTGTATGTGTATGCGGCAATACCCCTAAGGGTAAGCTGATAAACAAAAAACCCATAATAGCTGATGAAAAGGAGCTTGATGAAAATCTAAGAGCATCAAGCGCAAAATTACGAGTTATAGAAAAGGTGGAAGAAAATGAAGAAAAGGACGAAGCTTGCTTATCAGATTGAAGAGCATGATGAGGTTGAAAATCTCGTTAACGAGATTAAAAAAGGCAGCGTGAAAAAGAAAAAATCCGGAATGTTTGCCTTTATCTGCGCAGTATATATTGTGGCAATAGTTGCATCACTGCTATTTAAAACAGTTGAAATCAATGAACAAAAGATTGCTCTTAACGATATGAAAACTGAATATAATGAGCTTTGCTCCTATAACAAGAAGCTTGAGGTTGATATAAACTCAAAAATCGACTTAAGAAAGGTTGAAGAGATTGCTATTGCACAGCTGGATATGAATCAGCCTAAAAAGAGTCAGATAGTATACATAAACACCGAGCCTAAGGATTACGGAATAGTGTTTGATACATCGGAAGGAAAGGCAGACAATTCCAATATAGTGGCTTCCTTGATAAGGACTATAAACGGGTATTATGCATATTCAAATTAACTGATAGCATATTAATTGTAAGGGGAATGATAACATTCCCCTCATTATAATTATAGAAGGAGTTTTTTATGGCAGCACCTAATATTATTCATAAAGCGAAAAAGAGAATAATTTATATAATGATTGCTGTGTTTTTTATGTTTTCAGCTGTTGTAATAGCTCTTGTGGATACTACACTTATAAAAGGTCCTCAGTATAAAAAAGAAGCAATAGAGCAGCAGACCAGAGACCGTCTTATAACTCCGCCCCGCGGAACCATCTATGACAGAAATATGAAACCTCTTGCGGTAAGTGCTTCGGTTGAAACTGTAAGTATTACTCCTAAAATTGTAAGGGATGACGGCTTTAAAGAGGAGGTTGCAAAGCTTCTTTCGGAAACTCTCGAGGTTGATATTGAAGAGGTAAGGGCAAAAATTGAAAAGCAGTCAGCTTACGAGCCCATAAAGAAAAAGGTTGAAAAGGATGTTGCAAATAAATTAAGAGCAGTTCTTGAAGAAAAGGAATATCACGGTATTTCCTTTGAAGAGGAATCGAAAAGATACTATCCGGGAGGTAATGTTGCCGCTCACGTTATCGGCTTTACCGGTACTGACGGTCAGGGACTTTGGGGACTTGAAATGATTTGTGATTCAGTTCTTAAAGGAAAGCCCGGAAGAATTGTTACCGCAAAAAGCGGCAGCGGCGGCGAGATGCCCTATAAGTATGAAAGATATCATACTCCCGAATCGGGCTCCAACGTAGTTCTTACCATTGACCAGACTATGCAGCATTTTCTTGAAAAGCATCTTGAAACTGCGGTTATAGATAACAAGATAAATAACGGTGCAGCAGGAATTATTATGGATGTTAAAACAGGTGAAATTCTTGCTATGGCAACTAAACCGGATTTTGATCTTAATAATCCCTTTACCCTTAATAATCCGCAGGTAAGTGCTGAGCTTGCGGCAATTCCCGATGCAAAAAAGAGACAGCAGTCCCAGTCGGATGCCCTTTCTAAAATGTGGCGTAACAAGGCTGTTGTTGACAGCTATGAGCCGGGCTCAACCTTCAAGATTATTATGTCGGCAATCGGTCTTGAAACAGGAAAAATAAATCTGAATACCTCCTTTAACTGTAACGGCTACAAGCAGGTCGGAGGATACAGAATCCATTGCTGGAAAACAGTCGGTCACGGTGTTCAGAATTTTGTTGAAGGTATAAAAAACTCCTGTAACCCTGTATTTATGGATATCGGAGAAAAGATTGGCAAGGAAGATTTCTATAAATTCTATAAGGCATTCGGCTTTACCGAAAGAACGGGTATAGAGTTAAACGGTGAAACCACCGGTATATTCTTTACTCCGCAGAATTTCAATGTTACCGAGCTTGCAACCTCCTCCTTCGGTCAGGGCTTCCAGGTAACACCGCTTCAGATGATAACGGCGGTGTCGGCAGTTGCCAATGACGGCAAGCTTTTAAGACCATACATAGTTAAAAAATATACCGATAACGACGGAAATGTTATAAAGGAATTCGAAACCGATGTTGTAAGACAGGTTATAAGTGAAGAAACCTCCGGGCTTTTGTGTCAGGTGCTTGAAAATGTTGTAACCGACGGTAGCGGTAAGAGTGCCTTTATAAAGGGCTATCATATTGCGGGTAAAACAGGTACCAGTGAAAAGCAGCCCCGAGGTAATCAGAAATATATAGCCTCCTTCGTAGGCTTTGCTCCTGCCAACGATCCGCAGATTGCCTGTCTTATTATTCTTGATGAGCCTGAAGGCGGTCAGCATATGGGCGGTATCATTGCCGCTCCCGTAGTTAAGCGTATTATGGAGGATTGTTTAAGATATTTAGGCGTTGAGCCTGATTTAACCGAGGAGGAAAAGGAAAAGGAATATACAGTTCCCGACTGCATAGGAAAGCCTGTTGATACTGCAAGAGAAATGCTTAAATACACCTCTTTAAAATATAAAATAGAGGGCAAGGGTGAGATAGTTTTAGATCAGGTGCCCAAGGCTAATGTTGTGGTTGCCGAATCGGCAACGGTAATCCTTTACACCGAGGAGCGTACCGAAGCGGAAAAAATGGTTGTTCCCGATATAATCGGAAAAACCTATAACGAAGCATATAAAATTGTAAGCGACAGTGGTTTGACGCTTGAAGCGACGGTTACAGAAGAACTGGCCGATACTTTAAAATGCGTATCGCAAAGTATTGAAGCAGGTCAGTTTGCAGACGCGGGAAGCGTCATAAAGGCAGAGTTCAAATAGAAAGGATATAAAAAATGTTACTGGAAAAGTTATTGGAAAGCATTGATTTTGATGCCCTTGTGGGAGTGCAGCTTGACATGGAGATTTCCGGTCTTTGCTATGATTCAAGAAAAGCAAAGCCGGGGGATTTGTTCGTGTGCGTAAAGGGCTATGAGAGTGACGGTCATAAATATGCAAAGTCAGCTGTGGAAAAGGGTGCCGTTGCAATTGTTTGTGAGGATAATGTTGATATAGATATACCAAAGATTTTTGTCGGAAATTCAAGAAAGGCAATGAGCTATCTTTCAGCCTGCTTTTACGGATACCCTTCAACAAAATTAAGAAGCATCGGTATTACCGGTACCAACGGGAAAACCTCAACCACCACTATGATAAAGAGCATTCTTGAGGAATGTGGCTATAAGGTGGGCTTAATCGGAACCAATAACATAATGATAGGAGCCCGGGAATACCCTTCGGAAAGAACTACTCCGGATTCTTTGGAGTTCAATCAGCTTTTATATAAAATGGTTGAGGAAAAGGTAGACTATCTTGTTATGGAGGTTTCCTCCCACTCCCTTTATCTTGACCGTGTGGCAGAGATTCAGTTTGATGTGGGCGGTATTACCAATATTACTCAGGATCATCTTGACTTCCATAAAACAATGGAGGCATACACCGATGCAAAATGTATGCTTTTCGGAAAATCCGATTTATGTATTTTAAACGAAGACGACGAGCGCTTTAAATATATGAAAAGCAAGGTTACCTCAAAGCTTCTTACCTACGGAATGGAAAAAGGGGATGTAAGTGCCCATGAGATAAATGTTTCCGATTCCGGAGTATCCTATACCGTTAAATACGGTGAAGAAACTGTAAGAATCAACCTTCCGCTCCCCGGAGAATTTATGGTTAAGAATTCACTTCTGGCAATAGCGGTAGCCCTTTCTTTAAAAATTCCGTTTCCCTTTATAAAAAACGCCCTCAAAAAGCAGTCGGGTATTAAAGGCAGAGTGGAAAAGGTTGAAACCGGTACTGATTACACCGTAATTATTGATTATGCACATACCCCCGATGGGCTTTTGAATGTAATAGAATCTCTTAATAAAATAAAAAAAGGCAGACTTATTACTTTGTTCGGCTGCGGAGGGGACAGGGATAAAACCAAAAGACCTCAGATGGCAAAAATTGCCACCGAAAATTCAGATTTTGTAATTATCACCTCGGATAATCCGAGAACGGAGGACCCTTCTTTAATCATTAAGGATATTGTCGAAGGTGTTACCAAAGATAATTATACAACCGTTGAAAACCGCAAGGAGGCAATTGCTTTTGCTCTTGATATGGCAAAGGCGGGGGATATTGTTTTGCTTGCAGGTAAGGGCCACGAAACCTATCAGATTATCGGAAAAGAAAAAAAACATTTTGACGAGAGGGAAATAGTTTTGGGCATCTTATCAGAATAGATACATCGGGAAGGGGATTTATATGAAATTAAATATCATTGAAATCTTAAATGCCGTATCGGGTAAAATAATTTCAGAGGGTGAAATAAAGGAAATAACCAAAATTTGTACCGACAGCCGTGTTGCAGACAGTCAGTGCCTTTTTATTCCAATAATAGGTGAACGCTTCGATGCTCATGACTTTCTGGAAGATGTGATTACCAATAAGGGCTGTAAGGTTGTCTTAAGCTCAAAAGAGATTGATTTCCCCTTTGCAACCGTTATCCTCGTTGAGGATACAAAAAAAGCAATGGGAATGCTGGGGCGGTACTATATAGATAAGCTTAACCCCAAAAGAATTGCAATTACAGGAAGCGTTGGAAAGACCACAACCAAGGATATGCTTGGCTCGGTGCTTTCGAAAATTGCTCCCACCCTTGTAACCTCGGGAAATTTCAACAATGATATAGGAGTTCCCCTGACAGCTTTTCGTCTTGAGGATGAAAAAACGGCAGTTTTTGAAATGGGAATGAATCACTTCGGAGAAATTGACTATCTTTCAAAAATTGTAAAGCCGGATATCGGGGTAATAACCAATATAGGTTATTCTCATATTGAAAATTTAGGCTCCCGTGAAGGAATTTTAAAGGCAAAGCTTGAGATTGTAAACGGAATGGATAAAGAGGGAGTTCTTGTTTTAAACGGAGATGATTCACTTTTATACAGTGTTAAGGATACTGTTCCCAATAAAATAATATATTACGGGGTAAAAAATAAGGAAAGTGATATTTGTCCTGAAAAAATTGAAAATATGGGAGATTATACCACCTTCTCAGTTGAAGGGAAGGAATACCGTATCAATGTTCCCGGTGAGCATAATGTGCTTAATGCGCTTTGCTCAATTGTAATCGGTAAGATGCTTGGCGGAAGCTATGAAGAAATAAAGGAAGGTCTTGCAGACTTCAGAGCGGAAGGCATAAGGCAGAATATAATTAAAAAGGATAATTTCACTGTTATTGCCGACTGCTATAACGCGGCACCCGATTCAATGCGTGCGGCACTTCAGGTGCTTAAGGAATATCCCGGAAAGAGAAAAATCGTTGTTTTCGGCTCGGTGCTGGAGCTGGGAAGCTACCGTGATAAGCTTTTATATAAGCTTGGCGAGGATATTGCCGACTGCGGAATTGATATTTTAATAACCGTTACCGAGGATGCGCTTGCCATAAATAAAGGAGCAGAGGCAAAAGGCTTTGCCACCGTAAATATAGAAAATAACGAAAAAACCCTTGAATATCTGAAAAGCATTATAGAAGACGGGGATGTAATTTTAATCAAGGGTTCAAGAAAATATAAGATGGAGGAAATAAGCGAAGGCTTAATAAAATAAAATGGAAAAAATAATAATTAATCTTATAGTTTCATTTGCTGTTTCCCTTGTAGCATTTTTAGCGCTGATACCGTTGCTGTATAAATTCAAATTCGGTCAGAGCATAAGGGAATGCGGTCCCGAATCCCACAAGAAAAAGGCAGGCACTCCCACAATGGGGGGAATAGGCTTTATGCTTGCAATTATCATAGCATCCTTTATATTCCCTCTGGATATAAGAGGCTATGTGGTTTTGGCATTTGCTTTTGTCTGCGGTCTTGTTGGCGGAATTGACGATGCTCTTATTATAAAAAGGGGCAAGAATGAAGGCTTATCTGTTAAACAAAAAACCGTGTTATTGCTCGTTCTTGATGTAGCATTTGTATTTATTTTAAAATATATGGGGCTTACAGATACTAAAATCGCCCTTCCCTTTACATCGGTAACATGGGATTTATGGTATTTCTATTATCCTTTGGCTGTTCTCGGTATTTTCTATGTTGTGAATACCGTTAATCTTACCGACGGAGTTGACGGTCTTGCAGGAAGCGTAACAACGGTAGTATGCGTATTTCTTGCAATAATCCTTTATATGAAAAATATAATGGGACTTTCCTTCCTGGCAGCCTCTGCGGTTGGCGCTCTTATAGCTTATCTTTTTTTCAATATCCATCCGGCAAAGGTATTTATGGGAGATACAGGTTCTTTGTTCTTAGGCGGACTTGTTACAGGTATCTGTGTTGCAATCGGCAATCCGCTCCTTATAGTTATAATGGGTATTTTCTATATTTTCGAAGGACTTTCGGTAGTTATTCAGGTAAGCTGGTTCAAGCTTATGAAGGCTAAATACGGTCCCGAGGAAGCTAAGAAAAGAAAAATTTTCAAAATGTCTCCATATCATCATCACCTGGAATATTCAGGTTACAGCGAAAATCAGGTTGTTCTTATTGCATCCCTGATAACCCTTGTGGCATGCGTAATCGGTCTTTTTGCCACAGTTAATATTATTTAGGAAGTGTGTAAATGACAAAGCATCAGAATGAAACACCGTCTAAAAAAGGCTCCTTTGATGTGTGGCTTTTTATAACTGTAATAATACTTACCGTGTTCGGGCTTGTAATGATTTTTTCCGCAAGTATTCCTTCTGCAAGAGCATATCAGAATGACAGCTTGTCCTTTGTGAAGAGTCAGATTCCCGCAATCGGGGTAGGTCTTGTTATGATGCTTGTTTGCGCAAGTATTGACTACAGAGTATATAAAAAGCTGGCAATCTGGATTTTTGTGCTGAATATTGTTCTTCTGCTTGCAGTTGCATTCTTCGGAAGCACCATAAACGGTGCGAAAAGATGGCTTTCTCTTCCCATTCCCGGGTTAAGAAGCTTTCAGCCTTCGGAAATAACGAAGGTTTCAGTGGTGCTGATAATGGCTTCGGTGCTTTCCAATATAGAGCCCTCAAAGCAAACATTTTTAAAGATTTATACACCTCTTTTTGTATTTGTGGGAATTCCTGCACTTATGCTTCTTAAACAGCCTCACTTCTCAGCTATAATAATTATCGGACTTACCGTAGGCTCAATGCTTATATGCTACGGTATGAAGCTTAAATATTATCTGCCTGCTGCAGGAGCTGCAGTGGCGGGTATAACAATACTGGCCTTTACCTCGCCTTACCGTATGCAGCGAATTTTAGCATACAGAAATCCGTTTTTGGATAAACAGGGAGACGGCTGGCAGATTGTTCAGTCTTTGTATGCCATCGGCTCAGGCGGACTTTTCGGTTTAGGACTTACCCGTGGCAGACAAAAGCACATGTATCTTCCCGAACCGCAGAATGACTATATTTTCTCGGTTATCTGTGAAGAGCTGGGTCTTATCGGAGGTCTTGTTGTTCTTATTCTTTTTGTATTTTTATTTATAAGATGTATGAAGGTGGCTCTGGAGTGTCCCGACCCGTTAGGGCTGTATATGGCATTCGGTCTCGGAATGCTCATTATAATCCAGGCGGTTTTTAATATGGCTGTTGCCACCAATGTTATTCCCTCAACAGGAATAATGCTTCCGTTTTTCTCGGCAGGGGGCACGGGAATAGTTGTTAATATGGCGGCTATGGGTATAGTTCTTAATATATCCCGTCATAAAGGATAAGGAGTGTCGGTTATGAAGGCTGTTTTAGCAGGCGGAGGCACGGGCGGTCACATATATCCCGCCATTGCCATTGCAAATGAAATATCAAAAAGATTGAGTAATGCCGAAATCCTTTTTATCGGTACCGAAAAGGGGATGGAACATAAAATAGTTCCCGAAGCAGGCTATGATATTGAATTTATAAAAATAAAGGGGCTTTCAGGTAACTTTTTTGAAAAGCTTGGTGTTGCCTTTTCTTTATTGGGAAGTATAGTAAAATGTATGAATATTATTTCGGATTTTGCTCCCGATGTGGTTATAGGCACCGGCGGTTATGTAAGTGCTCCCGTTGTAATTGCGGCAAAGCTTCTTAATATCCCCACCGTTATTCAGGAGCAGAATGCAGTAGCGGGAAAGACCACAAAGCTTGCATCAAAATTTGCAAATACCGTATGCCTTGCCTTTGACGATAAAAACCTGCTTGGCTGTCCCGAAAAAACAGTCATAACGGGAAACCCCGTAAGAGCATCTTTTGACGGACTTAATAAATTCCGTTGCAGAGAAGAGCTTGGCCTTGACAGTCATAAGCCTTTTATTCTCTGTATGGGCGGAAGTCTTGGTGCAAAGGTGCTTAACAGACACCTGTGCGATTTTATAAAGAATACTTATAAAAATGACGATTTCAATATACTTGTCATATCAGGTAAAAGATATCACGAGGATATCCTGGCAAAGCTTGCAGGAATAGATATTGAAAAGGGAAATGTACAGGTTAAGGTTTATATAAACGATATAGAAAAATATATGGGTGCGGCAGATCTTATTATCACCCGTGCAGGAGCAACGGCGCTGAGTGAAATTGCGTATTTAGGTAAGCCCTCCATTATAGTTCCTTCTCCCAATGTGGCGGAAAACCATCAGGAGTTAAACGGCAGGGTTTTTGAAAAGAAAAAAGCAGCCGTTATGATTATAGAAAAGGATTTATCCGGTGAGCTTCTTGAAAATACTGTATATTCCCTTATAAACGATCCCTATGAGCTTCAGTGTATGGGGAAAAATGCGGGAGAATTAAGTATTGGAGATTCCGCAAAAAAAATTGTGGATGAAGCGGAAAAGCTGATAAATAAAGAATTGTGATTTTAACAAACGCCTCCTTGAATGCATAGAATAATGATGTAATGCATTTTTGGAGGTGTTTTGATGAGTAAGCTTATCATAGAGGGTGGCAGCAGACTTTCGGGTAAAATAAGAATTCCCGGTGCAAAGAATTCAATTCTTCCCATTCTTGCCGCAACGGTTATAAGCGGTAAAAAAACCGTTCTTCACGATTGCCCTCTGATAAAGGATGTTGAACTTACTCTTGATATATTAAGAAAGTTAGGCTGTACGGTAGAAAGCGAAGGCAGTACCGTTACGGTGGATTCCTCCGGTGTGGACAGTCACGTAATTGACAGCACGCTTATGGAGAAAATGCGCTCTTCTATAATTATAGCAGGTGCAATTATCGCCAGAATGAGAAAGGCAGAGTCAGCCTATCCCGGAGGCTGTTCATTAGGGCCAAGACCGATAGATTTACATATCAAGGCCTTCAGGCAGATGGGAATAGAGATAAATGAAAATTACGGAAATCTTTATTTTAACGGTGAAAATTTAAGGGAATCGGATATCTATCTTGATTTTCCTTCAGTGGGGGCAACTGAGAATATTATGCTTGCCGCCTCGGGCTTAAAAGGTAAAACCCGTATAATCAATGCGGCAAGAGAGCCGGAAATTGAGGATTTAAGTGCCTTTTTAAATAAAATCGGAGTAAAGGTTTCAGGAAGCGGCGGCTCGGTAATAGAAATTGAAGGAACGGATGAATTTACCGATGCAGAGCATACAATAATACCCGACCGTATTGTGGCTGCAACCTATATGACGGCAGCTGCAGTTACAAAAGGGGATTTACTTTTGGAAAATTTGTGTTATAATCATATTGTACCCACTGTGTCCTTGCTGGAGAGAATGGGTGCCAAGCTTCTTATGGAGGGGGATTCCTCTTTAAGAATTAAGATAAGCAAAAGACTCAATAATATAAATGTAATAAGAACTGCTCCTCATCCGGGCTTTCCCACCGATGCTCAGTCAATTATTATGACTCTTTCGGCTCTTTCCTCCGGAACGGGAATTATTATAGAGAATATTTTTGACGGACGGTTCCGCCACTGTGCAGAGCTTAAGAAAATGGGTGCCGATATAAGTGTTTACGGACGGCTTGCGGTCATAAGAGGTGTTATGAGTCTCTACGGAGCAAAGGTTACCGCTCCTGATTTAAGAAGCGGTGCAGGACTTGTGGTAGCGGCACTGGCGGCAAAGGGGCAGACCGAGGTATCCGGTGTTGAATTCGTTGAAAGAGGCTATGAGGATATCGGAGGAGCATTAAGCTCCCTCGGAGCAAAAATAAAAAAAGTGTAAAGGAACTTTTAAGATGGTAATACGTACAAAGGATGCAGAGGGTAAAACCTTAAGTCAGATAAGACGTGCAAAAAGAGAGCGAAGGAAGAAAAGAAAAAGAGCCGTGCTTATAGCAATGCTTATGCTGGGAATATGTGTGGGTATGCTGTTTACGCCTCTTTTTAACCTGAAGGAAATAGATATTGAAGGAAATTCCCGTGTAGATGCCAAAACCATAATTGATGCAAGCGGCTTTACTCTCGGTGAAAATATCTTTAAATTCAGTCTGCCGAAGGCGGGCGAGGCAATAGCCTCCATTCCTTATATTAATTCCATAGAGCTTCAGAGAAAGCTTCCGGGTAAAATTGAAATCAATGTGACCGAATGTATTCCCATAGCATATATTCAGAGCGCGGGCGGTATGGTGGTTGTTGATAAGGATGGCAAGGTGCTGGAGAAAAAAGATGAAAATAATCCTCACAAAATCCCTGTTTTATTTGACTTTAAATTCGAAAAATATACCCTTGGGAAAAAAATAGATGAAAATAATAATGAAAAATTGAAAAAAACACTTGAAATTACGAAGAATTTGTATAATAATAATCTTATAGCGGATGTTATAAGTATTACCACAACAAAAGGTGAGCTTTGTCTTAATTTAAGAAGCGGTCTTCGTGTGATTTTAGGAAGCGGAGAGGAGCTTGAAAAAAAGCTTACCATGCTTCAGGAGGTGCTTAAACGCTTACCCGAGGGTGCAGGCGGAGTTATTGACGCAAGAAATCCCGATAAGCTTTATCACCGTTCAGAGTAATATAATATATCAGACCGAAGAAGCGGCATAGCCGCTTCTTATTTGACTTTAATAAAGGTATATCAGCAATTTGTAATAGCAGAGGTTATGTGAAATGAAAAACAGGTATGCACAGATTTCCATCGGTCTTGTTTGTATGGTGCTGGCTTTCCTGATTGTTCTTCAGCTTAAAACCGTTGAAAACAATAAGGTAAGCACCTATCCTACCCAGATAAGAGTTGAGCAGTCCCAGGAGCTTTTAAGACTTGAAAAGGAGAAAAATGAGGCTCTTTACAAGCAGGTTATGGAATATAAGGATGAAATAGTTGAATATCAGAACCAGGTAAATGCCGACGAAATTCTTATAAAGGATTTAAGAAATGCGGAAATAGTGGCAGGTATGGTTGCCGTTCACGGTCCGGGTCTTGAGATAACCGTTGCGGACGGTGATAAGGTCAATAATACCAATATGGATGAAAATCTTTTCGTCGTTCATCAGGATGACGTGTTAAGAATTTTAAACGAGTTAAGAGCTGCAGGGGCAGAGGCGCTTTCGGTAAATGACCAGAGAGTTCTTGCTACCAGTGAAATAAGATGCGCAGGGAATGTTATCAATATAAATAACACCCGTGTTGCTGCACCCTTTGTCATTAAGGCGATAGGCGATCCTGAACAGCTTGAGAGCGGCTTTAAAATGCGCGGCGGTATTTTTGACGAGCTTTCACCCTGGATTACCCTTGAAGTAAAAAAGGTAACAGACAACATCGTAATTCCTGCCTATGCAGGTAAAATTGAATTCAAACATGCCGAGGTAATTACCAATGCACAGGCCTCGGACGAGCTTAAAAATTAAAAGGGGATATCTATGACTATTGCAATTATCTGCCTGATTATAGGCGGACTACTTGGTTTTTTTGTAAATATAAACGTAACGGCGGTTGCATCGGTATATATTGCAATTGCCATATTCGCGTGCTTTGACTCTATAATGGGAGGAATAGTTGCCGCTACAAATAAAAAATTCGATTTGCTGGTGTTTTTAACAGGGCTTTTTTCAAATTCCGTTTTGTCAATTGCCATAATTTTCTTGGGCACCAAGCTTGGAATTGACCTTTATGTTCCCATTGTAATCGTTTTTTCCATAAGAATTTTTCAAAATTTTGCAATTATTCGAATATTTCTATTGAATAAATGGAGAAACTTTGTTAAAATAGAAAGAGATGCTGAAAAAAAAGATTAGTATATATAATAGGGAGGAAATGAAATGGCAATTACAATTCCATCTGAAATTTCGGAAAATGCTGTAATAAAGGTAATCGGAGTTGGCGGCGCAGGTAATAATGCTGTTAACAATATGATTTTAAAAGAGCTTTCCAATGTAGAGTTTTTTGCTCTTAATACCGATAAGCAGGCGCTTAATAATTCATTGGCAACAAATAAAATACAGATTGGCGAGAAGGTTACAAGAGGTCTTGGCGCAGGCGCTAACCCTGAGGTTGGTAAGCGTGCTGCTGAGGAATCAAGCGATGAAATCGCTGAACTTTTAAAGGGTGCCGATATGGTATTTATCACTGCCGGTATGGGCGGTGGCACAGGTACAGGTGCTGCACCTGTTGTTGCATCCATTGCAAGAGATTTAGGTATCTTAACCGTTGGTGTTGTAACCCGTCCCTTCAAGTTTGAAGGAAGAAGAAGAACTGAGGTTGCAATGGGCGGAACCGCAAATCTTAAAGAAAATGTTGATGCCCTGATTGTTATTCCGAATGATAAGCTTCTGGAAACTGCTGATAAGAACACAACTATGGACGAAGCCTTCAAGCTTGCCGACGATGTGTTAAGACAGGGTGTTCAGGGTATTTCCGATATTATTGTTATTGACGGCGCAATCAACTGTGACTTTGCGGATGTTAAGACTGTTATGAAGAACAATGGCTTTGCTCACATGGGTATCGGTTACGGTACAGGTGAAAACAGAGCAGAAGATGCTGCAAAGGCAGCTATCGAAAGTCCGCTTCTTGAAACCTCTATCGAGGGTGCTAAGGGCGTACTTGTTAACATCACCGGAAGCTCCAGCCTGACTCTTTTCGATATCAGTATTATCAATGAAACAATCCAGGAAAAGATTTCTACCGATGCTGAAAATTACATATTCGGTACAGTTACTGACGAATCAATGGGCGATGGCATCAAGGTTACTGTTATTGCAACAGGCTTTGATTCCTCAGAAGGCGGAATTTCCGCAAGAAAGCCCGAACCTGCTTATTCAAAGCCTGAGCCAAAGGCAGAGCCTCAGGTTAAGGAAGATCCAAAGCCTGTTAAGGAAGAGACCAAAGAGCCTGTAACCTTTGAAGCTCCCGAGGCAAAAGCTCCCGTGTTTGAAACCGTTGAGGATGATGATCAGCTTGATATTCTTGATATCCCCGGTTTTTTAGGAGAAATTGATAAAAAGTAATTTATTATGAAGCACCAATTTTTGGTGCTTCAATATTATGAAATGAGGACTTTTAGATGAACGTTTTTGAAGAATTAAAGGCAAGAGGCTTAATTGCCCAGCTTACTCACGAAAAAGAAATTGAAGAACTTTTAAATAATGAAAAGGTTACCTTCTATATAGGCTTTGACCCTACTGCTGATTCTCTGCACATCGGTCATTTTCTTCAGATGGTTGTTATGCGTCACATGCAGCTTGCAGGGCACAGACCAATCGCCCTTGTCGGAGGCGGAACCGGTCATATCGGAGACCCTTCGGGAAGAACCGATATGCGTCAGATGATGACCAAGGAAACTATCGACTATAACTGTGAACGCTTTAAAGAGCAGTTATCCAGAATGATTGATTTCTCTGATGGTAAGGCTATTATGGTCAATAATGCCGACTGGCTTTTAGACCTTAACTATATTGAATTTATAAGAGATATCGGCTCCTGCTTCTCGGTAAATCAGATGCTTACCGCTGAATGCTTTAAGCAGAGAATGGAAAAGGGCGGTCTATCCTTCCTTGAATTTAACTATATGCTTATGCAGAGCTACGACTTTTTAATGCTAAGCCGTAAGTATGACTGTAAAATCGAGCTTGGCGGTGATGACCAGTGGAGTAATATCTTAGGCGGTCTTGACCTTTGCAGAAGAAAGGATAAAAAGCAGGTTTACGGTATGACCTTTACGCTTCTTACTACCTCCGAGGGTAAAAAGATGGGTAAAACCGCAAAGGGAGCCCTTTGGCTTGACCCCAATAAAACAACCCCCTTTGAATTCTATCAGTATTTCAGAAATGTTAAGGATGCGGATGTTATTAACTGCATGAAGCTTATCACCTTTATCCCACTTCCTGAAATTGAGGAATATGCTAAATTAGAGGGCAGTGACATAAATAAAGCTAAAATGAGACTTGCCTTTGAGGTAACTAAAATGGTTCACGGTGAGGAAGAGGCTAAAAAAGCCGAGGCAGCAGCTCTTAACCTGTTTGCAGGCGGTGGTGATGCTGATGTTCCGAGCTTTGAGTTAAGTGAAGCCCAAATCGCTGACGGTATCAATATTATGGACCTTCTTGTTCTTACCAAGCTATGTCCAAGTAAGAGTGAAGCAAGAAGAAATGTAACCCAGGGCGGTGTATCCGTAAAGGAAGAAAAGGTAAGTGATATCGGCTTTGCAGTAACAAAGGATATGTTTGAAAATAATGAGCTGATGCTAAGAAGAGGTAAAAAGGCATTCATTAAAGTAGTTCTTAAGTAAAAAAAGAGTATATTGAATCTAAAAAACCTTGACTGAGGTTTACAGGCACTAAACGATTTTCGTTTAGTGCCTTTTTTAGTAGGGCGTGACGACCCGGCACGCCGTTTTTTATAAATCCTTTGGATTTTCGATATGTTCCTTCGGAACGAGGAAAATGCAGATGAGGTGAAATGAAAAAGTAATTTAAATTATTAACTTGTAGTATTTTAAAATACTTTGAGCTTATTCAGTATAGCTTTAAACATTGTTAAACTATAGCCGTCGGAGATCCGAACTACACACGGTTTGAAAATGCAAATTTCCGATATTACTGCAGAAAATACCGCAAATATACGAAAGTATTATTCTTGTATTTTCTTTGTACTATACGAAAATTTTCTATTTTAAAACTCTTCGACCTTAAACGCAGGAAAATTTATAAGATTTTTGATGCGGAGGACGAAGGAATGCTTTCGCCTTTCGAGGACGACAAATTAAAAAGATTAAAATTTAACAAGTTTAAGGCGTATGGAGTTCGAATCTCCGACGGCTAAGTATAGAAATATTCTTTAAGTTTTTGTAGAAAATATAGTTTGAGGTGTTTAATAATGTTAGATACTGTAAGTATGGGAAAACGAATAAAGGAAGCGAGGCTAAAAAAAGGATTGTCAGTTGAAAAATTGGCTGAAATTCTTGATATATCCGTAGTATTTATGAGCGATATCGAGCGCGGAGTGAAGTGTCCAAGAATGGAGAACTTTGTTAAAATACTAAATGCCCTGGAAATTACGGCTGATGAGGTGCTGTTTGACAGTGTAAGAGCAGATACCGATATATACCTTAGTAAGCTGACAAGTAAAATGAAACATCTTGATAACCGGCAAATTGCCAAGGTGGAAAAAATTATTGATATTCTTTTGAGCGAATTTTGTTAGTATTATAAATTTAAACCTCTTTTGAACACAAAAGAGGTTTTTTAATTGTTTTCCTGATTGACTTTTATATATAATTCATTTATACTACAAGTATGAATAAATACTTGTAGTATAAATGAACTTGTGAGGCAGATGGAAAATGGAAAATGCAAGATGTTGTTTTGTCGGTCATCGTGATACAATAATGACGGATGAAATAAGAATTAAACTCAGGGATTCGGCGGAAAATTTAATTGTAAACCATAACGTCAGAAAATTCTTCGTGGGTAATTATGGTGGCTTTGATAAAGGCTCGGCTTTCGTTATAAGCGAACTGAAGGCAAAATATCCGGATATTGAGCTGGAGCTTGTATTACCGTATCTTACAAAAGAAATCATTGAGAATAAATATGTTCCGGGAGCAAAATACGATAGCATTCTGCTTGCTGATATTCCGGAAAAAACTCCTAAACGGTATCATATAATTAAATGTAATGAATATATGGTAAATAATTCGGATTATATTATATGTTATATCATCCGTTCCTGGGGAGGAGCCAATGCCACTTTAAATTATGCAAAACAGAGGAAAAAACAAATTATTAATATTGCGGAGTTTTTTTCTTAGCAAAACTCGATATGCAATAAAAATTGCTCGATATGTGCTTCGCACTCGATATGTTCCTGCGGAACGAGAAAAGGACGGATGCCTAATGGCATATCCGTCCTATCCTTAATGTTGACATAAGTCAACAATTCATGATTTTTTAAAAATCAATTCATGTTATCGAATAGATAACAATTCATGCACCGTAAGGTGCAATTCATTCTATTACAATTTTCTCATCTTTAACGGTAATTCTATAGCCTTCACCCTTTTTGATTGTACCCTTTAAAAGCTCCTCGGACAGTAAATCCTCAATATCCGTTTGTATTGTTCTTCTTAAGGGTCTTGCACCGAAGGCGGGACTGTAGCCTTTTTTCATAAGATATGAATATACCGATTCGTCTACATTAATATCAATACCCTTTTCCTTAATTCTTTCGGTAAGAGAGGAGAGCATAATAACCGAAATATCCCTGATATTTTCCTCAGTTAATTTATGGAAAACAACTATATCGTCAATTCGGTTAATAAACTCGGGACGAAGGTAGTTTTTTAGTTCCCCGAGAACATTTTCCTTGATTTTTTCATAGGATTCCTCTTTATCCTCCGCACTCGCAAAGCCAAGTCTTTCTCTGGTTTCGGTTATTTTTGAAGCGCCGATATTAGAGGTCATAATAATAACCGTATTTTTAAAATTAACTCTTCTTCCCTGAGAATCGGTAAGAATTCCGTCCTCTAAAATCTGAAGAAGGGTATTGAAAACATCGGGATGAGCCTTTTCTATTTCATCAAAAAGAACAACCGAATAAGGGTTTTGTCTGACCTTCTTGGTAAGCTGACCGCCCTCATCGTGCCCTACATATCCCGGGGGCGAGCCTATAAGACGAGAAACCGAATGTTTTTCCATATATTCGGACATATCAATTCTTATCATATTATCTCTGCTTCCGAATAAAACATCCGCTAATGTCTTTGCTACCTCGGTTTTACCTACACCCGTAGGTCCTAAGAATAAAAATGAGCCGATAGGTCTTTCGGGATCCTTTAAGCCTGCACGGTTTCTCCTTATTGCTCTTGCAATTTTTGAAACTGCCTCCTCCTGACCTATAACCTTTTTATGCATATTGTCCTCAAGCTTTAAAAGCTTTTCGCTTTCCTCCTCGGTAAGCTTGGCAACGGGGATTTTTGTCCAGGCAGAAATAACTGTTGCAATGTCTTCCTCGGTAACCTGATTTACTACCTTTGAAATTTCCTTGCTTCTTTCTTCCTTTTTCTTATTGAGAGTACCGATAAGCTGTGCTTCCTCGTCACGAAGCTTTGCCGCCTTTTCAAATTCCTCCGAGGCTATAGCTTCATTTTTTTCCGCCTTGATTTTTTCAATTTGTGCTTCAAGCTCCTTGAAATCCTCAGGTGCCGTCATATTTTTGATTCTGAGCTTTGAGGATGCCTCATCAATTAAATCAATTGCCTTATCGGGTAAGAATCTGTCGGTAATATACCTTGAGGACAGGGTAACCGCACTTTCAATGGCGGCGTCGGTGATTTCTACCTTATGATGTGCTTCGTATTTATCACGAAGCCCTTTCAGAATTTCAATTGCTTCAGCCTCGGTGGGCTCGGAAACATTAACAGGCTGGAATCTTCTTTCCAGAGCCGAATCCTTTTCAATATATTTTCTGTATTCATCAAGAGTGGTTGCACCTATTAACTGAATTTCACCTCTTGCAAGAGAGGGCTTTAATATATTTGCCGCATCAATTGCACCTTCAGCCGCACCTGCACCGACAATAGTGTGAATTTCATCAATGAAAAGAATTGAGTTCTTTTCCTCCTTGACCTTATTTAATACCTTTTTGATTCTTTCTTCAAACTCTCCGCGGTATTTCGCACCTGCAAGCATAGAGGTTAAATCAAGAGTAATAAGCTTTTTATCCTTAAGGGTTTCGGGTACCTTGTTTTCAATAATTTTTTGTGCAAGCCCTTCTGCAATGGCAGTTTTACCTACACCGGGCTCACCGATAAGGCAAGGATTGTTTTTTGTTCTTCTTGATAAAATTTCAATAACCCTCTGGATTTCCTCATCACGGCCTATAACAGGGTCAAGCTTTCCCTCTTTAGCCGCTTTTGTTAAATCGGTACCGAATTCCTGTTCTTCCGCTGCACCGCCCTGCGATTTTTGCTCGGCACCTGCCCCTGTGCCCTTTTCACCGAAAAACTTTAAAAGCGAATCGGTAATACGGTTGACATCGGGAGTAAGCTCCTCTAAAATCCTGTAAGCCACCGAATCGTTTTCGGATAAAATTCCAAGGAGAATATGCTCGGTGCCGATATACTTATGATTGTAATTAACAGCAATCTCCAGGGAAATTTCAAGGATTCGCTTTACCCGAGGGGTAGGGGTAATATGCTTGGAATCCTTGTTTCCCATTCCGATTAGCTCTGAAATTTTATCAATTACCTTCTGTTCGGTTATTCCGAATTCCTCAAGTGTCTTGCAGGCAGGGCCCGTGCCCTCCTTTAAAAGTCCTGCAAGAAGATGTTCGCTTCCTATATAGCTGTGGCCAAGCTCCTCTGCTGCCTTTTCGGATAAAGATAACGCAAGAGCCGCTCTCTGTGTAAATTTCTTTTCAGGCATTTATATCACTTCCTTTATTAATTGAGCACGCTTCCTGTCGCGCGCTTCGGGATTTTCCTCCATAAGACTGTTAGGCGCCAGTGACGCTATCAGCTTGTAAAAATCCTCTTTTTTATCAATTATTCCCATATCCATTCCAAGATAAACATAAGACCATAAATCGGTAAATTCTTTAAAGCTTAAAAGATAACAGCTTTTTAAAATTCCCTCCGCCCTTAAAATTTTATCGGTAAGAGCATCGCTTTTAATTGATTCTCTTAAATTTTCCTCATCGGTAATGATTTTTTCCACTACACCCGTAAGTCTTTCTGTAATTTCCTCCTCGGAAAGCCCCAGTGTTACCTGGTTTGATATCTGATAAAGATTTCCGTAGGCCTTTGAGCCCTCACCGTAACAGCCTCTTATGGTAATTCCCAGTCTGTTAAGATTGTTTTTTAAAGCCTCCAGTCTTCCGCACATTGTAATTGCGGGAAGATGAAGCATTACCGAAGCACGCAGCCCTGTTCCCACATTGGTAGGGCAGGTGGTAAGATAACCGTATTTTTCCGAAAAGGCATATTCATTTTTTTCTTCAATCAGGTCATCGCAGGCATTTGCGATTTTAAGAGCCTCCTTTAAATTAAAGCCGGGCTTTATAACCTGGATTCTTAAGTGATCCTCCTCATTTACCATAATGCTTATTTCCCTTGAGTTATCAATTATCACCGCACAGGGGATTGCAAGATTCATAAAATCAGGGCTTATAAGATGCTCCTCAATAAGCTTTCCGCCCTCTTTTTTTAATTCCTCACCCGTAATCTCCCTGAAATAGGAGGGGGATGCATCCGAGGAGGTTAACACAGTATTCTTTACCGCCTCGGTAATTTTTAAGGCATCCTTTTCGTCAAGCTTATATATAAAATTGTAGTCCTTGAAATTTCTTGCAAGGCGTATTCTTGAGCTTATAACAATATTACTCATTCCTGTCCCTCCAGTTTCCTTATTTTATCTCTTAATCCTGCGGCATCCTCATAGCGCTCCTCGTATACAGCCTTCTGAAGCTCTGCCTTCAGGCTGTCCATTTCCTTTTTAATCTTGATTCCTTCACCTGAGCGCTTGGGGATTTTTCCGGTATGCACCGATGCCCCGTGGTAATTTTTCAAGGTTTTGTCAAGATAGGGTGAAAAGGTCTCAAAGCAGTGAACACATCCTAATTTTCCGGTTTTCTTAAATTCCAAAAAGGTGGTATCACAGCCCTTGCAATGAGGGTTTCCGCCGGGGGCAGGGGATAAAAGTGAAAAGAAATTATCAAAAATTCCGTCTGCTGAAAAATCCTTGAACTTTAAATCCACCGTTCCTGCACAATCCTTGCATAAATATTCTTCGGTAATATTACCGTTATGGTTTTTTACTATTTTAACAGTTGCATTTTTCTTCTGACATTTCTGACAAAGCATAAGCTTCAGCTCCTTTTAATATTAATAAGTATATTTTTTAAAATAACCGCCCTTAAATAATCCTTTATTGAAGGGTCGACCATAAGGGTATTATCCGAAACAGCGGCAAAAATTATATTTGCCTCTCTCTCGGTTATAATTTCATATTCATACATTGTTTTTACATAGGAAAAAGCCTCGCTTTGCTTAAGCCTTGCTCCTATGGAATTGATAAGAGTGCTTAAATAGTCATCCTTTTTAAGCAAAACTCTTCTGATGGTTATTCCGCCGCCGCCACCACGCTTGGATTCCACCAAAAAACCGTGGTCAGGTGTGAAGCGGGTTGCTATAACATAATTTATCTGAGAGGGAACACAGTTAAAATAGGTTGCCAGGTCATTTCTTTTTATAACAACCTCATTCCCCGATGCAAGAAGCTCTTTGATATATCCCTCTATAATATCCGATATTGCCATAAAATCACCTCTTTTTGACTTTGACTATCTTTGATCTTAGCTATATAATAAACCACTTTTCCTGATTTGTAAAGAGGCAAAATAGGTAAAAAAGAGGCTTTTTTAATAAAATTCAGTCGAAAAACAGGGTAAAGCTCTTTTTTTCTTACTTAATCTTTAAAAAACGCCTTAAATCTTTAAAAAACCAAAAAAATATTTCTATAGATAAAAAATAACAAATTATTTAAAAAAACTTGAATTTATTTTGGATAAGATGTATAATTAGGATGTGCTGAAAAATATTCCTACGGGATAAAAAAGGAGAGAGTAAAATGGAAAAACTTTTCAAATTAAAACAAAATGGCACAAATGTTAAAACTGAAATTCTTGCGGGTATAACCACCTTCCTTGCGATGGCGTATATCTTAGCAGTTAATCCGGGAATGCTTGGTATAATCCCTGACGGCCCCGGCCCTGCAGCTATATTTATGGCTACCGCACTTTCAGCGGCAATCGGTACAATCTGTATGGCATTCTTTGCAAACTATCCTGTTGCACTTGCATCAGGTATGGGGCTTAATGCATTCTTTACCTATACAGTATGCTTAGGCATGGGCTATTCCTATAAGGTTGCTCTTACTGCTATTTTATTTGAAGGTTTTATATTTATGATTCTTTCAATATTTAAATTCAGAGAAGCATTGGTTAATAAAATTCCTGCTAACTTAAAGCTTGGTATCACAGCCGGTATCGGTTTATTTATAACAATTATTGCACTTATCAACGCAGGAATAGTTGTTAATAACGATTCCACATTAGTAGGTCTTGGAGACTTAAGCTCACCTCAGGTTGTTCTTGCAATTGTAGGGCTTCTTATTATCGGAGTTCTTCATCACTATAAGGTTACAGGTGATATTTTAATAGGTATCCTTGCTACCTGGGTGCTTGGTATTATTGCTGAGCTTATCGGATGGTATCAGGTTAATATTGATGCCGGTGTTTATTCTTTAATACCTAATCTTTCCTGGGAGGCTATCAAAGCTAATTTTGCGGCTCCGGCATTATTCCAGTTTGATTTTGGTTTTGTTGTAAATAGCTTTGCTTCCTTTGCAATTGTAATGTTTACATTCCTTTATACCGATATATTTGACACGGTAGGTACATTGATCGGTGTTGCACAGAAGGGCAATCTTCTTGACCAGAACGGAACCTTACCGAGAGCAGGCGGCGCCTTAATGGCAGATGCTGTCGGTACTGTTGCAGGTGCTTGCCTTGGTACTTCAACCGTTACCAGCTATGTTGAATCCTCAGCAGGTGTTGCAGCGGGCGGAAGAACAGGTCTTACAGCTCTGACAACAGGAATTCTTTTCTTACTTGCTATTCCCCTTGCGCCTATATTCCTTGCAATTCCGGGATTTGCAACAGCGCCTGCAATGATATTTGTTGGTCTTCTGATGCTGTCTGCAGTTACCAAAATGGACTTTGACGGCGATATCGCTGATTCAATCGGCGGATTCCTGGCAATTGTTATGATGCCTTTTGCATATTCTATTGCAACAGGTATTATGTTCGGTATGATAGCATGGGTTGTTTTAAAAATTCTTTGCGGTAAAATTAAAGATGTAAGTCCTATTATGTGGATATCCGTTGCATTATTTGCGCTGTACATAATTACTCAGGTAATGTAATAAATTGCAAAACATAAACAGCGGGGGATGTAGAAATACATCCCCATTAATACGAAAGGTACATAATTATGAATAATTCATATACACTAAGCGTTGCAGGTCTTAAAAGAGAACTGCCGCTATTTAAAGTTAATGACAATCTTCAGATTGCAGCATTTATTCTGTTTGGTGATGTTGAGCTTACCGAGTGCTGCGCAAAAGCACTATTAGAGAAAGCTCCCGAATGCGATATAATGATAACCGCAGAAGCAAAAAGTATTCCTCTTATTTATGAAATGGCAAGACAGTCGGGAAATAACAAATATGTTATTGCAAGAAAGCGCCCCAAGGTTTATATGAAAAATCTTATAAGTGTTTCAGTTAATTCAATAACCACTCACGGTGAACAGATGCTTTACTTAGGCGAGGATGATGTAGAGCTTTTAAAAGGTAAAAGAGTTCTTATAATTGATGATGTTATAAGTACAGGTGAATCCTTAAAGGCACTTGAAGCACTTGTTGAAAAGGCAGGGGGTAACGTTGCGGCAAAAATGGCGGTTTTAGCCGAAGGTGATGCCATCAACCGTCCTGATATAATTGCTCTTGAAAAGCTTCCGCTTTTCGATAAAGAAGGAAACGAAATATAGTAAAAAAGCATTCAGCTGTTGCTGAATGCTTTTTTAATGAATTGCATTTTCAATGCATGAATTGTTATCCGTGATAACATGAATTGACACTTCGTGTCACGAATTGTACCTTCGGTACATAAAGGAAAAGATAGAGATGCCATTCGGCCTCTATCTTTTTAATTTTGATTTCTGAAATTATTTTCGCAGGGGAATTTTAACATCCCTTTATTTGTTCACGATATAATTTTCAAGTATATTTGCCGCCATCTCGCACAGCTCAGCGCAGGGTCTTTTTTTATAGTATTCATCGGTTCTTTTTTCGGGAGTGGGATTTTCGCTTTTTACCGAAAGTCCAAGAAGCTCCCGGCATATAATTGTTCCGTTTTCCTCCTCAAAGCTTTTGGCAAGCTTCTGAACCGAAGCATAAAGCTTCTTTTTTGCCTCACTGTCGGAGGTGTTGTCATAGCCCTCTAAAAAGCCCAGTACGATAAACATTCCGCTTACCGCTCCGCAAACCTCTCTCAGCCTTCCCATTCCGCCGCCGAAGGGGGAGGAAAGCTTAAGGAGTGTATCAAAATCAAAGGGCAGTAAATCCGAAAAAGCACCAACCACCGACTGAGTACAGTTATACCCCTCTGTAAAAAGCTTCTTTGCCTTTAATCCTCTGCTCATTTTAAAAGCCCCTCTACCTTGTCGGCACAGTTGTCAAGAGCCTTTCCTGAGTACAGCTCGATAAGCCCTGAGTCTGCATTTTCAGCTAAATACGGATCAATAGGCATCTTTGCAAGAACTTCAACTCCGAAGCCCTTTGCAATTTCATCAATATTGCTGTCACCGAATACCTTGATTTTCTTTTTGCAGTCAGGACATTCAAGATAGCTGTAGTTTTCCACAATACCTATAACGGGGATATTCATAAGCTTTGCCATGTTAAGCGCCTTTGAAACAATCATGGATACCAGATCCTGAGGAGAGGTAACAACAATTATTCCGTCAACGGGAATAGTCTGGAAAACTGTAAGGGGAACATCACCTGTTCCGGGTGGCATATCAATAAACATAAAGTCAACATCCGACCATATAACATCGGTCCAGAACTGCTTAACGGTGCCTGCAATAACAGGACCTCTCCACACAACCGGATCGGTTTCATTATCTAAAAGCAGGTTAAGACTCATTACATCTACTCCGGTTTTTGAAACAACCGGATACAGACCGAATTTATTACCCATAGCCTTTTCTTTAAGACCGAACGCCTTTGGAATGGACGGGCCTGTTATATCCGCATCAAGAATAGCGGTTTTATATCCTTTTCTGTTTAAAAGTACAGCCATAAGAGCGGTAATCATGGATTTACCAACGCCCCCCTTACCGCTGACAATACCTATAACCTTTTTAATATCCGAAAGCTCGTGAGGACTTTCAAGTAAGCTTTCAGGCTTTGCATTTGCACATTTTGAAGAGCATGTGCTGCAATCGTGTGTACATTCGCTCATTTTTCATAACTTCCTTTCCGGTTGATATAATCAACCAAAATGTATTATAATACAAAGAAAAAAATAAATCAAGTTTTTAATATAATACTTGAAAAATTTAATTGATTTTGGTATAATATCATATAATGAGATTAATTGTGGCGATGAAATGCGAAAGGATTTTATGTAAATGCCTAAATTTTTTGTAAACAGCAATGAAATTTCAGGGGATAATATTTCTATAAGCGGAGAAAATATGCATCATCTTATAAATGTTTTAAGATGTAAAAAAGGTGATGAGGTAACCGTTTCGGACAGCTCGGGCTTTGATTACACCTCGGTTATTGAAGAAATCTCAAAGGAAAATGTTATCCTGAAAATTACCGATAAGATGAAAAGTGCGGCAGAGCCTTTGGTAAAGATTTCACTATTTCAGGGCTTGCCGAAGGGTGATAAGCTTTCACTCATCGTTGAAAAATGCGTTGAGGCAGGCGTTTTCGATATAACTCCGGTTAATATGGTAAGGTGTGTATCCAGGCTTACCCCAAAAGATTTTTCAAAGAAAAAGGAGCGGTTTGAAAAAATCGCAATGTCCGCCGCAAAGCAGTCGGGCAGGGGAATTATTCCCGAGGTCTGCGACCTTATCTCCTTAAAGGAATTTCTTGAAAAGTCTAAGGATTTTGATCTTGTGATTTTCCCCTATGAGGAAGCAAAGGGGTATACTCTGAAGAATGCCGTTAAAGGCTTTACGGGTGAAAGGATTGCTGTTATAATCGGTCCCGAGGGTGGCTTTTCAGCCGAGGAGGTTAAGCTTATTGAAAGCTATGGCATAAAGCCGGTTACTTTGGGAAACAGAATTTTAAGAACTGAAACTGCCGGCCTTTCGGTGGTGTTCAATATACTCTACGAGCTTGAGCTTTAATTAAGAAAGGATTTATGCAAAATGAAAAAGAATAATTCAAAGAGCCTTCAGAAAAAACTCGAAATTAAAAATGAGCTTGAAAGAATATCAAATAAAACTCTTCTGATATTTACAATGGCTCTTGTTTCAGAAATAGTGCTTATATTTTTATATTCTGCATTTCAGGGGGTAGGCTCTTATGTAGCTAAGCTTCAGGGCTTTGTTACTTTTATGTCGGTATTTGGATTTGTGGCCTTTTTGGGACTTTTGGTGTCCGGTCTTATAATTAAGAAAAACAAGGGCGCAAGTATTCTTACCAAAAGACTTATCGACTGGAGCATCGCATCCCTGGCACTTTCGGTTGCGGCATTTATCATCTATCCTATTGATATAGTAACCACCGTATTTTCAGCTGTAGGTCTTGCAAACAAGGGCGGGGTAATTGCTATGAAGATGTCATCCTTTATGGGCTCCGAATCAGTTTTATTCGTAATAATCGGCGTTGCGGTTTATACTGCAGTAATGTTTATATATTATCACATAATAACAAATAAAATCAAAAACGGTAAATAATTTTCGAAAGGAATATTATAAATGAACAATTCAGAAAAAACAATGGAAAAAATCGTAGCCTTGTGTAAGGGCAGAGGCTTTGTGTATTCAGGCTCCGAAATTTACGGCGGTCTTGCAAATACATGGGATTACGGTCCTTTGGGCGTAGAATTTAAAAACAATGTTAAAAAAGCATGGTGGAAAAAGTTTATCCAGGAAAGCCCTTATAATGTAGGTCTTGACGCTGCGATATTAATGAATCCGAAAACATGGGTGGCTTCAGGTCATGTTGGCGGTTTTTCCGATCCTTTGATGGACTGTAAGGACTGTAAGACAAGACACAGAGCCGATCATCTTATAGAAGAGGCCGCAGGCATCAGTCCTAACGGCTGGTCCAATGAGGAAATGCTTGCCTTTATTAAGGAAAAAGGTATCAAATGTCCTGATTGCGGATCTTCCAACTTTACCGATATAAGAAAATTCAACCTTATGTTCAAAACCTTCCAGGGTGTTACTGAGGACAGTAAGGCGGAATTGTTCTTAAGACCTGAAACAGCTCAGGGTATATTTGTTAACTTTAAAAATGTTCAGAGAACTGCAAGAAAGAAGCTTCCTTTCGGTATCGGTCAGGTAGGTAAATCCTTCCGTAACGAAATCACTCCGGGGAACTTCACCTTCAGAACAAGGGAATTTGAACAGATGGAGCTTGAATTCTTCTGTAAGCCCGGCGAGGATATGGAATGGTTCAATTACTGGCAGGATTTTTGCAAAAACTTCCTGTTAAGCTTAAATATAAAGGAAGAAAATCTTAAATTAAGACAGCACGAGCAGGAAGAGCTTTCTCATTATTCCAATGCTACCACCGATATTGAATATTTATTCCCATTCGGCTGGGGCGAGCTTTGGGGTATTGCGGACAGAACTGATTTCGACTTGAAGCAGCATATTGAACATTCAGGTGAAAATCTTGAATATTCCGATCCCGAAACAGGCGAAAAATACATACCTTACTGTATCGAGCCATCCTTGGGTGCGGACCGTGTTGCCCTTGCTTTACTTGTTGAGGCTTATGACGAAGAGGTTTGTGATGCTGAAAAGAATGATGTAAGAACCGTTTTAAGACTTCATCCCTTCCTTGCACCGATTAAGTGTGCAATTCTTCCTCTTTCCAAGAAGCTTTCCGATGAAGCCTTCAAGGTATATGAAAAGCTTGCAAAGAAGTATAACTGTGAATATGATGAAGCAGGAAGCATAGGTAAAAGATACAGAAGACAGGACGAAATCGGTACTCCTTTATGTATCACCTTTGACTTTGACTCGGTTGAAGACGGTGCTGTTACCGTAAGAGACAGAGATACAATGGAACAGGAAAGAATAAAAATTGAAGAGCTTGAAGCTTATATCGACAAGAAGCTTGAATTCTAAAAAGAGATGTAAAAACTTCTTAACTGAAGGTTTTTAAATCTCCTAATATAATCAATCAGGGGATGTAAAAATAATGAATATTTTTACATCCTTTTTTGAAAAACGGAGGTAAATAATGATAGATTTAATTAAAGACGGAGTTTATCTTATAAACGGCGAAGAGATACTGGACGAAGCCTGCTTTCAGGCAAAATACGGTAATAGCGATAAAGAAACACATAAAAAGGGGACAATTGCCTACGGAATTTTAGAAAGCCATAATACCTCGGGTGATATGGACAATCTTAAAATAAAATTTGATAAAATGGCATCACACGATATAACCTATGTGGGTATTATCCAGACTGCCAAGGCTTCAGGGCTCAGCGAATTTCCCATTCCCTATGTTCTTACAAACTGTCACAATTCTCTTTGTGCAGTGGGTGGAACAATAAATGAGGATGACCATCTTTTCGGCCTTTCAGCAGCTAAAAAATACGGAGGAATTTACGTTCCCTCCCATCAGGCTGTAATTCATCAGTATATGCGTGAAATGATGGCTCACGCAGGGGGAATGATTTTAGGCTCAGACTCTCATACCCGATACGGTGCTTTAGGCACAATGGCAATAGGTGAGGGAGGTCCCGAGCTTGTTAAACAGCTTCTTTCACGAACCTATGATATTGCATACCCCGGTGTAATAATGGTTTATTTAAAGGGGAATGTAAATAAGGGAGTAGGTCCCCAGGATGTTGCCCTGTCCATAATCAAGGCAGTTTTCGATAACGGCTTTGTTAAAAATAAGGTTATGGAATTTGTGGGACCGGGTATTAAAAATCTTAATGTTGAATTCCGAAACGGAATTGATGTTATGACTACCGAAACCACCTGTCTTTCCTCTGTATGGAAAACCGATCTTCAGGTTAAGGATTATTATGACCTTCACGGCAGAGTGGACGAGTTCAAAGAGCTTAATCCTTCCGATATTGCTTATTATGACGGTGCCGTTATAGTTGATTTATCAAAGATAAAGCCTTCTATTGCAATGCCCTTCCATCCAAGCAATGTTTATACCATTGAGGAATTGAATGCAAATTTAGCGGACATTATTAACGATGTTGAAATAAAGGGTGCCAAGCAGATTGATAATCCTGCTATTAAATTTTCTTTAAAGGAAAAAATAGTAAACGGAAGACTAAAGGTTGACCAGGGGGTTATAGCAGGCTGTGCCGGCGGTACCTTTGATAATTTAGTTGACGCGGCAGATATTCTTGAAATGGGTAACATCGGCTGTGATGAATTTATGCTTTCCGCATATCCTTCCAGTCAGCCCGTTTATTTAGAGCTTATTAAAAACGGCGCCGCAACCAAGCTTTTAAGAGCGGGTGTGTCCATCCGTACCGCCTTTTGCGGTCCCTGCTTCGGTGCGGGAGATGTACCCTCCAATAACGCCTTAAGTATAAGACACTCCACGAGAAACTTCCCTAACCGTGAAGGCTCCAAGCCCTCGGACGGTCAGATTTCTTCGGTTGCCTTAATGGATGCAAGGTCAATTGCCGCAACAGCAATAAACGGCGGTATCTTAACTCCTGCAACCGATATAGATGTTAACTTTACAAAGCCTAAATATTTCTTTGATAAAACCGTATATAACAGCCGTGTTTACTTTGGCGCAGGAAAAGCGGATAAGAATGAAGAATTAAAGTACGGTCCCAATATTGCTGACTGGCCTGAAATGAGCGCTCTTACAGATGACCTTATTCTAAAGGTTGTGTCGGTGATTACCGATCCGGTAACCACTACCGATGAGCTTATTCCGTCGGGTGAAACCTCCTCTTACCGTTCTAATCCGTTAAAGCTTGCAAGCTTTGCCCTGTCAAGAAAGGACCCTCAGTATGTGGGTAGGGCAAAAGAGGTTCAACTTCTTGAAAAAGCAAGAATTGAAGGAAAAAATCCTGCTTCCTCTTCGGACGAGCTGAAAAAAGTGTATGAAGAAATAGAAAAAATAAAGAAAATCGACCCATTGAAAACAGGCATCGGAAGTGTAATCTATGCCAATAAGCCCGGCGACGGCTCTGCAAGAGAGCAGGCGGCTTCCTGTCAGAAGGTGCTTGGCGGCTGGGCAAATTTGTGTCTTGAATACGCAACAAAAAGATACAGAAGCAACCTTATTAACTGGGGTATGCTTCCCTTTACGGTTGATGAGCTTTTCGTAAAGAACGGGGATTATATCTTCGTTCCCGATATCAGAAAAGCAGTAAAGGAAAAGCTTGACACTGTAACTGCCTATATTATAAATAGTGAAGGAACGGTTAAAAATAAGCTTACTTTAAACAATTTAACCGATGATGAAAGAGATATCATTCTTTCAGGCTGTCTTATCAACTACTATAAAAAATAAAAGTTCTCCGTTTGTAATTTAAAATTTTTGTCCTTTTTTTGACAAAATAAAATTTAAAAACCGGTTAATAATAGAGTTACAAGGAGTGATAAAAATGAAAAAAATTATTGCATTGACATTAGTGGCAGTAATAATATTCTCATTTGCTGCCTGCAGCACGGTTAAGGATGAAGCCGAGGAAATGATTCCTGATTCGGTTGAAGAAAAAATTCCCGGTACCGATGCCCAGCAAAACAATAACAACAATACTGTGGACAAGGGGACTGACGGAAATCTTTTAGACAGCAGCGATACCCCTACTACAGGAAGTGTAGAAACCCCTGACATAAAAACAGAGGAAGTATCCGGATATTCAAAATATCCGGATAAATCCTACGGCTTCGGTTTTTCAAGAAGTGAAAAGGGAGTTGTTCCTCCTATAGGCTTTTACCTTGATTTAATGAAAGGTAAAAACGCCGTATATGTTGGTAATACCAACGAAAAAACAATTTACTTAACCTTTGATGAGGGCTACGAAAACGGCTATACCGGTGCGATTTTAGATACCCTTAAGGAAAAGAATGTTCCTGCTGCTTTTTTCTGCACCGGCGACTATGTAACAAGAAATAAAGAGCTCGTTGGAAGAATGGTAAATGAAGGTCACATTGTCGGTAATCACTCCTGGAATCATAAAAGCATGCCAACCCTAAGTGAAGCGGATTTTAAAGAAGAGCTCAAAAAAATTGACGACTTTTTAATGGAAAACTTTAATTATAAGGTTACTTACTTAAGATACCCTAACGGTGAATTCAGCGAAAGAACCCTGGAAATGGCAAAGGATTTAGGTTATAAAACAGCCTTCTGGAGTGTAGCCTATAAGGACTGGGATACCTCGGTTACAAACGGTGCCGATTATGCAAAAAATCAGGTTATAAACCATATTCATAACGGCGCAATTATCCTGCTCCACGCAGTTTCAAAGGATAATACCGAAGCATTAGGCTCAATTATTGATGCTCTCCGCTCGGAAGGCTATACCTTCGCTTCGTTGGACAGCTTAACCTTTTAGTTTATAAGCAAATTGCAACTTTTTTAATAAAACAAAAGTTGCAATTTGCTTCTTTTTATGTTATTATATATTTGAAATAATTTATGGTAAACGGTTTTATTGCCAAATACAAAACTTATGTAATTGATCACGCCGATATACCGGTTGATTCGGATATTGAACAAATTATTTGCAAGAACCCTCATATAAACCGGGTGCTCATCGGTAACTACAAGCCTGACTTTGTAAGGGATTACGCAGTTTGTACATGGGAAAATAAAGGCCATCGCTTTTATAATGAATTTTTAATATAATTTGTGGTGAGGAATAACAATGAGAAAGAAACTGTTTTGTGAAATTTGTCCTTTAACCTATAAAATTTCAGTACTTAAAAATATTCTTCTGAGGCATATAAAAAATCTTATCGGGAAGGAAAAGCTGTCAGGAGAAAAGTCTTATGAAAAGCTTCCCTGTTCCGTATTTCGTCATTCTTCGCCAATCAGAAGAACTCTTGGGAATGTGGATATGACTCTGCAGGAAAACAAGGCTAAAAATCTATCCCTTGCCGCACCTGAAATAAACGGAATTTTAATTAAGCCCGGGGAAACCTTTTCCTTCTGGAGCCTTGTTGGAAAATGCAGAGCTAAGGATGGCTATAAAAAAGGTCTTACCATTTCTAATTCGGGGGTATCCTCGGGAGTGGGGGGAGGAATGTGTCAGCTTACCAATCTTATTCATTGGATGGTTCTTCACAGTCCTCTTGATATTACCGAGCACCACCATCACGATGAATTTGACCTGTTTCCCGATTGTGAAAGAAGAGTGCCCTTCGGAACAGGCACCTCAATTGCCTATAATTATCTTGACTACCGCTTTAAAAATAATACTGATAACACTTATCAGCTTATGGTATATGTAACCGATAAAGAGCTTTGCGGAGAGCTTTTAAGCTTAAATGAGCAGGATTTAAAATATGAAATCCGAACTCTTAATGAAGGCTTTATAAAAGAAAACGGTGTTGTTCTGAGAGTGGGAAGTGTATGGCGAAAATGCATAAATAAGACAAGCGGAAAAGTTATTTTCGATAAATGTATCCGCGAAAACCGGGCAAGGGTTATGTACGATACCGACTTTTAAAAAATTATAAAGGGGATAATAGAATGGAAGATAAAACCTGTTACCGCGAAGCGGGGCTTCGTATAAAAAAACGCCGTGAGGAGCTGGGCCTTACCCTGGAGCAGGTGGGCTCAAGGCTTGGCATAAATAAATCCACCGTTAAAAGATATGAGGACGGAGTGACAAGAAGAATAACCATCGCCACCTATGAAAAGCTTGCTGCCATACTTGAAACCACCGTTTTGTACCTTATGGAAGGTGTGGAAGATAAAAAGAAGGAAGTAAGCTTTTTAAAGCCTCAGGTTACCATGCATCCTGTGCCCATTTTAGGAGTTATCCGCGCGGGAAATCCCGTTATAGCATCTACCGATGTTCTTGGCTATACCTATATTCAGGATAACAACTTTGAAGATTTTTTTGCCCTTAAGGTCAAGGGAGATTCTATGGATCTTGTTAATATAAAAGAGGGCTCGGTGGTGGTCTGCCACAAGCAGGACTATATTGAAAACGGTGATATTGCCGTGGTTTTAATTGATAATGAGGATGCCACCGTTAAAAGAGTCTATCTTGAGAACTCGGTTGCAACCCTGATGCCTCAGAGCTCCAATCCGGAGAATAAACCCATTATTGTTAATTTAAAGGAGCAGTCCTTTAAAATTTTAGGCAGAGTTGTTAAAGTGGAATATTATATGTAATTTTAAAAAAATCAGGTGATAAAATGATAGATATATCTGTTGAAGCACTTCCCAATATAAAAAAAGAGCGGGGTGCAATGCTTAAAAAATTAGGTATTTCAACTGTTTATGACCTTCTTAATCATTTTCCAAAGCGTTATGAGGACAGGAGCAGAAAAAAAACACTCATCGAATGCTTTGACGGTGAGAAGGCTCTTGTGAAAGCAACCGTTAAATCGAAAAGCTACCGTCAGGTAAGAAAAAATCTCGATATGGTAAAGCTTTCGGTTTATGACGAAACGGGGAAGATGGAGGTTACCTATTTTAATCAGAAGTATATGTACCAGAGTATAAGGGAGGGCGGAGAATACCTTTTTTTCGGTAAGGTGCAGCGGGATTTCGGAAAGCTTCAGATGGTAAACCCCGTTACCGAAGCCGAGCAGAAGAACACGGGGGGAATAACCCCGGTATATGCTCTGACGAAAGGACTTTCCCAGAATGTCTTTTCCTCCTTTGTAAAATCGGCTATTCTTGCCATTGACCTTCAGACAAAGGAAACTCTTCCTGAATATATTAAAAGAAAATATCAGCTTTGCGATATTTTGTTTGCATATAAAAATATCCATTTCCCGTCGAATGAGCAAGCCCTGAAGCTTGCAAGAGAGCGGTTTGCTTTTGAGGAGCTTTTATTTTTTGAGCTTGGCTTATTAAGTAAAAAAAGCAATAACAGCTTAAATAAGGGAATACCCTTTACCGATTATAAAATAGTGGAAAAATTAGAGGATTACCTTCCCTTTAAGCTGACGAATGCCCAGAAAAGAACGGTAAGGGAAATTGCAAAGGATATAAACTCGGGCAAACAGCTTAACCGTCTTGTGCAGGGGGATGTGGGCTCGGGAAAAACTATGGTTGCCCTTTGTGCCCTTTTGATTGCGGCAAATTCAGGCTATCAGGGCGCAATGATGGCGCCTACTGAAATTCTTGCCCATCAGCATTATGACGAGCTTTGTAAATACCTTGAGCATTTTGGCTTCCGTGTAGGCTTACTTACGGGAAGCACTCCGAAAAAGGAAAAGGCACTTATCTTAAAGGAGCTTAAGGAAGGCTCAATTAATATCCTGGTGGGAACTCACGCCATAATTGAAGCGGACGTGGAATTTAAAAATCTTGCTATGTGCATAACCGATGAACAGCACCGTTTCGGAGTAAATCAAAGAGGTAAGCTTTTTGAAAAGGGGAAAAATCCTCATTTTCTTGTAATGAGTGCAACCCCTATTCCGAGAACCCTTGCTCTTATTATGTATTCCGACCTTGATGTTTCCATAATAGACGAGCTGCCTCCGGGAAGAAAGGCGGTTAAAACCCTCTATGCCAACGAGAAGGACAGGCTGAAAATTGACGAATTCCTGAAGGAACGCCTTTTAAATGATGACCAGATTTATATTGTATGCCCCTTGGTGGAGGAAACGGAAAATACCGACGATTCTTTAAAAAATGCGGTGGAATATTCCAAGGTTATAGAAAAGAAATTTCCCGGATACAAGGTTGCCTTTTTGCACGGCAAGATGAAAAACAGCGAAAAGGATGAAATAATGATGCGCTTTAAAGCGGGAGAAATAAAAATCTTAGTTTCCACCACCGTTATTGAGGTCGGTGTCAATGTTCCCAATGCTACTGTTATGATGGTGGAAAATGCTGAGCGGTTCGGTCTTTCCCAGCTTCATCAGTTAAGAGGCCGTGTAGGCAGAGGGGAGAAGCAGGCGTATAATATTCTCCTTTCGGATAACCCTTCAAAAGCTACTATGGAAAGACTTAAGGTAATGGTAAAAACCAATGACGGCTTTAAAATAAGTGAAAAGGACCTTGAGCTTCGCGGTCCCGGTGATTTCTTCGGAACTGCACAGTCAGGTTTTATTGATATGAAAATTGCCAACTTCTTAACTGATGTAAAAACTCTTAATACCGTTATGGAGGAGGCAAAGGATATCCTTTCAAAGGATCCTCGGCTGGAAAGAGAAGAAAATCAGCTTTTAAAAGAAAATGTAAGGAAAATATTCGGATGAAATATGAAAATACAGTAAAGGGAAAATTTATTTCCCGTCCTAACCGTTTTATCGCCATAGTTGAAATTGACGGGATTAAGGAGGTCTGTCATGTTAAAAACACCGGCAGATGTAAGGAGCTTCTTATCCCCGGGGTAACGGTAATTTTAGAAAAAAGCAGTAATGAAAAAAGGAAAACCAAATACGATGTTTTGACGGTTTATAAAGGGGATAGCCGTCGGAGAGCTATCCGAACTCGCCTCAAACCCTTAAAAATAGGCTTTTTCTTCGTTGTCGGTTTCGATATACCTTGTATTATCAAAACCTTCCGCCTTGAAAAATCACAATTTTAAAGGGTTATAGGTTCTATAAGAATTTTCAAATTAGGAAATTTTTAGATAGAATGAGGCAAAAACGCAGGTAATATTCGGATATTACCGAGGATTTTAACGATATTATATCAAAAATTTACAATTTAAAAACGAGTTCGGATAACTTTCCGACGGCTAAGCTTATAAATATAGATTCCTCCGCACCCAACAAGGTGTTTTTTGAGTATCTTAAAAAGCAACCGGGAATAACAAAAATAAAGCCCGAGGCTAAATATAAAAGCTCCCGCTTTGATTTTTATATCGAAAGGGGAGAGGAAAAGGTATTTATTGAAACCAAAGGGGTAACTCTGGAGGAAAATGATATCTTTATGTTTCCCGATGCCCCCACCGAAAGAGGGGTAAAGCATATAAACGAGCTTATTGACGCTAAAGAAAACGGCTATACCTCACAAATCGTATTCATTATCCAGGCAGACTACGGAATGTACTTTACCCCCAATGAAAAAACTCATAAGGCATTTGCCGAAGCATTGAAGGAAGCGGATAGAAAAGGGGTTGAGATATACTGCTTTTGCTGTTATGTAAATGAGGATGAGATACTGATAAAAGGGAAAATGGAATATAGAGTGTGATAAATTAAAACACATCGGAGTATGCCGATGTGTTTTAATTTGTAATTTTTATTCTTCATCATCAACAGGTTCAAATGGCATAACATTATCTATGTAATGATGCTTTGTTATGAAAAATGCGGGCATTAAAGAATTACTCTCAAAATTCCGTATCAATTTTCTTTTAAGCTTTATGTTGTTTTTGTCGGCAACCCCCAAATCATAACGGGCAGTACCTGTAACGGGTACAATGCAGCTTTCAAAGGTGTAGATTATTCGTCCGTTCTCAACGTACAGCCGACTGTCAAAATGTCCTGTAAGTCCGTCTGTTAAACCGTCAGACTCCAAAGTTTCAGCTGCTTCGGAGGTATCCTCCAGGGTACAGGCTGTGAGAGCGCACAACCCTTTTTTCTCAGTTTTAAAAAGAAGGTCGGCGATTTTTTCTAAAACCTTATAATTTTCTTCGTTGTATTCACCAAAATAAAATAGGAGTGAGGTTTTTTCTCTTTCTGTATTTCCGGAGATTACAAGGCAAAGGCCTCCGTCATCCATTATAACTGCCTGCCTTTTTGGAAGTGACGGCCATTCTTTTAATATTTTCTTTTCCATTTTCATCAATCCTTTTTATATTAAAGTATCTTACAATTCAATCTCTAACTGATTTACAAGAGAAAAATGTCCTTTTATCGTTTCACAGAATTTTATAATTTTAACTGCAAAATCCATAGATAAATCTACAAGTTTTTTTCTTTCATTTATAATACCTCTACTATAATTATATCACTTTCTATAAACAATGTAAATATTTAATGAAATATCAACTTCGTTGATATGAAATAATCCTGACGGATTATGAAATATTTTTCTTTCAGAAAAATATGAAATAAAATACGCCTTTTCATATGCCGCAAGGCATATTTCATAGCAAAGCTATTTCATATTGCGAAGCAATATTTCACACGCCGAAGGCGTATTTCATTGAAAAAAGCACCGACAAAGTCGATGCTTTTTTCTGGCTGCGGGAGAAGGATTTGAACCCTCACAAAACGAGTCAGAGTCGTTGGTGCTGCCATTACACCATCCCGCAACATTTAACTGACTATGATATTATAATACTTTCATCTTAAATTGTCAAGACCTTTTTTAAAAAAATATGTTATTCATTTTATTGACTAAAGATTTATTATATTGTATAATGGTTTCGTCTTTTGGTAAATCAGTGATATAATTAAGATAAATAAAACGGAGAAGTGGAAAAAATGAAGAAATTGGCGTTTATATATATTGTTCTTGCCTGCGTGTTCTGGGGGACCTCGGGAATATTTGTTAATTTTGTTGCCCCCTTCGGACTAAGCTCCATGCAGATGACCTTTGTAAGAGCTCTTGTGTTCATGAGCTGTCTTGGTATCTTTATATTAATAAAGGATAAAAGGCTTTTCAAGGCAAATAAAACACAGTTTTTTCTGTTTTTTCTTGGCGGTTTATCCTTTTTCTTGACCGCTACCTTTTATTTTCTTTCAATGCAGCTTACCTCTATATCAACTGCAGTAGTGCTTATGTATACTGCTCCCATATTTGTTATGATTTATTCGGTTTCCTTTATGGGTGAGGCCTTTAATTTTAAAAAAGGTATATCCGTTGCCCTGATGCTTATCGGTTGCGCTCTGGTTTCGGGGATAATCGGAGGGCTTAAGTTCGATCTTTTCGGAATTATTATCGGCTTTATGTCGGGTATTTCTTACAGTATATATAATATTGTAACAAAAATGCAGATGAATAAAAAAGCCCACCCCATAACCGCAAACTTCTATTGCTTTTTATCTGCGATTATTATCGGGCTTTTCATTGCAAAGCCCTTTGAAATTCCGGCTATGCTTTCAGTTAATCCGGGATATAGAATTTTACTTGTAATTTTAATGGGCATCTGCACCTGCGTTCTTCCTTATTTGTTTTATACCCTTGGACTTAAGGAAATTGATGCAGGCACCGCCACCTCACTGGGAATTTTAGAGCCTATGGCGGCAACCTTATTCAGCGTAATTATCTTTAAAGAAAAGCTTGATATTTTTTCAATTCTCGGCATCCTGCTTATACTTGGCGCGGTATTTTTGTTAAGCAGGGCAGAATCTAAAAAAGGATGATTTTTTATATGAAGGGCTATTGCGGTCAGGTAAAAAACAGGGATACTTTAAATAAATGTGCCTCGGGCGGTCTTGCAACTGCTCTTATTGAGGATTGTTTAAACCGTGGAGGAGTATGCTACGGAGTGGCGTATACTCCCGACCTTTACGGTGCAGAATATATCCGTATTTCCCAAAAAAGTGAAATCCATCTTCTTCAGGGCTCCAAATATGTAAAGGCACCTCTTACTTCTGAATTATTAAATTCTCTTTGCGAGGATTTAAAAAAGGGTCTTTATGTGGTCTTTACGGGGCTTCCCTGCGACCTTTATGATGTAACACTTCATCTTGAAAAGGAAAATATAAATACCGATAACCTTCTTAAAATTGATTTAAAGTGTAACGGTCCTGCCCCCTGCGAGGCACTTTCACAGTATGTAAAGGGGCTTGAGGAGGAGAATAAATCAAAGGCTGTAAGAATAATTACTCCCTATAAAAACCCCTCCTGTCTGCCTGTTTTGATAAGAGTGGATTTTGAAAACGGAAAATCCTTTGTAAAGGAGCTTTCAAAAACCGATTTCGGAGTTGCCTTTGACTACTGTAAGGATGAGAAATGTTATTACTGTGCATATAAGGGTGAAAACCATAAAGCGGATATGACGGTAAGCAACTTTTGGGGAATTAAGGTTAACCATCCCGCCTTTAATCAGTCGGGCTGCTCTTACGCTTATGTGTATACCAAAAAAGGTGAGGAAGCACTTGAAAACCTCAAGGACTTTAATCTTTTTTCCGATGATGCCAAAAAAAGAGTATCCTCCCTTCCTGTGCACACCACTACACCTGAGAAAATAAAGGAATACGAATATTTTAAGAAAAACTTTAATAAATACGGGCTTTTTAAAGCCGTAAAAAAACAAAAGGGATTTATTTTAAAAATAAAAAGGCTTTTAACAAGATAACAAAGGAAAGGAGAGAGTAATATGAAAAGAATCACAATGGGAATTCTTGCCCATGTTGACGCGGGTAAAACTACTCTTTCCGAAGGTCTTTCTTACATCTCGGGGCAGATAAGAAAAATGGGCAGAGTTGATAATAAGGACAGCTTCTTAGATACCGACGAGCTGGAGCGAAAAAAGGGAATAACCATTTTTTCAAAGCAGGCAATTCTTACGGGAGACGGATATTCCATCACCCTTCTTGATACTCCGGGGCATACCGATTTCTTTGCCGAAGCGGAAAGAACAGTAAGCGTTTTCGATTATGCCCTGCTTGTAATAAGCGGTACCGAGGGAATTCAGAGCCATACCAGAACCCTGTGGGAGCTTCTTTATAAGAAGAATATCCCTGTATTTGTGTTTATAAATAAATCCGACCTTACCGGCTTTTCTTTAGAGAATACAATAAGTGAGCTTAATGAGGAATTCGGCGGAGGTTTTTTTGATTTTTCCTGCGACAGCAGTGAGGAGTTTTTTGAAAATGCAGCTCTTTGCGATGAAGACTTAATGACCGAATTTTTAGAAAAGGGTGCTGTCAGTGAAGAAAGTATACAAAAAGCCGTAAAGCTAAGAAAAATTTTCCCCTGCTTTTCAGGCTCTGCTCTTAAAATGGAGGGAGTGGAGGATTTTTTCAAGGGCTTTTTAAAATACACCGTGTCTTTTTCACCTCTTCCTGCCTTTGGTGCAAGAGTCTTTAAAATAAAAGAGGATGAAAAGGGAAACCGTCTTACCTTTTTAAAGGTAACGGGCGGAAGCCTAAAGGTAAAGGATATTATAAATGATGAAAAGATAAACGAAATAAGAATTTACTCCTCGGATAAGTATAAGACTTCATCTGAGGTGCTTCCCGGTGAGGTTTGTGCCGTGCTGGGGCCTAAAAGTACTTATTCGGGACAGGGACTCGGTGCCGATTCCTTTGAGGATAAGCTTACCGCACAGCCTGTGTTTAACTATAAGCTCAATTACCCCTCCGGGATTGATATTCCCAAATTTGTTGCAGGTCTTAAAAAGCTTCAGGAGGAGGAAACAAAGCTTAATATAACCTGGAACGAGGCAAAAAGCGAGATCGGAATATCTCTTATGGGTGAAATTCAGCTTGAGGTTTTAACCGACCTTATTTATAAAAAGCTTGGCGTTTTAGTTACCTTTTCACGGGGAGGAGTAATATATAAAGAAACTATTTTAAATACCGTGGAAGGCGTAGGACATTATGAACCCTTGCGTCATTATGCCGAGGTGCATCTGCTTTTAGAACCACTTCCCGAGGGAAGCGGTATGCAGTTTGAATGTGATGTTTCCGAGGATAATTTAGCCAAAAACTGGCAAAGACTTATTCTTAACCATCTTATGGAGAAAGCTCATAAGGGTGTGCTTACAGGTTCACCCGTAACCGATATAAAAATAACCTTAAAGGCAGGGCGTGCCCATTTAAAGCATACCGAGGGCGGTGATTTCCGTCAGGCAACCTACCGTGCGGTAAGGCAGGGACTTATGAATGCCGAATCAGTGCTTTTAGAGCCTTACTACAGGTTTGTTATTGATGCCCCCGGGGAAAACACAGGCAGAATTATGACCGACCTTGACCGTATGGAGGCAAAGGTGGAAATGCCCTATACTAAAGGTAGTTTTACGCGAATTTCAGGTGAAGCTCCCGCAAGCCTTATTACCGCCTATCAGAGTGACCTTATTGCCTTGAGCGGAGGACAGGGGAAAATGAGTACCCGTTTTTCGGCATACAGACCGTGTAAAAATCAGGATAAAATAATAGAAGAAATCGGCTATAATCCCGAAAGCGATACGGAAAATACTCCCGATTCGGTTTTCTGCTCTCACGGTGCAGGCTTTACGGTAAAATGGAATGAGGTGCCCGAATATATGCACCTTGAAAGCATTTTAAAGCCTAAGCCAAAGGAAGAGGTAAGAGAAAAGAAAACAAAATTCTTTGCTACCGACGAGGAGCTTTTGAAAATATTTGAAAATACCTACGGTAAAGTAAAGCAAACAAGAGTTTACGATGCAATGCACACGAAAAAAGAGCCCGTAACCGTAAAAGAAACCAAGGTGAAGATAAAAACCTATGATAAGGAATATCTTTTGATTGACGGATATAATATTATCTTCGCCTGGGAGGATTTAAGTAAAACAGCAAGGGATAGCCTTGAAAATGCAAGAAAAGCTCTTATCGACCGTCTTGAAACCTACCGCATATTTAAAAAATATGAAATTATAGTGGTTTTCGATGCCTATAAGGTAAAGGGGAATCCGGGAGAGAAAGAAATTATAAACGGAATAAATATTGTCTACACCCGTGAAGCACAGACCGCCGATGCCTATATTGAAAAAACTGCGGCTCAGCTAAGCAAAAACTATCGGGTAACAGTTGCCACCTCGGATGCTTTGGAGCAAATGATAATCTTCGGAGGCGGCGCTCTGAGGATGAGCGCAAGAACCCTTCTTTCGGATGTGGAAATAGTTGAGGAAACCGTAAGAAAAATGCTGGAGGAAAATTCCGTAGATATAAAAAATTCCGATTTCTATAAAAGCTTTTCCGATATATAACCGATGTGGAAAATGCAGAATTCAGAGTGCAAAATGCAGAATTCAGAGTGCAGAATGCAGAATTCAGAGTGCAGAATGCAAAATGATATGCCGCAAGCGGCATAGTGAATTGCACCTTGCGGTGCATGAATTGTTATCTATTCAATAACATGAATTGATTTTTAAAAAATCATGAATTGTTGACTTATGTCAACATTAAGGATAGGACGGATATGCCATTCGGCATCCGTCCTTTTCTCGTTCCGAAGGAACATATCGAGTGCGAAGCACATATCGAGCAATTTTAATTGCATATCGAGTTTTGCTAAGCCAAAACATATCGAAAATTCCGTAGGAATTTATATCCGGTGTTGTCAACCAAACAAAAAGGAGACGAAATTAATCGTCTCCCGGTTAGCCGTCGGAAAGTTAACCGACGGCTAAAAAATTTGCATTTTTCATTCTGCATTCTTAATTTATTACGCTGTCCCCTTGTCTCTTAGTTTTCCTGAATACGGATACTAAATACGTTTAGGAATTACAATCAAACTCAAGATTATCAAAAGCGAATTTTAATGCCTTATTTATAAGCTCATTTCTTGAACGACCACTTTTTAGGGCTATTTCCTCTATATGATTATTGAGTTCAGTTTCAATTCTTATAGTCAATGTAACCGATTTTTCAGTTTTAGGTGTAATAATAAATTTATTTTTCTTGTTCTCCAATATAATCACCTCTTACATCTATTATAATATTATTTTTGGTGAAATATAAGAACACAAATTGTAATTAATAACGAACACAAAATAATTGCAAATTAATTTCTTTTATGTTATAATATTCATAATATATGCTTGTCTGGGTGTTGATTATGAATATAAAAGTTGTAAGATGTTGTTTTGCCGGTCATAGTGATTTATTTGGTAAATCCGAAGAAGTAACAAAACGGATAGAAGCTGTAGCTGAAGAATTAATTTTAAATTATGGAGTTAATGAATTCTGGGTTGGAAGCTACGGAAGTTTTGATGGCTGTTCCGGATGTGTTATTAGGGAATTAAAACAAAAATATCCGGATGTTTCCCTGGAACTTGTAATACCATATCTCAAAAAAGGCTTGATTGAATATAAAAAATTATATGAAGGTAAATTTGATAATATTTTAATAGCTGATATTCCAGAGAATAAGCCAAGAAAATTTCACATTACAAGTTGTAATGAATATATGGTTGATAATTCTGACTATGTTATATGCTATATTGAACACACCTGGGGTGGTGCTTATAATACTTACAAATATGCAAAGCGAAAAAAGAAGCAAATTTTCAATGTGGCAGAGAAGCCTATTGAATAAAAAAGTTATTAGAGATAAGGAGACGGCATAATAAATTAAGAATGCAGAATAAAAAACGCAGAATTTTCAACTGAGAGACGATTAATTTCGTCTCTTTTTTGTTTGGTTGACAAAACAGGATATAAATCCCTACGGGATTTTCGATATGTTTGGCTTAGCAAAACTCGATATGCAATTAAAATTGCTCGATATGTGCTTCGCACTCGATATGTTCCTTTGGAACTCGATATGTTGCCTTTCGGCAACGAGAAAAGGACGGATGAGGTGTAATGAAACGTAGTCCTTTAAATAAACATAAATATGATACTGAAACTAAATTTATTAACTACTTTCGGGTATGCTTGCCATCTTCATTTTTAAACAATTTGTTAATAATTGGAATAATAGTCTTGACAAATTGATATAATAGTGGTATCTTATCTATTGTTAGCACTCGGCTAACTTGAGTGCTAACAATGAACAATGAACTGCTTAAGGAGGTGGCTCATTGAGTTTAACAGACAGACAAAAGAAAATATTAAAGGCTGTTGTTGAGGATTATATTTCCTCTGCCGAGCCTATCGGTTCAAGGCATATTGCCAAGAAAACGGATATATCCTTATCCAGTGCAACCATCCGAAATGAGCTTGCCGACCTTGAGGATCTCGGATACCTTGTAAAAACACATACCTCATCGGGAAGAGTTCCGTCGGATTTAGGCTACAGAACTTATGTTGACAGTCTTATAGAAACCTATCTTGTACAGATGCAGGAAATAGGAAGCTTAAAGGCACAAATGCAGCAGAAGATGCGTGATCTTGACTTTTACATCAAACGGGTTCTGGAAATTGCCGCAGGTCATACCAATCTTACTGCGGTTGCATTAACTCCTGATTATACTCAGGGGACAATAAAGAATATCGAGTTTATTCTGCTGGATCGGTTCAATATAATGCTTATTCTTGTTACCGACTCAAATGTGGTAAAAAGCAAGCATATCAATCTTAAAATGGAGGTTGATATTGACTTTATAGCCGATTTAAAAGAGCAGCTTAACGAATATATTTCGGGAAGAACAATTGAGGAAATATTCCGTACCAGCTTTGAAGAGCTTACCTTAAAGCTTCGGGGTGATCACAGTGCGGTGGTTGAAATCTTAGAGTTTGTTTATTCTACGATCAGTGAAATAAACGAAAACGAGCTTTACTTAAGCGGTGAGACCAATATGCTTGCCCTTCCTGAATTTAAGGATGTAAAAAAAGCCAAGGACTTTTTAGAGCTTGTTCACGACAAGACAAAGATGAAAAGCATTTTATCCGCCAATATGAAGGGGGATATAATGAGCGTGGTTATAGGTGATGAAAGTAATTCTGATGATACAAAGGGACTCAGTATGGTTCTTTCCACTTATAAGATAACCGATACGGTTTACGGAGCCATTGGTATTATCGGACCCACCAGAATGGACTACGGCAAAGCGATTTCATCCTTGGAATATATAACAAAATCCCTTAACGAGGGCTTGAAATCAGAAAAAGGAGATGATAAGGATGGCAAGTAAGAAAAAGGCTGAAAATAAGGAAAATGAAGAAATAAAAGAGGAAGTATCAGAAGAAACTCAGGCTGAAGAAACTCAGACTGAAGAACCTGAAGTTCAGGAGGCAGATGATTTTAAGGATAAATATTTAAGAATTCTTGCTGAGTTTGACAATTATAAAAAAAGAACTCAGAAGGAAAAAGGAGAAATATACGATTTCACTCTTTGTGAATTTGTATCGAAAATTCTCCCCGTATATGATAACTTAAAGCTTGCTCTTACCCACGAAACAAAGGATGAGGCATTAAAAACCGGAGTTGAGCTTACGCTTAAGCAGTTTGATTCGGTATTTGAAGCCATGGGGGTTTCTGAAATTGAAGCTCTCGGCAAAACCTTTGACCCCGGTCTTCACAATGCGGTTATGCATATTGATGATGAAGCTTACGGCGAAAAGGAAATAGTTGAGGTATTCCAGTCGGGATATAAAATGAAAGATAAAGTAATAAGATACAGTATGGTTAAAGTTGCTAATTAAGGAGGAAATAAAAATGGCAAAAGTTATTGGTATTGACTTAGGTACAACAAATTCATGTGTTGCAGTTATGGAGGGTGGCGAAGCTACCGTTATCCCTAACGCAGAAGGCGGAAGAACAACCGCATCCGTTGTTGCGTTTGCAAAGGACGGAGAAAGACTTGTAGGTCCTGTTGCTAAAAGACAGGCTATTACAAATCCGGGTAAAACCATTATTTCAATCAAGCGTGATATGGGATCCGATAAAAAGGTTACCATTGATGGCAAATCCTATTCCCCACAGGAAATTTCTGCAATGATTCTTCAGAAATTAAAGGCTGATGCAGAAAGCTACCTTGGAGAAACAGTATCTCAGGCGGTTATTACCGTTCCTGCATATTTCAGCGACTCTCAGAGACAGGCTACCAAGGATGCAGGTAAAATCGCAGGTCTTGATGTTTTAAGAATTATCAACGAGCCTACAGCAGCTGCTCTGGCTTACGGTCTTGATAAGGATAACGAACAGAAGATTATGGTATATGACTTAGGCGGAGGTACCTTCGATGTATCTATCTTAGAGATTGGTGACGGTGTATTCAAGGTTCTTGCAACCTGCGGTAACAACCGTCTTGGCGGTGATGACTTTGACCAGAAAATCATCGACTATTTAGCAGAAGAATTCAAAAAGGAAAACGGTATTGATTTAAGAAACGATAACACAGCTCTTCAGAGACTTAAGGACGCAGCAGAAAAGGCTAAGATTGACTTATCAGGCGTAACAACCGCTAACGTTAACCTTCCCTTTATCACTGTTGACGCTACAGGTCCAAAGCATCTTGATATTACTCTTACCAGAGCAAAGTTTGATGAGCTTACAGCTGATTTGGTTGAAAAGACAATGGTTCCTACCCGTCAGGCTTTATCTGATGCAGGCATCAGCGCTTCTGAAATTGATAAGGTTTTACTGGTAGGCGGTTCCACAAGAATCCCTGCAGTTCAGGAAGCTGTTAAGAAGTTTACAGGTAAAGAGCCTTTCAAGGGAATCAACCCGGATGAATGTGTTGCTATTGGTGCGGCTATTCAGGGCGGTGTTCTTGCAGGGGATGTTAAAGACTTACTTCTGCTTGATGTTACTCCTTTGTCACTTGGTATCGAAACCTTAGGCGGAGTATGCACAAGACTTATAGAAAGAAACTCAACCATTCCTACAAAGAAGAGCCAGGTATTCTCAACTGCCGCTGATTCCCAGACAAGTGTTGACATTCATATCTTACAGGGTGAAAGAGAAATGGCAGCAGGTAACAAAACCTTAGGAAGATTCCAGCTTACCGACATTCCGCCTGCACCAAGAGGAGTTCCTCAGATTGAGGTTACCTTTGATATTGATGCCAACGGTATCGTTAACGTTTCTGCAAAGGATTTAGGCACAGGTAACGAGCAGAAAATCACAATCACATCAAGCACCAACCTTACCGATGAAGAAATCGATAAGGCTGTTAAAGAAGCAGAAGCCTTTGCTAATGAGGATAAGCTGAAGAAGGAAGAAATTGATACAAGAAACAATGCAGACTCCTTGATTTATCAGACTGAAAAGACCATCAACGAAGCAGGCGACAAGCTTTCCGAGGATGATAAAAAGGCAATTACCGAAAAAATCGACGCTCTTAAGGAAACCTTAAAGGGTACTGATGTTGAAGCTATCAAAAAGGGCACAGAGGAATTAAATCAGAAGATTTATGAATTTGCTCAGAAGCTATATCAGCAGGCAGGCCCTCAGGGAGCTCCCGGTGCCGAGGATACGGGTGCAAATCCTGAAAGCGGTGCTTATGAAGCGGATTACAATGTAGTTGACGAAGACGAAAATAAATAATAGCGGTTGCAGGTTCCTTTTTTGGAGCCTGCAATTTGTGGTGGTGTAAATATGGCAGAAAAAAGAGATTATTATGAGGTGCTTGGCGTTTCCAAGACTGCAACTCCGGAGGAAATAAAAAAAGCATACAGGCAGCTGGCAAAGAAATACCATCCCGATGTTAACCCCGATAATAAGGAAGCACAGGAAAAGTTCATTGAAGTGAATGAAGCCTATGAGGTGCTTTCGGATGCCGGTAAAAGAAGTAAGTATGACACTTACGGTCACAGCGCATTTGATCCAAATGCCGGCTTTGGCGGCGGTGGCTTCGGTGATTTTGGCGGCTTTGGCGGCGGAGGATTTTCGGATATATTTGAAAGTATGTTTTCAGGCTTTGGCGGAGGCTTTTCGGGCGGCGCGCAAAGAACCGGTCCGCAGCGTGGCAGAGATATAGAAAAAACAATAGAAATTGATTTTCTTGAAGCTGCCTTTGGTGTTGAAAAGGAAGTAACCGTATCAAGAAATGAAAAATGTTCAAAATGCGGTGGCCACGGCGGTAAAACCGAAGGTGATGTGAAAACCTGTCCTCACTGTAAGGGTACAGGTCAGGAAAGAGTTGTTCAAAGAACAATTCTCGGTCAGATGGTAAATATGCGTACCTGCTCCCATTGCGGCGGCAGAGGTAAAACCGTAACCAATCCCTGTCCTGAATGTAAGGGCGCGGGAATCACAAGAAAATCAAAAAAACTGAATGTAAAAATCCCTGCAGGAATTGATCACGGTCAGAGCATTTCCTTAAGAGGGGAAGGGGAAGCAGGAAAATTCGGCGGTCCTTCCGGAGATTTATATATAACAGTTTATATAAAGAAGCATCCGGTGTTCAGAAGGGAAGGCATGAATGTATTTGTTGATGTGCCCATAACCTTCTCGGAAGCGGCTTTAGGTGCAAAAATTATTGTTCCTACCATTGACGGTAAGGTTGAATTTTCTATTCCCGAGGGAACTCAGACGGGTATGGTATTTTCCCTTAAAAACAAGGGTATCCAGAGCGTAAGAGGTAACATGAGAGGGCATCAGTATGTTACTGTTAATGTGGAAATACCAAAGAAGCTTAACAATAAACAAAAAGAACTGTTAAAGGAATTTCAGGAAACCTTTGAACCGCAGAATCACAGCGGAAGAAAAAAATTCTTTGACAGTATAAAGGAGTTGTTTAACTGATGTACTGGAATGAAATATGTATTGAAACAGCACCCGAAAAAATAGAGGAAGCAACTATTTTCTTCTACAACCTCGGTATTCTTTCTCTTAATATTGAAGATCCCAACGATATTATCGAGCATCAGAGCGAGGTAAGATGGGATTATATTGACGAGGAAATCTTAAACCGTGATATGACCAGAGCATTTGTAAAGGTATATGTTGAGGATGACGATGAGGCTCTTGCCATAATTTCAGAAGGGAAAAGCCGTGGCTTTAACATAACCCTTACCCGCCTTAAGGCAGAGGACTGGGAAAACGGCTGGAAGAAATATTATAAAACCTTTAACATAACCGACGACCTTGTTATAGTTCCCGCCTGGGAGGACTATGATAAAAAGGAAGGAGAAAAGGTAATAGTTTTGGACAGCGGTATGGCATTCGGAACGGGTACTCACGAAACCACAAAAATGTGTGTTACCATGATTTCCGAAATTGTAAACGGTAACACCGGTAAGGTTCTGGATATAGGTACAGGCTCGGGTATTTTATCCATTGCAGCCGCAATGTACGGTGCAAAGGATATAACTGCAATTGATATTGACCCTTTAGCTGTGAAAATTGCAAAAGAAAATGTAATGCTTAACGGAAAATGTGATGAAATCAAGGTTTCCGAAGGCGATTTATTAAAAACCGTATCGGGGAAATATGACCTTATCATTGCAAATATCGTTGCCGACATAATAAAAGAGCTTATTCCTCATATAAGAAAATATCTTAACGAAAACGGAAAATTCATCATTTCAGGTATCATTAAGGAAAGAGAAGAAGAGGTACATAGCTTTGCACTGGAAAACGGCTTTAAGGTTGAAAAGCTGGATTCACAGGGTGGATGGAGTGCAATGCTGTTAGTATAAATAAAATGCTGATTGATTTTTATCAATCAGCATTTTTATATTTCAGGTAATCTTCAATTTTACCTGTTTTTTCAAATATCTTCCACAGCTCATTTTTATCCATAACATCACCCTTTTTTAATGTTTGTAAAAAGGCAAAATGTATTCCTAAAATTAGTTGACATTATTTAGAATATGTATTAAAATATAATAAGATAACTATGTATACAGTTTAGCCGTCGGCTATTCCGGAAGGGTGATTAAATGTTTAAAAAAATAATACTTACATTACTTATAATCGTACTCGTTATATCCTGTGGACTAATTCTTGTAAGCAGGCTTACCGATAAGCCGGAGCCCGTGAAACCGGTTGATCCCAAGCCTGTCGATCCGGTTGTTGAAATGAAGGAAATTGATGCAGCTGTTTACTTTACCGATGCAGCTGCCGACAAGCTTATTAAGCAGGATGTGAAAATATCCGTTGAAAAAGATGAGGATAAATACCTTGCCGTTATCGAAAAGCTTATTGAAGGGCCCACCGGTCCGGATTTACATCCTGCAATAAGCTCCTTCACTAAAGTAAACAGTGTAAGCTTTAAGGATGGCCTTTGCACGGTTGACTTTACCGAATCTCTTCTTCTTTACAATGAGGGTGGCACTCTTCGTGAAACCATGTGCCTCTATTCGGTTGTAAATACTCTTTGTGAATTCGGAGAGGTTAAAAGTGTAAGCTTTACGGTCGACGGTAAAAAAATCGAAACCTTCGGGCATCTTGATTTATCCGAGCCGTACACAAAAAATCCAAAACTTGTTAAATAAAACGAGGTCGAAATGAGAAAAAACAAAGTATTAATTGATTTATCAATGTTTTTATATCTGTTTTTAGGCTTTTTCAGTTTTTTTCTGGGAAACGGATATTACTGGATTATAATATGTCTGATTCCGATTTCTTTGTATATAATAAACGCTGTTGTGTCCATGGATAAGGAAAATTATGGCTGGGTAATTTTTATAGGCTTTGTATGGATTTCTTCTATGGTATCAGTGTACACCTCAGAGAGCTATAAGTATCTGCTTGTAATAGGCTCCTGCTTCCTCGCCAAGCTGATTTTTGAAAGTGTTTACGGCTGGCACATGAAGTTCAGCAGAATTATAAGGTTTTTTGTTTGGATACATGTTTTGGCTGTTATAGCCAGTTACTTCTTCCCTGATTATATCCGGAGTATAATGGATAATCTGTATACAGGTGAAGCATTGGATGATTATTCACAGCTTCTTGAAAGCAATGCTTATGCAGGCTTGACATCACAAACAGGTTTTGCAGCTTTCTTTATTTCTATATTTATTGCCTTTTGTATATCTGATGTCCTTAATACAAAACTTACACTATGGAAAATAATAAAAATTGCGATAGCGGGTTTTGCCCTTGTACTAACAGTTAAGAGAAGCTTTATTGTATCTAATATTATAGCAATTCTCTTTGTATTTTATATTCAGAACAAAGGCAATAAAAAATTTGTCCGCAATCTTATGATTCTTGTTATAGTAAGTTGTTCTCTTTATTATATTGCCTCAAGTTTATCCATTATAGATCAGCTTATTGCGAAAAACAGTAATTATATTGAATCGGGAGATATTACTAACGGACGTGCTTATTTATGGGAAGAAACATATAAACTATGGCTGGAAAAGCCTATTTTCGGGCACGGAATAAATGTTTTGCCTGTTTACTATGGCTTGTCTACTCACAATTCGTACCTGCAAATTCTTGCTGAAGCGGGGATATTTGGTTTTGTCAGTATGATTGTTGCCTTTATTATGTCCCTTGTAAAAAGCTGTAGCATTTATAAAGATATTGTGAAGGATAATCTTTTAACCGATAAAGAGAAGTCAGTTTTTCTTGCAACTATATATATGCAGGTAGTTTTTATTGTTTACAGTTTCGCCGGAAATCCTATGCATGGTATTAATTTCCTGCTTCTTTATATGTTATTCATATCCTGCATAAAATCTTTTGTTCAGCGAAAGGATTAGAGGGATTGATTGATAAAAATTATTATTGTACAAAAGAAGTGGTAATCATATATGAGTAATGATTTTTTAGATACGCTTTATTTATTTAAATGCGGAATCAGGGGAATTGAATCACCAAAAGACAAAGATTATAATATAAAAAGAATTTATACCATATCTAAAAGTCAGGGAATATGGGATACAGTTTTTTTGTCGGTAATTAAGTTATTTGAGAGTAAACAGCTTGATATTGAGACTGAAATATACAATAAGCTTAAAATGGAATTTATGGTAAAATGCACAGGGAATTCAAGAAGGTTGATTTTTGTGCACAATATCATAAAAAAACTGGAATTAAACGGAATAAGCTGCTGTATATTAAAGGGGGAAGCTGTATCACGGTATTATTCCACTCCTCTTGCCAGGATTTCTTCGGATGTGGATATATTGATAGATACGTCAAAAACTGACGAATGTCTGGAGATTCTTAAAAATGAGGGGTTTGAAATCGAAGGCGAATATTTTGGCTCTCATCAGATCAGATGTTTTCATAAAATTGGTGGGCTTATTGAAGTTCATATCGGTATGTATGGTGTGAAAACCGATGATATCATATTTAACCGAGAGGTTTCTTATAATGAAAGGTATGTTACCTTTGAAGCTTTTGATAAAATGAAACTGAAAACTTTAGGATATACCGATAACGCAATGTTCCTTATTCTTCATTTTTTAAAGCATTTTATTGCTGAAGGAGCAGGTATAAGGCAGCTTGCCGATACTATGCTTTATATTGAAAATAATTATGAAAAAATTGATTTTAACCGCGTAAATAGTCATCTTGAAAATTTAGGCTTTAAAAAGATTTTTGCCTATATGGTTAATATCGCAAAAGAATATCTTGGCTTTGAAATCAAGCTTTCATCCGATTTTGAAAGCACTCCGGATTTAACTGAGCAAATTTTAAATGATATGGAAAAGGGCGGGGTGTTCGGAAAAGGTGAGGAAAGACGCGGCTTTTACGATTTATATGTAAATGAAAGATACAAGCGTTTCAATAAGGGAAGCATTGAAAACTATAACAATTTTAAAAAATTATCCAGATTGTTTCCCGACCGGAAGTTTATGAGCGTTAACTATCCTTATGTATTAAAAAGCCCGTTGCTTCTTCCTGTTGCCTGGCTTCAAAGGATAATAGACGGATTTAAGAAAAAAGAAGTAAAAGAGGTTGATGAAAATCATATAAAAAGACTTGAATTTTTAAAAGAGCTTGATATGATTTAAAAATAATATGGGTAAAAAGTGTGCTTTTACGGGACATAGATTCATAAAAAATTACAGTGATATAAAAGAAAAAACCGAAAGAATAATTAAAGAGCTTATAGAGCTTGGTTATACGGATTTCTATAATGGCGGAGCTATCGGCTTTGATATGCTGTGTGCTTTTATCATTATTGAATTCAAGAAAAAATACGATATAAAGCTTCATCTTATTCTGCCCTGCAAAAATCATTTTTCCAAATGGAACAGTGATCAGAAAATGACCTTTGAGGAAATTCTCTATAATGCAGATTCGATAGAATACGCAGAGGAAGAATATGTTGAGGGGTGTATGCTAAAAAGAAACCGTATGCTTTGCGAAAAAAGTGATTTGATACTGGCTCATTGCACACGTTCCTTCGGCGGTAGCTTCTATACTGTAAATTACGCAAAAAAAATAGGTAAAGAAACTGTAAATGTTTAAGAGCCGGACTGTATACGGTTTGATAAGTGGAGGTAAATATGATAAGAAGTATGACGGGCTTTGGCAGATGTAAGAAATCTGTCAATGAATACGAAATTAATATAGATATAAAGAGCGTTAATCACAGATATCTGGACATTAATCTTAAAATTCCCAAATATTATTCCTTTTTAGAGGAAAAAATAAGACAAAAGGTATCGGGCTGTATTTCAAGAGGAAAGCTTGAGGTAAATGTTTACATAAAGCTTATAAACAGTGATGAAAAACAGATTGTTCTTAACGAGGCAATGTGTGATAACTATGTCAAGGTACTTTCTGACTTAAGGGATAAGCTGGGAACCGACGATAAAATAGATATAAGACTTATGTCAAGATTCAATGATATATTTGAGCTTGAATATAAAGAGGCTGATGAGGAAGCGGTTGCAGCTTCCGTTTTGGAGGTACTTGATGACTGCCTTTTGGATTTCATTAATATGCGTGAAAGGGAAGGGGCAAGAATCAAAGAGGATTTAACCAAAAGACTTTTGAAAATAGAAGAGCTTGGAAATATTGTCGAAGAGCGTGCTCCGGAGATTGTAAATGAATACCGGGAAAAACTTATGGCAAAGCTTAAGGATATATTAAGTAATGTCGATGAGCAAAGGGTTATTCAGGAGGCTGCCATTTATGCCGATAAAATAACAACTGCCGAGGAAACCGTAAGACTTAAGAGTCATATAAAGGAATTCAGAAGCTTGCTTGAAAAAAATGAGGCAGTAGGTAAAAAGCTTGATTTTATTGTTCAGGAAATGAACCGTGAGGTTAACACAACAGGTTCAAAATGCAATGATTTCGAAACTGCTAAACTTGTAGTTGAATTAAAAAGTGAAATTGAAAATGTAAGAGAGCAGATACAGAATATTGAATAGAGGTAGGATATGAAGCTTATAAATATCGGATACGGAAATGTGGTGCTGGCGGATAAAATTGTTGCCGTGGTAAGTCCCGACTCCGCCCCAATAAAAAGAATAATTCAGGAAGCAAGGGAAAACGGTAATCTTATTGATGCCAGCTACGGAAGAAGAACCAGATCGGTAATAGTTACGGATAGTGACCATATCATTCTTTCCTCTATCCAGCCGGAAACAATAGCCAACCGACTTGACGAAAATGCCGAGGAGGTGCTTAAGGGATGAAGGGCAAGCTGTATGTTATCTCGGGGCCGTCGGGCTCCGGAAAGGGAACCGTTATCGCTGAGCTTTTAAAAAGAGAGGAAAATCTTTATCTTTCCGTTTCGGTTACAACCAGAAAAATGCGTCCCGGTGAGCAGGAGGGTGTAAATTATTACTACAGAACAAATGAGCAGTTCCAAAAAATGAAGGATAATAATGAATTTCTTGAATATGAAGAATTCTGTACCAACAGCTACGGAACACCATTAGCCCCTGTTATGGAAAAGCTTTCTAAGGGTATTGATGTTATTTTGGAAATTGAAGTCAAGGGCGCAAGAAGAGTAAAGGAAAAAATGCCGGAAGCTGTTATGGTATTTATTGCGCCACCGTCCGTAGAGGAGCTTGAGAAAAGACTTAAGGGCAGAAATACCGAAACGGATGATGTAATAAAATTAAGAATTGCAACTGCAAAAGAAGAGCTTAAGCTGGCTTCAAATTATGATTACATAGTGGTAAATGATATTGTGGAAAAATCCACAGATGATATACATTCAATAATCAAAGCTGAAAAATGCAAAAAGGAAAGAGTCATTGACGAATTGGAGGTTTTAAAATGATTTTTAAAGAATTTCAGGGATTAGTTAACAAAGCAGGCTCAAGATACGGTCTTATAATTTCCGTTACCAAAAGAGCAAGAGACATTCAGGATAAAATAATCAGGGATGCCCAGGAAAAAGGCGGTAAGGATGCTGATAAAAACCCGGCTTACGGTGATTATCAGAAGCCGGTTTCCATTGCAACCAGAGAATTTGCAGACGGAAAATTAAATATATTGAAAAACGATGAAGAATAAGTAATAAAAAAACATTCCGCGAGGAATGTTTTTTTATTACTCAGATATGGTAAATATTTCAGCATCACCTGTAACGGTAACGGGGTTTCCGTTGCCGTCTTCGTATATTGCGTATGCTTTTATGCCGTATTGTGTGTTTGGCTTTAAATTGTATATAAGCATTCCGTAGCCGCCGCTTGAGTTAAGCAACGTCAGGCTTTTTGCAGGTATATCATAGTTAATAAGGTCGGTGGATATTAAAAATCCCCATTCGGAAATATTTATTCCATCAACAAGTGTAACCTTAGTTGCCGCAAGCTTATAGTAACCGGAAATTGAAGTTCTTTCACCTTCGTGATTTACTACCGTAATATCTTTACCCGAAAGGGAAGAAATGGATGCTTCTAAATTTTGAGGAATTTGCGGTTTTCTGGAAAAGCTTGCCGAAACATCAATATCCTTAACCTGATTGTTTATTGTAAGAGTGTTATTATTAATTATAACGCCCAGCGCTTCGGCATTTTCATTTGTTATCTCAATTCCGTTAACATACCATGCCTTAAAGCTGTAATCTGACTGTGCTTCTGCAATGAAATTAAGTGTAGGATTATGTGACAAGGTTACAGGATTTTCTTCGGTAAGAACACCATCTTTACAAAGCTTTATTTCACCTTCACCGGCTTCAATATCGTGTGATGCCTTGAAATTAACCAAATCATTTAAGTGTGCAGCCTTGTTATTTAAAAGATCATATTGTGCAGCCTCAAAGGTGAATTCATTTGTATCATAGAATTTTTCTTTTACCCATTCAGGGATTATTTCAAATGGATTTTTCGGAGCTTTTTTAAGCTCATCTATGTCAGCCCCGGTTCCGTTTTCGGGAATAACAAATCCGTCAATAACCGAAACCATAAAAGGCTCATTATTAATTCCCATCGGAAGAGAACCCGCATAGCCTAACTCTTTTCCGTAAGCGTAGTTGTTTTTAAAAATAAGTCCATGCTTATGTGTTTCGGTATCACCGTTATATATAAGCGGTAGGCTTCCTTTATAGGAAATTAAAGCGTTATTTTCAACCTTACCTTCGGGTGGAATTTTTCTGACCTCCACCCCCTCGGAGTTTTTGTAATACATACCGGCAACCAAACCCACGTCGGCCCCTATAAAGGTGTTATTTGATGCATTAATATTTGTAATTGGAGCGAACTGGTCAACAGTTCCGTTTTCGGTAGCACTGTCAAGGAAAAGTGCACCTGTGTTTTCAGGTTGATTGTAAAAATAGTTATCGGTAATTGTATGATTCTTGTCATATACTCTCAGTCCCGAGGAACGAAGAATTTTGGCATCTATTTTTTCAATATCATTTATAAATAAATTCCCCTTAACGATACTGTCATGCCCCTGTCTTAAATGAACAGCAGCAGAGGAACGATAAAATGTGTTGTTAAGTATTGAGTTTTCGCTTGACTTAACTGTAATTAACTCATCCTCACCATTACACTTTTCAAAAAAACAGCCCTTTACAGTAGTATGAGAGGAGTACATAGAGTTTGCGGAGCTTCCGATTTTTATTGCTTCAAAGCCGTTAGCGGAGGATACTCCCGAAAATGCTTCGTTTTCTTTGTAGCTCATAAAGTTGCCGAAATAGCAATTTTCAACTGTGTGATAACCGGGAATATGCTCATCATTCTTCATATCCTTATTTTCAATATTTACCATACGGCCTATTGAGCTTTTTTTATTGAAATAACAGCCTGTTATCTTATGTCTTTGTCCTCTTACATAAACCAGATCAATTTGCGCTTCGGTGGTTATTACCTCGGGATTACAGTTTATAAAAGCACAGCTTTTAAGTTGTGAGTCGGAAGAACCAACTGCAAAATAAACTATGTAATCGGGATTTTGATTTGTGCATTCATAAAAAAGTAAATCAGAAGCTATTATATGACTACCCGTGATTGAAAAGGAAGAGCTTCCGGTAAATGTTACTTTTCCGGGTTTTTTGGCTTTAAGGGTTATCGGGCTTTCCGAAGTGCCTTTGGCTTTCAAAGTAACGGATATATCCTCATATGTGCCGTCGGGAATAACAAATGTGTCACCGGGCAGAGCATTATCAAGCATGGAAATTGATACTTCATCTCCCGGAATAAAAAGCTTTTCGCCTTTTGCGATTTTAACGTTATCAAGATAAAGCTCACCAACATTTTCTCTTGTAGTCTGTATAAGAACCTCAAAATATACAACGCCGGACTGAGGCTCAATCTCAATCGAGTAGCTTTTCCACTCTTTGTCGGTTACGGCAACGGTTTTCTTTTCAATTTCAGTCTTGGAAGAATCGTAGGTTCGAAAAACCAGTGAAGCGGTCCCTGATACTATCTTAATATCGGCAGTAAGAGTATATGTATAGTAGGTATCTATTGCCTTTATACCCGAGCGTACTCCTGAAGAAAGCTCGGCGGAATTATCATAAATTTTAAGGGAATGGTTACCCTCTGTTTTTTCATTATCCGCCCTTTCAAAAATATCATCACCCAGACTGCTGCTTATTTTATTCCATAATTTAACCCCTTCAAAGGATTCGTAATAGTAGTAGGATGTATCCGAAGCATAAGAGCAGGGGATAAGGGTAATAAGTAAAGAAAGTACAATTATAAAGGTTACATTTTTTCTCATAGTTTCTTACTCCTTTGCGAGTATATTAAAATATTTATATAATTATATCACCTGAAAATAAAAAAGGCAATATAATATCTTATATTACCTTTTGTTATTAATTAAAAGAGAAAGCTTGTAAGCCGGGTTCTGTCATTTAAGATAGTCATCTATCTGGGACTCAAATTACTTCAAGCCTCAAGCCACCGGTTGAAAACTGTCGGGCAAACTTAATTTTTCAGTTGGTGTTGCTTCAGATGGGGTTTACACAAGCCCACGGTCTCCCGTAGCCTTAGTGAGCTCTTACCTCACTTTTTCATCCTTACCGTATAGCCGACGGCTAAGCGGCGGTAATTTTCTGTTGCACTTTCCTTAGAGTCGCCTCCACCGGACGTTATCCGGCATCCTGCCCTGTGAAGCCCGGACTTTCCTCACTTTTTTAAGCGCGACTATCCGGCTTTCTCCTGTAATTACAACTAAAATAGCAGGTGTTATCCACCTGCTATAAATTAGTACAATTATTAGTCTGTTACGAAAGGAACAAGAGCGATATGTCTTGCCTTTTTAATAGCAGTAGTTAACTGTCTCTGATGTTTAGCACATGTACCTGTAATTCTTCTTGGAAGAATCTTGGATCTTTCAGAAAGGTACTTTCTTAGCTTTGGAACATCTTTATAATCTATTGAAGTAGCTTTTTCAACACAGAACTGACAAACCTTTCTTTTAGGTCTTCTGGGTTTGAATGTCTTTTCCATTTCTGCCATTTCGGGCACACCTCCTATATACTGATATTTAGTAAATTACCATGGTAGCTTATCGTCATCGTCAACAGGCATAAACTCATCAGTAGCTTTAGCAGAACCTGTCTGTTCAGCACCGCCCTGAGGGTTATCCTTTTTACTTCCAACGAAATTAACTTCCTCTGCGATAATGTCAGTAGCATAACGCTTCTGACCGTCCGGTCCGTCCCATGATCTTGTCTGAATTGAGCCTGATACAAGAGCTAACTGACCCTTGATGAAATACTTTTTAACAAACTCAGCGGTTTTATTAAAAGCAACAATATTTAAAAAGTCAGTCTGTCTTTCTTCACCCTGTCTTTGAAATCTTCTGTCGATTGCAAGAGTGAATCTTGTAACAACAACACCGCTTGGTGAGGTTGACTGCTCAGGATCTCTGGTTAAACGGCCCATCAGAATTGCTTTGTTAAACATAATAAATACCTCACTTTTTTAGAAATATTAGTCTTCCTGCTTAACAACTATATCACGAATGATACCGTCAGTGATCTTGTAGATTCTTTCAAGCTCCTGTGGGAATGAAGGTACTGATGTGAATTCCATGAAAACATAGTAGCCTTCGGTTAAGTCGTCAATTTCGTAAGCTAATCTTTTTTTACCCCAAATATCAATATTTGTAAGTTCACCGTTAGCAGAAATTAAAGCCTTGAATTTCTCAACTATACCGTTGATTGTTTCCTCATCAAGTGTAGGATTAACAATGAATATAGTTTCGTACTTGTTCTTAATCTCAACCATTTTCTTACACCTCCTTCTGGACATTTGGCCCTTAATCTCCTTAAGGGCAAGGATACTGCACCCATAGTACAGCCATTAGATTATAATACATGCAAATCAAAAAGTCAATCTTTTTTCAATATTTTTTTAAAAATTTAAGTTGCATTATGACAAAATATGTGGTATGATATAGAAGTATCATTGTGACTTTAGAATAATAATTTTGGAGGAAATTAATATGAATGATCAGATTAATTTAGTATCGGTTCTTTCCATGATTGTAAAAAGATGGTGGATTTTGGTTGTATCTACCGTTCTTATGGGAAGTATCTTTTTTACAGTTACAGAGGTTTTTATTCCCGAAAAATACACATCGGTGGGTAAGCTTCTGGTAAGGCATTCTGCCACCAGAATCGCTGAGGATGGAAATATACCGGCTGAAAGCATAAATACTCTTAATGCCGCTGCCAGACTTCTTAACACCTATACAGAAATTTTCAAAACCAATACATTCTTCAATAAAATTGCTGCAGACAGCGGTACCGCTTATTCGGCAAATCAGCTTAAAGGTATGGTAACCTATTCATCCCTTAATGAAACTGAGGTTTTGCAGGTTGAGGTTCTTTGTACCGATAAAATAGAAGCAAGGCAGCTTTGCGAGCTAATCTTAGATAATGCTCAGTCAGAGGTTGAACGAATCGGTTCAGGCGGTTCGGTAATTGTAGTTGATGAGGCTACCACTCCAACATCGCCTACCAGCCCGAATAAAACCTTAAATACCATTCTTGGTATCCTTTTGGGTGCTGTTCTGGGTGCTGTAATTATATTTATAATTGAGCTTCTTGATACCCGTGTTAAAAATGAGGACGACCTTGTATCCAAGTTTGATCTTCCGATACTTGGCGTTATCCCTGACCTTGAATCCGCTATGACAAGAGGAGGTAAATAAGATGAATAAGACTGATAAAAGAGCTTCTAAACATACTCCTAAAATACGCTTACCTTTATTCGGCAGAGGCAAAAAGCCTATGGAATTAGAGGACGATATTGCCAATGTAATAACCGATGATACAAAATTCAATATTAAGGAAGCATATAAGACTACAAGAACCAATACTCTTTTTGCTTTGAACAGTGATAAGGGATGTAAAAGAATTATCCTTACCTCATCCATACCGGGTGAAGGTAAATCCTTAACCTCCATTAATGTTGCAATTACCTTTGCTATGGCAAATACAAAGGTTCTTATAATCGACTGTGACTTAAGAAAACCCAAGCTTCACAGATACTTGGGTGCAGATAACAAAAAAGGTCTTTCCAATATTCTTGGTGGCTTTGATAAAGTTGAAGATTGCCTGAAAATAAGTCAGGAGCACAATATTCATTTTATTACTGCAGGTCATGTTCCGCCTAATCCCATAGAGCTTTTATCCAATGAAAAAATGGAAAAGCTTCTTGATACCTTATCTGAAACCTACGACTATATATTCTTAGATACTCCGCCTGTTAACGTAGTTGCGGATACATCTGCACTTGCAAAGCTTTCGGACGGTATACTGTTTGTTGTAAGACATAAGTTTACAACACAGGATATGGTATATAAAGCTATAAGCTCACTGGAATTTGCAAATGCAAAGGTGCTGGGCTTCATACTTAATGACGTTGATATGTCATCCTATTCATATACCTCCAAGGTTGGTTACGGTAACTACAAATACAAGAACTATTATCAGTATAATAACTATTACTATTGATAATGAGGAGTGTGGATTTATGGTTGATTTTCACTCTCACATTTTACCCGGAATTGATGACGGGGCAAAGGATATTGAAACCTCTGTAAAAATGCTGGAGCTTTCAAAATCCCAGGGCGTACATACCATTATCGCAACACCCCATTATTATGCAAATAAAGCAACGATAGATGAATTTTTAAAGGCGAGGGAAGATAGCTACAACTCCCTTATGGCATATGTAACTGACAAGGGAATAGAAATCCCAAAAATTTTATTGGGTGCCGAGGTTGCATTTTCTGCAGAGTGTACTGCGATTGATATGTCCGGGCTGTGTATAGAGAATACCAATGCGATTCTTATTGAATTGCCTTACACTTTCTTAAACGGATGGATATATAAGGAAATATATAATATATCAATGAAGCACTCATTGGATGTTATTCTTGCCCATGCCGAAAGATATATCGGAAAAAGAAATGACTTTTCTATGGTTGATCCCTTTCTGGACCTTGATATGTATATTCAGATCAATGCAGACAGCTTTATTGACCGCAGATTCAGGAAGGCGGTTAAAAAGTTTTTTGAAAAGGGAAAGGTTGATCTTATCGGTTCAGACGCACATAACTTAACAACAAGAGTATCCAGAATTGATAAGGCTTATCGGCTGATTAATAAAAGCTATGGTGAAAAAGAACTGAAACGGATAAGGGAAAACAGTATTAAAATATTAGGTGAGCAGGTAGTATGATATGAAAAATTTTTCAAAACAGTTGCTGCTGATGGCAGTGGATTTTTGCCTGGTGGCACTTTCATATTTTCTGGTAATTATTCTTATAAGGGATGACTTTCAGGAGTTTCTGAGACAACCCATAGTATTCCATTCGGTGCTTATAACAGGTGCCGGTATTATAACTGCCCTTAAAATAGTTAATTTCTATAGCTCTCTTTGGATGTATACCTCTGTCAAGGAATACACGTTGGGGCTCCTTGCCGGTATTGGTGCCGTTTCGGTAATGGGAGTAGTGGCAGGTTATTTAAGTGAGGCTTTCCTGGGCTTTAAGTACATATTTACTTCAGGTTTGGTTGCTCTTGTTTTTTCCATGATGGTACGTATTGGTATAAAGGTTATCTATCAGTTTATGAAGGGCTACTTCAAGGAAACTGCAGGTGCTCAGAAAAATTTACTTGTAGTCGGGGCAGGAAATGCTGCCGCTATAGCTATAAGAGGAATTCTTCTGGATAAGGAAGCCAACTACCATATTGTCGGCGTAGTGGATGATGATTTAAGAAAAAGAGGTTGTCTGATATACGGAATAAAGATTCTCGGAACACGTGATGATATTATTTCTATATGTGAGGAAAAAAAGGTAAACGAAATTCTTATCGCTATTCCTTCAATAAGTGAGAAGGATAAATACGATATCTTAAATATTTGCTCCAATACCTCCTGTAAAATAAAGATTCTTCCAAAAACTATGGGAATATCGGGAAAAATCAAATTGAAAACCGATGCAAGAGATATCCAGATTGAGGATTTGCTTGCCCGTGATGTAATTGAGCTTGATATAGATGATATATCAAGTAGCTTAAACAGAAGAACAATTCTTGTAACAGGCGGCGGTGGCTCAATCGGCTCTGAGCTTTGCAGACAGATTGCTTCTTTCCGTCCCGAAAAGCTTATAATCGTTGATATTTACGAAAATAATGCTTACGATATACAAAATGAGCTTTTGTCAACTCATCCTGAAATTGATACCGATGTACTGATTGCAAGTGTAAGAGATAAGGCTCGCCTTGATAAAATATTTAAAAAATACAAGCCGGAAATAGTATTCCATGCGGCAGCTCATAAGCATGTGCCTCTTATGGAGGATTCCTCCTGCGAGGCCGTTAAGAATAATATAAAGGGAACTCTTAACGTGTGTCTTTCCGCATCGGAAAATGGCGTAAAGAAGGTTATCCTTATTTCCACCGATAAAGCAGTTAATCCGACAAATGTAATGGGCGCTTCAAAAAGAGTATGCGAAATGATTGTCCAGAGCATGAACGGAAGAAGCGAAACCAAATTTGCGGCAGTTCGTTTCGGTAATGTTTTAGGAAGTAACGGCTCGGTTGTTCCCATTTTCAAAAAGCAGATTGAAAAGGGAGGTCCCGTAACCATTACCCACAGGGATATCACAAGATATTTTATGACTATACCCGAAGCAGCTCAGCTGGTTATGGAAGCGGCTGTTTTTGCAAACGGTGGGGAAATTTTTGTTCTTGATATGGGACAGCCTGTTAAAATCTATGACCTTGCGGTTAAAATGATTAAGCTTTCAGGTCTTACCGTTGGCGAGGATATAGATATAGTTGTTACGGGCTTACGACCGGGAGAAAAGCTTTATGAGGAGCTTTTAATGGATGAAGAGGGACTTGCATCTACTAAAAATAAAAAGATTTTTGTTGCCCGCCCCGGTCAGTTTGACCATGACAAGCTTGTTGCCGATATAGATGTCCTTATGGAGCTTGCAGTTAATGAGGACGAGCAGGCTATCAGGGAAAAATTAAAAGAGCTTGTACCTTCATTCAAAGAAGAGGCAAGGCGTTAAATAAAAAGGGGCTGTAAATTTATTTACAGCCCCTAAAACAATTCAGAGGGGATAGGAAAAAATCTTCAGAATGGATAAACTTAGCCAAAATCTTTGATTTTGGGTCACCCGAAGGCGTATTAGATA
>SVKB01000048.1 GCA_015068665.1 Oscillospiraceae bacterium | reverse complement strand
TCGTAACTCCTTGCAGTTTCGGTAAGACTTTCAATCATTTTATCAAGATTTTCTATTTTTTCTGAAATATCCTGCTTCAATATCAGATATTCCTCCTGACTGATATGACCATTCTTCCAGTCAGGATATAAGTCAACCATCATTCTTGTGCATTTTTCTCTTTCAGCAAGTTGTGTTTCAATTGCCTTTTTAAGATGTTTGGATTCTTTTTTTCTTTCACCGCTCGAATTGATTCTTTTTAGAATGTCTTCCATTTCAATTGCAACATCAACCATATTCTGAATAACTGTAAGCACAGTTTCGTAAAGCTTATCAATTCTTATTGTGTGATTTCCGCAGGCACTCTTTTTCATTTTCCTTGCAGTAACACAACGGTAATACTGATATGTTGCATAGGAATGAGTATTTGTCTTTTTATTCATCGCTCTGTAGCAATCTGCGCATTTAACAAATCCCGAAAATAAATCAACCTCTCTTTTTTGAGGTGCTGCACGAACATTTTTATTAAAAAGCGACTGTGCCTTTTCAAAAATTTCTTTGCTGACTATAGGCTCGTGAGTACCCTCGACAATAATCCAGTCCTCTTTTGGAATAGCCCTGCACTGTTTTATTTTATAACTTATGGTAGTGTTTTTCCCCTGAACCATATTGCCGATATACATTTCATTTCGGAGTATTCTTCTTACCGAACTGTCAGGCCATAATCCGTCATTACCTTTCCCTGAAGGATGCTTATAGTTAAAGCCTTTCATCTTTTTATACATAGAAGGATTAGGAATTCCTTCTTCGTTCAAATCCTTTGCTATGCCTATAATACTCCTGCCTGAAATAAATCTTTCAAAAATTGAACGGATAACAGGGGCAACCTCTTCATCAATAATAAGTTTGTGATGATCATTAGGATCTTTTAAATAGCCGTACGTTGGAAAAGAACCTATAAATTTCCCTTGAGCACGGTTTACATTCAGCGTTCCGCGAACATTTACCGAAGTTGTTGCAGCAACACTTTCGTTGATAACATTAGTAACTCCCACAGAAATACATTGTGTTGCAGCATTCATATTGTTTGATGCGGTATCAACACCGTTGTTAAGCGCTATAAAACGAACTCTAAGCCTCACAAACACATTATCCAGATAATTCCCACTATCGGTATAGTTTCTTCCAAATCTTGACAGATCCTTTACTATAACACAGTTTACATTGCCTGCATAAACATCTTCCATCATACGGATAAAGTCCGGTCTTTCAAAGTTCGTACCTGACCAACCATCATCAATATAAATGTCATATTCTTCAATATCGGGGTGAAGTTTTAGAAATTCTTTCAGTATTGCTCGCTGTGAGGTTACTGAGTTACTTTCGCCTTTATCACCATCTTCTTTTGAAAGTCTAATATAAAGAGCAGCTTTCCATTGTATTCCAAACGCTGAAGGCTGCCCATCGTTAAACGCATATTTTGTATTTGTCATATCGCGTACCTCCGTCTTTAATTTTGACGGCGATATGTCAGGGTAAGATAGTCAAGCTTACCCTAAATCTCTACGGTAAAAATTATATCATACCGCCACCTAAACTTCCAGAGGAAATATTATGAAATTTCCACTTATGCACTGAATACCGCAGTTAAAGCATCCAAAAAGTTTCTTCCACCAGTAAATTCTATTTGTACCAGCGTATCGCCAACTCTTACCATATACGGATTTTTTACATCTGTTATAAATTGCTTTAACCGCTCCTCAATCGGTTTTGTTTTATCAATAGCCAAATTTTTCAAATCTACAAAATTATCAATATCAGAAGTACTTATCATAAAAAACTCCTTTCGCTATATCTAATAATTTCCATAAATTCAAAATTTTATTCGGCTAAATATATTCTTATTACATCACCACGATAATAACCGAATAACTTCGACACCTTTTTACACGAAACAAAATAGTTTAAATACATAAATAACCGATACTTTCGAAAAAGTATCGGTTATTTATACAACTGTTTATTTATTTAATCATTACTCTTAAACATCCATATTGCGTTCTTTTCTGAAGCGAAGAGCAGAAATGCCTTTTGCTTTTTTGAAAACTCCACAAAAGTGCTGAACATTATCAAATCCGCACAACTGGGAAATTTCCAGTATCGTCTTATCCGTATCAGAAAGAAGCAAAGCTGCATTTTTTATTCTTACGGTGTTTATATACGACACCAAATTTATTCCGGTTGTATTTTTAAACAGCCTTGAAAAATAAGAAGGATTCATATGACATATATCTGCAACTTCTTTAAGAGAAATTTTTTTATTGAAGTTATTGTAAATGTATCTTATTGCTTTTTCTATAGTAGTATCTGCATCATTATCCAAAAGTACAATCTGATTGGAATAAATACTTCTGTAAATTATGGCAAGCAATTCACATATATAGTTTTTTAGAAGAACTTTCGAAAAAACTTCATCGCTGTTATATTCTCTTAAAATCTTATTGAATAACGAATTTATCTGTTTTTTATTAGCAAGAGGAAGTTTTATATGATTGTGCTTAAAACATTCTAATAAAATCTTGAAATCTTCATCACATTCTGAAAAAAATTCGTCATTGAAATTTATAACTATACGTTGACAATCCCATCCGTCAAGGTTGGTTGCCATGTGCAATTCTCTTTTATCAATAAGAATAATATCTCCTGCTTCAATTTCAAATACATTATAGTTT
>SVKB01000029.1 GCA_015068665.1 Oscillospiraceae bacterium | reverse complement strand
GATATATCGATTACTACAACAATGAAAGGATTTCTATGAAACTAAAAGGAATGAGCCCGGTACAATACCGAACTCATTCACAAGCAAGTTAATATTTAATTTTGTCTAAACTTTGGGGTTCACTTCAGTAAATCGTCTCTTAAATGCTTTTTGAATTAAATATGAATTTTAATTTCCCGATTCACCGGGACAACAGAGCTCTCGGTTATTTAGTGCAGTAATACTCGAACCCAATATGGTTTTAAAATGGAAATTTCGCGTAATATGGCAGAAATTCCTGCAAACATACGAAAGTATAATTCTTGAAATTTCTTTATCTTACCCAAAATTTCTGATTTTAAAACTCGCAGACCTTAAATCTTGGGAAATTTTCAAGATTTTTGATGCGGAGTCTGCAGTCAGGCTTGTCGCCTTACAAAGACGACAAATTAAAAAGATTGTAATTTAACAGATTTAAGGCATATTGTGTTCAAGTCTTACTGCACTACCGCATAATACAAGCTCGGTTATATTATTCCATTCGTTCTGCGAGTTGCCGTGGCCTACGATTTTAATATATTTTCCTTTTGCGCCGTTTAAATCAAATTTCTCCATATCCTTTGTTTTTGTGGTTGAAGAAATATTGATAGCAACCGGTGTATATTCTTTATTATCATCGGATACATAGATAGAGAAGGTATATGTTCTCTTATCGGCGCTATAGAAACCTAAATATATGCTGTCTAACTCTTTTACGGAGTCAAGCTCTATAATACCATAGCCGTCTTCCCCGTTATCCTGCTTTTTAAATCCCCAACGGGTTGTATAGCTTCCATCGTAGATAAGGCCTATTGATGCACCTGCACCGTCATCCCCTGACTGGAAGGATGACATAACCGGAATTGCATTTGCTATATTATGCATAACTTCTCTTTCAATTCCGTCAAATCCGTCTGAACGGGTATGCTTATATGTTATAACTGCAGTCTGGGTTTCCACTGCCCATCCAACCTTTGCACCAAAGCTTTCAGAAACAAATCTTAAAGGAACTAAAAATCTTCCGTCTACTATAACCGCAGGTGAATCAAGTGTATCTGCATTATCGTTTATATAGGCAGTAGCAGAATCTCTTGTGATTTTTACTATGATATCATCTAATGTGGCAGTTGCTGTGGCTGTGGATTCATCCCAGCCTACATTTGCTCCGAATTCTTCAAATATTGCTCTCATAGGAACCATTGTTCTTGAATTTATAATCTGAGGGTCAACATCAAATCCTTTAACATAGCCGTTAATTACTACGTTGATTTTTGAAGCATCAGGAAGAAGATTTTCGTTCTTGAACTCTGTATTGAACACATCCCATTCTACAGGTTCAAACTTAACGATACCTGTATCATAGTATTCTCTTTTTACCCAGTCACTGATTATATCAAAAGGAGATGTTGGTGCTTTTTTTACTTCTTTTATATCAGCACCGATACCGTTTTCAAACTCAACATATCCTTCATTTATCTGATAATCAGGAATGGTATTGTTTATACCTGTCAAATCGCCCTCATAGCCTAACTCTTTACCGTAAGCATAGTTGTTTTCAAAAACCACCTGATGCTTTGCATCACCGTTTTCTATGAGAGGGTTATTACCTGTATAGGAAATAACAGCGTTATTGCTTACCTTACCCTGAGGAGCAATTATCATATTTGAGGAAGCTGCGGTACTTGGAGAGTATTTACCAACCTGCATTACCTTATCTCCGCCGATAAAGGTATTATTATAAACTTCAGCATCAGTAACAGGATAATAGTAGAAATATTCTATATTTTCATAAGGGCAACCGTCAGATATAGAAAGAGTGGTTGAATTTTCTGACTGATTGAAGAAATAATTGTTATAAACCTTATGACCTTCGCCAATAACTCTTACACCGTGGTTTCTTACATCTTCTTTTGATCCTACAAAAAGATTTCCGTAAACTGAATTGAAGCTTCCGTGCCTTAAGCAAATCGCACCCTTGCTGTTATACAATGTATTATATCTTACATCGTTATGGTCACTTTTTACAGAAATAATTTCAGCTTCGCCATCACATTTTTCAAAAAAGCAACCCTGTATAACACTACGGGAATCAGCAAATCCACCCTGATCGCCTCTGCCCATTCTTATTGCCTCAAAGCCGTTATCACTCTGGTAGGCGATATTACCGAAATAGCAGTCTTCAATAAGATGATTGTTAGAAGTTGACAGTGTTTGCGGTGATTCATTTGCGCAAACCATCTGCCCTACTGAATTTTTATTACTGAAAAAGCATTTTTTTATCTTGGTAGCTTTTCCACCCATAACTATCCAGAATTGAGCACCGCTTAATGGTGCATTGTTATAAAAGGAGCATTCCGATACTGTACAATCCTTTGAAGTAGCATCGAAATAAAAAATATAATAACGGTTACATTCTTCAAATCTTAAGCCTTCAAAAATATAATTTGTGCCTTTAACTGTCCATTGAGTATCACCTTTAATGATTACTTTACCCGGGTTTTTAGCTCTGATTATAATTGGGTGTTCAGCATCAGCCTGTTCTGCCAATGTGATTTTTATATCATTATAAACACCGTCTTCAATTTCCAGAATATCGCCCGGTTTCAATGTTTGAAGATTTTTTGATAATTCTGCAGTTTTCTGAGGAATTTCTTCAAGTTTAATATTATCATAATATGTAATTCCTTCGGTTGAATCCTGAGCCATTATAACAAATAATGCTTCTGTTGTATTTTCCGGAGTTTCGTGAACAAAGGTATAATTTTTCCAGTCAGCTCCTGACGGATACATTGAATTGTTATAAACTCTCTTACCGTCAGCATCAAAAAACTGGATATATATTTTTGCTCTTGTTCCCTCTAAAACTCTTGCATCAAAAGAAACCTTATACATCTTTCCGGCATCTACCGCAAATCTGTCGCTTGAAATATACACATTTGCAGAAGTATCGTTATCAACAACTTTAAGAGAGCATTTACCCTCCGAGGCTGTACTTTCGTCAACAATAAACATATCTTTAAAATTTTCGTTATTTATACTCCAGTTAACTCCATATTCAAAGCTATCCGAAAATAAATAATTTTCCATAGCCGACACAGTATAAAAAGGAATAAGAGTAAGACACATTGCGAGCACCAGAATATAAGAAAGAAATTTTTTCATATAAATCCATCCTTTACAGTGCAATCCACTTATCAGTATTATTTACTCCGTTTAGAATTCCGTCTCTTATTTTAATAACATCAAGTGTTTCTGACACATCAAATGAAGTTTCTCCCGTTTCAAAGAAATTAAGAATATCAGCCATAAGGCGTTTAAAATGCATAGAGCCTGCTGCTTTATATACAGTTTTATCACCTAAATCCGCTGAAAGTGCATAAGCAAAATTTGAAGAATAATTAAGGGTTGCCCATTTATCATTTTCAAATTTTACCCTTGAAATATACTGTGAACCCTGTTTCTCAACCTTAACAGCGAGGGGTTTTTCCTTAAGAAGAGTAACTGCCATTTCTATCTGATGAACAATATATTCATCAATTGTTCTTCCGCCTGCAGTTACAATAACGGATTTTGCACCCTCCATTTCCTCAAAGCCCTCCATGTAACGAAGCGCGGAGGTTGAGAAGAATTTTGTGCCGTATTCATTTGCAACATCAAATATTTCTTTTGCCTCCTTTAAATTCGGAGCAAAGGTTTTATCAATATATGTAGTCTTTTTATATTTCAAAACTTCCTTAGCATACTCAAGGTGTTTTTCAGGGTTTGACGGTGCAAGAATAACAATATAATCACTCTTTTCGCAAAGCTCGTCAATTGTTTCACATTTTGCAACACCGAATTCCTTACACCATTCATCGGTATTTTTACCGTCCACGGGAGAAACATATTCTTCAGCCCAAACATAGGAAACTTCAAAATCAAACCCGTTCTTTTCGCATACTTCCTTCATCCAGCAGGGATAATTATTTGCATGCCATTCGCTTATATAATATTCAACAAAACCTATTTTTTTCATTACAGCTCAATTTCCTTTCTTATTCCTGCTGATTCGTATAATTTATCAAGAAGCTTCATACTTTCTAAGATGTTATCTATATAACTTCTTGTTTTTTCACCTGAATCGATAGTTTCAATAAAGGATTTATCTTCACTTTCAAAATGAGGAATCATCTCGTATTCAGGATTGATGGTTTCCAATGTTTCGCCGTCATATATTGTGAATTTTCCGCCATATTCTAAACGCGCACCCGCTTTATCACCCAAAAAGTCTACAAACATTTCTCTTTCACCGATATTCTGTGCCCAGGCACCGTTAAAGGAAATGGTTGCCTTATCGGTTCTTACATAGCCGGTAATAAAATCGTCAACATCGTTTATGCCTGTTTCAACATTCTTGGTATCCTCTGCCCACATACCGGTATATTTATAGGATTTCATATCCTTTGCCATTTCATTATAGGCATCACAGGTAACGGTTTCTAACTTTGCATTACCTAAGATATATAAGATAAGGTCAAAGAAATGGATGCCCCAGTCAATCAAAACTCCGCCGCCGGACTGTGATTTGGTTGTAAAATCGCCGCCAAGTCCCGGAATTGCACGGTGAGCTCTGAAGGAGCAGTAAACATGGTATATATTACCGAATCTTCCTTCCTCATTAAGCTTTTTAAGCATTTCAACCGAGGTATTGAATCTGTTTACAACACCGATAGTAAGAAGCTTGCCCTGTTTTTTAGCCTCCTCTGCCATTTCAACCGATAAATCATAATTTACCGTAATAGGCTTTTCGCAGAAAACATGCTTACCCGCTTTAAGAGCTGCCATTGAAACCTCATAATGAGCATAGTTCGGAGTTAAAACATAAACAGCTTCAACCTCAGGATCGGCAAGAGCAACCTTATAATCGGTTATAACATTTTCAATTATCGGAAATTTTTCCTTTAAAGCTTCAGCCTTTTCAATTAAAAGGTCGCAGGCATACTTAATTCTTACATTATCCAGTTTTGACAGTGCGGGAAGATGCGCATTATTTGCAATTCTTCCGCAACCAACTACCGCAATTACTTTTTTCATAGTTAAATCCATCCTTTTTTTATTTCGGCTGATGCCGTATTTTCACGTTTATTATAATATTTTTTCAAAGAATTACAATATCCTCTCTTTATATATTGATATCATTTTTTTGGATTTGACCCATTTTTACTTTGTTTTTTTAGAAAAGTATTGTTTATTTTTTTGGTTTGTGTTAATATTTTAATGTCTTTAAAACGGAAGGAGGTATAAAGATATGTATTATTCGAAAAGAATTGCTTATAATTTTTTAGATAGCCCCGTACACTTTAACAGTACAGTTCTTACTCAGCTTGGCTCTTTACTGTGCATACCGTCAGGAATTGTGAAGCAGCACTTTCACATAAACTGGTATGAGATTACTGTTGTTTCGGAGGGAGAAGGAACTATTTTAACAAACGATATTCCCAAGTCCGTAAAAAAAGGGGATATATATCTTTCCTGCCCCGGTGATTTTCACAAAATAATCTCCTCCGAAAAAAAGCCTTTGGAATACTCTTTTTTTGCTTTTAATACAAATAATCCTACTGTTAAAAAATCCCTATCAACAATATCGGCAAATATATATGACTACGGTCAAAGAGTTATTAATAACAAAAGTATTGAGAGCACCTTAAACAAAGTATTAAAGGAATTTTCTCTTGACAATAAATTCAAAAATGAAATACTTGCTCTTTTGTTTGAAGAAATACTCTATGAAATCATAAGAAGCTTTGACAGTATCAAGCTTCCCGTTAAAGACAAAAGCAATTCCTCAGAAGAACTGTGTGCAAAAATCACACACTATATAGATACCCATATTTACTCGATAAAAAGGCTTTCTGAGCTATCCGATATATTTTCATATAATTACAGCTATCTTACTTCGATTTTTAAAAACACCGTGGGGGTAACAATTCTCGACTATTACCGCAACCGCCGTCTTGATGCCGCACGCCTTATGATTGAAGAGGGCGAATTTAATATTACCGAAATTGCAGATAAACTTAATTACTCCTCCCTTTACGCCTTCAGCAAGGCATTCAAACAGAAATACGGGTACTCCCCTGCTAAATATAAAAACAACGCAGAACGAAGCTTTTAGCCTCGTTCTGCGTTTTAATTTATTTCGTATAATAAACCTTATCCACATCGAAAAAGGTTTTGTTTATGTAATCCTTTTTTGTACGCATATTATATCTGTCAAGATTAAAGCGTTCGGAGATAATAACTCCATCTTTGGTATAGATTGTTCTCATTGCCGGGCTTACGGGACAAAAATAATCATAGCCCATTTCCTTTAAATATTTAAGTCTTTCATCACCTTCACCAAGATGATAACCAAAGGGGCTTATATAAATATCCGGCTTTAAAACAGCTTCATAAATCCTCTCTTTAAAACGGTTTGTGTCATACTGAAGATTTTCCATACTTACCGTACCGTCTCTGAAATAGTCATTATGGGTATAGCTGTGGCAGGCTATAAGCCAGCCGTTTTTCTTTAAGGCAGAGGCAACGGCAGTTGCACCGTCTATGAGCTCCTGCTTTTTTGTCTTATCCTCTTCCTTTATAAAATTATAGCCGAAGGCACCCTCGTAGCCTGTCACTGCGGCAATCCCCTTTGCTCCGTGATAGGAAAAATCCGGATGCTCCTCCACAAAGCTGTCAAGAATCGGGAAAACATCACCGTCATAGGTTATTTCCTCCGTTTTATCAGGCTTTATCATATAGGTGGCAACTTTACCTTTTTCATCCGCCACAAGACGGTCTGCAAAGCCATCCCCCTTCATATAGCCGTAATAGTTAACATCGTCAACCGAAATAATAAGAGGCTTTTTCCCCTCCGGAAGCATTACAGGCTTACCCTCCTTTAACTCATTAAGAGGATACAGTATAAACCCTCTTTCGTAAAGTTCGGGAAGCATTGCTTTAAATTCCGAGGTAGTGGTCATCCACATATTATAGCCCTCTTCCTTATAATCTCCGTCAAAGGCAAGCTCAGGATAGGCTATAAGGCTGTGAAAAAACACGTGATACATTTTCCCTTTATATTCTTTTACGGTATTTAAAAGTCCGTTAAGCTCTTTCACCTTAAGGTCAAGCCGTTTATCCTTAACACCGCTTTCTTCTATTTTTAAAATTCCCTCGCGATAAAAATAGCTTTCAGATAACCTGTCTGCCTCACTGATTAAGTAATCAACCTTTGCATTTTTTACAGAAAAGTAAGTTGTTACCGATACAATAGCTGCAATTACAAGCAGGGCGGATATTATAATCAGTCTGCTTTTTTTAATAAAATCCCATACTTCTCCCATTTCAACCCCCAAATAAAAAATCAGAATTTATCCGTATATGTATAAACCTCATCACACTCAAAATATTCTACCGAAAGCTCGGGATGCTTTTCCAGTAAAAGATCACGGGTATACTTCATACCGTCTCTTTCCGAGCCGATATGCCCCATTATAATAAGAGATTTATTAAAGCCAAGCTCTGCCGCATCTCTTGCATACTCTCCGTAAGCCCATTCGCAGGTTTCCCCAACCAGTACAATCTGACTGTCTTCTCTTTTAAGCTCATTAAATGCAATCTCTCCGCCCGAGCCGAAAACACTTGAAATAACGGTAGAAGGGATATCCCTTGCACCGCATATTCTTAAATGCTTTACACCAAGATTGATCTCTATATGACGGGCAAGCTCTGAAGCGGTTATCGGTTCATCGGGATAGAATCGGGCAAGATCGAAGATTTCGGTGCTTTCATATCTTCCCGGCAATTGCATATATTTAAATTCACCCTTTGCTATAATATCGGGAACGGTATAATGAGGATGATCATGATAGCGGAAAATGGTCAGCCCTGATTTTTCCACAAGCTCTTTTTTTGCCGTTGCCACCTTATCATTTTCATTGACTTCTTCCCTGCCGTTAAAATAAAGAGGCTCGTGAACAATAAGAAGGTCTGCACCCCATTCAACAGCCTCTTTTATAACCTTTACGGTAGGAAACATGGTTACCGCAACCTTTCTCACCTCTTTTTCGGGGTCTCCTGCCTTACATACATCACAGTAAGGTGAATATTCCCTTTCCTCCGCTATGGAAAAAAGCTCCTTCATAATGTCAATTGCTTTCATTTTAATACCTCCGTTATATAATTTCAAAAAGCATAAAGCCTATTGTGTTTATTGCAAAATTTGCGGACATATGCACAAGCCAGGAAGGATATATGCTGCCGCTTTTTTCATTAAGATAATTAAATATCAGCCCGCCGATAAAAAGCCCTGTAAGAACAAGGGCAAAAACAAAAGAAGAAAACCAACCTATCATCATTGCCACATGATAGATACTGAAAACAAGGGCGCTGAAAATATAGGCAAACCTTCTCCCCTTTACCTTTATAAGATTTAAAAAGGCAAAGCCTCTGAAGAAAAATTCCTCCAGAAGTGAATTTATAAAGGATATATAAAGTGAAACAAAAATAAAATTTTTGCCGTTTACACCTATATTCGAGGTAAGAGAAGAAGTGATATTTGAAAAATCAAATACATCCTTTAAAAGAAGATAGGCACCGAGAATCAGAATATACAGTCCCACACAAAGGAACGGAATTTTTTTTAAGGTATTTTTATCCCATATAAAAAGACTTTTTACCGAAAGGGATTTATCCGATAATGAATATAAAAAAGGAAATCCCATAAAAAGAACAAGCTTAAGAGCGGATTTTATAAAGTAGTCAGCCTTGAAAACTCCGTCAATCAAAGCCATTATAATACAAAATAAAATTATAAGTCCGCAGAGAATATGTATTTTTTTATTATTTAAGGTCATTTTTTTACTCCTTTTCGCTGATAATTGGATTATAACTCATAAACCTGCTTTTTTGCAATATGGTAAATAAAAAAATTGATTTTTTCTCAATATATATGTTAAAATAAGTAAAAAGGAGCTGATGCTATGATAATTAACGATATAAATATACTGTGGGTTGAATCCCGTTCCTACGAGCCTGAATATCTTCTTCCCAAGCATACCCATACCTTCTTTCACTGTATAATGGTTACTGCCGGCGAAGGAAATATCAGAATAAATACCACCGATTACAAAATGGTGCAGAATTCTTTTTTTATTGTTCCGCCCAATACCGAACACAGCTTCAGAGCATCCCATGATTCCAAGCTGATTACCATTGAAATTAAATTTGAAATAACGGATAAGGGGTTAAACGATAAGGTATCCGCCTTCCCTTCTCTTACATATACAATCGGTACACCGATTATGGACACGGTAAACAAGCTTTTTCAGGAAAGGCTAACGAAAAGACCCTTATACAGGGAGCTTTCACAAGCTCTTATCAATGAGCTTTTCTTACATATTGAAAGAACGGTAACCGAACAAAATAAAGAGGATAAGGATATAGACTTAAGTCAGGCAGAACAGAAGGATGGCGATATAAAGAAGGCCATAGTCTATATGAAAAACAATATCGACTGTGATATAACTCTTAAGGAGCTTGCCGAGGTTGTAAGCTTGGAAAAAACCTATTTTGTGAAAAAATTCAAAAAGGCAATGGGTTACTCTCCCATGCAGTATGTAAGATCACTTAAGCTTTCCAAGGCAAAAAAGCTTCTTTTATACTCAGATATGAATATTACCCAGATTTCCGATACCTTAAGTTTCAGCTCAATCCACCGTTTTTCCGAATTTTTCTTTAAGGAAACAGGATTGTCTCCGCAGCAGTTCAGAAAAAAAGAGGGAAATATTTAAAAAACACCAATTTTCCGTAAATAAAAGGCAATTTTTAGTAAATACTTTTCCAAAAGACCGTTCTATAATAAGGGCGTAACAACCCGATGGGATTCACCAAAGGGCAAGAAAACATAAAAAATTTAAAATACTTTGGAGGTATTTATTATGAAAAAGGCAAGAGTCGGTATTATCGGTGCAGGCGGTATCGCAAAAGGAGTTCACCTGCCAAGCTTATCCGAAATGGACAATGTTGAATTGGTTGCAATTTGTGATTTATATGCCCAGAAGGCTCAGGATATGGCTGAAAAGTATAACATTCCCAAAACCTATCTTTCTTATCACGAAATGCTGGCTAATGAAGAGCTGGATGCAGTTTTTTGTCTTGTTAACCCTGACTGTATGTTCAGAGTTGCAAGAGACTGTATGAGAGCAGGCTGTCACGTTATGCTTGAAAAGCCTGCAGGCATAAATTCCTATCAGGCTCATTCCCTTGCCGCTGCTGCAAAGGATTTAGGTGTTATCTGCGGTGTTGCTATGAACAGAAGAACCATTCCTCTTTTAGACGTTGTGCTTGAAAAGGTAAGAGCCGCAGGCCCCATCACTCAGATTGACGGCAGATTTATGAAGTTCGGCAAGGTTGAATCCAACTGGGATTACGCAAGTGCTTTTGTTTGTGATATTGTTCACGCTATCGACCTTGTAAGATATATTGCTAAGAGCGAGCCGGAAAAGGTGGCTACAATTGCAAACTCAATCAACAGTCCTGTTGATAATATATGGAACAGTACAATTTTATTTAAAAACGGAATCAGTGCAACCTTAAGAGCTAACTATCAGGCTGCCGCAAGAATTCACGATTTTGAAATTCACGGTCCCGGTGCAAGTGCGTTTATTAATATGGGCTTTGGCGAACAGGCTTGTGAAGCAACCATCCTTTACGGAAACGGTACGGTAATCTATTCCTCCGCTTCAACCGGAGTTGGCGGTGACAGAAAGAAAGAGGAGTTATCCGGTCCCGAAATTGCAGGCAGCGACAATTACTATACATACTATGGCTACAAGCAGGAGGACATTGAATTTATCGATGCCGTTCTTACAGGCAAACAGCCACGCTGCAACATTGATGATGCCGCAAAGACTATGGATATGGTTGAATTAATGCTTAAAAATCAGATTTAAGCAAAAATGCAAAACGGTGTGAAACACTTCACACCGTCTTTTTTATTTATAATGCTTTCTTTCTACAAGCTTCAAATCATTCTCTTCCATATATTTTTCAATCAGGTCAAAGATAAGCCTGTCATTCTCATAGAAATTCACATCACACAAATGACCTCCTTTTATAATCAGATCGGATGCAACATCCTTTATTCCATTGTAGGTTGTCAGTAATGCATGCTTTTTGTTAAGGTTATCCTTTCTGTCTGCGTATTTCTTTATTCCGCTTTTATTTTTCGGAAGATATCCAGACATAAGATGGTACGCATTCCATCTGTAATGCTCCTGTGCCAGCACGGAATTGGATGGAGATTCGGCAAGATAACATTTGTCAAGATAATTCCTTAATCTTTCATCCAGGCTGGTCGTCTTTTCCGAGGATGAATGAAACTCTTTGTAAAATTCACAGCCCATCTTTTCACATTCTATTGCCGGTACAAAAGACGGAGCTTCATTGTTTTTTTCTGAAGCGCGACAATTATCACATGCGGGATACTTACATTCATTATATAAAAGTCCGCTTTCTTTACACTTAATTTGTTTTGGCGGGATTACCGGTCTTACCTTGTTTAAGATAGTTGAAAAATCTTTTTCCTCCGCTGAAGTATCATCGGACACTTTTTTTTCATAGTCAAGTCCCATAAGATTAAGCTTCAATCTTAAATTATTGGCCGCATATATATTGGAATACATATTGAAGTAATTGGACTTTTTCCACTCTGTTTCCGAATCAGTTCCCTCTCCGTTATACTGAGCGGCTATCATCTTAGCCAGCTTTAGCAGTTGTTCATCAATGATGACCTCCCGTTCAAGAATTTTTTCATACTCACCGTAACAATCAACATTTGGTTTATTATCGGCAAAAAGCTCTCCGCGGCGTACATATATATGGTATTTTATTTTATTCTTTCCTGCCAGCAATAACGAAAGCTTGTTTTCAAGCTTCATATTAAGGTAAATATCGCCAGTATCAATAATTACATAGGTGTATGTATCCTCTTTCATAATAGACTTAAAAATCTTATCATCTACTTCGGATACAGCCGGAATACTGCTGTAATAGCTTATTTTTTCATTCCATGGGCACTCAGGTATTTCATAATACTGTCTGCTTTTGCAAAGATTTTCAAGCTCAGAATCAATTCCATAACCATCCCAGTTTTTCCACTCTTCTTCCTTTGCGAATATGTGATAATTAATACCAAAAAGCTGATACTTCCCATCCTTGAAGGTTGCAAGCTGATTATTCATAATAAATTGCTTTAAAAGTTCACGGTTAAGCTGTGTGAACCCAATCATAACCACATTGACGGTTTTATCGGAATTTATGTAAAAGTTCTCATTGATATAATCTAAGGGCATATATTTGGTAATGGGTTCTCTTTCAACAAATTCACGTGCTACAAGCTCGCACCTTCCGAATACGGTAATACGGTGTATTCTCTCATCATTTTTATAAAGCTGTGCAATGTGATTTTGCACAATCTCGATTCCGTCTTCAGGAACCTGGGTATACAAATAAATATTCTTTTTTATCTTTTCCTCATTCAGGTAATTAATGAATATATTTAAAAGCTTAACTGATTTTCTTGATTCCCCAAGGAAAATAAAATTATACCGTTGATTCCTTTTAAAAAAGGAGTTTTTCAAAAAGGCTACGGTAAAATCTCTATTAAGAACCGTATATCCGTTTGCAATAAGCTCATTAAAGGAAGCTACATCGTCTGAGGATTCCTTAAGAATAACTGCATCGTTTTTCATAGCGTACTCAAGAGATTCGTCATCACAACCGATTATAATGTCACAGCATTTTATGTCCGTTTTTTTAATTATTCCGGAAAAGATTTCCAAAATTGACGGTTTTGTTTTTTTATTCAGTCTTCGGCTATTGGCTATTTTATCACTTAAGGCGGAGGCTGCTGCAAAATAGGACACAAGCAATGCATCAATTATTCCCAACGCAAAGGCGTATACAAATAAAGGACAAGCAGCGGCAAATGTATATATTTCACTTTCTACAGCCGCTTCACCGACAAACATTTTTACAATATGCCCTACCTGTTCAATAAGCATCCACAAAAAGCTTTTCGGCGAATTGCATTGGAATTTCACATATATAACAGGCATTACATACAAAGAAACATTAATCAGTACCGTCCAGATAAGTGAATTATTCCCCACCACATTTTTTCTGCCAAAAAAACGCGAAACATACATAACAAACAGGATACAGCAAATTATGAACAGTGTAAGAGTACATCCGTTCCACACATCCCAGTTCACAATTGTATACTTAAATCCGTTTAAAAAAGTTACAACCCATTCTGTTAACATAATCCTTACTCCTTTATATTCGTTCAGCTATTATTTTATCAAAATAGTCAAACACCGCATCGGCAAGTATTCTTCTGTAGGGTTTCTCTTCAGATACCACACCGTCAAAAATCGGTCCGATACCCTTCTTTGCCGCCAGCTTATTTAGCATACTTACGGCTGAAATTACTCCGTTATGACATTTCGTGCGGTTATTGTCAAGGGATGAAAACCATTCCTGTTTTTCCTCGCGGTCCCACGCATCGGAATAAATCTTAAGACGGGCTTCCATCTCAACAATTGCGCTGTGATAGGCTTCTATTTTTTGTATGACTGAAAAGATAATATCAAGGTCGTCCCGCTCAGCTGAGCATGCCTTTATGAGTGCTTCTAAATTTTCGATGTTAATTGCATTTTTTCCCATTGTTGCCCTTCCTTCCCCTGCATTTTAATTTTTTAAGGTATTTTATCTTATCCTCAACATCCGGGCTGTAAAAGAGAATGATGGGAGCGTATGTGTCATCAATCTTTTTGGCAAATCTTATACGGACAAAATATTCATGCTTATCCGTGCATCTGAAAAGGGTGGTATACGTAGTGTTATTCTGCTTTATAAAGGGTAATGCTTTAAGCTTTCCCTTACACTCGGGACAGGCAAAAAGTCTTTGCTTTACCGCAAGCATCCCCTTTTTTACGCTCTCAAATTTTCTTTTTACCTCTATGATAAACAAAGGCTTTACCCCGGGTTCACCTATAGCAAACTGCACCTCAAGACCTGAATATTCCTCAATTCCCTTTTTCAGATCAACCGCCTTACATATTTTAGCGGTACAAACGGCATCGTTAAGGGCATCGTGAGCATCAAATTCAGGCTCTTTAAGAAGCTTCATTGCATCAGTCAGGGAGATCTGCCTGTTAAGTCCGGCTATCTGATTGTCAAATATTACCTGAAGATTATAATACCCGGGCATAACATCAAACTCAATTCCGTAGAATATCATATTATCCCGTAACATATAGATATCATCATTTCCCCAGGTAAGCATACAGATATCCTCACCGCACCAATCATAAAAGCTTTTAAAAACGGAAGGAAAATCCCGCCCATCCTTTAAAACATCATCGGTAATTCCCGTAAGCCTGGAAATTTTTTTATTCATTTTTTTGTAGTATTTTGGAGTAACAATTGCCTTGAAGCGGTCCACCTCATTTAAGTCTTCATCAAGCTTTACCGCACCTATCTCAATTATTTCACCGTAAAGGGCAATCGGTTTTCTTTTTACTCTAGCGGAATCATAGGGCTGATTCCATTCGAGATCAAATACTATGTAATGCATATATGTTAATTCCTCATTTTACACTTAATCAGTATAATTCTAACACATAACTGACAAAATGTGAAGAATAAAAACAAAAAAGTCCGAAAAAATGCTTTTTTCGGACTTTTTATTCACCAATTTTAAATCAATTCACTGTAAGAGGAATAAGACTGCCATAGTCGCAAAGAGGTCCCGGTGCAAGGATTTTTATTGATATTCCTCTTATACTTAAGAACTCTCTTATCCTTTCATAATCCTTATGAACAGTTATATCCCCGAAAAAACCTGCCTCGTTTTTTGATATTTTACCTCCTGCGCCGCCTATAAAGCCATGATCAAAGCCTCTTAGTTTAATTTGCTCATTACAAACAAGCAGAGCTTCTATTCCGTGACTTTCATAAATTTCGGAAAGTTTTTTATCGCAGGTTATAACACTTTTTTCATCCACTATATAGGTGGAGCATTTGGTATACCCCTGCTTAACATTTACAAATTCAATATTTCTTTCCTCAAGATATTTTAAAATAACCTTATCGGTATATTTAAGATTATGAAAAAGCTTGCCCTTTAATATCACAAGATTATAAGCTATGTCAAAGGGATATTCTTTTTTAAGAGTGGTACTCCCTTTTATAAGATTAACCCCATAGTCCTCCAGGGGCTTATAATGACTATAGCTTTCAGGGCAGACTGCCACATCGTTTGAAAAAAGCGGGCATAAGGTCATATCGGGATGGGTATTTATTCCGTTTAAAACACTTAAATGAGTATAGGAAGAAAACCCTTTTTTCATCCCCGAATGAGGATCGCATATAAAAAGGGATATTTCATTTTCCGGAAGATAGGGATTTTTTAAAAAACTCACTTTATCACCTAATTCTTAAGACTTTCCACAGGACTTAAGCGGGATGCCTTGTATGCAGGATAGATACCAAAGATACCGCCGATAAAAACGGTAAAGAATACCGATAAAAGAAGGCTTTTTACATCAATTACAAGGCTTATTCCGTAAGAATTCATAAGTAAATACGAAATAAGGATTCCTGCTGCTATTCCTAATATACACGAAATAAGAACAATAATCAATGCCTCAATTAAAAATTCAAGCATTATTGAAAGATTGGTGGAGCCGATTGCTTTTTTTATGCCGATTTCTCTTTTTCTCTCACTTACCGAAATCAGCATGGTATTCATAACCGATATCCCTCCCACAATAAGAGAAACGGCACCTACAAGGGTAATAATCAGGGTTATTATGTCTATAACATTTGAAATACTTTTTTTATAACTGTTCATATTTTCATAATAGAAAATATTTTTGGAGGGCTTGTCCTTTTCAAGATAGGCAATAGCTCTTTCGGAAGCCTCGCACACATCCTCCTCCCCTTTTCCCACAACCGAAATTTCCCCCAGGAACCTTCCCCCGAAAAGTGAGGAGAAATTATTTGAGGGGATATATATAAAAGGAGGGATACTGTCTCCGACCATATCGTAAATACTGCTGTTATCCACTACTCCCACCACGGTATACTCACCGCTTCCGAAGGGAGTATGGATTTTTGCTTTTTTTCCGATGCAGTTTTCCTCACCAAAAATCTTTCCGGCACTGCTTTTTGATAAGATCATATTATTTTTACTCTTTTCAATATCCTTGTCTCTTATCCCTCTTCCGTATATAACCTTCATATTAAGGATATTGAGAGCATCAGGCTCTCCGCCGCACAAAAAAACGTTGGTATCCTTTCCGTTATATTTTACCGAGGCAAGCTCCTTGGACATAGATGATACGTAGTAGCCGCCACCCAGATAATCTTTTACCTTTTCCACATCCGAGCTTGTAATATTGTATCTTTTTGATTTTATGGAGGCTCCGTTTAATCCTAACCCTTCCAGCTCACCGCTTATCGCATTCTGCCCTGAGGATCCTATTGCAGAAATTACAATAACTGAAATCACACCTACGAATATACTTAATACAGTAAGAAAAAAACGGGATTTTTTTGAAAAAATCCCTTTTAACGAAAACCGCAGATAATCACAAAAAAACATTTCAAACCTCACTTAATTTGCACTTAGTATTTTATCTCCCTCTTTTAACCGTTCAATATCCGGATTTAATATAAGCTCGTCTCCCGAATAAAGACCGGTTGTTACCTCAACCTCGGTATCAAATTCTTCACCTATTCCAATCTGCCGCTTTACCGCATAACCGCCATTGTTTATAAACACATAGGGGATTTCCTCGTTGAATTTAACCGAACCGAAGGGAATTACCACGCTTCCTCTTTTACCTGTTTTCTCAAAGCTTAAATCTAAAGTAGTACCCGGTATTATCTCATCGAAGCTGTCTGCAATAACATCTACCGTGATAAAGCTTTCTCCCGTTATCTCATTTTTAATTGCGGCAGGATGTATTTTGTCCACCCTGCCTGTTACCTTTCCATCGAGGGCTTCTCCTGCTATGATAACTTTTTGCCCTTCATAAACATCGCAGATTATTCCTTCAGGCACCGATGCTTTGATTATGAGATTTTCCAGATCGGAAATAACCAAAAGAGGTGCTGACGGATTTATCCCTGCACCGTCATAGGTAAGAACACGGGTTACAATACCGCTTATGGGACTTAAGATTTCAGGATTATAATTATTTATTTTAGCGATAAGACTGCTGTTATCAGTTGAAGATAAAGAAAGGCTCTGAAGCATCAGCTTATCACAAAGAGGCTCTTTATTTACCGTAAGAAGCTTTTGACCTTTGCCAATTTCATCCCCTTCCTTAACAAATACCCTTTCCACCTCAAAGGGGAGGTCTATGCGTATTTCTCTTTTATTTTGCTCCTCGCACACTCCGGATGCATTCACATAGCTTATAACATCCTTTGTTCTGACCTTATCGGTGCTTACCGTTACAAAGCTTCCGTTTAAGGTATAATCCGCCAATGCCAGACCAAAAATAATAAATGCACTCACCGTTACTGTAAAAAATATTTTCTTCATTTTTAAACCTCTTTTTCATATTATAATTTTATATTCTCTTGATTGATAAAATTATATTCAGCCATAAAATGAAAAAAGGTAAAAAAGTCGGTCTGCCGCAAAAATAAAAAAAACCATATAATGTCGATAAATAAAGATATTTATAATTCAAATGAAAATGACAAGGGCGTCATCGAGAACCCCTTGCCATTCTTTGCTTTTTTACCAAAATGAGCCTTGCCGTACCTTTGTACTGTCTGCATTCATTCCGGTGAAATCTATCTTCCTTTTATCAAAGTCTGCCACTTAATTAACAGCAGCAGTTTCCATCATTATTGCTGTATAGAATAAGGTAAATTGCAACGATAATTAGGATAATCCATAATGTATCGTTATTTTTTCCGCAAAGGTTAAAGCCACAGTTATTATACATATTAATACCCTCCTTTATCTTAAACACTTATTTTCTCTGTGACATTCACAGCATTCATGCTTATGTGAGCATACACAGTCGTCAAGACATCCGCAGTCGGAGTTACCTACGTTTTCACACATACACTCCTCATGACAACCGTTATTATCATTACATGTACATATAAGAATTACGAAAATCACAATCACCCAGATTAAATTTTCATTCTTACCGGCAAATAATGACATTTGCTTCACTCCTTTTAAAATATATATTTGAAAAGGAAATTGTGGTAAGCCCTACGGCTTTTTCCCTTCCTCGCTATTAATTTATGCCACATTTTAAAAAATGTTACTGTTTGACATTCTTCTTTTTTTGTGATTTAATATATACAAGGAGGAGAATTATATGAATTTACTTATACTTACGGTTACCGCAGGGCACGGACACAATCAGACTGCAAAGGCAATCTCGGATTACGCACAGTCTCACGGGCACAATGCACCTGTGGTTGACGCTATTGAATATATCAACCCGCTTTTAAAGGATACTCTTAACAGGGCGTATCTTTTTTCCACCTCGGTTTCACCGAAGGCTTACGGAACCTTATACAACATTGTGGATAACAAGGAGGCAAGCGACTGGGTTTTATCTCCTCAGAATGTTACTACTGCATTGCTTTCAAAAAAAATTGTTAAATTTATTAAAAGCTTTAATCCGGATGCCATAATATGCACCCACGTTTTTGCAGCTCTTTTGATATCCGACCTTAAGGAAAAGGGTATAACGGCACCTACCTTCGGAATTGTTACCGACTATACTCTCCACCCCTACTGGAACGATACTGATATCGACTATTACGTTATCCCCAATGAATATCTTAACTACCAGACAATTGGAAAAGGAATTGCAAAGGAAAAAATCCTGCCCTTCGGAATTCCCATCCATGCAAAATTCAATAAAAAAATGAATAAGGACCTTGCAAGGGAAATTCTGAATATAGAAAATAAGCCCACAATTCTTATGATGAGCGGCTCCATGGGATACGGAAATATGATAAAGCTTTTGGATGCGGTTTGCTCGGTTCCCCTTGATTTTCAGATAGTCACAGTTTGCGGTAACAATAAAAGTCTTAAAAAGAAAATTGATAACGGCAGCTTCAGTAAAAAGGTATATAACTACGGCTTTACCGATAAGGTAGATACCATGATGGATGCGGCTGACCTTATAATCACCAAGCCCGGCGGTCTTACAGTATCCGAAGCTCTGGCTAAAGAGCTTCCCATGGTGCTTACAAATCCCATTCCCGGTCATGAATTCAGAAACCGTGAATTTTTAGTTAACATGGGGGCAGCTGCCGCTGATTCCAAAACATACTTTCTTGACGAAATAGTTGCACAGCTTTTTGAAAATCCGAAAAGACTTGAGCTAATGAAGGAAAGCATCAGACTTATAAAAAAACCTGATGCTGCCAAAACACTTATAGATTTTATTGAGAGTAAAAAATGATTAAGGGTGCAGAAGAAATTATAAAAAGACTTAACGAACAGGGATATCCGTCTTATCTTGTGGGCGGATGCGTAAGGGATATCATTATGGGAAATACACCCAATGACTATGATATCACCACCGCCGCAACGCCCGAAAGGATAATGGAAATCTTTTCTCATACCGTTCCCACAGGTCTTAAGCACGGTACTGTTACAGTTATCTTAAACGGTATCACCTACGAGGTTACAACCTTCAGAGAGGATGGAGCTTACGAGGACAACAGACATCCGAAAGAGGTTACCTTTTCGAAAGAGCTTAAGGATGACATAAAAAGAAGGGATTTTACAATAAATGCCATCGCTTATTCCAAAAGCGAAGGCTTTATTGATTATTTTGACGGAATCAATGATATAAAAAACAAGATAATCCGCACAGTCAACAATCCCCGTGACAGATTTTCAGAGGATGCCTTAAGAATTTTAAGAGGAATAAGATTTTCCTCAAGATTCGGTTTTGAAATTGAAGAAGAAACCTTTAAGGCTATGTGCACTCTTATGCCTCTTATAAAGAATATTTCGGGAGAGAGAATTTTCTCGGAATTAAAAGGTATGTTTGAAAAAGAGCCTGCCAAAGCTTGCCGTATTCTTAAAGACACATCATTTTTTAAGGTTACGGATTTTAAAGTTAATGAAAAAAATATAACAAAGCTTGAGGTTCTTGATAAAAAAAGCTTTGAGGGAGTATTTTCAATTCTTACCGAAGGAATTGAAGATTACAAAAGCTTTTTACATAGCTTAAAGCCTTCAAACAGAGTTAAAAGCACCATAAGGAAAATTAAAAATTCACTGAATTTTAAAATAGAAAATAAAAGGGATTTAAAGCTTCTTTTATATGAGCAGGTCTGTGAGGAGGAGCTTGAAGATATAATCGCGGTACGCAAAGCACTTGGCTGTGATAATGTTGACTTAAACATGTTCTATGAGGAAATAAGGAAAAACAATGAATGCTTCTTAATAAAAAATCTTAAAATCAACGGCAATGATTTACTCGCTCTTGGTTATAAGGGAGAGGATATAAAGAAAACACTTGATTTTCTCGTAAGAAGGGTTATTGAGGATAACGGAATTAATAAAAAAGAAAGACTGATAGAAATTTAAATGGGATGTAAAAAAACTCCAGACCACCAAAAACAAGATGTATCAACGATTTTGATAGAGAAACTTATCAAATTAGCCGTCGGAGAGAGACAACCCCGGATTTTGTGTAAAGTCTTTACGAAGCCTCCAAGATGATATATAATAAAAATATTATTTTGGAGGTTTTTAATATGCCAAGGTACAAATTAAGTCCCGAAGAACGGGCAGC
>SVKB01000047.1 GCA_015068665.1 Oscillospiraceae bacterium | reverse complement strand
CAATGAACATCGACCGCCTTGCGGCATTGCTTTTGCGCCTCTTCAAATTTGTCTTGTCCTTTTTCATTTTTGATGTTGAAAATAGGGAGCTTTTAGAAATGACTGGTTATTGAGGATACACTAATTATTCAGTTGAATTAGTTCGATGTTTTCTTATTGACAGCAGACAACACCGGGCTGAGCGATAAAAGGCGAGTTCAATCAGGCATCCCCCGGTCTGAGAGCACGGCGAGGCTGATGCAGACGTGAACAGAGAATCACGCAGGTGAGTTATCGGAACAGCTGAGATCCTGACGTATCCCGAAAGGGGAGACAAAATCAAGCGATGTGTGAATCGTAAGACGTTTCAATGTACGTCATAACGGGTGGATGTAGGCATCCGCCACTACATAATAAATAAAAACAAAAAATATGTTTGCCACGAAAATTTTACACATACGGAGTTTGTCAACAGCTCCACTTCCTGACTGTAATATGTCTACGGTGTGATGTGGACATCGCACTCTACATTGCCTATATATTTTTTACACATACATTTTTGATGAAATCTTGCAATAAAAAAACTGATGTGGTATAATTGATGTAGATGCGATAGGTGATATAAATCAATACCTACCTAAATTGAATTTGGATGTTAAAAGAAAAGAGAAAATTGATGAAAACTATAAATCTTAATGGAAAAGAAATAAGTTATGTTATTGAAAGAAAGTCGGTTAAAAACATAAATATCAGGGTAAAGCCTGACGGAGTTGTGTATATATCCGCAAATAAAATAGTTCCTGACAAGTACATACTGGAACTGCTTGAACAGGACAAGGATAAAATCATATCAATAATTGAGAAAATAAAGAAAAATCAAGAGAAAGTTGATGATGATATAACAAGTACAATGTATCTTGGAGAGAAATTGCCAATTGAAGTTATCGATGATTGTCCTGAACGGGTACAGTTTGATGGTAAGAAGGTTGTTGTATATACTCTTACTCCAAAGGATAATTGGCGTATTCGTGATATAATCTGGGATTGGAAATTCGATCAATGCAGAAATATTTTCATTAACATTAATATTGAAGTGCATAAACGATTTATTGAAGCAGGATATAATGTGCCGTTTTCTTTTATCACGGCTAAGCTTATGAAATCACGGTGGGGCAGCTGTAATGTGAAATCTGCCAGATTTTCAATTAATCTGCGGCTTATGGATTATCCGATTGAATGTATATACAGCGTATTCTATCACGAGTATATGCACTATGTTTATCAGAATCATTCTGCTGATTTTCATCGTGATCTTAATAAAATTTATCCTGATTACGAAAAGTATGACAGGATTCTGAACGGAAAATAGTGATTCGGAGGTAAAATATGTCGCAAAATGTAATGATAACAGGAGCAGGGAAAGCGGTAGGGCTTGGATTTAACATGGTTCTTCGCTATCTTGAAGCAGGGGACAACGTTATTGCTACAGTAAAAAAGCCTTGTATGGAACTTAATGAGTTAAAAATGAAATACGGCAATAAGCTGACAATATTTATATGCATACCGTCTTCCGTTCTAATCCAGTCTCCAAAGGAATGATCTGATTTTTCTTTTGTTCCGCAATGTATACAAGATCTGCTGTGAGTACCGTCTTTGTTATCAGTCCAGTCGTCAAAAGTATGAGCAGAAGTTTCTACAGCACCGCAAACGGAACAGCTTCTTGTATGCTTACCGATTTTATTTAGGTACAAAAGTTAAAGTTGGAATTCAAATGGTAATTACTTTCTATAGTTAATTCATTGCTGTAATTCATTGTTATTCTTTATATTACCGTTATTTATATTCTGCAAGAGTATATAGATATAAGAAATAACAAAATACACCATAAACGATAACCAAATAATGTATAATTCGTGTATTGACTTTTGTTTATTATTTATTGTATAATACCATTAAAAATATGCTTATTTAATTAATTCGAGAAAGATACTTTTAAAGGGGGATTGTTTATGAAAAGGATTTTTAATAAAATTTTTATTGCTGGACTAAGTGCAGCAGTGCTTGCAACTGCTGTTCCAGCAATAGCAAAAATTCCATCAACAGATTTATCTGTAAGCGCCGCTTTATTAGATGAATCGCAAGTAAGTGTAGAAAGTCGTAAAATTATACCACTATATAAAAGATTTATAAACGGTGTAAACGCTGATGTAGAAGTTTGGGATTCAAGTAATGTTATTAGGGATGAATTCGAAGGTCCGGAGTTTTTAGAAAAATTTTCTATTGAAATTGAAGCTACAAACACATCGGCAGATGAATTAAAATCAATGGCTTATATGGGGTTTGACTCTATAAAAGGTGAATATATAGCCGGAGTCGGCAGTACTCTATCTGAATGTATAGAAACGAAGGAAAATACTTATGTTCTGAATTTCGATATTTGTGCTAATGGAGGATCCTATATTTTTCAGATACAGGGCTTGGATGATCTTGAAAACTTAAAAGTTAACTACTATTCGATTAGAAGTAATTACGTTTATATGGTTGAAGCAACATATCCGGATGGTGACGGCATATGTGCTTTTTTACCCGATCCGGACAGCTTGACGAAAAAAGCTGTAGAAAACTGGGCGAAAAATCAGTGCTTACTTGCTAACAGCTATAAGACTGTTACTGACAATAAAGGCTATGATACAATTTATTACTTTTTCAACGGCTCTCCGGGATATGCTTCTGCTTCCAGCATAACATGGAAGAATCTCAACAATGGATCGAAAAAGAAATCAGGAGTTATTCGTTATACCGAAGACGCAAGATTAGAAGAATATGACCTTATAAGATTAAATAATAAGTCTTTTAATTATTTTACAATGCACGAAATGTC
>SVKB01000046.1 GCA_015068665.1 Oscillospiraceae bacterium | reverse complement strand
TTCAGCTGCCCGTTCTTCGGGACTTAATTTGTACCTTGGCATATTAAAAACCTCCAAAATAATATTTTTATTATATATCATCTTGGAGGCTTCGTAAAGACTTTACACAAAATCCGGGGTTGTCTCGTGTAGAACAGCTTGTCGGCATATAAATCAATTGTTTCCTCTAAATCGGGAAAATCGGGAAAATATACGGTGTTGCCGAAATCCATATTGATTCCGATTGAGGGGGAGTCAATTAAATCAACCAGCTTTTTAGCTGATACGGGTATATCGTGAATGTAATTCATATGGGTTTCAAATGCAAACTTTAAACCGAGCGGTGTAAGCTTTGCCCCTAATTTCTGATAAACGTCAACGGTTTTCTTCCAGTCCTCTTCATTTGCCGCATAGCTTCCGTGATACTGGTATTCATCAAGTGGCGCACCGGGAATTTTTGAGCGGATAAGCTTTGCTGAGGTGTTGAAAAATACTGTTCCGCAAACCTCGTTTGCCTTCTTTGCCTTTTCAACCACCTTGTCAATTTCCTTTGACACCTCATCACCTTCAGCCTCAATAGCCTTTGCAAGAGATTGTGCAACGATTATATTTTTAAGACCGGTAAGCTTTTTGCATCTGCCGATTTCCTCTATATATTCGTTATAATCCATATGCTCTAATTCAACCGGGGGAGCACCTCTGAATTCTATTCCGTCATAACCGAGCTTTGCTGCCATTTTTGAAATGCTTTCAATGGTATTTTTACCGTAGTGATTGCCTTTGATTTCCCCGTAATTAATGTGCATGATTAAATCGTTCATAGTATTCGTTTCTCCTTTAAGATTTTATGTTCTTTTCAATTTCAAATTCAAATTCCTTCGATGGGATATGCCCGAAAACACTTTTATAATTTCGGTAAAAAGTGCCGTAATCGGTAAAACCGCATTCGGAAAAAATCTTGTGAGGCTTACTGCCCGATCTTATTAAGTTTCTTGCCTCGGTAAGTCTTTTTAAATTTATGTACTTTTTTGGGCTGGTGTTTAAAAACCCGGTAAACAGGTGGTGAAGATGACATTTTGAAATATACAGCCTTGCACATATATCATCAACTGATATCTGCTTTTTGTAGTTTTCGTCAATATACTCAATAGCCTTACTGACTACCGGATTTAAAGGATTATAGCTTTTCTCATATTCTTCGGGCTCAAGTAAGGTAAGATTGCATACAACTTCTTCAGTAAGATGGGAAATAAGTCTTCCAAATTCTTTTGAATCAATATTTTTTAAATAGTAATCCGCTTTTTTGAAGATATCGGTTATATAGTGATTTCCGCTTAAATTAACCACGCACAGCTTCGGGTCAAGCTTAAAGTATGGCTCAACCGCAATTTGCTTTTCATCAAATAATATTCCGTAGCGGTTATAGGTTCCCTTACCGTTGATTTTTATACGGTGCACAACACCCGGGCGGAAAATAACAAGACTGTTCTCATACATTTTGTATTCCTTACCGTCAATAACCGCGCTGATATTTCCCGATTTTAAAAAAATCATCTCACATACATCATGAGTATGAAAAGGATAGGTTTCATCTGAGGGGCTGAAGGTTATATTGTGGCTGAAATATATATATTTATCCTTGTAAACCGAATTTGGCATCTTATCACCTTTTAAATAAATTATAGCTTTTATGTATATTTTTCAACAATTATAAACTATTTCCACACTTTTTGCAATATAAAAACATATTTTTTAGCATTTACTTATAATAAAATATGATTTATTATAAAAACAAACCAACAGGAGGTATAATATTATGGGAAAATTAAGAGTTGCCATTATCGGTCAGGGCCGAAGCGGCAGAAATATCCACGGTGATTATTTTAAATCCGAACAGAATAAGAATTTTGAAGTGGTCGCAGTTGTTGAGCGTGACGCTTTCAGAAGACAGAGAGCCGAGGAAGAATATCCCGGCTGCAAATCATTTGCCTGCTACGAAGAATTATATGGAAGAGACGATATTGATTTAGTTGTTAACGCCTCATATTCAGATGAACACTATCCTATTACAAAGGAACTGCTTCTTCACGGCTTCAATGTAGTTTGTGAAAAGCCTATGGGCAGATGTCAGTATGAATGTGATGACTTAATAAGAATTTCCAAGGAAAAGAATGTTATGCTTGCTGTATTCCAGCAGTCCTTATTTGCACCTAACTTCGTTAAAGCCTTTCAGGTAGCAAGAAGCGGTATTATAGGTGACGTTATGCAGGTTAATATCCATGCAAGCGGTTTTGCAAGAAGATGGGACTGGCAGACACTTCAGTCAAGACTCGCAGGAAGTGTATATAACACAGGCCCACACCCAATCGGTCACGGTCTTGGTTTCCTTGATTTTGACGATAATGCAAGAGTTGCTTTCTCAAAGCTTGACAGAGCATTCACAAGCGGAGACGGCGAGGACTTTGCAAAAATTATCATCACAGCTCCCAATAAACCGCTTATTGATATTGAAATTCATTCAAATGATGCCTTCAGCCCGTATGCATTTAAGATTTTAGGTTCAAAGGGTACCTTCGTTTGTACGGCAAAGGATTACAAATTAAAGTATATTGTTGACGGTGAAAATCCTGAAAAGCCTGTTATCTTCGAATCCTTAAAGGATGAAAACGGATATCCTGTCTACTGCAGTGAACAGCTTATTGCTCACGAGGAAGAAGGGGAAATCGTAAACGAAGTATTCAAGGTTGGTAATGTTAAATTCTACGAAATGGTTTACCAGAGACTTGTTAATAACGTGCCTCTTGTAATCAAGCCGGAATATGCATCTAAGGTTGTAAGTATCATCGAAGCAGTTCACGCTAACAATCCATTATCAGTTAAATATTAATTTTGTTAAAAAGGGTGTATTTATGAACTGCCCCAATTTGTGCGGACAGCATAAAAAAGAGTGCCTATGGTATAAATATTAAATTTTAAGCAACATACTGACTTCGTTTTTCAAGCGGAGTCAGTTTTGTTTTTAGTTGTATTCTTTCG
>SVKB01000045.1 GCA_015068665.1 Oscillospiraceae bacterium | reverse complement strand
TGTTTAATCTGTTCCATTGTTTTTTAGGCATTGTAAGTATCTTATATCCAATAGTTTCTAAATCTGTGGCACGGTCATAACTATCAACATCCTGACTAAACCGTGTAACTGCATTAGAAAGACCGTATAAGGATAATTCTTTGCCTTCAATAAGATGTTGTAATACACCTTTTTCTTCATTTTCTGTTATACCAAAGCTTCGGCTTGCGAGTCTTACAAATTCAGGCACATTGGTAGTGTTCATAACAGCTTCCTTTGCTTCCCTCATTTGTCCTACAACAATACGGAACTTTGCCTCATCAACTGCAGCTCTTACCGTATCCTGAATTTTCAAGGCAAAAGCTTTATCATCAGCTTCTACGGTTTCCTTTGAATATAAAAATATATTTTCTTCGGAAATCAAAGGACCAAGATGTGTCTTACGGGTAACTGCATCATTGACAACCATACCGTTTTCGCATACAAGCCTGTAAACCAGCGGCTGTATATTAACTGCACCTAAACCCACTTCGCTATTGCTAATAATTATGCCTGCCTGAACGGTATCGCCCGGCACAACATTATCGAATAAACGAGGATTTATTGCCTTAATATACATTTTACCTGCCGTTAAATTACAACTGACAATTTGAACATCAGGTATCTCTGATATTATCGGCAAAGCTATCTGTGCTATATCATAATTGTCAATGCGCTTATATCTGTCACTTAAAAAAGCACGTGCTTCTCCATCAAGAGTACGAAGCATACGCCTATCCTCAGTCCGATACAACCAATCATTAACATTGATGCCTAATAGCTCAGGATTCTTATCTTTCATCAAGTCGTAATATGGCTGAGGAATATTGAGATAAGTAGCAAACTGTCTATGTGCATAAGGACCTATATCAAGCGGATTTATACGGTCTTTTCCATCGGAATCAAACACCCTTAATTTAAGCGTATCCTCCGATGTATCCATAAAAAGCTTTGATGGTTCTATGATATAGTCTGCCATAACCCTTTTTTGCCGTGTAATCTCTTCGGCTAATTCGTTGAGTGTAATTCCTTTTTTCATAAACTGCACCTACCAAGTCACTGCAAGACCGGCATCAACAGATTTTGCTGCAATACCTGCTCCTGCCAACACCTTAATAAGTTTAGGATGATAAACCTTTTCAGGAAAAGCTTCGAGATGCCTAACCGTTATAGTTTTATCGCCTTGTGTAATAATACAACTGCCATCATCCTGAATGGTAAGTGAATTATGCCCTCTTGAGCTTAAGTCGGCTATGATTTTCTTGAGAACCTCATGTCCGGTTTTGTCAAACCAAACCTGCGGGTCTATTTCGGATTTTGCAATATCGGCTTGTGCATCCTTACACTCTTTTTGCGCGGCATGCTTTAAGCTCACAACCTTTAATAACGAGCACTCAATATTAGCGCTATTATCAAAAGATATGTCTGCAAAGTTGAAATCCTTAATTCCGAAAAGCTCAATTCTGCCCGTGCCACCGTTAGCCATAATATCTGCAGGGTTATTTGTTTTCCACGCCCAAGTAGCATCTGGATAAGTACTTTTTATATAACCCGTTATTCTATGGTTAACATGACATAAAAGCAAATATTTCAGTTTAGGATTATCCTCAGTGCCAACTGTTCTTTTCTGCGGTTCTTCAGAAATTCGCCTTAATTCACGGCGCCGTTTCTGACGTGCTATAATCGGCAGCAAAAACGAAATAAAAGCATAAATGCCCCATGCCAAAAAAACTACACCGAAAAGTATCAATTGCAAGGTTCCTCTCGCAAATGAAGTAATACACAAAACCGCAACAATAAGCAAAGCCACTGAGTTGCTCATTTTTTGAAATCTTCTCATAAATTTCTACCTTTCTCTTTTTAATTTTTCCATAAAAACAAAAAAGAGGAACCGTAGTATTTCTTTTAAAACACATACGATTCCTCGTTAAAGCCAAAATTTTATGGCTGTATTTCTTCTGTTTTTAGGAGTTGTCAGAAACAAAACAAGTATTGTCTTAGTTTCATTTCTTTCGTTCTGTTATCCTACGATAACAACATTCTTTTCCTTTTTCTCCTTTCTGCCCGAAGGCGTTAATATCTATATAAAAAGTGCTGACATTTATTCTTACCTTCAAAAGGGCAGAATTATTCTGTCAGCACTTGGTTTCAAACTCAACGTAGGTATGCGATGTAATACTCAAAAGTATTACGGTTGTCCTCTCGGACGTGCACAAAAATCAATTACAAGGATAATATACCACAATATATTGATGTTGTCAATACTAAATTACAATATATTGTTATTTCTTGCTTTCTTCATATCCCAAAAAGCAATCTGAGGATAATACGGAATCAAAATATTCGCTACCAAGACTTATCCGTTTAGTTTCTTTAAAATAAAAACAGTATTCCTTTCCAATAGCTATTTTAGAATGCTTACTAAGAATTAAATTTCTCTCGTTTCCATCATTATCCATAATCTTAATTTTCTTTTGTTTATGTATAAGAATGGGAGAAACCGAAATGCAAGTACCTGTAACAGTTTCATATTCCTTGTTAGAAACTGTTACATAAAACATACCCGCCTTTATAAAACAGCACACTGAAGCCAATAAGCTTAGCATGAACATAGTCATATCCTTAAATATAAGTGCTACACATATACCAACAATCCATAATAATACACCCATTAAAATAAGAGATATAAATTTCTCTTTAAGTGGTGCGGGAAATTCTTTTACAGACACAATGTATCACATCCTCTCAAAAAGGATTTGTTTGCGAAGATAAAGATTTGAGATTGCGGATATAACCGAACGGGTTGCTGGAAGATTGCGAGTGGTCTCGGAAATATTATCACTTGTAACCTCTTTATCGTCATATAAAAATTCTACAACATCATCTTCACATAATATACAGCTTATATTTTTATCAACGCACTTGATTATTTCCGCTGTAGACATTGGCGCTGAAAAAGCAAGCTTCATTATACGCTTTTCATCTCTTGTTTTTCTGTCGAACTCAAATACGGCTTTGGCTTTTGTGAAAGGGACATTATGTAACAGAATCAGTTTGAAAAACGAGATTGTTCGTATTAGTGTGCTTTGATACAAAGGAATTATGTATAACTTTGAAATAAGGTTAT
>SVKB01000028.1 GCA_015068665.1 Oscillospiraceae bacterium | reverse complement strand
AATGGTCTCGCATATCCATTATAACAGACATTTTGAATTCTGGCGAGTATGTTTTGTTTTTTCTTCCTGTTTTACCCATAAAAAATATGCACCTCCAAAAGTGTCTAACTTTTGGGGTGCATATCAGTGATGAAAGTCCCTTTTTTAAATCAAGCTTTAAAAGAGCTTCGCGTAAAGTATAAAAACTTTCGGTTTCAATTCCCTTAAAGACCTTTTTAATAAGAAGGTTTGCTTTTTTCAGCTTATAAATTTCATAGAAGGGAAGGCCGCAAAGCGACATAAGATACTCGGCTATATAAATAAAGTAATCCCTGTTAGAGGGCTTATCGGTTTTTCCCGTTTCTGTTTTATAGGCAAGCTCAAGTGATTTTAAAAAAGCAGTTTTATAGGATAAGGGCAGCTCCCTTAAAATTCTCGCTATAGTGCCGTTGAGATTTTCTCTTTTAAAGAAGGCGGAAATGTCACCTTTTGAAAAGGTATAATAAAAGCCATCTGCTTCACCGAATGCCTTCAGGGTATCATGATAGCCAAGCTTAATGTTTATTTTAGCCTGATGCGGGTTGAAATCAAGAATTTCACCAAGGTCACGGGCAGGGGATATGCGGATTATATTTACATTTTTATTTCTTGCCTTTTTTATAATGCCGATTGCCTTTAAATCAACAGCAATTATTTTATCTGCACCTTTATCAATTGCCATATTTACAGGTAAATTATCCGAAAAGCCTCCGTCTATATAGGCTTTGCCCAGGATTTCGTAAGGGCGCATAGCAGGAAAAAATGCAGAGCTTCCCAATATATAATCTATAAGATGCCCCTTTTCCATATCCTCTTTAAATTTATAGCAGGGTATCATTTCAGGGTATTTAACTGTTACAAGTCCGTAATCTACAGGGGATTTTCTTAAATCCTCCTCATCTATATATTTTAAAAGAAGCTTTTTTAGGTTGCCGTAGCTATAGCCACCCTTTTCTATAATTCCCTTAATATCAATCTTTTCATCCTCATGGCTTAAATCAAGAACATTTTTAACCGTAAGGGTTTTCCACAGTTTTTTGGCAGTGGATAAATTCCCTAAAACCGCAATGGCACCGTTTATGCTTCCTACCGATGTCCCTGTTACAATATCATATTTTATTTTTAAATCCTTAAGTGCTTCTAAAACTCCTGCCTGATAGGAGCCCTTCGCACCGCCTCCGCCAAGCACTAAAGCGGTTTTAATCATTTTATTTCAACTCCCGATGCTATGAAACCTTCCGACAGTTCTTCGTTTTTGTGTATTCTTATTTTTTTACCGTCCTTAAGCTTGAGAATATAAAAGCTTTTTTCAAAGCGGCCTGCAATATTCATTTTAACCTTTTGTTTATTTTCTGAAAGATGCTCGATATCCTTATATTCTGCCTTTAAAAGATTAACCTCTCTGTAGCCGGTCTTTCTGTCAATGATAAGCATTTCCTCGCCGAATGTGTAGGTGTGCACACTCTGGGTGTAGCTTAATATATAGTGACATATAAGGAGTGCAAATACAAAGGGCCCGAAGGCACTTAAAACAGGTATTTTAAAAAGATTTAACGAGTAGGTAAATATTAAAAGCAGGACAATTGCCAGGCATAAATCCCTTATCCGTTCTTTTTTATTCTTTTTAATTATAATTTCCATGGTTCTCTCTCCTATATAACATATACCGAAAGTGCCAGGAAAATTCCAAGCACCAGTGCGGCTGTGATTGTGATTATATTATTGAAATAATGACCGCCGATTGTTCTTAAATAAAGGGATCGCATTCTTATCATTCCGTTATGGGCAGGAGTGATAATATCTATGGCCGACATTAAAATAAGCAATGCCTGCAAAATAAAGAAATAAAGATTTGAAAATTTAAATCCGAATAAAAGTATGTATCTTAATGAAATTCCGAGAAGTGCCGTTCCCGAAAAAAATCCCACGAAATACAAATATCTGATTTTGCCGAAGGTATAGTTTCTTGAGCCCTTATAAATAAGAATAACAGAGATAAAAAGCCCCGACATAATAAGGGCGGCAACAATGTGGAGAATAAACAAAGCCTTGTTTTCAAAAATCGAATACAAAAAAGGGATGAATACAAGCAGTATATTCACCAATCCGAAGCCGGAACCGGCTATTGCTTTTTTAAAAATCGCATTTTCGCCAAAATCTCTCATTTTTTCAGTCCGTCCTTTTTAAAGTATAGCATATACAAGGGGCAGGGTAATAATTGAAAGCACCGAGGTTATCAAAACGTAGCTTGCACTTTCCTCGGGATAGGAATTGAAGTTTTCCGCAAATATAACAAGATTGACCGCAACGGGATTTGCAAGGATAATTGCAGGAACATAAACAAAATATCCCGTAAATCCCAGCCCCCATAAGGCAAATATTGCCGATATGGGAATTATGAGCAATCTGAAGGCACTGGTTATGTAAATCTTTATATTTTTGAAATCAACCCTTCCCGCCTTGGCTATGACAAGACCTGTAAGCAGGGTGCCGAGAGGCGTTGTGGTAGCGCTGAGCTGGGAAATTGAGGTGGTTATAAATTTCGGAAATTCAATGGGAACAAATAAAAGGATAAAGCCCAATATAAGCGCCATAAAGGGAGTGCTCTTTAAATCCTTAAGAGTAAGTCTCGGAGGAATGTCATCCTGCGAAGCTCTTTTAAGTAAAATAGTTCCGATTACCAGTACCGAAGTAAACATTGCAAAGTTATACATGGATGCATAGAATACCGATTGCTTACCGTAAAGCATCTCAAGAATAGGATATGCGGTAAAGGTAAAATTAGAAACGATAAAGGAGAAAATTATAATATTTCTTTTCTTTTTGTTTTTTTCAATAAGAGCAGAAACCCCGATTCCAAGAAGCATTGTAACAGCTATTATCACAAGAGCCATAAGAGGAAGAGAAGCACACTCCTTTAATTCCTCCAGGGAAATTTTCTGCATCATTGAATCAAGAATGGAGCAGGGAAGAGATACGTTGTATAAAAGTGCCGAAAGTCCCTTTATAAAGCTTTTATCCACCATCTTGGCGTGATAAAGCAAAAAGCCCACTGCCATAGGAATGAAAAGTCCCATAAGAAGCTGAAGTGTATCTGTAAAATTCAAAAAAATCAATCCTTTATCTGTTTTTTATAAGTGTGGTAATATATTTTATAAATTTAACCGAAGCGGCAATTATTATAAGCAGCGCCGCGAAGGTGAAAATTATTGTAAACAGGGTTATCATAAAAACATTAAAGCTCATAAGAGCACCCGTAAGATGAGACATTGCCTTTTTCCCCATAATAAGGGCAAGGGTACCTGCCGCCCCGGTTACCGCAAGATATATTGGCATAGCGGTAAGGGAATTTTTAATATCCGCAGGGCTTAAGGATATATGTAAGGACACCGAAGCCATAAGAACAAGTGCCAGGATTTGCCCGAACAAGGTCCATAAATTTCCTGAAAGCCCGTTAAATATCCTTTCAAGGATTTCCTTGCCGAATTCAATTGTTCCATCTATCGAAAGAGGCGCTTTTGAAATCTCGCTAAGAGTTTTTACATAAAAATCCCAGGTTTCGGGAAAGGCAACAAAAAGTGCAAGGCAAAGCACTAAAAGACCGCTGAAAATAGGGCCGATGCCTATAAACAGATTTCCCGCAAGCTGATATATATTCTTAGGATTATAGCTGTGCTTCACATAGCCTAAGGTACCGTCGGTTGATCTTGGCTGCCATAGCACCATCTTTGTGATTTTATGACCGAATAAAAGACACATTCCCGCGTGCCCCAGTTCGTGAACGGGAGTTCCGATAATGGCTGACCATACAGTCAGCTTATATCCGCTTCCCATAAGTCTTATAAAAAGAAGACTGCATGCCCATACCGCAAGACCGCATAAAAATATTGCGGCAATGGGATATAGCATAACCTTCGCATAATAAAAAACATATTCCATAAGAAAATCCCCTATTTCTCCATTTTAGTATATTATATATAAAAATATATCTTTTGTCAATTTAAGGTTTATGTTGAAAGTTTATTTTTTTTGGTGTATAATGAGTTTAATCGCAAAACGATTAAACTCAGTAATATAAATTCCTGCTGGAATTTGCGATATGCCTGTATATGCGATTTATTTTTGAACATCCCCGACAAAGGCGGGATATGTCAAAAATAAGAAAAAGCAATTCATATTATATCGGGTTTGAGCAAAGCGAAAAGATACCGATTTACGAAGTAAAATATTGAGCAAACGAAGTTTGCATATCGACAAAAGATTATGCCTTGCAATTAATATAAATAAAAAATAAAGGATGAACTGAAAAATGCGAATGAGAAGAAAAAAGCACAGAGAGGAAAGATACGAAAAATGTATCGGTCTTGCTGTTGAAAGCTTTGACGGAATTGATAATTTAAAGGATATATTCGGAAACGGTAATCCTGTCCATATGGAAATTGGCTGCGGAAAAGGGCGATTTATGTTAAATCTTGCATCTTTAAATCCCGATATAAACTATATAGCCATTGAAAAAAGCATGGATGTTATAATAATGGCAATGGAAAAGATTGATAAGGCAGGTCTTACCAATGTAAGATTTTATGCAGGCGATGTGGATATCTTAAAGGAAAAGGCATTTGACTCTCAGGTGGAAAGAATTTATGTTAATTTCTGCGACCCCTGGAAAAAAAGCGGTCAGGCAAAAAGAAGACTTACCCACGGTAACTATCTTGCCCTTTATGAAAAACTGCTTTGTAAAAACGGTGAGCTTTTCTTTAAAACCGATAACCGTAAGCTTTTTGAATTTTCTTTAAATTCCTTTGCAGCATTTCCCTTAAGAATGCAGAATATAACTCTTGATCTTCATAATTCAGGCTATGAGGGGAATATAATGACAGAGTATGAAGAAAATTTTTCATCTCAGGGCTTTCCCATCTACCGTTGCGAATGTATTTTTAATATTGACTAATCGGGAAGAAAAATGTATAATAACAGGAGAATATGACGAGAAAAGAGTGTGGAAAAATGTTTGAAATTGTAAAATGTCCGAAATGCGGGCTTGAAATTAATTATATGCCCTCGGAAAATAAAAAAGAGGTTGAGCTGCTTTGTCCTTGCGGCAGTAGATTTACATATAAAAAAAGCGTGTCCCTTATGGATAAAATAAAGGGCTTATTCAGTAAATAATGAATTAAAAAAAGAATGCTTCTGCATTCTTTTTTAACAGGAGGAAAAATGAGCGATATTTCAAAAGTTGATAAGAATTTTTCAGTAAATACAAAAATAGAAAAGGATGATATCGAATTTTTAAGTGCAGACAGTGAGTGCTTTGAGATTTTCGGTGTATTCAGGGAAAACGGTAAATACCGTCGAATTCCCGAAGAGGTTGCAAAAAAGGTAAGCGAGGGAGTTTTGAGACTTCATGCAAATACCGCAGGCGGAAGAATCCGCTTTGTTACCGACAGCCCCTATGTGGCAATAAACGTAAAAATGGGTGATGTGGGAAAAATGCCTCATTTTGCCCTGACAGGCTCCTCGGGCTTTGATTTGTATGTAGATAATAAATTCCGTCAGAGCTTTGTACCTCCCTTTGATATTTCCGATAAGTATGAAAGCGTTGCAGAGCTTTTGGAAACAGGACTTAAGGAAATAACCGTAAACTTCCCTCTGTATTCAGAGGTAGAGGAGCTTTATATAGGTCTTAAATCAGGCTCGGTTATAAAAAAAGCAGCACCCTATAAAAATAAAAAGCCTGTTGTATACTACGGCTCCTCCATTACCCAGGGAGGATGTGCCTCAAGACCTGGAACCTGCTATCAGGGGTTTGTTTCAAGAAGACTTAATCTTGACTATATTAATCTTGGCTTCTCAGGGAATGCAAAGGCTGAGGATGAGATTATTGAATATATCAAAAAGCTTGATATGTCGGTTTTTGTGTACGACTATGATCACAATGCCCCCACGGTTTCTCACCTTGAAGAAACTCATGAAAAAATGTTTCTTGAAATAAGAAGGGCTAATCCTGATCTTCCCGTAATCATTATGCCAAGACCAAGGTTTTATCATAAGCCCGAAGAGATCAGAAGGCATGAAATTGTTAAAGCAACCTATGAAAATGCGGTAAAACGCGGTGATAAGAATGTGTATTTTATAGACCACAAAGCCCTTACAGCGCTATGCCGTGAGGAAGGGCTTGTGGATAGTAACCATCCTACCGATCTTGGATTTTTCTCTATGTCGGAAGCTCTTATATCGGTTCTTGATAAAATAATATAAAAACGGAAGTGAAAAAATGAAAATCTTAAAAATTGCAGGTTGCTTCGTGCTTATAGTTGTAATTCTCATTCTTGCAATTGATTTTTATCTGTTAAAAATTTACAAGGATCCCGTAATTTCAACTCTTCCCGAATATGAGGATAAGATTTTTTTCGAGGGCGGGTCGGGAAGCGGCTTTACCGATTACGGAAAATATATCTATAAAAATGATGTGGATTTTTCAAAAAATCCCTACTTTAAAAGGGTGACTGAAGATGATATAAAAATCCTTTCGGAATACGAAAAGATTTTTGCTTCCTTTCTTACTAAGGAATACTACAAGGAGGATTATGATTTCTCTATGTCCCTTGCGGATACGCAGGATTATCTGTATATAGCAAACAGGGAAAACAAGGAAGCCTACAGTGTCTATAAGGGAAATTTTGATGCCTTTGATATATATTTTTATGACACTCAGGGAAGAACCCTTTATTTTATGCACAGTAACATTTAGAGGTAAAATATATGGCAGTAATGATAATTGCTTTTGTCCTTGCGGTTATAACCTCATTTATAGTACCGCCTGATAAAAGCTATATTACATATTTTGATTTCAAAACCCTTGCATGTTTGTTTTCAGTGCTGGCGGTGGTATGTGCCTTAAGAGGGATAAAATTTTTCTATATTCTTGCAAGAAAAACAATAAGAACCTTCAAAAATCTTAAAATGTGTATTCTTGCTCTTGTTTACATAACCTTTATAGGCTCAATGCTTATTGCCAATGATATGGCACTTTTAACCTTTCTTCCTCTTGGCTTTTATGTTCTTAAGGCTACAGGAAATGAAAAATACATGGCATTTACCTTTATAATGCAGAATATTGCCGCAAATTTAGGCGGTATGCTTACCCCCTTCGGCAATCCTCAGAATCTTTACCTTTACACAAAATTCAATATCCCGACCCTTGAATTTATGGGGATTATGGCTCCGCCGTTTTTGGTATCGGTAATTCTTCTTACACTGTGCTGTATAATATTTGTTCCAAACAGGTCTTTAGAGCTTAAGGGTAAGGATGTTCCCCTGGATAAAAAACGTGCAGCGATGTATCTTTTTTTATTCTTTATATCCATCGTGATGGTGTTTAGGGTAATTCCTTATTATATCGGACTTTTGATAGTGGTTTTCGGTCTTCTTGTGCTTGACCGCAAAGCCTTTAAAGCGGTTGATTACCCTCTGCTTCTGACCTTTGTATTTTTCTTTGTTTTTGCAGGAAATATGGCAAGGATAGAGCCGGTAAGGGAGTTCTTCTCTTATCTGCTTTCGAGAAACACTCTTGTTTTCAGTGTGGTATCCTGTCAGTTTATAAGTAATGTTCCTTCGGCGATACTTCTTTCGCAGTTTACCGATAATTTCAAAGATTTGCTTTTAGGCGTAAATATCGGGGGTGCGGGAACTCTTATTGCCTCACTGGCAAGTCTTATAACCTTCAGGGAATATACCGCCCATAATCCGGGCAAGGCTCTTTCCTATATCGGCTTATTTTCCGCCTTTAATTTCGGTTTTGTAATAATTTTAACCCTGCTTATGGAATATGTTTTTTAAAGGAGACTTAATGAAATGACTAAAGAAACTTTTAACGAAAAGTGGGAAAACTACTGGTATCACTATAAATGGCATACCCTGATTGGGATTTTTGTTGCCATTTGTCTGATATTTACCGTATCGGATTATGCATCGAGAAATTCAATTGATTTTAAGATGACATATATAGGGGATTATATGGATTATGAGGGGCTGGCAGTTGCCATTGAGGAGAATTACAGTGATGTTATCACCGACAAAAATAATGACGGAAAATTAAAGGTTGCGATAAATAATATTTATACTGCCGAAAATGTTGCTCACGATTCCGACCTTAATATGTGGCAAAGGGTGGATATTGATATTGTAAACGGTCAGAGCTATATCTATCTTGTTGACGAGCATATTTTAGAGACCTTTGTAGGTCGTGGCGCCAATGGAGTTATAAAAACAAAAGAGGGCTATAAGCCTTATATCGACGTATCGGAGAATGAATTTTTAAAGCCATATCTTTCAAAGGATAAAAAGGTTTATCTTCTTGTAAGACAAAAGTTTCAGGGGAAGATTGATAAGGATATAGAAAAAACGGAGGCAGAAAGCAATTTGCTTATTGAAAAAATTTTGGAAAAATAAGCTAAAAGACTTGAAATATACAAAAAAGTATGATATAATCAGTTAAGATTTAAGATAAATGCTATGAAAGAGTGGGTCGCGACCCACTCTTTCAAGTTTTAATAGGAGGATTTTATGGCATTGAAAATTACAGATGAGGTTTCAAAAATCCTTACTCCTTTCCTTTCCGAAAAAGGACTTCGCATCTATGATGTTGTCTTTGTAAAGGAAGGGCAGGATAAGGTTTTAAGAGCTTTTATTGACCGTAAGGACGGTTTGGTGTCTATCGATGAATGTGAAGAGGTAAGCCGTTTTCTTTCTGCCGAGCTTGATCGGGTGGATATAATCCCCGAAGCATACGTGCTTGAAATTTCCTCACCGGGAATTGAGAGAGTGATTAAGTATGACTGGCATTTTTCAGAGGCAGTCGGAAAAAAGGTTCAGATAAAGCTTTTTAAGAAGGTAATGGATACCAAGCTTATTGTGGGCACTTTGCTGTCGGGAAGTGAAAAGGGGGATATAACCCTTTCGGTTGATGAAACCGAGGTGCTTATTGAAAGAGCTAATGTTATTGATGTTAAAATATATTTTGAATTTGGAGGTAATTAAAAATGAACAAGGAATTTTTAAAAGCGTTAGATGCTGTTTCCACCGAAAAGGGAATAGATAAAGAGCTTCTTATCGAGGCTATTGAAACAGCGCTTTTATCTGCTTACAAAAAGGAATTTACTCATACCGGCGAATTAAGAGGTATAGTAAACAGAAAGAACGGTGAAATGGGTGTTTACGCATTGAAAACCGTTGTTGAAAAGGTTGAAGACCCTATGGTTGAAATTTCCTGCGAGGATGCCATTGCCATAAACAAGCACTATCAGGCAGGGGATGAGATTGAAATCAACGTTATGCCGAAAACCTTCGGAAGAATTGCGGCTCAGACTGCAAAGCAGGTTATCGTGCAGAGAATAAGAGAGGCTGAAAGAGCAATCGCCTGCAGCGAGTTTTCCGAAAAGAAGGGCGAAATCGTTTTAGGTATGGTTCAGAGAATTGATCAGAGCCATCACAATAACATTATGATTGAAATCGGTACCCAGGAGGCAATTCTTTCTGCAAGAGAGCAGACTCCAGGTGAAACCTTCCGTCCCGGTGAAAGAATTTTCATCTATGTTATGGAGGTTAAGGACGATGCAAGAGGACTGCAGATAGTTTTATCAAGAAGTCATCCGGGACTTATCAAAAGACTCTTTGAAAAAGAGGTTCCCGAAATTGCTGACGGAACTGTTGAAATCAAGGGAATTTCAAGAGAAGCAGGTTCAAGAACCAAGATTGCTGTTCATTCCACCAACAAGGATGTTGATCCTGTAGGTGCCTGTGTAGGTCCTAAGGGTATGAGAGTTGCAAATATCCTGAATGAAATCCGCGGTGAAAAAATTGATATCATTGTTTACAGCGAGGATCCTAAGGAATATATCACTCAGGCTCTTTCTCCCGCAAAGGTTTTAGAGGTTAACGTATCCGAAGAGGAAAAGAGCTGTCAGGTGCTTGTTCCCGAAAGTCAGCTTTCTCTTGCAATCGGTAAGGAAGGTCAGAATGTAAGACTTGCAGCAAAGCTTACCGGCTGGAAAATAGATATTAAAAGTGTTAAGGATTAATAAGGGGTAATAGCTATGATGAAAAGCATGCCTCAGAGAAGATGCATAGGCTGTCGCGAAAGCTTCAGTAAAAAAGAGCTTGTAAGAATAGTAAAAAGCCCGGAGGGAACAATATCTCTTGACCTTACGGGAAAGAAAAACGGCCGGGGTGCATATATCTGTAAAAAAGAGTCCTGTCTGGAATCGGCTTTTAAGAAAAAACAGCTGGACTATGCCTTTAAGGAAAAGGTTGAAGCCTCAACCTATGAAAAAATAAGAGAAGAGTTTATAAAAAATGTTAAATGATAAAAAATTAAGACTTATCGGTCTTGCAAACCGTGCAGGTAAGGTAAGAGCAGGCACCTTCGTTACCGAAAAGCTTGTAAGAGAAGGAAAAGCTCCCTTTGTAATCCTTGCGTCGGACGGTTCGGAAAAACAGACCGAAAAGCTTAAAAGACTTATTGAAGCGAGCAATAACGAATATATGGTGTACGGTACCAAGGAGGAGCTTGGCAGTATTTTGGGGAAAAGTGAAACTGCCTGCCTTGTGATTACCGATATGAATTTTATTAACGGAATTAAGAAATAGTTGGAGGTGCTTTCAGAATATGGAAACAATTAAGGTTAATGAGCTTGCTGTCGCTCTTTCCATGGACAGTAAAGAGCTTGCAGGTATCTTAAAGGAGCTTGGTTTTGCAGGCAAAAGCACAAAAAGTAAATTAGAAGAGCATGAGCTTGATATATTCTTCCAGGAGATGACAAAGAAAAATGCAGTTGGCTCTATTATGGAGCTTATCAGCGAGGATGCTCTGACGGCAGAAGCTCCCAAAAAGCCCGAAAAGAAGGCTGAAAAGAAGGTTGAAAAGGAAGAAAAAAAGGTTGAAAAGGAACCTGTTAAGAAGGAAGAAAAGCCTGCGTCTAAAAAGGCAGAGACGAAAAAAGCCGAGGTGAAAAAAGCTGAGGTTAAAAAGCCTGAGGTTAAAAAGCCCGAGGTGAAGAAGGAAGAACCTAAAAAGCCCGAAGTGAAAAAGACGGAGCCTAAAAAGGTTCAGGAACCTCCCTTCAAGAAGAAAAAGGAAAAGGAAGTTTTTGAATATAACGAGGAAGAGGTTAAGAAGGCTATTGAAAAGCCTATCGAAAAGAAGGTTCGTTATGTTGATACCAGAACCTCTACCATTGAGGAAAAAACAATTGATGATGAAAGAATCAAATCTATTTTAAAGACTGACGATATCTACGGAACTCACGACAAGAAGCAGAAGCTTAAAAAGGGTGGTCAGCAGCACAGCAACAAAAAGTTTGAAAAGTTTGATGCCAAGGCTAAAAAGCAGGAGCCGCCAAAGCCTGAAATTCTTCACATCAAGATTCCCGATGAAATCACAGTGGGCGATTTTGCTTATAAAATCAAGAAAACAGCTGCAGATGTTATCAAAAAGCTTATGGGACTTGGCGTTATGGCAAGTGTTAACCAGGTAATAGATTTTGATACAGCCGCGCTTATTTGCGAGGAATTCGGGGTAAAATATGAAAAAGAAATCATAATTTCCTTAGAGGAACAGGTTATTTCTGATATTGAGGATAAGGCAGAGGATTTACTGCCCCGTTCACCGGTTGTTGTTGTTATGGGACATGTTGACCACGGTAAGACCTCACTTTTGGATGCTATAAGAAATTCAGATGTTACCTCTACCGAGGCAGGCGGTATCACTCAGCACATCGGTGCTTACAGAGTAAATGTTAACGGTCAGGAAATAACCTTCCTTGATACACCGGGGCACGAAGCCTTTACCGCAATGAGAGCAAGAGGTGCTCAGGTTACCGATATTGCAATTCTTGTTGTTGCGGCGGATGACGGTATTATGCCTCAGACAATTGAAGCTATAAACCACGCAAAGGCGGCGGATGTAAGCATAATTGTTGCTATCAATAAAATTGATAAAGAGGGTGCAAACCCCGACAGAATCAAGCAGCAGCTTATGGAGCATGACCTTGTTCCCGAGGAATGGGGCGGCGATGTTATCTGCGTTCCCGTTTCCGCGAAGCAGAAGCTTAATATCGATGAGCTTCTTGAAAATGTTCTTCTTGTTGCCGAGGTTAAGGAATTAAAGGCTAATCCGAACCGTGTGGCAGAGGGTACTGTTATTGAAGCAAAGCTTGATAAGGGCAGAGGCCCTGTTGCTACCGTGCTTGTTCAGAAGGGTACACTTCACACAGGCGACTATCTGATTGCAGGCTCGGTATTCGGTAAGGTAAGAGTAATGATTAATGATAAAGGCCAGAAGATTAAAGAAGCAGGTCCGTCCTATCCTGTTGAAATCGTTGGTCTTAACGAGGTGCCTATCGGCGGTGATACCTTCAATGTTGTTACTGACGAAAGAAAGGCAAAACAGCTTGTAGAAGCAAGAAAATTTGATAAGAAGGAAGAAATCTTCAACGCAAGACAGAAGGTTACACTTGATAACCTGTTTGACCATATCAACGACGGTCAGGTTAAGGACTTTAACATTATCGTTAAGGCGGATGTACAGGGCTCGGTTGAAGCGGTTAAGCAGTCACTTGTTAAGCTTTCCAATGAAGAGGTAAGACTTAACGTTATCCACGGCGGTGTTGGCGGTATCAACGAATCTGATGTTATGCTTGCAAACGCATCAAACGCCATCATCATCGGCTTTAATGTAAGACCTGACCAGGGTGCTACAACCTCAGCTGAAAGAGAAGAAGTAGAAATTCGTCTTTACAGAGTTATCTATCAGGCAATTGAAGAAATGGAAGCTGCCATGAAGGGTATGCTTGCGCCTAAATATGTTGAAAAAATCATCGGTCATGCCGAAATCAGGGAAACCTTCAAGATTTCGGGTGTGGGTACCATTGCAGGCTGCTATGTTCGTGACGGTAAAATCAAGAGAAACTGCGGCGTAAGAGTTGTTCGTGACAATATCGTTATCTTTGAAGGTTCACTTAACTCCTTAAAGAGATTTAAGGACGATGCCAAGGAGGTAAACGAGGGCTACGAATGCGGTCTTGGTATCGAAAGATACAATGACTTAAAGGTTGGCGACATAATCGAGTGCTTCGTTGAAGAAGAAGTTGAAAGGTAAGAAAAAATATGTCAGTCAGAGAAGAAAAAATAAACACAGAGCTTAAAAAGGAATTATCGGTTATTTTAAGAGATATAAAGGACCCCAGAGTACCGTCCCTGATTTCGGTTATGAAAACGGAGGTTACCAAGGACCTTAAATTTGCCAAAATATATGTAAGCGTAATGGGAAGCGAGGAGCAGAAAAAGGAAGCTCTTAAAGGGCTTAAAAGTGCATCTCCCTTCTTAAGAAGAGAAATTTCAAGAAGGCTTAACTTAAGAATAACTCCCGAGCTTACCTTTGTAATTGACGATTCTATCGAATACGGTAATCACATTTTAAGCGTAATAAATAAAATTAACGGGGAAAAAAAGTAATGTTCAGCGAGATTGCAAAAGTAATTGAAAAAGCATCGGATATTCTTATAGTAACTCACCTTAATCCTGACGGTGATGCCTTGGGCTCCACCGTCGGGTTTAAGCTTATGCTTGAAAAGCTGGGTAAAAGGGCAACCGTTCTTTTGGAAAAGGCGCCTGCACCCATGTTTGAAATATTCGGTGATAACTATACATGGGGGGAACCGGAGGGTGAATTCGACCTTGTGGTTTCGTTAGACTGCGGTGATTTAAAAAGACTGGGCGAATGTGAAAAATATTTTAAGGGGAACACCTTAAGTATTGACCACCATGTATCCAACACTCTTTTTGCAGATGTTAATCATGTAGAGCCTGATGCCGCCGCTACAGGTGAGATTATCTACAAGCTGGTAAAATATCTGAAGGTGGATTTTACGCCCGAAATGGCATCCTCACTGTACGGAGCAATACTTACCGATACAGGGGGCTTTATGTTTTCCTCAACCACCGAAGAAACCCATCTTGCGGCAGGAGAACTTATAAGAGCAGGTGCGGATTTCTATAATCTTAACAAAAAGCTTCATCTTGAAAAGGATTATAAAAGGCATCTTATTTCCGCTCACGCCATTGAAAACGCCATATTTTCGGCTGACGGGAAAATATGTATATGTCTTTTTGACAATGCCTTATGCGAAAGCCTTGATATAGTCGATGAGGATTTAAACGGTCTTGCCCAGGTTACAAGAAGCATATCCGGTGTTGAAGCGGGTGTGCTTATAACTGAAATAACGAAGGGACTTGTAAAGGTTTCCTTAAGATCGGATGAAATAGTCGATGTGGCAAAGGTTGCAGAAGCTTTTGGCGGAGGCGGTCATATAAGAGCAAGCGGTGTCCGTTTCAGAGATGCCGATATTCTTAAGGTTAAGGATATGATTACTGAAGAAATTATGAAACAGTTAGGGGCAAAATAATGACAGAGAATGGAATTATTGTTGTAAATAAAGCCGGGAATATGACCTCTCACGACTGTGTCAACATCGTGCGCCGTGCCCTTAAGATAAAAAGAGTGGGGCATACGGGAACATTAGACCCTATGGCTACGGGAGTTTTACCCATTTGTATAGGTAAGGCTACCAAGATTGCAGATTATATTTCCCTTGGCGATAAAGAATATATTGCGGAATTCAAGCTGGGAATAAAAACCGATACCCTTGATATAACAGGAGCGGTTCTTGAAAAAAACGATGTCTTTGCAACAGAGGAAGAAATAAGGGAAGCCATAAATTCCTTTAAGGGAAAAATTATGCAGACTCCTCCCATGTATTCCGCAAAGAAGGTAAAAGGCAAGAAGCTCTACGAGCTTGCCCGTGAGGGGATTGAAATAAACCGCGAGCCGGTTGAAATTGAAATAAAAGAGCTTGAAATTCTGGAAATCAAAACGGAGGAAAAGCTTATTTCAATAAGAGTTCTTTGCTCCAAGGGTACATATATAAGAAGTCTTATTGACGATATCGGAAATAAGCTTGGAGTTGGTGCTGCCATGACAGCGCTTCAGAGAACAAAAAGCGGTATGTTTTCCATAGATGACCCACATATAATAGATATCGGTGAAATAAAAAAGGGTAATCTTAATGCGGTGAAAAACATTGTCGGTGCTGACAAGATTTTCCCCGATTATCCTAAAGTAATACTTTCCTACAATCTTGAAATAAGATTTAAAAACGGAATTTTCATCACTCTTAACGACCTTGGCTTTAAAAAGGACGAGGTTGAGGAGGAGTCCATTTACAGAGTCTACAGCACCGCAGGCGAATTTATGGCTTTAGGGGTAATGATAAATAACAACGGCAGTCTTGTTCTCAAGGTTTTAAAGAGTTTTTATTAAAACGGGTGAAAAATGAAAATTAATTATATTGATTCGTATATTCCCACCGGGGAAAAATATGCGGTTTGCCTGGGCTCCTTTGACGGTATTCATAAGGGGCATAAAAGACTTATGGAAAAAACCGTGGCTAAGGCTCAGGAAAACGGTATTAAAAGTGCCGTGTTGACCTTTATATATAAGCCTGAAAAAAATAAGGTTTTCCCGGTTTCGGAAAACTTAAAAAGAATTGAAGCTACAGGCATTGATGAGGTTTTTATAATTGAGTTTACGGAAGAATTCAGAAGGCTTTCTCCGGAAAAATTCGTAAAACGCTATCTTTGCGATAAGCTTTCGGCATCCTTTGTGATATGTGGCTTTAATTTCCGTTTCGGTTTTAACCGTGAGGGGGATACCGATACCTTAAGAAGACTGGGCGAGGGCAATTTTGAGCTTACCGTGGAGGAAAGGGTTACGGTAAATGACAAAACTGTATCCTCAAGCCGTATAAAAGAGCTTTTAAAGGAAGGTAACATAGCGGAAGCCAATTCTCTTTTAGGGGATTGCTACTATATAACCGGTAAAGTTAAAAAGGGGAAACAGCTGGGCAGAAGCATCGAATTTCCTACTGTTAACTTACCTTTGTTGCCTTTCCTTACGGAAATAAAAAAAGGAGTGTATTCCTCGGTTACCGAATTTGAGGGAAACCGATATAACAGTATTTCCTATGTTGGTAACGCTCCCACCGTAGGAGATTGCGGAGAAATGCTTCTGGAAACCTACCTTTTAAATTTCACGGGAGATCTTTACGGTAAGGAAATTACCGTTAAGCTTGTAGGTTTCATAAGAGAGGAAAAGAAATTTTCCGATTTAGAGGAATTAAAAAAAGAAATTGAACAAAATATAAAAACATCCAATAAACAAATAAGTGAGTGTGAATATATATGATAAAGGAATATGAGGGGCTTACCCTTATTACCGATCCGCTTCTTGATAAATATTCGGTAAAACATATTTTTACTACCGCTTCCGATAAGGACGGTGTTGCGGATTTTTCCTTTAATACCTCGGATAAGGATAAGGTACTGGGCTGTTATGAAAGGATTGCCTCCTTTTTTGGCGTGCCCCTTTCATCTATCGTAAAATCCACTCAGATTCATAAAGATAAAATTGAAGAAATTACAGCTGCGCATAAGGGTATGGGCATTGTAAGAGAAACGGCTTTTGAAAGTGCGGACGGAATTTTTACTCTTAAAAAGGATATCCCTCTTTGCATTTTTTCTGCCGACTGTGTTCCGATTCTTATTGCTGATAAAAATAAAAAAGCGGTATTCGGAGTTCATTCGGGCTGGAAGGGGACCGCACTTGATATAGCGGGCAAGGCAATAAGGCTTTTAAAAGAGAAAACCGGCTGCGAAAGCTCGGATATTATATGTGCCATCGGCCCTTCGATTTCCCTTTGTTGCTTTGAGGTGTCTTACGATGTAATCGAAGCGCTTGGGAAAATATATGATGTGGGCGACTGCTGTTATAAAAAGGATAACGGTAAATATATGCTTGATTTGAAAAAATTCAATAAGCTTCTTCTTATGAAGGAGGGTGTGCCCGAAGAAAACATAAGTGTAAGCGATTATTGCACCAGATGCTGTGACAGGCTTTTTCATTCCTATCGCAGAGACGGAGATAAATCAGGCAGAAACGCCGCCTTTATTATGCTGTAAGGTCAGGGAGTTACAATGAAAAGAATATTAATGCTTGCAGTTCTTTTTATATTTTTATTAACAGGCTGTCAGGGGGATATATTCCCCTCGGATTTTTCCTCAGAGTATGAGGCTTATGAAACCGGCTTGTTCGTAATCGGCTATAATTTTGAAGGTGCCAATCCGCTTCTTTTAAAGAACGATGTAAATAAAGAGGTATTTTCTCTTATTTACGATCCTCTTTTTTCGCTCAATGCCGCCTTTGAAACAGTCGGTGTGCTGGCAAACGGTCTTTCAATGATAAGCAGGGACGGTCTTAATTACCATCTTGATTTAAAAGAGGGCATTTTGTTTCACGACGGCTCCGAGCTTACCGCTTCGGATGTGGTTGCAACCGTCAATTACCTTTTAGAAAACAGTACTGCTTATGATTACAATGTAAGAAATATTCTGAAGGTCAGCAAAAACACAAAATACTCGGTTAATGTTACCTTAAAGGAGCCGGCTGTTAATCTTAAGGCACAGCTTACCTTTCCCATAGTAAATGCCAAGGACATTTTAAAGGAATTTTCCTTTAACGGTACAGGCAGATTCAGGGTATCGGGCTTCGTAAATAAAAAGCATATTGACTTAAGACCCTATGATAATTATCACGGTGTCAGAAATAATGAGATAACCGGTATAAGAGTTCAGCTGATGCCCGATAAGGAAACTGCAAATTATGCCTACTCAAGCGGTATGGCAGATATATTCAAGCAGGATATATTTACAAATATAAACTCTGCCAATCCGAAAAGCGGAGTAAAATCAATTGAATATTTAAGCACTAACTACGGTTTTTTAATGCTCAATCACAAAGCTGATGCCTTTTCATCAAAAAATGTAAGAAGGGCAATAGAGCTTGCGATTGACAAGGAGAGTATAGTAACCGATGTTTTATTTTCCCACGCCGTTGTTTGTGAAACCCCGGTAGCTCCGGGTGCCTGGTGTGAGAATAAGGAAATAAAGGGTGAATATAATCCCGAAAAGGCAAAAGAGCTTTTAAAAAACGAAGGCTTTGTACCTGATGTGAACACGGGAATTTTAGAGAAGGAAGACTTAAAGCTTTCCTTTAAGCTTTTAGTTAACAGCGATAACAATTTCAGAATTCAGGTTGCTGATAAAATAAGCGAGGGGCTTAAATATATCGGAATAGACTGTAAGGTTTCGGTGGTATCCTTTGAGGAATATGAAGGAGCCTTCTTAGCAGGTGAGTACGAGGCACTTTTAGGTGCAATGCCCATAAGTGAAGATTTTGACCTTAAAAAATTTATGGGAGAGGAAAATGCTTCGGGATACTACAGCGGTATGGCTGTAAGCACTTTTAATGAAATCTCCGTAACTGATGATATGGATAAGAAAAAAACGGGCTATGAAAAAATCCAGCGGATTTTTAAGGATGAGCTTCCTCATATCAGCCTTTACTATACAAAAGAGAGCATCCAGTGCTCGGATAAAATCAAAAAAGGTCTTGCTCCGACGGGAGTAAGTATCTATAGTGGAATTGAAAACTGGTCATTCGAAAACTAACTGTAAAAGGGGTTTAATTATGAAAAAGAATGTATTGTTTCTTTTTGGGGGAGAATCCTCAGAGCATGAGGTATCCTGTATTTCGGCATATAATGTTCTTAAGGCTGCCGATACGGAAATATATAATATATATATGATAGGTATCACGAAGGACGGAAGATGGCTTTATTATGACGGTGATTTGGAAAAAATAAAAAATCACACCTGGCAGGATTTTGCAAAATATCAGGCGGTTATTTCTCCCTGTAAATCCGATTCCGGAATTGTAATATTTGACAAAGAGATAAGAAAAATAAAGATTGATGTGTGCTATCCTGTGCTTCACGGTAAAAACGGAGAGGACGGAACCGTTCAGGGACTACTGACCTTAGCGGGGATTCCATTCGTAGGCTGTTCCTATACCTCCTCGGCTGTGTGTATGGATAAGATTATGGCAAAATGCGTTCTTGAGGTTAATAATATTCCCCAGACGCCTTATATTTACATAAAGAACACTCAGAAAATATCCTATCCCGCTCTGGTTAAGGAAATTGATGAAAAACTGGGCTTCCCCTGCTTTGTAAAGCCGGTTAATGCAGGCTCAAGCGTAGGTGCTTCAAAGGCGGAGGATAAATATGCCTTAAAGGCATCAATTGAAGAAGCCTTTCGACATGACAGTAAGGTTATGATTGAGAAATTCGTCAATGCAAGAGAAATTGAGGTTGCGGTTATGGGTAATGATATGCTTCTTACCGCAGGCCCCGGTGAAATACTTTCAAGCAGTGAATTTTACGACTATGAAACCAAATACAATGATGCTTCGGTAGGCTACGGTATTCCTGCCGATATAGATGAAAAAACAAAGGAAATCATACTTGACTATGCAAGACGGGCGTATACCGTTTTAGACTGTAAGGGCTTATCAAGAGTTGATTTCTTCATAGACAGGGACACAGGAGTAATCTATCTTAATGAGATAAATACCTTACCCGGCTTTACCGATGCAAGCATGTATCCCAAGCTGTTTATGGATAAGGGATTTACCTATAAAGAAATTATTGATGAGCTTATAAAGACAGCATCCCTTTAGTCAGGAGGAATAAAATGGACAGATATATCGGAGTTTTCGATTCCGGACTGGGCGGTCTTACCAACGTGAAGGAGCTTCACAGACTTCTGCCCGGTGAAAATATAGTATATTTCGGCGATACCGGCAGGGTTCCCTACGGAAGCCGTTCCAATGACACAATTATAAAATACACTTTTCAGGATATAAGATTTTTAAAAAGCTTTCCCTTAAAGGCAATTATCATTGCCTGCGGAACAGTAAGCTCAATAGCTCTTGATGTGGTTCGTAAAACCGAGCCGGATTTACCGATAATCGGTGTTGTTGAGCCTTCGGTTAAAAAGGCAATAAGTCTTACCAAAAACGGTAAAATCGGAGTTATCGGCACTGAGGGAACCATAAGAAGCGGCGCATACGGGGATATGGTTTTAAAGGAAGCGGGAAATTACAGGGTTTTTGAAAAATCCTGTCCCTTGTTTGTTCCCCTTGTGGAAAACGGCTACATAGAAAGTGAAGCAACAAGAATTATTGTAAGGGATTATCTTACCCCTTTAAAAACCTCAGGCATAGATACCCTGATTTTAGGCTGTACCCACTATCCGCTTTTGACCGATGTTATAAGAGAGGTTATGGGAGATGAAGTAAGTCTTATAAGCCCGGGGGTTGAAACCGCAGCCTGGGCAAAGAGCTATCTGGAAGAAGAGGGACTTTTAAATACCTCAGGTAAGGTCGGGGAAACCGAGTATTATGTAAGCGACGGTGCGGATAAGTTTGCCCGTCTTGCGGAGAATTTTTTAGGCTCACCCATATACGAAGATGTAAAGAAAATAGACATAGAAAGCTGGTAAAAATGAAAAAGGACGTAATTGTTTCCTTCACAAGCTATAATGCTTATGAGGATGCGCAGGCAGATAAAGTAGTGTTTGAAACCAAAGGAAGCTTTTATCTGAAAGATGGAAAGCATTACCTTAAATACGATGAGCAGATAAATGAAACCAAAGTGTCAAATACTCTTAAAATTGAAGAAAAAAAGGTTACCATAATGCGGTTTGGCGAGGTCAACACCCAGATAACCGTTGAACAGGGAAAAAAGCACCTTAACTATTATGAAACAGGTGAGGGAAGCTTTTTAATGGGAATTTACGGAGACCGTGTTGATATAGATATTTCCGGAAAAAAAGGACATATTCTTTTAAAATACGGCGTGGAATTCAATAATGTTTTAACAACAAAAAATACAATAGAGGTTAAATTTGAAGAGGTATAGGAGAGAAAAATGGTTAATCTTATTAAAAAAGTAAAGGAAGAAATTATAAAGACTGTGCTTTCAGGTTTTGAATCGGCATGTGAAAAGGGCCTGATTGATAAGGTGGAGGCATGTCCTGTTGAAATTGAAAATACCAAAGAAAAAAAATTCGGGGATTTTGCAACAAATTTTGCACTTAAAATGTCTAAGGTTGCAGGGAAGAATCCAAGAGAGCTGGCAGGAATATTACTTGAGGAAATCGGTGAAAGCTCACTTATTGAAAAGGCAGAGGTTGCAGGTCCCGGGTTTATCAACTTCTTTTTAAATAAAAGCTGGCTTTATAACAATGTAATGTATATTTTAAAGGCGAAGGAAAACTTCGGCAAGGTAACTGTGGGAAACGGCAAAAAGGTAATGGTTGAATTTATTTCCGCCAATCCTACAGGGCCTATGCATATCGGTAATGCAAGAGGAGGCGCCCTGGGAGATTCCCTGGCAAATCTTCTTAACTTTGCAGGCTACTCGGCAAGCAAGGAATTCTATGTAAACGATTACGGTAATCAGATAGAAAAGTTTGCAGTTTCCTTAAATGCAAGATTTATTCAGAAGGTTTTCGGAGAAGATGCAATCGAATTTCCCGAGGATGCATATCACGGTCAGGATATTATTGACAATGTGTGTGAATTTATCGAAAAATACGGCTGTGAAAAATATAAGGATATGGACGAAACCGAAAGAAAGAAGCATCTTGTTGAATTTGCACTTAATAAAAATATTGAAAAGCTTAAGGCAGATACAGGTCTTTACGGTATAACCTATGACAGATGGTTCTTCGAAAGCGAGCTTCATAAGTCGGGTGCTGTTAAAAAGGTTATCGAGGAACTTAGCGAGCGTGGCTATACCTATGAAAAGGATGAGGCTACCTGGTTTAAGGCAACCGAGTTCGGCTCTGAAAAGGATGTTGTTTTAATAAGGGGAAATAACCTTCCTACTTATTTTGCGGCTGACATTGCTTACCACAAAAATAAAATTGAAAGAGGCTATGAAACTCTTATTGATATCTGGGGTGCCGACCATCACGGTCATGTCGCAAGAATGCAGGGAGCCCTTACTGCTCTCGGACTTGGCGGGGACAAGCTTACAGTTATTCTTATGCAGCTTGTAAGGCTGATGAAAAACGGCGAGGTTTATAAGGTTTCCAAACGTTCGGGTAAAGCGGTAACCCTTACCGATTTATTAGAGGATATCGGAACCGATGCAGCAAGATTTTTCTTTAATTTGAGACAGGCCAACACCCATTTTGACTTCGATATGGATTTAGCAGTATCTAAATCAAACGATAATCCTGTTTTTTATGTTCAGTATGCCCATGCAAGAATTTCAAGTATTCTTTCCATTCTTTCCGAGGAGGGAGTGGATGTCAGCGATGAAGCTTACGATTACCTTACCCTTCTTAAGGATGATGAAGAACTTGATCTGATTGAAAAAATCAGCTGGTTCCCTCAGGAGGTAGAGGATGCGGCTCTTACACTTGATCCTTCAAAGCTTACAAAGTATGCAGTTTCGGTTGCTTCGAGCTTCCATACCTTCTATAATGCAAAAAGAGTTAAGGTTGAAGATACCAAGCTTATGAAGGCAAGAATTATGCTTATAAAGGCAGTAAAAATAACATTAAAAAATCTGATGGGTATTCTTGGAATTACAGCTCCCGACAGAATGTAGCTAAGAAACGGAGTGATTTTAAATGAAAAGATTTTTAGCATTGTTAATTGCTTTTACAACTCTTATGGGATTATGTACCTTTGTATACGCAGAGGAAAGCTATTCCGTTGAGGAAAGAAGCTATGATACGGTAATGCAGCTTATAAAGCTTTTTGCCATCAGTGAAAAAAGTGATGCTCAGATTTTAGAGGAAGCACTTTTAAATATGGCAGAGGAAAACAGTGAGAGCCTATATAAGGTTCTTGATGCAATTGCAAAAACTGTTGACGAATATTCCTGCTACTATTCTCCCGAGGAATATGAGGCGTTCAGAAAAAGTCTTTCGGGAACAGTATGCGGAATAGGTGTTACCGCTATAGTTGAGGACGGTGCCTTTACTGTTGTAACTCTTCTTGAGGGAGGCTCGGCAAAGGAAGGCGGAATTGAGCCCGGCGATAAGATTATTGAGGCGAACGGTGTGGATATTACAGGAGATAAAGCCGATAATGCCTCCTCCTATATTACAGGTGAGCAGGGAACAATGGTTACCATTAAGGTAAAAAAGGCAAACGGTGAAATAAAGGAATATACCTTAGAGAGAAGAATAGTAATTGTTCCGTCTGTGGCAGGCGAGATTTTGGAGGATGAGAATATTGCCTATATCCTTATAAATTCCTTTACCGAAAACACCCATGTGGAAATTGAAAAGCTTTTAAAGGAATACAAGGAAAAGGGCATTGAAAAGCTTATTGTTGATTTAAGATATAACGGCGGCGGTGTAATGGATTCAGGTATTGCTTCCGCAGAGCTTTTTATGGAAAAGGATAAGGTTATTATTTCAACCAAAGGAAAGTCAAGTGAAGAGACTCAGTATTATAAATCCGAAAAGGACGGCTATAAATTCAAAACCGTGCTTTTAACAAATGAATATACCGCATCGGCGGCAGAAATATTTGCCTGTGCGCTTATTGATAACGGTTACGCCGAAAGCGTTGGGAATACCACCTACGGAAAAGCCTGTGCCCAGGGGCTTTATCCCATAGGAATAGGCGGTGCGCTAAGACTTACCGTGCTTAATTACTATACTCCGAAGGGGAATTTCATAAATAAAACAGGTATTCCTGCAACTTATCACGTTGAAAATAAAACCTATAAGCTTGCTGAGGACGAGCTTCCGAAATTAAGCTTTACCCATAAATTTAATTCGGGAGATGTTCACGAAGATGTTGAAAAAATCGAAGAAATGTTGTATACTTTAAAATATCTTAAGGAGTCTCCCGATAAAACCTACGGTGAGGCTACCAAAAAGGCCGTAACCGACTATCAGGCGGCAGTGGGCTTATTCCCTTACGGTGTATGTGATATGACAACTCAGTCCTATCTTATAAACAGCTACAGCGAGGTGGAATTTACCGAGGATACACAGTTTGAGTATGCAAAACAAATTTTAAAATAAAGAGGGATAAAAAATGGAAAGAGAAAAAGTATTGGAAATTTTAAAGGAAGCAGGCGTACTTCTTGAGGGTCATTTCCTTTTAACATCGGGAAAGCACTCAAACAGATATCTGCAGTGTGCAAAAATATTCAAGAATACCAAGTATTCCGAAATTCTTTGTAAGGACCTTGCAGAACAGTTTAAGGATAAGAATGTTGATGTTGTTATCGGCCCTGCAATGGGTGCTGTTATTATGAGCTATGAGGTTTCAAGACATCTTGGAGTTCCCAATTTCTTTACCGAAAGAGAAAACGGTGAAATGGCACTTCGTCGCGGTTTTGAAGTCAAAAAGGGTGACAGAATCCTTGTTGTAGAGGATGTTATCACAACCGGAGGCTCGGTTAAAGAGGTAATCAAGCTTGTTACCGAAATGGGCGGTGAGGTTGTAGGTGTAGGCTCAATAGTTGACCGTTCCAACGGCAAGGCTGATTTCGGTGTTCCCTTCTCATCGGTAATTAAAATTGATGTTGAAGCTTACGAACCCGATAACTGTCCGCTGTGTAAAGAAGGAAAAACTCCTGCTTACAAGCCCGGAAGCCGTAATATCTCAAAATAATATCAAAAGTAAAGGATGCAAATAATTGAAGTGAACCCCAAAGTTTAGACAAAATTAAATATTAACTTGCTTGTGAATGAGTTCGGTATTGTACCGGGCTCATTCCTTTTAGTTTCATAGAAATCCTTTCATTGTTGTAGTAATCGATATAT
>SVKB01000044.1 GCA_015068665.1 Oscillospiraceae bacterium | reverse complement strand
CAAGATTCACGATAGATAAATCATTGCTTATTCTGACAGAGCAAATATGTCCACCGCATACACTTATCTTGGCATCAGGCGGAAGACCTGAAAGAACTTTTACTAAATCTTTAACGGTTGTATTGTATTTATACAAATCATCTTGCATTTGCAAACTCTCCTTGGGACAATAAATAATCGCCAATATCTTTTATTTCTTTCGTCAATTTAACCTTTATTACATTACGTTTCCAAGGAGGACAGGTTCGCTTATGAAAAAATATATACTTTCTTTTACTCATAATCTTTCTCCTTTAATTATTACGCTGCAAGCCCATTTTCACGCTTCAATTTCTCGAATAAAAGGTAATCATCGATGCCCTTTTGGTCTGCAGGCCAAGTAATCGCTCTGTACTGCTCACAAAGAGGCATACAAATAGCACGAATTTTAGCCTGAGCTTTACGAACATGGTCGTTAGTTCTAACGTCCATATCTATACATTCGAGAATACGTTTAGGCTTTAGCTCTGTTATAACTTCTCTTAAAAATCCAACATTTTGTACTCCCGTAAGACCTATAAATAGTTCTCCACCGGACAAGTAACTTGCAACATCGGCTTTCAAAGGGCCTTCGGTCAAATGCAGAGTATCACTTGTAATATCACCGACTATATGAATATAGCTTGGTATTCCGGTGCCGTTTTCGTAAGTTCCATTTGTGGAAAGCCAGCGGAAACGGTCTCCTTTTTTCTCTTGCCTTTTACCGTTCGCATCTACAATTATCTTAGGCGGAAGATTATCATACCGTATCTGTAATCCTTGTATGTTGTTGTCTTTATCACATACAGGTAGTAATATTCCGCTGTATTTACAGTTTGACATTTGCCACTTACCGTTACTCGTATAAAATCCCGGCATTCCTGACAAATCAAACCAAGAAGATAATTGTCCTACTACTCTTTGGCGCTTTTTATAGTCCATCGGCAAACTGCGGTACATATTGCCTTTAATCATTTCATCAGATAAACCTCTGTTATGAAGATTTATATAGTGCTTCTCATCAAGGTCTAACAGATTAAGCAGATTAAGGTATATTTGACTTCGTTCTTCCAGCGGTTTTATGCTGCCGACAGATTTTACTCTATCGGCAGGCAATTCGCCTTTGTGAACATGGGGGTTTTCAAGCAATTCCTTGTATGCTTCGTAATTTGTAAGTCTTCTTCCCTGTGGATTAAAATCGGCATATAAGGTAACTGCATTTCCCGTAGCTCCGCAGTTATGGCACCAGAAAGCAGAATTGTCAGGCTTACGGCTTAAATAAAATCGGTATTTATAATCGTCACAGTAAGGGCAGCGTGCCGCCACCTCATCTCTGCCGATTGTTGACTGCTTTATATCAAGCCCGCATAATATAGCTGTATCAACTACATCAATATAGGTGTAGTTTTTCACTGCCGTCAACTCGCTTTCTTGAGTTCTGCTCCGTTCACTACCTGTAGGTTATTTCTTGACTGTACCGTTAAAGGCTGACCCTTAATAAATTTAAGCAAAATAGTTTGCGTAGGCATAGGAACATTATTAAATGCCGCTATACTTTCGGTGTTATCAACACAAATGGGACAGTCAATGCTACAGATTTTACGAACCATCGCCGCAATTTCTACACCGGCAAGTGTTTTCTCAGATAATGACAAGGTATTATAATCTCTTCCCTTGTAATCAAATTTGAAAACATTCTTCACCTCACCTGTAGTACGAAATACCTCTTCAAGCCGAATGGTGACATTAGGCATTTTAAGGGATGCAGTCATAAGCTCTGTGCGCTTTGAAATATACTCTTTTACAGCATTAATCTTAATGGTATTCTGCTCTATCTGTTCTTCAAAGCTTGCCTGTTGATTAATTGCATCTTTGATTTTTTTGTCATCACACATTTCCTCTAACGTCTTAATTTCTGCTGCGATTCCAACTAATGTAGCCTTTAAATCATTAAGTTGGGAAACCTCTGCCTCACTTAAATTACCATAAGTGATTTTATGACCGACTTCTTCGAGTTCTCTGCGTAAGGAAGATGCATCAACTTTAGCTGTGCCTTGCTCGAGTTCCGCTATTTGCTGTTTAAGCTTCTCGGCATCATCCTTTTTGTTCTGCTCAAAAGTAGCTTTCGATTTATTATCTAATTCTACAGCCTCTCTGCCTCTTGCCGCCGCACCGTTAGCAAGGTCTAAAAGTTCTTTCAGGCTCTTTTTCATTTCACCCTGTACCGAACCTATGTTGCTCTCAGTTATTTCTGTAAAGCAGGTAGGACATTTCATACCAACCTTTACCTTTTTGCAGCGTTCAAGCAAAGAGTTATACTGCTTAACATAGGAATCGTATTCCGCCTTGGCTTCTGCTATAGGTTTTGTGAACTGCGATTCATATTTACGGTTTAAGACAGCACCAAGCTTTTCTTCAAGTTTTGCCCGCTCGGAGGTTTCAGCATTTTTTCCTTCGCTCAGCTTATCCATAATTAAATCTTTTTCAAAGGACAATTCTTCAACATCTATACCTTCAAACTGCTTTAATTCAAGTTTTTGAATCTGCGCCTCTGTACTGCGTTTATCGGCATACAATGCATCCAACTTCTGTTTTGCAGTTGCTGAGTTTTCTTTTATAGACTGAATATTACCGCTTAGCACATCTATCTGTTGTTCTGCACGACGTATACCGTCCCTGAAACTTTGAATTAGCAAATCAGGAGAATTTTCCTTAAAACTGATATTATTGAGGACTGCCGAAAAACTCGGCAGCTTCTCAATAACTGTTTCAGGTGCAATAGGAGCTAAATATTTTAAAACTAACTCTCTTCCCTTTTCACCTAAAGTTTCTACAAGATAGCTCGGATTAAACATAGAAAGAAAAAGTCTTTTATCACAGAAATTCTGTTCTATTTCCTCATTTGTAACGGAATAACCGTCAAGTAACAAGGTGCCTTTATCTGCTTTTCGTGCACGGATAAGTGTATGGACTTCACCATCCTGATCCATAAATTCAAGCTTTACCTTTACAGAATTGGCTTTTTCGTTAATAATGCGTTCTATCTTTTGAAGACCGTAATAATTAACGCCGTAAAGTACATAACAGATAGCATGCGCCATTGTTGTTTTGCCTGTACCGTTATGTCCTGATATAAAGGTCATATCCCCAAGCTCAAAACGTTCATTTTCGGTATGGTTGCGGAAATTTTCCATTTCCAAGGACAGTATTTTCATTGAAGTTATTTTCTTCATAGCCTACCCCTTATTCCCAAAACAAATTTTC
>SVKB01000043.1 GCA_015068665.1 Oscillospiraceae bacterium | reverse complement strand
TATATTATAGCTAAGGACTGAAAGCCTAAATCCGGCTTTCAGCCCAGAAAATTCACTTAGATTATATTATCATTTTGGAGCCAAATTTGAGGTTTACACAAAATGAGGGATTGCCCCGTAGACGGTGTTGCGGTACCACCCGGATGATTATGGGCAACAACCACCTTTACTGCATGATTGGCTATAGCTGAACGAATAAGCTCTCTGGGATATACGGTTGTTTCATTGACAGTCCCCTCAGCTACCTTTTCATAGTTTATTACGCGGTTTTGTGAATTAAGACTTATAAGAAACATACATTCGTATACTCTGCCCTTAAAAAGACTTAAGCAAAATTCACCAGTTGAAGCATAATCGGAAAGTCTTTTTCTTTTAAAGGCTTTGTCCTGTTCATATTTTCTTATAACCTGAGAAAACATATTAAGATATACAGCGGTGCTTTTTCCGATTCCTTCAACGGTTGCGAGCTCCTCAACCGGTGCTTCAAGCACATTGGCAAGGCTTCCGAAACGGTTTAAAAGTGCGTGAGCAATTCCGTTGGTATCCTTTCTCGGAATAGCATAGAATAAAATCAGCTCCAGCACCTGATGCGGCTCAAAGCTGTCAATACCGTCCTTAAGATACCTTTCTCTTAATCTTTCTCTGTGTTTACTGTGAAGATTTTCATTTACCATAGTTTATTTTTTCCTGTTGTTTAATATTTGCTGTTTTTTAAAATCCCTGTATTTTCATAAAACTTTACGCCCTTTATTCCCAACTCCTTAACCTTTGCGGCAAAGGAGGTCAAGGCACTCTCTTTTAAAAGTTTTTCTCTGGTTGTATTCCAAGGGAATACATATTTAAAAATAGCATCGGATTCTTCCCTGCCTCTGATATCGAATAAGGACTGAAAGGCAAGAATGTTACTCGTGGGCTTCAGTATTTCCCTTAAGCTGTCATCAAGAAGCCAGGAATGACAGGTAAAGCATTTATACTTAAATCCGGGAAAATATTTTTTGAAAAATTTCTTTGCTCTTTCAATAGATTTTTCACATTCAGTAATATCAAGAGGTCCGCATTCGGGAATATGAACCTCAATTACCATATCACCCTTTTTCAAATCCTCTTCGGGAATATCAATATGAGCATATCCCATACAGAATTGAAGCCTTCCAAGCTTGTAAAGCTTTCCCGAAAGGTGTTTAGCCAGCCAGGAGCATTCACCAAGATAAAGCTCCCCTTTTATATCACTCCAGATGTTATTCCATATTACTATATCCTTTAGTGTATCGATTAAAATTCCGCCGGAAATCTTTTTTTCCTTATAGCTTTTACTTAAATTTTCACACATATAAAGGAAGCTTAAAAGATTACGTTTACCGTCATCTGACGGGATAAAGCTTTCTATAGTGATGGCATCGGAAATATTTACGGTATTAAGAGCAGTATAGAATTCCTTATCAAATTCTTTTGGAAATTCAAGTATTTTATACCATTTCTCAATTATCTTTGTTACTTCAGTTTTTTTGCAGGACCATTTATGAGGATTATCATTCTCAGGACTTAAATAGTCTATGCGTGTATTTGTTTTACCAAAGAAGTGAAGCAGATTGTCACAATATAATTTACTGCGAATTTTACTGCCCATACGAATACTTATATCAATTCTTTTCATTTTACCTCATTTTTATAAATCGATAAGCTCTGAAAAATTATATATATAATGGTCGCATATATCCTTCATATCCTCTGTATACTCCTTTGAGGAATCGTCATATACGCCGCATACCTTCATCCCTGCTTCTTTAGCAGTTTTATCAGCATTATAATTGTCATCAAGAAAAAGAATATCTCCGATGTAAGCCCCAAGCTTTTCTGCCGCCATTTTATAGATTTCGGGATCTGCCTTGGTAGTAGCAAAATCATCACAGGACCAGACATTATCAAATAAATCGAAAATGCCAAGTCTTTTAAGGCAAGGGTCAAGCATAACATGAGGGCTTGCGGTAAGAACATTGAGGCTAAAGCCTTCATTTTTAAGTTTTTTTATAACTTCAATAACATTATCCTTGGCTCCGATATTATATGTATATTCCGTGAGAGCATATTCTTTCATAATCTTAACCAGCTCTGCCTCACTCATTTTTGCTCCAAGCTTAATAAAATATTCTGCAGCTCCGTGATAGCCAAGAGGGGTAATTATTTTTACTATATCATTTTCATAGGAAATATTCTGCTCATCGAGAACGCGAAGCATTACCGAAATGAAAACGGGCATGGAATCAACCAATGTACCGTCAAAATCAAAAAGATAGGTTTTATATTTCATTTTTTTCTCCTGTAGTGATTTATGATAGTATTATAGCATCATTACACACTAACAGTCAAGATAAAACCCCGTGAATGTTTCCCACGGGGTTAGATTTTTATAAAAATTCGCTTATATCTATGTATGAACGGCATATCTTATGTAAAATTATCAAACATACAGAAAAATCAGTTTAAAGAACCATTACCATAGTTCCGATTGCAATCAGAATACAGCCTATCAGGGATTTTGTTGTAAATTGCTCATGTAAAAACACAAATGCCAAAAACAATGTAATTACAACACTTAATTTGTCAATAGGAACAACCTTTGATGCATCACCTGACTGTAATGCCTTATAATAACAAAGCCAGGAGGCACCCGTTGCCACCCCTGAGAGAACAAGAAACAACCAGCTTCGTTTACTTATTTCAGCAATTCCGTTTTGCGCATTTGTAAGAAACACCATTCCCCAAGCCATAACGACTACAACAACGGTTCTTATTGCTGTTGCAAGATTAGAGTTAACTCCTTCTATACCTACCTTTGCCAGTATAGAAGTGAGAGCCGCAAAAACCGCAGACAGTAGTGCAAGTATAAACCACATAGAATATTCCCCCACAAATTCTTATTTATTTCTCTATAAATTACTTGTTACGACATATCAGTTTTTTTAAAAGGTTCCCTTTCAAAAAGAACACTGCCGGCATAGCCGACTGAAGGATTGATATTATTTTATCCCTTTACACCCCTCCTTCCCTTACACATAGGAGGGCTTTTCGACAGTCTTTATAAAGTTTGATATACAAGGGACAAAAAATGTCGATATGCAAACTAAAGTTTGCTCGATATTTTTACTTCGTAAAATCGATATGTTTTCCCTTCGGTCAAACTCGATATGATATGAATTCTCGTTGTGTCAGCAACATATCGAGCCGTCAGGCATATCGAGTGCGAAGCACATATCGAGAATTCGCAAGAATTCATATCGATGCGTTGCTAAAGCAACGCTATAAAGACTGTATAATCTGGATGCCTGTATTTTTAACAGAATGACCTTGCTATGATGAGATAAATATTACTATCATAGGAGCTATATCAACCTCATTTTAGCTATAATTAATAGTATGAATCAACTCAAAAGCTAACAACAGCTGTCATTTCATCTCATCCCCATTAGTATTGCATTAAGTTTAGGAAA
>SVKB01000027.1 GCA_015068665.1 Oscillospiraceae bacterium | reverse complement strand
TAGCTTTTCGCTTTGCATTTCCATTATTACCTTGGTTTGTTTTTTAAACTCTTTTAAAAAATCTCAAGGACCATCATATTGTTTAATTTTCAAAGACCGTTCCCCATCCGTTTTCGCGGTGGGAATTTCATTCTATCACTGTTCACCGGATTTGTCAAGCATTTTTTTCAAAAAAATTTAAAAACTTGATTTTCCCGTGACGCAACTATTACATTATAGCAGTAACACTTGCATTTGTCAACACTTTTTTAAAATTTTTTTAACAATTTTTTCAAGTGCGTTTTTTAACAGCTTGTTTATTATATCAAAGCACTTTACATTTGTCAACACTTTTTTATATTTTTTTCAAAAAAATAAACTGTGCTTCTGAATCACAGTTTATTCTTATTATATACATATATATTATACATATACATCATTTAATTACAACATTCTCATTTCCCAGACATTCTTTTATTTTTTCAAGAGCTTCCTCCGTGGGATTTATCCACAGGGATTTATCTGCAAGAGTATTTTTCTTTTCCTCTTCAAAATAAACGTAAACAGGAGTGTCCCCCTTATGTTCACCAAGAACGGACTTTAAGGGCACAAGCTGAGATTTATTCATTACTCTTAAATACACCTTTTTACGGTTGCTCTGACCGTTGAATACGGATATGGAGGACACATTCACCTTTCTGTCCTTTTCGTTTATTAAAAGAGTACCGTTTATGATTACCCTTGCTTCATCGTTTATAAACGGAGCAAGCTTATCAAAGCTTTTCGGAAAAACAATAGCCTCAACCGAGCCGTACAAATCCTCCAGTGTAAAGGTTGCCATACGGTCTCCCCGTCTTGTTATACGAAATTCCTTATCCGCAATAAGCCCCACCATAGTAACCTTGAGTCCATCGGTCACAGCGGTATTTTCCGTATCGTTTATCTGCCAGGAATAGTGTGTGGATATTCCTTCGATGGCAGCTTTGAATTCCTTCAAAGGATGAGAAGAAAGATAGACACCAAGAACCTCTTTTTCCATCTTCAGGATAAGGGCGCTGTCATCATCCTTTTTAACAATTACCGGTTTTTTTGCCGTTTCCTCTGACGCACCGAAAAAGTCCAGCTGACCTGCCACATTGTTTTTTTCTTTATTAACATAAAAATCAATTGTTTCATCATAGGCATGGAGAAGACTCATACGGGAGGAAAATTCATCAAAGGCACCTGCCTTGATAAGACTTTCAACTGCTCTTTTATTCACATCACGGGGAGTCATTCTTGCACAGTAGTCCTCAAAATCGGCAAAGGGGCCCTTCTGATTTCTTTCCTTTACTATTTCTTCGGCGGTTATATAGCCCACATTTTTTATGGCATTTAAGGCATAGAGAATTTTCCCGTCCTTGGCGCTGAATTTAACATCCGAAAGATTTACCGAAGGCGGAACTACTTTTATTCCCGCATTATCGCAGGTTTTTATATATTCGGAAATTTTATTCTGATTATCAATACAGCTTGACATAAGCGCCGCCATAAACTCGGTGGGATAATGGCAACGAAGCCAGGCTGTCTGAAATGCAACATAAGCATAGCACGCCGCGTGGGATTTGTTAAAGGCGTATTCGGCAAAATATTCTATCTTTTCAAATATTCTGACTGCCACATCCTCCGGCACACTGTTTTTTTTGCAGCCCGAAACAAAGATTTCCTTTTCTTTCATAAGGACATCTCTTTTTTTCTTGGACATGGCACGTCTTACAATATCGGCTTTCCCCAGGGTATAGCCTGCAAGACGCCTGAATATTTCCATAACCTGCTCCTGGTAAACCATACATCCGTAGGTAACCGACAGTATATCACGAAGCAGCTCATGCTCGTATTTTATATTTTCTGCGTTTTCCTTGTTCTTTAAAAGGGTGGGGATTTCCCTTACGGGTCCCGGACGGTAAATTGAAACCGCTAAAATAAGGTCTTCCAGGGATTCCGGCTTAAAGTCACGCAAAAAGCTCCTCATTCCCGCACTTTCAAACTGGAAAACACCGTCGGTATCTCCCTTTTTAAAAAGCTCATAGGTTTCAGGCTCGTTATAGTCTATTTTATCAATATCAATTATTCTTCCCGTTTTTTCCCTGATGATTTTTAAGGTATCGTTTATAACGGTAAGATTTCTTATACCTAAAAAATCCATTTTGAGAAGCCCAAGCTCCTCAAGGGTAGTCATATTATACTGGGTGGCTATGGCGTTATCCCCCTTATAAAGAGGAACATAATCCATAACCGGTTTGTTTGTAATAACCACGCCTGCGGCATGAAGAGAGGAATGACGGGGCATTCCCTCCAGCTTAAGAGCGATATCAATTATCCTTTTTGCCCCCGAATCATTTTCATAAAGCTCGGAAAGCTCTTTATTTTCCTTAAGGGCACCCTTTAAGGTGACCCCTATACCGGTTGGTATAAGCTTTGCGATTTTATCCCCGTCCGCATAAGGAAAATCAAGGGTTCTCGCAACATCCCTTACCGCCTGCTTGGCGCCGAGAGTTCCGAAGGTTATTATCTGGGAAACCTTATCCGAGCCGTATTTTGCTATTACATAATCAATTACCTCGCCTCTTCTTTCATAGCAGAAGTCAATATCAATATCCGGCATGGTAACTCTTTCCTGATTTAAGAATCTTTCAAAAATCAGGTTATATTTTATAGGGTCAAGATTGGTAATTTTAAGACAGTAAGCCACAATACTTCCTGCCGCCGAGCCTCTGCCCGGGCCGACGGGAATCCCTTTTCCCCTTGCATAGTTTATAAAATCCCATACTATAAGAAAATAGTCGGTAAAGCCCATTTTATTTATGGTATCAAGCTCATACTGAAGTCTTTGAAGGTTATCCTCCCAGTTAACGTATCTTTCCTTTAAGCCCTTAAGACAAAGCTTATATAGATAATCCTTTGCCTCCTCCCCCTGAGGAAGGTGGTATTCGGGAAGGTGATATTTACCGAATTCAATATCCACATCACATTTATCTGCAATCACAAGGGTATTGTCAATGGCTTCGGGACAATAGTAAAAAAGCTCTTCCATTTCTTTACGGCTTTTTAAATAAAGCTGGTCAGAGCCAAAGCTTAATTTGCCTTCATCGGAAACAGTTTTCTGCATCTGAATGCACATTAAAACTTCCTGATAAAAGGCATCGTCTTTTTCTATATAATGCACATCATTGGTGGCAACTAAATCTACCCCGTGCTTTTTTGCAAGCTCAATCTGGCTTCTTAAAATTTTTTTCTGCTCGGGAAGATTGTGATCCTGAAGCTCAACATACAAATCCTCTTTAAAAATATCCTTAAGAGTTAGAAGGATACTTTCCGCATCCGCCCTGTTATCTTTTACAAGTGCGGAAGCAAAGCCTCCGAAAAGGCAGGCTGTAAGACAAATAAGCCCTTCGGAGTATTCTCTTAAAAGCTGATAGTCCACTCTTGGCTTGTAGTAGTAGCCCTCAATATAGCCGAGCGATACCAGCTTCATAAGATTTTTATAGCCGGTGTTATTCTTTGCAAGAAGGATAAGATGATTGTATTTTTCATTGGGGTCATTGGTGAAGCGATCCTTTGAGGCAACATAAACCTCACAACCGATTACAGGCTTTATGCCATGCTTTTTTGCACACTTATAAAACTCTATTGCTCCGAACATATTTCCATGGTCGGTTATGGCAATAGAGCTTTGCCCCGATTCCTTTGCTTTTTTAATCAGGTCCTCTATATTACACAGTCCGTCTAAAAGACTGTATTTTGTGTGAACATGAAGATGGCAGAAATTTCCCATACTATTTTCCTTCACTTGCAATTTCCATTATTTTTTTCATACGGTGATTGATTCCCGAACGGCTGATTGGCTCCGAGCACATTTCTGCAAGGTCGGAAAGACTTGCATCGGTGTGCTTAAGACGAAGCATAGCAATTTCCTTTAAGCCTTCGGGAAGGGTATCAAATCTTTTTTCCTCAATAAGCTTACGTATGGCATTTGACTGGGCAACCGCCGCATTCACAACTCTTGTAACATTGGCATTTTCACAGTTGGCCTTACGGTTGGCACGGTTTTTGGCATCCTTTATAATCATTGCATCGTGGTACTCAAAGAAGGTTTCCCTTGCACCTAAATAATTAAGCATATCGGCAATTCCCTCTTTTTCCTTTAAATAAAGCACATAATCCGAGCCTCTTTTTATAATTTTAGGCACAAAATCCATTCCGACAAGTATTTCGTTTATTTTATGAAGCACGCTTTTACGGTGGTTGGATATTTCAAAATGATACTGTCTGTCAGGATCGGTAACAGAGCCCGAGATTAAAAATGCTCCGATAACCGATGCCCGCTGACAGCAGGAATCAACGGAAAGATTATCATCAATATCCGCCAGTATCTGCCCTGTTTTTCTATTTATCAGTCCTATTTTTTCAGCTAACGTGCGGATAATTACGGGAGAGGTAATATTCATCACATACCCCTTTTTCCCTTTATTTTCCCTAAAGCCTACATCGTTAAGTCCGGGGCACAGCTCGGATATAAGGGAGTTTATATATCCCGCAACCCCTTCATTTTCAATATTCATCTTTATTTTACTGTCTGAAACTGTATTGAAAAAGGCAAAAGCGGCATTTAAAAGAGCCTTTTTACAGCAGGCTCTTTCCATCCTGTAGCCGCACACCTCATCCTTCACTCTTGAACAGTATGACATATTTATCACCTACAGTATAACTACCTCTAATTCAAGCATAATTCCGAATTTTTCGTTTACAACCTTTTTTACGTAATCGGTAAGCTCTATAACATCCTTACAGGTGGCTCCGCCGGTATTTATAACAAAACCTGCATGAAGCTCTGAAACCTGTGCTCCCCCTACCGAATATCCCTTAAGCCCCGACTCTTCAATAAGCCTTCCCGCAAAATCACCTGCAGGACGCTTGAAGGTGCTTCCCGCACTCGGGTACTTAAGAGGCTGCTTGGTTACCCTTTTATTGGTAACCTCTGCTATTTTTTCTTTGATTTCTTCCTTATTTCCCTTTTCAAGGCACAAAACTGCCTCTAATATAACATAGCCCTTTCCCGTAAAGGTAGTTTTACGGTAAGCCATTTCAAGCTCGGAAATTCCCTTGGTTACTATATTTCCCTTATCATCAAGATAAGTAACCTCTTTTAAAACATCCTTGATTTCCCTGCCGTAAGCACCGCCGTTCATATAGATGGCACCGCCCAAGGTGCCCGGAATTCCCGAAAGCTCCTCAAAGCCTTTAAGTGAATTTTCAAGTGCAAGGTTTGCTATGCCCTTCAGCATAACACCTGCACCTGCCTTTATAAGAGTGCCGTCAACCGAAAGCTCTGAAAGACCTTCGGTATGAACAATTACACCGCGGTAGCCCTCATCGGAGGCAAGGACATTTGAGCCGTTTCCGAGTATAATATAATTTATGTTTTCCTCTTTTAAAAATTTTATCAACGCCGCAACCTGTTCTTTATTTTTTGGCATTGCAATATAATCGGCAGGTCCGCCGATTTTAAAGGTGGTATAATTTTTTAAGGGTTCATTTATAAGAACATTTTCTTCGCCAATAAGATTAATCAGTTTTTCCTTCATTATAACCTCCGATTATTCTTCTAATCCTGCATCCTCTTCCATTTTCTTTAAAAGCCTGTTGTTAAGCTCCTCGGCAGGATTATAGCCAAGCTTCTTTTGTCTGTTATTCATCGCAGCAACCTCTAAAACCACCGCAAGATTCCTTCCCGGACGCACGGGGATGTTAAGGCAGGGCACCTGAAGTCCCAAAATATCGGTATATTCTGTAACAAGTCCAAGTCTGTCATACTGCTTATCCTGCTTCCACACTTCAAGATTAACCACCAGGTCAATCTTTTCGGTTTCCTTAATGGAGCCCATACCGAAAATACGTCTTACATCAACAATTCCGATACCTCTTAATTCAATAAAGTGTCTTATAATTTCAGGGGAAGTACCAACAAGAGTTTTATCGGATACTCTCTTTATTTCAACAGCATCGTCGGCAACAAGACGGTGCCCTCTTTTCACAAGCTCGATTGCAGTTTCACTTTTACCCACACCGCTTTCGCCAAGTATTAAAAGACCTTCGCCGTAAACCTCCACCAGAACTCCGTGTCTTGTAATTCTCGGAGCAAGAGCAACACTTAAATAGCTGATAACAGCCGCCATAAATTTCGAGGACTGCTCTTCGGTACGGAAAACGGGAATGTTATTTGTTTTAGCTCCCTCAACGATTTCGGGAATAACCTCCTGCCCTCTTGTTATAATAATGGCAGGAACATCCTGGGCTGCAATTTTAGTAAATACGTCCAGCCTTTGTTCGGATGTCATATTCTTTAAATATGTATATTCAACACGGCCTAAAATCTGAAGTCTTTCAGGTTGGAAATATTCAAAAAATCCGGTAATGGGAAGCCCGGGACGGTTAAGCTCGGTGCTTATTACCTTTCTTTTTGAAAGCTCGCAGCCCTCATAGATAACCTCCAGGTTAAATTCCTCACAAAGCTGCTTCAAGGTAACAAAAAATGTTCCTTTTTCCATAATCTATTCTCCTTTTTTTGATTTGACGGATTCATCATTGTAAATCCAGTCTCTTACATATACAACCGTGTATTCATCCTGATTGATTCTTGCCACAACCTTTTCAATACCGGAATTTATAATAAGTCGTTTACACATGGCACAGCTTGAAGCATCCTCAACTAAATTTCCGTTTTTCATTTCAATGCCGACAAGATAAAGAGTAGCACCTATCATATCGCGTCTTGCCGCGCTGATAATCGCATTTGCCTCAGCGTGAACAGAACGGCAAAGCTCATAGCGTTCCCCTCTTGGAATCTGAAGCTCTTCTCTTGCACAGTAGTTTAAGTCGATACAGTTTTTTCTGCCTCTTGGTGCTCCTGTATAGCCGGTGGAGATAATCTCATCGTTATTGACAATGATGGCACCGTAATTTCTTCTTAAACAGGTTCCTCTCTTCGCAACTGCCTCTGCGATATCAAGATAGTAATTAACCTTTCCTCTTCTGTCCATAAGTTTACAACTCCTTTACTTCTTTTTTTCAATTACCGCTAAAATGGGCGGATAATTTATTTGATTTATAAAATTGTGCATAAGCACGGTAAACCTTTTATTATCGAGCCTTTCCAGATATTTTATAAGCTCATCCCTCTCATGAAAGCCCGAATCCCCGCCGTGATAAATCATAACCGATATAATTCCGCCGGGAATAAGAATCTGAAGTGCCTTTTCAATGGCAACTATAGTTGTTTCGGGAAGGGTGGTAATGGAATGATCCCCTTTTGGAAGATATCCTAAATTAAACACCACCGCCTTAACAGGCTCACAAACATATTTATCAAGCTCGGAATGGGAGCAAAGGGTAAGAAAAACATTTTCCTCCTGCCCCTTTTCCTTTAAAAGCTTTTTTGTATTTTCAAGGGCTATATCCTGAATATCAAAGCCGAAAACCTTGCCCTCTTTTCCCGTAAGCTCCTTTAAATAAAGGGTATCAAGACCGTTGCCGCAGGTTGCGTCAATAACGGTATCTCCGGGCTTTATAACCTTTTTTAAATACTCCTTGCTGATTGAAAGTGAATTTCCAAGCATATATTTCTCCCTTCTATATATCAAAGGATATCTGAGCTGTATCCGAAACTCCTTCAAAACAGTTGAAGTTATCCAGCATATCAACGGTGGACTGACCGACCTTGGCACGGAACATAAAATCCTCCTTGGTGAAGAATTCCCCGTCCTTTCTTGCCTCCTTGATATTCTGGGCAACCGAAAGGCCAAGCCCCTTTATCGAGGTAAGAGGAGGACGGATTTTTCCGTTTTCTATAATAAAGTTTTTATCATCCGATTTATAAACATCAACAGGCAAGAACTCAATACCTCTTTCATACATTTCGTTGCATATTTCAAGTATGGTGGTAATGTTCTTTTCCTTGGCAGAGGGATTCTGGATACTGTAATAGCTTTTAAGCTGTTCCTTGATGATATCAGCACCCCTTGTCATAATATCCGCATCAAAATCATCCGCTCTTACCGAATAGTACGCGGTATAATACTCAATGGGATAATGAACCTTATAGTAAGCCACTCTGAAGCTCATTGTAACATAAGCAACCGCGTGAGCTTTAGGGAACATATACTGGATTTTTTCACAGCTTTCTATGTACCACTGGGGAACATTATTTGCAATCATCTGTTCCTTATAGCTGTCCCATGCCTTTTCCTTCCCCTTGGCAACCTTACCCTTTCTTACCGACTCCATAATGTTGAAGGAGGTTTTCGGGTCAAGCCCCTTATGGATAAGATAGGTCATAATATCGTCACGGGTACAGATGGTTTCCTCGAAGGGAGCAACCTTATTTCTTACGATATCCTGGGCATTGTTAAGCCATACATCGGTACCGTGAGCAAGACCTGCAATACGCACAAGGCTGGCAAATGAGGTCGGCTGAATATCCTCAAGCATCTGTCTTGCAAAGCTGGTTCCGAATTCGGGAACACCGAAGGTACCCGTTTTGGAGCCTATCTGCTCGCTGGTTACGCCAAGTGCCTTGGGAGTGGTAAATAAGCTCATCGTAGGCTTATCTCCAAGAGGGATTTCTCTTGGGTCAAGCCCGGTTAAGTCCTTAAGCATCTTAAGCATGGTAGGGTCATCATGCCCCAATATATCAAGCTTTAACAGAGTATCGTGAAGCTTGTGATAATCGAAGTGAGTTGTAATAATTCCGCTGGATTTATCGTTTGCGGGATGCTGAATGGGAGTAAAATCGTAAACATCGTCCTCAATGGGAACAATCATAATACCGCCGGGATGCTGACCTGTTGTAGCCTTGGCACCGGTACAGCCCACCACAAGACGCTGCATTTCAGCCTTGTTTACCTTTATATCCCTTTCCTCGTAATATTTCTTAACATAACCGAAGGCGGTTTTATCCGCAATTGTACCAATGGTTCCGGCACGGAATACGTGACCTTCACCAAATTCCTCTTCAATGAATTTATGGGCTCTGCCCTGATATTCACCCGAGAAGTTTAAGTCAATATCCGGTTCCTTATCACCGTCAAAGCCAAGGAAGGTTTCGAAGGGGATATCGTGACCGTCCTTCTTCATTACCCTGCCGCATTCGGGGCAAACCTTATCCTCCATATCACATCCGGAGGAATAGCTTCCGTCATCAATAAATTCCGAATGCTTACAGTTTTCGCATATATAGTGAGGGCAAAGAGAGTTAACCTCGGTTATTCCCGATAAGAAGGCAATAAAGGAGGAACCAACCGAGCCTCGCGAACCAACAAGATAACCGTCACTTACCGATTTTTTAACCAGCTTTTCAGCAATACGGTACATAACCGAAAATCCGTTGTTTATGATAGAGTTAAGCTCCTTTTCCATTCGCTTCTGAACCAGCTCGGGAAGAGGATTACCGTATATCTCATAAGCCTTTTCATAGGACATTCTTTCAATATCCTCAGCAGCTCCTGCAATAACAGGCGGATGCTTTTCTTTTGGAACGGGCTCGAAGGTATCATCTACCATATCAACTATATCATTGGGGTTTTTAACAACTATTTCATATCTTTCCTTTTCGGGAAGATAGTAAAATTCCTTAAGCATTTCCTCGGTGGTACGGTAGTATAGAGGAGGCTGATTATCCGCATCGTCAAACTTCTTTCCCGACATAAGAATTTTACGGTAAACTGCACCCTCCTTATCAATAAAATGAACATCGCCTGTAGCAACAACCTTTTTATTAAGAGCCTTACCGACCTCTATTATTGTTTTATTTATTTCGATAAGTCCGTCAATATTCTCAACCGAGCCGTTATTTATAAGATACTGATTATTTCCCAGTGGCTGGATTTCAAGATAATCGTAAAAGGATGCGATATCGCAAAGCTCGTCAAAGGGCTGGCCTGAACGGGTTGCAATATAAAGCTCACCGGCTTCGCAGGCAGAACCTATGATAAGCCCTTCCCTGTGCTTTATAAGCTCACTTTTGGGGATTCTGGGCTGTCTGAAAAAGTAATCTATATGGGATTTACTTACAAGCTTATATAGATTTTTAAGACCTGTCTTGTTTTTGGCAAGAATTATTATGTGATACGCCTTACCCTTATAAGCAGGCTCACCGCTTTTGTCCTCAAAGGCGGAATTTATACGGTTAATATTATCAATCCCTCTTGAGGAAAGCTTTTCCAAAAACTTAATAAACATTTTAGCCGTTGCCTCGGCATCGTTAACCGCACGGTGGTGACCGTTTAGCTCAATACCAAGATAATCGCATACCAAATTAAGCTTATGCTTTTTAAGCTCGGGTAAAAGCTCTCTTGCAAGACCGACGGTATCAATGCTTACAGGATGATAATCCATTTTAAGCCTGTCAACCGCATTTCTTATAAATGCCACATCAAAGCTTGCATTATGGGCAACCAGAGGCGCATCCTGACAAAAATCAACGAAGTGTCTTACCGCCTCTTCCCATTTAGGTGCACCCTGCACCATAGCATCGGTAATATTGGTAAGCTCGGTAATTTCTTTTGTTATATGCTCTTCAGGGTCAACAAAGGTGGAGAAGCGGTCAACAATTTCTCCGTTTCTTACCTTGCAGGCACCAATTTCAATAATTTTATTATTAACGGCACTAAGACCTGTGGTTTCTAAGTCAAATACTACAAACTCACCGTCAAGAGGAGTATCGGCATTTCCCTTTACAATCTGCACAAGGTCGTTTATAAGATAGCCTTCAACTCCGTAAACCAGCTTGATATCGTATTTCTTATCCTTGATGGTGTTATAAGCATCGGGGAACGCCTGAACAACACCGTGGTCGGTAAGCACAATGGCTCTGTGACCCAGCTTGGAAAGATAGGATAAATACTGTTCAACGGTATTTACACCGTCAATGGCACTCATATTGGTATGAAGATGAAGCTCTACTCTTTTTTCCTCGGCAGTATCAACCTTATTTTTCTTTTTTGCCTCGGTAATATTTTTAAGCTTGGTGGATAAAACCGCATACTCTATAAAGCTGTCATATATCATTTCACCCTGTATGGTACAGTAGGAGCCCTTACCCCAGGTATTTTCAAATTCGTCAAGAACCTCAAGCTTATCTATTATTGCACATATACAGGAGCTTTCGTAATCGGTAACAAAGAAGGTGATTTTACCCTTGGTGGAATTTTTAAAATCCTTTCTTTCCATTTCGAAAATTTCACCGGTAATTTCAACCTTTCCCGAGAAGCTGTCCAGCTCGGAAATTTTGGTTTTTGCATAGGGGATTTTATAGAAGGGGACATACTCCTTTTTCGGAGCTGCCTGAGGCTTTGCGCTTTGCATTGCGGCAACCTCACGGTCAACCTCCTTCTGAACCTCTTTTTCAATTTCGTAATACTGAAGATTTTTTTCTTCAACGCTTAAGGCTTTACCGTTTATAAATTTAACACGGCATTTTATTTTAAATTCGGAATATATAAGTCTTTCTATATCACGGGAAACTCCGTTATAGTTAAGAATATCCGCACCGTTACCCTTAAGGGTTATTTCAATCACTTCATCATTTTCGCTTCGTTTAATCTCGGAATCTGTAAGCAGACAGTAAAGCTGAACATACTTTTTTTCAAGATACTTATATATTTCTTCAAAATATTCGTCTCCGAAAAGCTGACCCGGATATGCGGCAACAACACGGCATTCCCTTAAGGAAAACATTTCCTCTATCTGCTTTTCTATATCGTAAACAGCAGCCTTTGGAATTAAGGTATCACTTATAAGCTCGCAAAGTGCAGTTCTTTCGGATTTATTTACGGTTACGTTTTTTACCTCCGCTCTGTCAAAGCAGGAGGCAAATTCATCATCTATATGTAATTGTTTAAAAACTTCAGTAATCTTCATTACGGGGTTCCTTTCGTACAAAGAGGAAGCCTACAGTTTATTTATTTCTTCTATAAGCACCTCTGCAATTTCTTCTTCTTTTATTTTTCTTATTATTGCACCTTTTTTAAAGAGCACGGCACAGCCGTCTCCTCCCGCAATCCCGATATCAGCCTCTTTAGCCTCACCGGGACCGTTCACAACACAGCCCATAACCGCAACCTTAATGGGCTTTTTTATATCCTTTACAGCCTCATTTACTATATCGGCAATTTTAATTAAATCAATCTTCGTTCTTCCGCAGGTCGGACAGGATATAACATTAACCGAATCTCTTAAAAGCCCTGCGGCTGCTAATATGGATTTTCCCGCTTTTATTTCCTCACAGGGGTCTGCGGTAAGAGAAACTCTTATGGTATCACCGATACCGTCAAGCAAAAGCGCACCTATTCCCACCGCGGACTTGATAATTCCGTTATAAACGGTGCCTGCTTCGGTTACTCCAACGTGTAAGGGATAGGAAAAGGTCTTTTTAAAAAGACGGTAGGAGTCAACGGTAAGCTTGGTATCCGAGGATTTCAGGGAAACCACAATATTGTCATAGCCGAATTTATTCACAAGGTCAATATGCTCTTTGGCAGACTCAACCAATGCCTCGGGGCATACCTTGCCGTATTTTTCAAGAAGCTTCTTATCTAAGGAGCCTCCGTTTACACCGATTCTTAAAGGAATATTCCTTTCCTTCATAGCCTCAACAACAGCCTTAACTCTATCCTCTCCGCCGATATTACCCGGGTTAATTCTTACCTTGTCAACACCGTTTTTTACCGCCTCAATTGCAAGACGGTAATCAAAGTGAATATCCGCAACAAGAGGGATTTTAATCTGTTTTTTTATTTCCTTTATGGCATCTGCCGCTTCCATATCGGGAACGGTGCATCTTACTATATCGCAGCCTGCCTCCTCTAACCTTTTTATTTGGGAAACAGTTGCCTTAACATCCGCCGTATTTGTATTCGTCATAGACTGAATGGCGATTTTTTCGCCATCCCCTATATATATATCACCAATCCTAAGCTTCATTTTCATATCTCCTACTTAAAGAAAATTTTACTTATATCGTTCCAGGTAACAAAAAGCATAAGGGTAATCAGAAGCAAAAATCCTATTGCATGAACATAAGCCTCGTATTTTTGCGGAACGGGTCTTCCGATAATGATCTCAATTAAAATGAAGAACACTCTGCCGCCGTCAAGAGCGGGAATGGGTAATAAATTGAAAACTCCCAAATTAATGGTTATAATTGCCATTAAGTATAAAAGATAGGAAAAGCCTACCTTTGCGGCATTGTTGATTTCATTCACAATTCCGACAGGTCCCGATAAATCGTCCATTCTTACATTTCCCGAAATCATATCAATTAAAGACATATATATGCTCTTTCCGATGAATATTGACTCATAGAAGGAGTTTCTTATTACATTGTAAAGGCTTTTTTTCTCGGTACCGAAGGTTATACCGATAAGCTTAACCGCCCCTTCACCTTCGCCCTCCTTAAGGATGTTTCCGTTTTCATCAAGAATATAGCTTTTCGGGGTTACTCTGACATTTATTTTTTCGCCATTTCTTATTACTGTAATATCCATAGCTTCCTTATTGTTATAAACCGAAAAATCCGAACGGATATTAACCTTATGACCGTTTAAGTGAGTTACCCTGTCGCCTTCCATAAGCCCTGCCGCTTCGGCCGGTGAATTTTTAAGGACAGTGGAAACAGTGGTGGTTGCAAAGGTGTCACCGCTGTACACGCCGTTTAAAATAATAACCACCAAAAAGCCCAGGATAAGATTCATGGCAGCGCCTGCACAAAGAATTATAAGCCTCTGAATTTTAGACTTATTGGAAAAAGCGCGGGGATTTTCACTCTCCTCGTTTTCCCCCTCCATTTTACAGTATCCGCCCATAGGGATAATTCTTAAAGAATAAACGGTCTCTCCCCATTTTTTCTTAAATATAGCAGGTCCCATTCCTACAGCAAATTCTTCAACATAAACATTAAAGCTTTTGGCAAAAATGAAATGACCAAGCTCGTGAACAAATATAATTACCGAAAAAAGCAGTATAGCATAAACTGCGGTTAATACTGATGTCAACTTAATTCCTCCAGATATTTTTTAGTTTCTTCCTTTAACTCACGGTCAAGCCTTAAGGTATCCTCAAGGGAAAGTCCGGTTAAGCTCTTATGCCTTGTAAGCATTTCCTCAACCGTTCTCTCAATATCGGTAAAGCCAATTTTTTCCTTTAAAAAATATTCAACGGCAACCTCATTTGCCGCATTTAAACAAAGGGGCATTGTACCGCCCTTTTTCATACTTTCCAGTGCCAGTCTCAGGCAACCGAAGGTTTCAAGATCAGGTTCGTAAAAGGTAAGGCGGGGATATTTTTTAAAGTCAAGAGGCTCAACGGTGGATTCCTCTCTTTCGGGATAGGTAAGAGCAAACTGAATGGGAAGCTTCATACTGGGTACTCCCATCTGGGCAATTACCGACCTGTCCTCATACTCAACCATAGAATGAACAACGCTTTCCCTGTGCACCACCACATCAATATCGGTAATGCCGAAAAGCCATCTTGCCTCAATCACTTCAAATCCCTTGTTCATAAGTGTAGCAGAGTCGATGGTTATTTTTGCACCCATCTCCCAGTTAGGATGCTTAAGGGCATCCTTTTTTGTTACATTTTTAAGCTCAGCCTTATTCCTTCCGAAGAAGGGACCGCCCGAAGCGGTAAGAATAAGTCGTCTTACCTTTTTTATATCATTCCCCATAAGTGCCTGAAAAATAGCACCGTGCTCGCTGTCAACAGGAATTATTTCACCGCCGTATTTTTCTTTATAAGCGGTAACAAGCTCCCCGGCGGCAACAAGAGTCTCCTTGTTTGCAAGGGCAATTTTCATTTTATTTTTTATTCCCGCAACCGTAGGTGCAAGCCCAACACTTCCGACCACCGAGGTTAAAAGTGTATCCGCATCACCGCTTACGGCAAAGTCGCAAAGTCCATCCTCACCGCCGGTAACGGTAACAGAAGTATCCTTAAGCCGTATTTTAAGCTCACTTAAAAGCTCTTTATTATTTATATGACAGAATTTTACTTTAAATTCCCTTGCCTGCCTTTCAAGAAGGTCGATATTACTGTTAGCGGATATACCGTTTACCTTAATACCTCTTTCCCTGCAGACCTCAAGAGTCTGAGTTCCGATTGACCCGGTTGAGCCAAGAATATTAATGCTTTGGGTTTTCATTTTTAAAGCCACCTTAATAAATCAGTTTGAATATTTCAAGACAAATATAAATTACCGGTGCAGTCAGCAAAAGAGAATCAAAACGGTCAAGAGCCCCGCCGTGTCCCGGCATAAGCTTTCCGAAATCCTTCACACCGTTTTCTCTTTTTATGCAGGAGGCAAATAAATCTCCCATCTGGGAAAGAACGGAGGTTACAACAGCCATTATCAGAGCAAGATAAATATTAACCTCAAGGTTCCATACATTCTTTAAAATAACTGAATACATCACATACCCGAAAATTGCACCGATTATTCCAAATATTGCACCCTCAACAGTTTTCTTGGGGCTGATTTCAGGGCAAAGCTTATGCTTGCCTAAAAATCTTCCGCCGAAATATGCAAAGGTATCAGTAAGCCATGCGGATATGAAGGGAAGCCATACAAGATAAATTCCTTTTTCCATATCCCTTATGTAGCTGATGGTTGAAAATGAAAAGGGAATAATAAGAGTTATAAATAAAAGAGTGAATAAATCCTTTGTTTTAACCTCATCCCTTAAAAGAAGCATAGCGCCGATAAAAAACACCACGACACCGAAAACACAAAGAAAAATTATCTCGCTTCCGATATATTTAAGTCCGCCGTATAAAAATGAAACTAAAAATCCCGGAATTACAAATAAGGGCTTTTTATTATAGCCGTATGCCTTAAGTGCCTCGTAAACGGCAAGTGCGGAAACCAGCGACACCGCTAAGGACAGGGCAATTTTCCCCGAGAACATAACCGCAAGCATTATAACAAGACCAACTGCGGCTGATATTATTCTTACAAGCATTTAAACCCCTCCGAATCGTCTGTTTCTTTTCTGGTATTCAATAATGGCCTTTTCAAGCATTTTCGGTGTGAAATCAGGCCATAAAACATCCGAATAGTAAAACTCTGTATAGGCACTTTGCCATAGAAGGAAATTGGAAATTCTCTGTTCACCGCTGGGACGTATCATAAGATCGGGATCGGGAAGCCCGCAGGTATAAAGATGGTCGGAAACAGTCTTTTCATCAATATCTTCTATGTTTAACTTTCCTTCCCTGCAAAGGGTGGCAATTTCCTTAACGGATTTAACAATCTCGTCACGGCTTCCGTAGTTTATTGCAAAGTTAAAGGTATATCCCGTATGAGCAAACTGTGAGGAGTATTCTTCAATGGAAAGCATGCTTTCCCTGATATCCTCGCTTATCGGAGCTTTGTCCCCAATAAAACGGACAACACAGTCACGGTTTCCCATAAGCGCACGGTAATCCTGAAGCTTTTCCTTAAAAAGCTTAAAAAGAGCATCCACCTCTGCCTTGGGTCTTTTCCAGTTTTCGGTGGAAAAGGCATAAAGGGTAAGCACCTTTATTCCTGTATCATAGCAGTAATGGGCAATATTTCTTACGTTATCTGCCCCCTTGTAATGACCCGCAGTACGGGGAAGACCGCGCTTTTTAGCCCATCTTCCGTTACCGTCCATAATAATTGCAATGTGCTGCGGCAAAGCACTTTTATCAAGTTTATCAAAAGCCATTTTTTCTAACTCCTTAATTTGGTTAGCCGTCGGCTAGTTATCCGATAACCTCCCATACTAATCTATGATCAGTATATCACAGTTACAGGGTCAATTCAACATCAAACTTTAAAAATTAAAAAACATTTTATATTTTTTTGACATTCTGTTCATAATATGATATTCTTTAAAAAGGTGGTGAGAAAATGAAGGATATAATTTTGATAACCGGGGCTACCCGCGGCATAGGAAGAGCCATAGCCGAGCTATTTTTAAATAAGGGATTCACCGTTGCGGGAATTTATAAAGAAAGCGATTCTCTCGCAAATGAATTAGTTGAGAAGTTTGAAAATTTTGTACCCGTAAAGGCAGATGTTTCCAAAAAGGAAGAGGTTGAAAGGGCAGTTTCCCTTATTTACGGAAAATTCGGGAAAATAGACTGCCTGATAAACAACGCGGGAATCAGTGAAGCAAGGCTTTTGCAGGATGAAACCGAGGAAAGCTACGAAAGAATCTTTTCCACCAATATGAAGGGAGCTTTTCTTGTTACAAAAAGTGTGCTTCCCGGTATGATTAACAAAAAGAAGGGGAAAATTATAAATATTTCCTCTATGTGGGGGATAACAGGCGGTGCAATGGAGGTTTTATATTCCGCCTCAAAGGCAGCTCTTATCGGCTTTACAAAAGCACTTGCCAAAGAGGTTGCCCTATCGGGGATTACGGTAAATGCAGTTGCGCCGGGAGTAATAAAAACGGATATGTTAAATAGCTTAAGTGAGGATATACTTTCAGAACTTAAGGAGGAAACGCCTCTTAACAGGCTGGGAAAGCCTGAGGATATTGCAGGGGTTTGTTATTTTCTTTATTCGGACAGTGCTGATTTTATTACCGGACAGGTAGTATCGGCAGATGGAGGAATGGTCATATAGAGGAAGATGTTAAAATTCCCCGGACCGCGCAAAAAAAGAATAATATAATCATTAAGGTATCTATGTTATATATAGATACCTTAATTTTTAACTATAATAAATAAGGTATAATTCGCAAAGCGAATTATGAAATTTATTTTTGCGCTTTGAATGAATTTAGCCCTCGCTGTATCTCATACAGCTTCGGGTTCCACCTTTAAGGCTAAATTCATCCAATCCAGAAAATTTTCCCTATCTTCCGTTTTATGAAGATGGCATCGAACCATCTTCATAAAAAAGATGTTAAATCATCCGGACCGTACAAAGCGGGAATAATTATAAATTAAATGTGTTTACCAAAAGGTAGACACATTTTTTTAAGGTTTCAATACTATATTAAGGTATAAATTTGCAAAGCAAATTTATGATTTTAAATGCTTTGCGTTTTGAACGCAAATGCCTCTCGATGTATTTAATACACCTTCGGTCATTTGCGTCCAATTTGTGAAATTTTCCCTATGTGATTTTCGATATGTTTTGCTAAAGCAAAACTCGATATGCAATTAAAATTGCTCGATATGTGCTTCGCACTCGATATGTTCCTTTGGAACTCGATATGTTGCCTTTCGGCAACGAGAAAAGGACGGATGCCGAATGGCATATCCGTCCTATCCTTAATGTTGACATAAGTCAACAATTCATGATTTTTTAAAAATCAATTCATGTTATCGAATAGATAACAATTCATGCACCGCAAGGTGCAATTCACTATGCCGCTTGCGGCATATCATTCTACATTCTGAATTCTGAATTCTGCATTTATATGGCATATCCGTCCTTTCCTTCATTTGTAATTTAAAATTTCTTATTACTCAACCACAACCGTCTTAGCTTCACCTGTAACGGTTTTTTGAGTTCCGTTCTCCAAGGTATATATCGCATAGGGATATACGGTATAGGTCTTGCCTTTTGTGAAGCCGTAGAAAAGCACTCCGTAAGCTCCGCTGTCGCTAAGCTTTGTTTTTGATTTTACGGTTATTTCCCCGTTATCCGAGATAACCTTAAATCCACATTCGGAAACTGTCGCATAATCATACATTGAAAGTCTTACCGCAAAAATTCTGTACGCTCCCGAAACAGTTGTGGTAATTCCGTTGTGATTTTTCACGGTTACACTGCCGTTATTCTCTCCGAATTCAGCCACGGGAGAGAGTATCTCATCGGGGATTATATAAAGATCTTCAAACTCCGCCCGGATATCATAGTTTTTCACAAGGTTGCTTATTGTAAGAGTATCAGACAAAGGTGAGTCGGTAGCAATGCCAAGAGCTTCGCAATTTCCCTCAGTAAGTTCCACTCCGTTTACATACCAGCCGGAGAGCTTTTTATCAGCATCGGGTTTTGCAATAACAGTAAGCACAGGATTGTTTGAAAAGCTTGTTTTTCCCGAAACCGCATTTCCGTTTTCCTTCAGAGTGACGTTACCTCCCGCCCCTGCACTGCAGGTTACCTCAAAAGGAACAATGTTATTTATATGGGCATCCTCGTCATTAAAAACATCATTGGCAACAGGAGTAAATTCTATAATACCTGCATCATAGTATACTTCTTTTACCCAGGAAGAAATAATATCAAAAGGAGAAGTCGGTGCTTTTTTTACTTCATCCAAATTTGCACCCTTTCCCGAAGGAGCTTTAAAATACTTTCCGTCTTCAGTTAAATCAAAGTATCCTTCTGTAAGACCGCCGGGATTGTATCCTACACTTTTACCGTAAGCGATATTTCCCGAAAAAGACACTTTATTATATGCAAAGTCGTCAACAACATTTAAATCGGGTGCAGGGTCTCCGTTTACAATCATAGGATTTAAGCCCTGAAAGGTTACAAGAGCATTATTATTAAAATATCCTTCAGGTGCCATAACCCTGTTGTACGATGTACCCTCATCCCCCGGTGTGTATCCGCCAACCGAAACCAGATAGTCTCCGCCAATAAAGGTGTTATTATAAACCTGAGCATTCTTTACAGGATAATACCAGTAATCCTCAATCCCTTCATAAGGATTACCGTTATAGAAAACAAGCACCTGACTCTTTTCAGTCATATTATAAAAATAATTATCGTGAACCTTATGGTCCTCACCTATTATTCTTACACCGCTCAGTCTCTTTTTACCGGGTCCGCCAACAAAAAGATTTCCGTATATATCACTGCCGTTACCGTGTCTTAAAACAATAGCTCCGTTACTGTTATAAAGCGTATTGTTTCTTACGGTAATACCGCAGCTTTTAACCGAAATAATCTCCGATTCGCCATCACATTTTTCAAAGAAGCAGCCTTCAACAACAGTCTTGGCAGTATCAAAGGAATAGGCCGAGGTTCCGAGCCTTATTGCCTCATATCCGTTTTCACTTTGCTGTTTTATATTTCCGAAATAGCAGTTTTTAATAATATGCTCATCGAAAATATCCTTGGTTTCTTCCGATTTGGAGGATTCAACCATCTGCCCCTTTGAATGCTTTCCGTAGAAGAAGCAGTTTTCAACGGTAAGGGCAGTTCCTCTTAACATAACCCAGTTTTGCTGAACTGTATCCGCTTCAGCATCAGGATGACAGTTATATATTACCGTATCCCTTAGCTTGGAGCCATAAGAGGTAGAATCAAACCTGATGATCTGTGAACTGATTACTTCTTCAAAGCGCAAGCCTTCAATATTCACATAATCGCCGGAAACGACAATACCGCTTCCCCCGGTAAAAATAACCTTACCCGGATTTTTTGCTTTAAGTGTAATGGGCTTATCTTTCGTTCCGTCCTTATCAACGCTTATAACCCAGTCAGTAAATGTGCCGTCGGGGATTTCAATCACATCACCGGAAATAGCTTCTTTCAGCTGCGCCGTCACAGATTTTTTAGCAAGATACTGCGCCTCATCATACTCCCCTGTTTTGGTAAAGATAAGATTATCAACATACCCTGCCTCATTTGCTCCGACAGTATCGGTAAGTACAAGCACTCTTACATAAGGAGTATCGGGTGTAATTATGCGTGAAAAAGAACAGGAAGTCATTTCATCATTAACAGGAACCGTGAATAATTTCTGAGTATAGGTTGTTCGGTCGCTCTCATAGCATCTTATGTAAAATTTAATACTTCCCGACAAGACTCTTACATCTGCAGTTAAAGTGTATTCTCCGAAATCATTTACGGTAAAAATAGGTGAAGCAACAGCAAAATAATGCTCAGAATCCTTATCAACAACATATAAGGACTGTTTTCCGTCGGTTATATAGGATGAATTTGTATTCAGGGAGTAGCCAAATTTTCCGTCTTCATAATAATCCGGATAATATTTATACCATGAGTCCATACATCCCGCTCCTTCAAAGGAATCGGAATAAAGAGGTGTTTCCGCTTCAGCAAAAGAGTAAAGCGGTAAGCCTGATAGAATAACAGCCAGGGAAATTAAAATGCAGATAAGCTTTTTCATTTTTTTAAATCTCCTGATAAATAATTTATTTTAATCTTTATAAAATTATACTAACACAAAAATATCATTTGTACAATAAAAAAAGCGTAATTTCTTACGCTTTTTTTTAAACTATTTACCTGTTACAACAAACTCGGAAGGGTCATTCCACGCAGCGCCTGCAGAGTTGCCGTGACCTACCATCTTAATGTATCTACCCTTTGCACCGTCAAGGCTGTATTCTTCTAAAAGATTTGTTTTACCCGAGGAGGATTTTTCAACTATAACAGGTGTATAGCTTATATCATCCTCTGATACGTAAATTGAGAATTTATAGCTTCTTTTTTCACCGTTTAAGAAGGAAAGATATAATTTATCAAAGGTTTTAACCTCACCAAAATCAACTACACAATACCCCGGATTTCCCGCTTCATCCGCCTGATAAGCCCAACGGGAGCCGAAGGAGCCGTCAAACATTACAGGGAATACACAAGCGGAGTTTTTCTCCATTGTGAACTTGCTTCTGTAAATGGTAAGTGCATTTTTAATATCGTGCATTGGCTTGTAAACGGTATCATCCCAGCCTGTGATTTTTGATTTTGTATAGTTAATGGTAGCGGTCTGGGAATAGCCAACCCAGTTAACCTCTGCACCGTAAGCTTCGGAAATAAATCTTAATGGAACCAGGAATCTTCCGTCAACTATGGTTGCAGGGGAATCAAGAGTAACGGTCGCATCGTTTATATAAGCTGTAGCGGAATCTCTTGTAATCTTAATTGTGTTAAGATTTGAAACTGCTGTTGCGGTTGCGGTTGCTTCGTCCCAACTTACCTCTGCACCGAACTCTTCAAAGATAGCTCTTAAAGGAACCATTGTTCTTGAATTTATAATCTGAGGATCAACGTCAAACACCTTTCTCTTACCGTTCATCATAACATTGATTTTGCCCGAAACGGGAAGAACCGATGCTACGTCATAGCTTGTATTGAACGGATCGTGAGGAAGTGGCTCGAATTTATAAATACCTGTATCGTAATACTGCTCTTTAACCCATTTGGGCATAACTTCAAAGGGATTTTTCGGTGCTTTCTTAATTTCTTCTAAAGCCGCACCCGAGCCGTTTTTAGGAATAACGAAGCCGTCAATTATTTCATAATCGAAGTTACCTTCAATGACACCGGAAGGAGTTCCGCCTTCATAGCCTACCGCCTTACCCGAAACATAGTTATTTTCAAAGGTAACATTATGCTTTAAGCCGTTACCGAATTCGGTATCATTTACTCTTTTTGAATCCTGATTTTCTATAAGAGGCATTGTTCCCTTATAGGAAATTATAGCATTGTTTTTAAATACACCCTCGGGTGGATTAACTCTTATTGCCATGGTTACAGGGTCGGAGGTAACATAATAGTAACCAACCTGAACACCGTAATCACAGTCAACAAATGTGTTGTTTGAAACCTCTACATCCTTAACAGGCCAGTAGCCGTGAAGCCACATTCTCGGATCATAGTCGGAAAGCCTTAAGGATTCAAAGCCTGAAGGCATTGCATAGATATAGTTATTTCTTATAATATGGTCTTTATCGTGAACGGTGATACCCGAGGAGGTGGTGGAAAGCACAGGGCCTACAAATACGTTACCCTCTAACAATGTACCATGCCCCTGTCTGAAATGCATGCTTCCCTGAGAGTTATAGAAGGTGTTATTAAGAACCTTATTTTCACTGCTCTTTAAGGAGATAAGCTCATTTTCACCGCTGCATCTTTCAAAGAAGTTATTTCTTATGATTGTGTAAGAGGAGGACTGTGACTGATCGCTTCTGCCTATTCTTATAGTTTCAAGACCGTTGACAGAGCCTAATTTAAAATCTCCGAAATAACAGCTTTCAATTGTGTGATAGTCGGGAGCATCGGTATCTCTGGGAACCTCAATCATCTGTCCTACCGAGCTTTTATTCCTGAAATATATGTTGGAAACCGTGTGATACTGACCTCTTATATATACCTGCTTCTGAGACTGAGTGATATCCTCATGATCACAGTCGATAATTGCTGAATTGGTAAACATCGAATGGTGGCTTTCAGGCTCGAAGCGGACAAGCTGTTCCGAGGATGCATTTTTAAATACCACACCCGAAACCACAATATAGCTTCCCAAAATTCTGATTTCGCTCTTACCCTTTAAAATAACCTTGCCATCCTCCTGTGCCTTTAAGGTAATCGGTTTGTCCGCAGTTCCGCTCGGTCTTATAAACAGGGCAACATCCTTATATTCACCGTTTGGAATTTCAATCACATCACCCGGCTTTGCGTTGTCTAATTTTTCCATTATAGCCGCACGCATAGGTCCGCTGACGGTATCCTTTTCACCTTCACCCATATCGGTAATTTTTAAATTATCAATAAATACTTCACCGGTAAGCTGGTTATTGGTCTGAATAATTGCTTCTACATAGCCACAGTTAAAGCCGGATTCAAGTGCAACGGTTGTAACGCCCCAGGAATCCTTACTTACCAAAGCACTTCTTACGTTAACCTGAACCTTATCGTTATCGTAAAGTCTAAAATAAACGGTAGCGCTTGTTCCCTTTGCAAGTCCGTCAAAGGAAATCTGATATTTATTGAATTCCTTAACGGGAATATATCCGCTTCTTACACCGAATGCAAGGGTGGCAGAATCGTCAAAAATTCTTAATGAATTTGAACCATCGGTTTTTTCGGTTGAAACTCTTTCAAACTGAGGTTCAACTGCCGAGGAATAATTTTTCCAGCCCGCCAAAGGCTCTTCAAAGGAATCGAATAAAACGTTTTCTCCTGCCTTGGTATCGGTTTTTATTTTCATTTCCCTTGTGGTGGAGGAGGCAACCTCCATTTCCATTTCGGTAGGAATTCCCATATCAACTATTTTAATATTATCTATATATCCCTCACCGGTAGGCTCTGCGCTGGTCATGGCGATAACCTCAATATATGCGGCATCCTCACCCGCTACAAGGTCAAGCTTTGCGGTTGACCATTCATTCTTTGCCTTGGATGAAGCGCTTGAAAGCTGCTTTTTATCAGCATTATAAACTCTGAAATAAAGGGTAAGATTACCTTCATTAACCTTAATATCACCGTAAAGACGGTATTTATGCTTAGGCTCGGCGGTTATATATCCTGTTCTTATTCCCGACGAGGTCTGGGTATCATCGTCCCATATTCTTAAAGAATCACTGCCCTCGCTTTTATCATCGGAGGTTAGCGTAAACTTATCCCCCACTGCCGAGCTGCTGGTTCTCCAGCAGTCCGCCATACCGTTTTCAAAGGTTTCACTGAAAACAATATTTTCGGAAGTCGCAAAGCTTATCACACCGGCCACTGATAAGCTTAAAGAAATTGCAATTATAAATGCCAGTAATCTTTTCACTTAAAATCACTCCTTCAGTCTTTTTATAACTAAAGTATAATACACATTGCGGTGAATTGAAAATGGACAATATTATCATTTTTTTGTACAATCTTGACCTGCTATTTTCTTCGGTATTCAGAGGGATTTTTTCCCATCTCTCTTTTAAATGCCGAGGAAAAGTAGCTTTGTGTACAAAAGCCTAAAAGCTCGGTAACCTGAGTTACGGTTGCCCCCTCTGACAGAAGTCTTAAAGCTTCATTGCACTTAAGCTTTATAAAATACTTATGTACGCTCAGTCCCGTGTATTTTAAAAATATACGCTTAATTCCCGAAAGACTTACAGAGCAATGCTTTGCAATATCCTCTACTCCGGGATTTTTGCTTAAATTCTCATTCATAAAGGTTATTGCCGATTTTAAAAGCTCGGTTTCGGGAGTTTTCAGTCTTTTTTCAACATAACCGTCATCGGCAAGGGACAGGAAAAACTGATATATATAGTAGGTAACCCTTAAAAGATAAATATCCGAATCAACATCAGGATACAATAGCTTGTTAAAGAACCTCAGCCTCTCCCCGCAGGTTATATCCTTGGATTTTTCCTGCATAAAAGAAAGTGTATTATTTAAAATACCGGTCTGCTCATCGTTTAACATAAAAACCTTATTGCAGAAGTAATCGTAAAGAGTTCCGGTCATTGCATAGGAAAAAATAAGAAGTCTTGCGCCCCCGTCCCCCGTTACGGTAAACTTATGAAGCTCCATGGGCTTGTGAAAAATAATATTACCGCGGTTAAGCTCATAAACTCTTTCATCAGCCGAAACGCTTAATGTTCCGTCCATAACATAAAGGCACTCCCAAAAATTGTGGGACTCCCCTTTAAAAACATACCCTTTCGGATAATCCTTAATAAAAAAAGTGTAAAAACGGCTTATGGAAACAGCCTCTCCTGTTTTAAAGGGATACCATTTATTCATAAAAAGCTCCTTTTCTGAACCAAAAACTTATATTTATGGACTTTTTTTGTATTCCATAACTATTATGTCCTATGTATAATATAAATCAGAAAGAAAAAAAAGTAAAGGAAAAAGGTGATTTATTATGAAAAAATTATCTGTAATCATAATCGGTGCAGGCTCAAGGGGAAAAACCTATGCTGAGCACATGCGAAATACCGAAGGAAAATACGAAATTGTTGCAGTTGCGGAGCCTGTTGATGATAGAAGAAATTTCATAAAAGAGAAAAATAATATTTCTGATGAAATGAGCTTTACCGATTGGAGACCCCTTCTGAAAAAAGGAAAGATTGCCGATATTGCCGTTATTGCCACTATGGACCGGGATCACTATGAGCCTGCGGTTGAGGCTCTTAAGCTTGGCTATGACCTTTTGCTTGAAAAGCCAATAGCTTCCACGAGAGAAGAATGTAAAAATATATATGAGCTGGCCGAGAAGCTCGGAAGAAAGGTTATAGTTTGCACTGTCTTAAGATATACAAATCTCTTCAAGAAATTAAAAGCAATAATAGACTCGGGCGAAATCGGAAGCATCATTTCCATAACCCACGAGGAATGTGTAGGGGCTGTTCATCAAAGTCACAGCTTTGTAAGAGGCAACTGGGGAAATGAAGAGAGAAGCTCCTTTATGCTTTTGCAGAAATCCTGCCATGACATAGATATACTCCAGTGGCTTATCGGGAAAAAATGCAAAAAGGTTCAGTCCTTTGGTGCGCTCACCTATTTTAATGAAAAAAATGCACCTGAGGGTGCTCCCGAATACTGTGTGCAGGGCTGTCCCCATGGGGAGGATTGCCCATATAATGCAGTAAAGCTTTATTACGATGATAAGGAAAATATCTGGTTCAGAGGTACATCAACAAAAAAAATAAACCCGACCGATGAGGACGTTTTAAAAATTATCACAGAAACTCAGTACGGAAAGTGTGTTTTCAAATGTGATAACAATGTGGTTGACCACCAGACCTGTAATCTGCTTTTCGAAGATGATATCACCGTTACCTTCAGTATGAACGCCTTTAACAAGGGCGGAAGATTCATTCATATAAGCGGAACAAAAGGTGAACTAAGAGCTGCTACCGATGGTGATTCTCCAATCAGTTTATATAAATTTGAAACAAAAGAAACCGAAACAATAGATATAACAAGCGGTGACGGAATAACATCCGGCCACGGTGGCGGAGACTTCGGAATAGTTAATGACCTTTATGATTACTTAACGGGAAATTATAAAGGAAATTCCGTTCCCGATATCCGCGAATCCTATCTGAGCCACGCCATAGTTTTCGATATTGAAAAATCGAGAAAAACAGGCACGGTTGTGGATGTGGAATATTAGAAAAATACCAATGATAAATGCAAAATGTAGAATGCAGAATGCAGAATTCAGAATGCAGAATTCAGAATGTAGAAGGTAGAATGATATGCCGCAAGCGGCATAGTGAATTGCACCTTACGGTGCATGAATGGTTAGCCGTCGGAAAGTTATCCGAACTCGTTTTTAAATTGTAAATTTTTGATATAATATCGTTAAAATCCTCGGTAATATCCGAATATTACCTGCGTTTTTGCCTCATTCTATCTAAAAATTT
>SVKB01000026.1 GCA_015068665.1 Oscillospiraceae bacterium | reverse complement strand
GATTACACAAAGCCTATAACAAGACTTCAGTTTGCATCAATCGCCGTTAAGCTTGCAGAGGTGCTCATAGGAAAAGAAATAATTCCTGCAGATGTTGGAATATTCACAGATACCGATAACGAATATGCATTAAAAGCCTACGCTTCGGGTATTACAAGCGGCGTGAGTGCAACAGAGTTTGCACCAAACGGAACGCTTACCCGTCAGCAGATGGCAACCTTTATCCACCGTGCGCTTATGTATGTAAGAGATAATACAAATATCCGTTACACAATCTATACCCCTGAACTTGAAAAATATTCGGATAATTGGGCAATCCAGGATTGGGCAAGAACACCTATGGGCTTTATGAATGCCCTGGGTCTTGTAAAGGGTGTTTCAGATACCGCTATTGACCCCGAAGGAAAATGTACTATCGAGCAGGCAGCAGTTGTTGCAAACCGTTCGGTAAATGCCGACCAGATTGGCTGGTATCAGAGCAATCCTGTAAAAGGTGAAATCAGTACACTGAGTTTTGAAAATGACTTTTTCCATGCACCGGATGAACACGCACCCACTCAGGCAGACTACACAAACGGACTGCGTATATGGGTTCACAGTCCTAAGTCGGGATATCAGAAGGCTTCTGAAAATCCTGATAATGAAACGAACTGGCTGCCGACCACTTATCCGTTTGCAGACTTTAATATGTGGCTTCAGGCAGAAGACTTTAAGCCTATTAAGGATTTAAAGCCTGATGATGAGGCGAATTTTAATAATTTTTACGGTAAATAAGGAGGATTTTTTATGAAAAAACTTTTAGCACTTTTACTTATGGCAGTTTTAACCTTAACCCTTTTAACAGGCTGCAGTGATCCTGTTTATGACGATCTTTCAAACTTTCTGAATGTTCAGATGGTTGAAGTAAATGCCGATTACGAAAAATTAAAAACCGAAATTGCAAATGTTGATGCAGCTCCCGACGATGCGGCTCTTAAGGTGGCTATTGACACAAAGGTGCTCCCTCTTATCAAGGGCTCTTTGGAAAAGCTTTCCGCTATTACCGTTGAAACCGAAGAGGTTAAGGCAGTTAAGGATAAATATGTCAAGGTGATGGAAACATATAAGGAAGGCTTTGAGGCTCTTTCCAAGGGTTGTGAAACTCAGGCTGAGGAAACCATAACCGCAGGCACAAATGCCATTAATAAGGCGATTGAATTACTTGACGAATACAATAAGGCTTTGGAAGAGCTTGCAAAGGAACACGGCGGCGAAATAGAATATTAATTGAAATTTTTAAATCTGACATATTGACAGGCTAGCCGTCGGAGATCCGAACTGCACACGGTTTGAAAATGCAAATTTCCGATATTACTGCAGAAAATACCGCAAATATACGAAAGTATTATTCTTGTATTTTCTTTGTACTATACGAAAATTTTCTATTTTAAAACTCTTCGACCTTAAACGCAGGAAAATTTATAAGATTTTTGATGCGGAGGACGAAGGAATGCTTTTCGCCTTTCGAGGACGACAAATTAAAAAGATTAAAATTTAACAAGTTTAAGGCGTATGGAGTTCGAATCTCCGATGGCTAACAAAAAGGAAAGAGCAGGCGCCGGTATATTCGGGCGCATTTGTAAACGGTATAGGTAACCGTATTAAGGATTTAAGCGAAAAGGGGAAAAAAGAGCTTGGTGAGGTTGTCGGCCTTAAGAAATATTTAGATGATTTCACCCTGATTTCGGAAAGAGAAATAGGTGAGGTTATTATCCGGAAGGATTATATGATTTACGCTACTCTTTTCGGAATTGCTGATAAGGTTATCGAGCAGTTTAAAAAGGTTTATCCCGAAAGGATACCGGAAATAGAAACCTATAACCGAAATGTGATAATTGCCAACAGCTATCACCGCAGTGTGTACCGCCCATCCCAGAGAGCCATACAGGCAAGACGGGCAGGCGGCGTAATAATATAAAAAAAGAGACTTGAAAGCTAAGTGTTCTTAAGGATAGTAAAAACCGATGTTTTAACTGTGTAAACATCGGTTTTTATAATTTATGTATTATTCTATACCAAAATAGCTGAAATTAAGAGATGAATCATTATCTTTAAATAAGAGAATCATATCTTTTGCAAACTGTTTTGCTTTGTCCCTTAACGCACTGTCTGCCATCATATCACCTCTGCGATTATTATACTGTAATTTCACTACTTTTCCAAGTGATATTCTGTACTTTGTACAGAGTGATATTTTTGATAAATCAAAAGTGTTATTAAAACCTTTGGTTTTAGTGGTATTTTATTCGCCAATAAACTGCCGAAGGCAATACCACTGCGTAGCAATATCACTTGCAAAGCAAATACCACTCGCCAAAAGGCGAATAAAACTGCCGAGTGTCCTTAAGAACACTCGGCGAAAGTCTCTTTTTTTATATTATTGCGCCGTACTGCCTTAATATTTCTTTTTCTTTATCGGTAAAGGGACGGTCTGTTATAATATCGGTTAAATCCACACCGATGTATTCAAGACCGTAGCCGGCGGTAATTTTACCAAGGTATTCAAGGTTGATTTCTTCCGTTTCTTCCTTCTTTTTTATACCGAATAAGCCTGTTGAATTGTCAGGTCCTTCCATTAAAAGCTTTTTGTTATCGTGGCTTACAGCTATTTTTTCACCGGTGCCAAAGCTGTGGAAGGTACAGGAATAAACTTTTTTAAAGGTGGAGAGACTGTAAATTTCAGTTACCATACCCCCTCCCGTTCCTCTTGAAGAAAACAGGGCATATTCCGATGTAATTTGTAAAAAGCTTCCGCTTACGGTAAGACAGGCTTTAAAATCATCGGTTTTTCTTATTATTGTTTCTTTAAAATTATGCTCAATAATAAATTTTTCGTCAGGACTTATACTGATTATACGTAAGCCGTTCTCTGCATTAAGGGGAGAGGTAAGGCTTTTTATAAGAGTAAGCTCATTATTCCATATAAATATTTTACCCTTTTCCGATATAGCGTTAATAAAATTATCATTTGATGAAACAGAGCAGATTTTCTCACCCTCAGTATCAAGAATTTCTCTTTGTCCGGTTTTTACATCCACCGTAATGATATTATTTAAAGTCTCATCCTCATGTAGTGCAATCACCTTGCTTTTTGTAAAGCCGACTACCCTTAAGCCCGAAAGGGTTAACAGGGGCTTATGACTTTTTGCGTCATATACCTCGTAGCCGTAAGTGTTACCGGTAAGTCTTAAAGCATACCATTCCGAATTACTGCTGAAGACGGCTGTTCCCTTAGTTGAAGCTCTGTTAAGGCTCTGAAGCCCGGGGATACCTATAAGTCCCTCTATAAAGTCTGAATCAAATAATCCGTCATGATTAGGAATACTTAACATCCTTCCGTCAGGGCTTAGCTCAAGCTTTAAAAGGGGACTGAAAAAGCTTATTCTTTTCTGACTTTTAAGTGTAAGAGTTTCGGAATCAAAAATTTTCAAGCCGCTTCCCCTTGTATAGGTAACAATATACTTGCTGTCGGGAGTAAAGGTGAAAATATCGGTTTTTGATGGTGTGTATTTTATTTTTGCCGTCAGGGAAAAGCTTTCGGTATTATATATTTCAATATCTCCGCTGTGGGTACCGATTGCAAGCTGTTTCCCAAAGCTGTCAAAGGAAGCTTTGTTTACAAATGCGGATAATGAAATACTGTTTAACATAGTAAGGTTTTTCCCGGAGTATAAATTTACCCTCTCGTTAAATGCAACCAGCAGCTGTGAGCTTACTTTGTTATATTTTGAAAAGCTGTTAAAAATGAATAATAATTCAGAGTTTAAGTCGATGCTCTTAATTTCATTTAAGCTTAAATTATAAATTCTTCCGCCAATATTACCGCTTGCACTGTCAATCTCCAGGGCAAAAAGCTTGTTTGTATCAAAGCTGTTTAAGCTTTTAACACCGCTTTTTACCGATATTTTTCTTATCTGTAAGGAGGCTTCGTTTTTTAAAGGTATAATCTCTATTTCGCGATCTTCGTTATCTTCAGATTCCTTTAATACTGCAATGCAGGTGTTATTATAAACAAAATCCGCATCCTGTACAGCTTCACCTTTTTGAAAGGTTACAGAGTTTACCGTACTGAAATCTGAAGTATTAAAAATTGTCAGCTTATCATGGGATATAAGCATAATTAATTCCTTGTCATCGCTTGCTTTAAAGGTATATGTATAAGATACTTTTCGTGTATTGAGAATTTCGCCTGTCTTTAAATCAATACGGCATAAAGCGAAATTATCCGACATTTCGTCGGGTGCTGACAGGGTGATGATTTTCCCTTCTTTAAAAATGGCATCGAGGATATATCCGCCTGTGTCAAAGCTCTTTATTAAATTACCTGTTTTTGTTTCCCATATTTTAATCAAGCCCTCTCTGTCCGAGGCGACAAGCATCGTTCCGTCCTCATTAAAGCTTAATCCGGTTATCATTTCTTTGTGACCGGAGGCAAAAAGGGAGTCGGCATTTACCATTGCTCCGTCAAGTCGGGCGCAAAGCCCGTAAATGCCAAGACCCGCACCGTTAAGAGAGATTTTTCTAAGGTCAAGCTCGGATAAATCAACTCCCGCCAGACTTTCTCTTGCTTCCTTCATTATTTCTATAAGAGAATACAGGGCATAGCCGGGCTCCCTGTCAAAGCTGTTACGGTAAATATCAAGAGCTCTTTCTATAAGGGAGGGTCCATCTTCGGAGATGTTATACTCTCCGAATTTAAAAGTAGGGGCATATTTTTGCTCATTTAAAATTTCTCCGAGAAAGCCCCGCACAACTGCGCTTACGGGCTTATCCTTAAATGCCGATGCCATACAACTGTACGCATCCTCCTTCATTCCCTCCTCATAAAGATATACCGAAAGCTTTAATGTGTTTTCAAGGCTTACCGAAGCAAAATAATCTCTTATATGCTGATGAACAAAGCCGAATCTGGAATTTGTCTGATGAAGAATTCCAAGATTGGAAACCGAACAACTGATGATATTTTCAGAAATCTCGCTTAAATTATCTCCAAGCCTTGAAAGTATTTCCCGGGCTATTTTATGAGTATGGCTTTTTCCTGCCTGCCCCATACGGTACTTTGAAAAAATTTCCTGTCCGTATATTCCGCAGACTGCGGTATTACAGGTATCGGTAAGCACGCTCTCTATTATATCTTCAACCTGGCTTATCCTGAAATGGAATAAGCCCTCCTTCTCGATATATTCAGCTATTTTCGGAAGAATGAAATCTAAAATAAAATTTAAAATATCCGAGCTTATTCTGTATTCGGTATTCCTGCCCGAGGTTTTTTTAACATTACTCTCCGAGGTCTTCAGTCTGCCCTGCTCGGTGTATACCGTTATATTTTCCCTTCGCTCATTGAAAAAGGTTTTTAAAATCTCCCCCCGTGTGGCAGGCGCATCCTTTTCAGATAATGTGGCATACATGGTTAAAAACAGCGGAATTTCAAGAACCTTAAGTAAATTCTTATCTCTTGTTAGGCAGTCGGTTTTTTCCTTTGAGAAGCCGGAGTCTTCAAGATATTTCACTATATCGGCTTCCTTTTTTCCGGTAAGCTTTAGCTTGGTTAAAAGAGAGCTGTCTATTCTGTCATCATCGTTTCTTCCTGTAAGAATTATCCTTACGTTAGGGCATTCCTCCATAACAGTATTGATTTCGTCTATAACCATTTCCATAACAGTCAGGTTAACCTGAGGCACGGTAGCTAAAGATACCTCATTAAGTCCGTCAAGCAGAAGCAGATACTCGGGCGCAGACTGAGGAAAAGTCGAGAAAGCGTTCATAACAGGCTTTACTGCTATATCGTAAGGAAGGGTAGAGAATACCTCATCAATATCACTTACCGCACTTAAAGAAATCTGCTTTATGGTAAGGTCGGTTCTTATCTGCTTATATACCGCTCTTCGTATAAAGCTTGATTTTCCGTTTTCATAAAGCATTCCATAGGTATCAGGCGCAAAGGAAAGGTCAATAAATATGGGAACTACGGTGCTGTCGGAATAAGACTTATTTTCGTAATGGCTGTTCATTATATTAATAAGCGCTGTGGTTTTTCCGATACCGCCTTCACCTGTAAGCTGTATATGTCCGGTTATTTCTTCTATTGCCTCCATAATGGGCTTTGGTTCATTTTCCTCGTCGGAAACCGTAACAGAAAGGCCGGGACGGCATTTATTACCTTTGGCATCGGGAAGAATGCCCTCAGCTATATCAAGACCTGCAAAGCGGGCGCCCTCTTTTTTGATTTCACAAAGCCATCTGTGAGAAGAATGCCATATACTGCATCGGTTTACCCTGGTAATTATCTTTAAAACAGCGTCAAAATCCTCATAAAGCTTATCGCTGTAATCTATATCGGCAAGTCTTTCTATACTTTGAGGAAGCTCTTTCTTTTCAGGAATTTGTGTCCCTTTGGGAAGAAGTATAATAAAATTACGCTCCTCTTTATTTTTATAATACCAATCAAGGGCGGTTTCAATTTCTTTTAATACCCAGTCTTCTCCCTCCCTGAATTTAAAAACATCGGGAGTGGCAACCAGTATATAGTTTGGTGCTTTTTTAATATTATCACTAAGCTGAGAAGGAAAATCTCTGCCTTTTTCCATTTCTTCAGTATCAAGAAAAACTCTTAAGCCTTTTTTGGTAAGCTCATTGCGAAGTGCTGAGGCATACTCCTCTCCGTCACTTCGTCTGTAGGATATAAAAACGTCGTAAATTTCCACTATTAACCCCTCCCTTATGTAAGTTGCTTATATTATAAAGGAATATCCTTTAAAAATCAAATAAAAAAGGTGCTGTAAATTTATTTACAGCACCTAAAACAATTCAGTTTGATAAGTTTCTCTATCAAACTCGTTGATACATCTTGTTTTTGGTGGTCTGGAGTTTTTTTACATTCCCGTTTAAAATTTAAGATTTTAAAGGTATATTATTTTTGGAAAGCTCTTCTATAATCTTATTTGCAATTTCCATAACCTCTTCACGGGTTAAGGTTCTGTCATTATGGGAGAACAGGATTCTTACGGTAATGGATTTACCTGCTTCATCCTCATAGGTACCGGTAACCGTTACCTTCTTTATAAGGTCACAGTTCTGATTTTTAATAGCTTCACCGATTGGCTCGTATTTTTCCGAGATAAAGGTTAAGTCGATTTCCATTTCAGGGAAACGGGATGGCTCGGTATAGGCAATGCTTTCATTCTTAAGCTCTGCAAATTCCTTAACATCCATTTCCATAAACACGATGGAAGCCTTCTTGTCAATCTTCTTGGAAACGGTAGGATGAACAATACCCATACATCCCAATCTTACACCGTCAACATAAATTCCGTTTAAGTTCTTTATATGCTCATAGGAGTGAGTAGCCTCCTCTGTTTTAAAGGTAACCGTCTTATGCTTTAAGTCGTCGCAAAGGGTGGCAATTATATCTCTTAAGTGAAGATAAAGTGCCGGAACATCCTTTTCTTTAGAGAATAAGGTTACCGCCAGCTTTTTCTTTTCAATACAAAGATTGTTTTCGTCAAGTCCTTCAACCACTCTTCCGATTTCAAACACGCCGAATTCGGGTGCATAGCCTGTATTTACTTTTACCTGACAAAGCTGAGTAGGAATAATCGATTTTCTTATGGTTTCAATATTCGGATTGGTTGCATTTAAGAGCCTGATATTATCTTCAACCTCAATACCCAGTGCCTTATATTCGTCATTGTAGGTCCACACATAGGAGTGAAGCTCGTGAAGGGAATATTTCTTAACTAAAATATCCTTGATATTATCCTCATTCTGCTTTTCAATATCCGCTCTTACGGGATATAGGGGAGCCATAGCGGTATTTACATCGAAATTGTCATAGCCGTAAATTCTTGTGATTTCCTCAATGATATCCGCCTTCATTGTAACATCCTTGGTTGCTCTGAAGCTTGGAACGGTAACCGAGAAGGTATCATTTTCACACTCAGCCTTAAAGCCTAAGGAAATAAGTGTTTTTAAAATAGTTTCCTTTGAAATTTCAATGCCTGTGTATTTATCAACAAAAGCCTTGTCAAAGGTAAGATTAACTGTATCGTATTTTTTCGCATACTCATCGGTAAGTGCGGAAACTACTTTGACAGACGGGTCAATCTCTAAAAGAAGATTTAAAAATCTTCCGATTGCAGGAACGGTCATTTCAGGGTCAAGGCTCTTTTCGTATCTCTGGGAAGCATCCGTTCTGTGACCGAGGCGAACTGTGGATTTTCTTACCGAAACCGAATCAAAGGTTGCGGATTCTAAAGTAAGACGGGTGGTATCCTCTTTGATTTCGGAATCAAGACCGCCCATAATACCTGCGATTGCAACAGGAGTATTGTCGTTACATATCATAAGAGTATTTTCGTCAATATCTCTTTCCACACCGTCTAAGGTTGTGAAGCTGAATTTATCCTCAAATCTCTTTATTCTTATTTTTTCCACTGTTCTTGAATCAAAGGCGTGCATGGGCTGACCCATTTCAAGCATCAGATAGTTGGTAAGATCGGCAAGTAAATTTATGGAACGCATTCCGCAGTAGAATAATCTTATCTTCATATTCTGAGGGCTTACATTCTTTGTGATATTTTCCACCTGAATACAGGAGTATCTTAAGCAAAGGGGATCTTCAATTTTCATATCCACCTTCGGCAAGCTTTCGAATTTTGTTAAATCAACCGTGGGTATTTCCTTTAAAGGTCTTCCCGAAAGAGCCGCAAACTCTCTTGCGATACCGTAATGACCCCAGAGGTCAGGACGGTTGGTTAAGGATTTATTGTCAACCTCGAAAATAATATCCTCAATTTCGTAAATCTCTTTTAAATCCTTACCATTTGGTAAATCGAGGGGTAAATCCATAATTCCCGAATTATCGTCGCTCATACCAAGCTCCTTTTCAGAGCAGCACATACCAAAGGAGGTATAGCCTGCAAGAGCACGGGGTGCAATTTCTATTTCGCCGATTTTTGCGCCTACCTTTGCAAAAGCGGTTTTCATACCCACTCTGACATTGGGGGCACCGCAAACAACATCGGTTAATTTGTTATCTCCCGCATCCACCTTTAAAAGATGAAGCTTTTTTGAATCGGGATGGTCGTTAACTTCCATAATTTGGGCAACAACTATTCCCGAAATATCGCTTCCTTTAAAGAAGATTTCGTTTTCAACTTCTGCGGTTGATAATGAGAACTGATTTATTAATTTTAATTTGTCAAGCCCCGAAAGGTCAACAAAATCTGAAATCCAATTCATAGATAATAACATAATTACACCTCCTATTCGTCAAATGTAAACTGCGCTAAGCTCTTTAAGCTTCCGCTGTTTAAATCTCTTATATCCTTAACGCCGTACTTCATCATTGCCAGTCTTGTTAAGCCAAGACCAAAGGCAAAGCCTGTATACTCATCAGGGTCAATTCCGCCTGCCTTTAAAACCTCGGGATGAATCATACCGCAGGGGCAAAGCTCAAGCCAGCCTGAGTGTTTACAGGAGGGACAACCCTCTCCGCCGCAGATAAGACAGCTTATATCAAGCTCAAAGCCGGGCTCAACGAAGGGGAAGAAGCCGGGACGAAGTCTTACCTTAATATCCTTTTTAAATACTTCGGATAACATCTTCTTCATAAAGAAGATAAGGTTGGATATTGAAATATCTTTATCCACCATAACCCCCTCCATCTGGAAGAAGGTGTTTTCATGGCAGGCATCGGTTGCTTCATTACGGAAGCATCTTCCGGGGAAGATTGCCTTTATGGGCTTACCCTCGTTAAATAAAGCTTCCTTATATTTTTTATAAATAGCATTCTGTGCCGCAGAGGTCTGGCTCTTTAAAAGCTGACCGTTGGTTAAATAATAGGTATCCTGCATATCTCTTGCAGGGTGATGCTTTGGAATGTTTAAGGATTCAAAGCATTCATAGTCGGTAACAACCTCGCTGTAATCCTCAACATTAAAGCCCATGGTTTTAAAAATCTTTTCAAGCTCTCTCTGAACCAGTGTGATTGGATGATAAGAACCTCTTTTTAAATCAAGAGGTATGGATACATCAATTTCAGGCATTTTTTCAAGCTCTTTTTTAATTTCTTCGGCTTTCAGTTCTTCCTGCTTTTTCAAGATAAGCTCGCCTGCTTCGTTCTTAAGCTCGTTTACTTTACCTCCAAACTCTTTCTTTTCTTCAATTGACAAATCCTTCATACCTTTAAGTAAGCCTGTAATCAAGCCGTTTTTTCCAAGATACTCAACTCTTATTGTTTCTACTTCTGTCATATCTTTTGCAGAAGAAAGCCTGGCAACAAGAGTATCTTTTAATTCGTTAACTTTCTGACTCATTTTTATATTTTCCTTTCCGTTATTTGTTTAATTGCTGAATATATGGCATTTGCCATTCTCATTGCACCAATGTCACTTGGATGGGAAACATCCACCATACAGGAATCCCTGTTTCCGTCACCAAAAAAATCATAAGCTGAAATGAAACCAACCAGCTTGTCCCCTGATGCCAGCGCTTTTTGGTAGGCATCATTAATTATTTTTTCCCGTTCAGGATATGGTTCGTAATCACATCCCGGTTTGTCATGCATAAGAATCAGAGAATCCGGATGTTTTTTTCTGATTTTCTCATATATTGAATAATATGGAGGAAGAACTCGGTCCTTCTTTGATTGGTACATATTATAATCAAATGCAAATAAAGAAGCATCAATCGATGAAAGATATTCAATCATCGGCTCTTCTGCATTTCCGTTTCCGGAAAATCCCAAATTGATATAGTCGGCATCAAGCATCCTTGCAAGCATAGAAAGATAATCGTTTCCCGGACGGGTAACACATGCTCCCTGTGTAATCGAGCTTCCGTAAAATACAAGAGGCTTTGTAATTTTGTAAGAAGGGGCAGGTTTTAATGTTGAACCGGGATCAATGCCAATATAAATATCACTAACTCCACCATAAAGGGGAAAATATATTTCTATCAGCCGGTCTTTTTTCCCGGAATCTATAAATTTTCTTTCCGAAAAAAAGATTCTCTTATTACTGTCCGGTTCACCTGCTTCTAAAAATTTATTAAAAGTGGGAGAATATCTGTTTCGATACAGCCCGTCTGCATAAACTGAAAAACCGTGGGTAGTTGTTATGCTCATACTTGGAATAGGCGAAAAGTAAGGCAGAGAAGCTTTTATTGAGATGTATTCTGAATCTGTAACAAAACGGATTCTGCCTCCCGAAGTCATTCGCACTAATGGATGCAGTTTGGGATTTAAGGTTGCCTCAGACGTTTCTTTCGGCACACGCATGAAAAGCTTTTCTTCTTCGTCGTAAAATATGCCATGGACTGAAAAAATTTTGTCTGTCCAGTGTATCCAGGTTATATCTGTACCATCCACTACACAATTTGCAAGATTATCATCTATTTGTGAAATATTCATGAGTAGTCCTCCTGAATTGATTATTTCTGAAATGATATTTATATTAAAAAAACCCGTCCCAAATAAAAGGGACGAGCATATTTACCCGCGGTACCACCCGGATTTCAATAAAAATTGACACTTTAAAGCCTTTAACGGTGCTTACCGCCCCATCATTTCCTACGGGGAACTCTTTAAGCGAACTTCGGTAAAACTTAAGTAAAAAACGCTTACAGCCACGGCGCCTTCTCTCTGATACTCTTATTATACCTACTCTCTTAAATACAAACGTTTTTATTAATTATAGCATAATTTTTTAAAAAATCAAGTTTTTTTGATTTTTCTTTGCTTTTTTACATTTATGTATTGACAATTAAATTAACGGGTGATACAATGTAACTAAATAGTTACTATGGATAAATCCGTTTTTCGGGGCGGTGATATAATGGATAATGAAAATTTTAAAAGCTCCAACCGCTGTCTTATACTGAAGGCAGGGGAGGAAATCTTTGCGGCAAAGGGGCTTTTCGGCGCAAGGGTGGACGAAATTGCAGTAAAATCCGGCGTCAATAAAAGGCTTATTTATAAAGAGTTTCCGAGTAAAGAGGAGCTATACAAGGCGGTGCTTTCCGAGGCTTATAAAAAGATGGCGAATGCAGAAAGTAAAATATTTGCCCCCTTTGATACCTGCGAGGAAGCAGTTAAAAATGTTATAAAAAGATATTTTGAATTTTTAAGGGATAACCCCTCCTATGTTAAGCTTATTTTGTGGGAAAACTTAAACGAGGGTAAATATATAAAGGAACTTGATTTATCCGATGTTAAAACCAAGGTATCCGATTTTTTGTATTCGGTGCTTTCCGAGGGAAAAAAGCGGGGAGAGTTCAGAGCAGAGCTTGATGAAACCCAGATTGTGTTTTCTCTTATGACCTTTACCTTTTCCTACTTTTCAAACAAGCATACCATGTCAAACTTCTTAAAAGAGGATATTGACTTCAACCGTCGTGTTGACGATGTTACGCAAATGATATTATTACATATAAAAAACAATTAAACCGGAGGTAGTTTATTATGGCTAATCAAGTAAAAGTTTTAATCGTTGGTGCAGCTTTCAGTGCAGACCTTCACATGGACGGATATTCAAGATGTACTGATGTTGCAAAAATCGTTGCTATCTGTGATAAGGCTACAGACAGAGCACACGATATTATTAAAAGATACGGTCTTACCGATGTAGAGGTTTATGACGATGCTTACAAGGCAATTGATGCTGTTGACTGCGACGTTGTAGATATCTGCTTACCTAACTTCTTACATCACGATATTGCAGTTTATGCTTTCTCAAAGGGTAAGAATGTTATTACCGAAAAGCCTATTGCCACAACCTTAAAGGATGCTGAGGAAATGCTTGAAGCATCAAAGAAAGCAGGCAAGAAGCTTTACTATGCAGAGGACTGGCTTTTTGCTCCCGCTCTTAACAAGGCATTAGAGCTTGTTAAGGAAGGCGCTATCGGCGAGCAGACCTATGTAAGAGCAAGAGAATGTCACTGCGGCTCTCACTCACCCTTTGCTCAGAAGATTGAATTCTGCGGCGGCGGAAGTATGATTCACTTAGGCTGTCACCCAATCGGCTTTATGCTTGCTATGAAGAATAACGAATGGACCGAGCTTGTTGCTATGACCTCAGGCGGTTTAGAAAACAATATGTGGCACAAGACCATGGAGGGTGAAGACTGGGCTGCTGTTATGATTAAGTTTAAAGACGGCACAAGTGCTTTACTTGAAGCAAACTATTTAGCTTGCGGCGGTATGGAGGACAGTATTGAAATTTACGGTAAGGAAGGTAAAATGGCAGTTGACTTAACCTTCTCCTCACCAATTCAGCTATACTCTATCCCCGGTGTAGAATATACAGTTGAAAAGGCTGAAATCACAACAGGCTGGTCAAGACCTGCTGTTGACGAAAAATATAACTTAGGTTATATCGGCGAAATCAGACACTTTATGGAATGTGTAAGAGATAACAAGGATGCAAAGGTTGGTTTAAGAGGTGTTGACGGTCTTGAAATATTAAAGGTTGTTAACTATATCTACAAATCGGCTAAAGAGGGTATCAAAATCGTAAATCCCGATTTAAAATAATTAAGGAGTGTTGACTATGTTAAACGATATCAGAATTCCCGTTACCGTTGGCGGTGTGGAATTTAAGAATCCGTTCTTTGTTGCATCAGGTCCTACCACAAAATCTGTTGCACAGCTTAAAAGAATTGAAGAAACAGGCTGGGCGGCTGCAAGTATAAAATTGTCAATTGACCCTGCACCGTACATAAACCGTAAGCCCCGTTATGCAATGTTCAAGGAAACAAATGCTCTTGCATTTACCGCAGAAAAAAGACTTACCTTTGAACAGGGCTTAGAGCTTGTAAGAGAAGCTAAAAAGGTTCTTACCGACCTTAAATTATTTGCAAATATTACCTATGCAGGAGATGACGGTGTTTCAGGCTGGGTTAATATGGCTAAAAAGTTTGAAGAAGCAGGCGCAGATATTATCGAGCTTAATATGTGCTGTCCCAATATGTCATATAATGTAAGCCTGTCCTCGGGCGGCGGAAAAACTGCGGCAAAGCAGACAGGCGCTTCCTTAGGTCAGCAGGGTGACGCAGTTGCTGAAATAGTAAGAGCAATCAAGAAGGAAATCTCAATTCCTCTTTTCGTTAAATTAACTCCCGAAGGCGGTCAGATTGCAAACATTGCATCAGCTCTTTATGCAGCAGGTGCCGATGCTGTGGGCGGTACAGGTAACAGACTTGGTATTCCCGAGCTTGATTTAGACCACCCCGAGCAGGCTATTTATCACCTTCAGGATGAAGTAAGTATGAGCTGTTACTGCGGTAACTGGTTAAAGCCGATTGCCCAGAGAGATACCTATGAAATCAGAAAGGTTAACGGCTTCGGTCCTAAAATTATGGCTGCAGGCGGTATCACCAACTGGAAGGATGCAGTTGAAATGGTACTTTGCGGCGGTAATCTGCTTGGTGTTTGTGCTGAAACCTTAATAAGCGGCTTTGATATAGTAAGACCTATGATAAAGGGCATGAAGGACTATATGGATAAGCACGGCTATAAAACAATTGACGATTTCTGCGGAAAAATCGTTCCCGAGCTTAAAACTGCTCCTGAGCTTACCATCTATAACGGTTATGCGAAAATTTCCAATCCTAACCTTTCGGGTCCATGTAAGGCAGCTTGTCCTTTACACGTTCCCGTTCAGGCTTATGTTTCAAAGATTGCCAAGGGTGAATTTAAGGAAGCTTATGACCTTATTATCTCAAAGGGTGCTCTTCAGGGAGCTTGTGCTTATGTTTGTGCTCATCCTTGTGAAGATGCCTGTGTAAGAGGCGAAGGCGGCGAACCTGTTAAAATCCGCGAGCTTAAAAAGTTTGTTCTCCAAATGGCTAAAAAAGAGGGCTGGGATAAAAAAGAAGAAGTTAAAGCTTCAAACGGCAGAAAAGTTGCCGTTATCGGTTCAGGTCCTATGGGACTGTCCTGTGCATGCGATCTTGCAAGAGCAGGTTATGAAGTTACCGTATTTGAAAAAGAAGCATTTATCGGCGGTTCTTTAAAAACTATGGTTGCAAGCGGAAGACTTCCTGAAGCAGTGTTAAGTGACATTATCAGTGACCTTGAAGCAAAAGGTGTTAAATTTGAAGTTAATGCGGCAGATGCACCAAACGGTTTTGATGCAGTTGTTAACGGATTCCTTCCTGCAGAAGTCAAGTCTTACGAAAATGTTAAATGCGGATACAGTCTTCTTATGGGTGATGACACTGTTGTTACCGGTAAAAATATTGTTATTACAGGTAAAGGTGAAAATGCTTTTGATTTAGCATTATACGCAGTAAACAACGGTGCGGCATCTGTTGTTATCGCAGGAAGCGGTATGGCAGAAGGCAGAGGCATTATTAAAGAACTTATTTCAGATGTTAAAGCAAAAGGTGTTAAATATACCAATAATCTTGAATTTGTATCCTTTGACGGTAAGGCTGCAACATTTAAAGGTTTGGTTGGTGAGAATGTAAATATTGATTGCGACGAAGTGTTCAACGGTGACAACTGGAGTAAAAATGCAACAATAGTTGCTGCATGTGCAAAGGGTGTTAATGAAGCCGCAAGAGTGGATAAAGAACTGATGGGCGATAAGGCTACCTTAACCGGTGTTGAAAGTGTTACTCCGGTTAAGAAGGATAATGTTCTTTCAAGAAACGGTTATATCGGCGATACCAAAAAGGCAGAAGCAAAAATCGAAACTGTTGAGGATGCCATCAAAGAAGCAAGCCGTTGCTTAAAGTGCGGTTGCGGCGAAGGCTGTCAGCTTTGTAAGACAATCTGCAGTGAGTTTGCTATCTACAATCCTTCAATTGATAAGATTGAAATTCACGGTGACGAATGTGTTGCCTGCGGTATGTGCTTCAACAGATGTCCTAATAAGAATATAGAAATGGTTAATACAGGCGAAAAAGTATAAGCTTAAAGGGGGATGTAAATAGATTACTTGTAATTTATTTACATCCCTGTTATACATTTATGAGGAAACGTAATGAATAAACTGATTTCAGGCTTCAGGGCTTATTTTGAAAATCTTACCAGGAAAAAAATATTTAAGGTGTGTTTACCGGCATTTATTCTGGCGGTTGTTTTTGCTGTTGCCTCTTTCTTTCCTATGTATCTGGGAAAAAGAGCGGATATAGAAAACAGTAACACTCTTATAATAGATACGGCAACCAAGTCCCTTGACGATTTTTTCAAAGGGGTTGACGAGGTTTACAGAAAGCTTGAAGCATCCATTGAAGGGGTGACCTTTTACGGAAGCGACGGGATTATTTCCGAAGGCGGTGAAGCAATTAAAAGCCTTACCGAAAATATGTCAAGAACTCTTATGGGAAATAATTATATTGAAGAAATCGTAATCTTAAAGAAAAACGAGGATGATATAATTACCACCGGCGGAGTAATGCCGAAAAGAGACTTTTTCGGAAAATATTATGTAAGTGATGTTTATTCGGTTCATTTTTTTGATAATCTTACCACCGATTATATGAGTGTAAAGGTAGTTCCCTCGGCAAGCTACCGAAATCTTGAAAAATACCCCTCTGAGGATCCTGAAAACTTCATGACCTGCGTCAAGCGTTATCACAGAGAGAATATAAGTATTATTCTTTTTATTTCAACTCCCAAGTTTGTGAAGGTGGGAAATTTAACCTCCTTCGGCGACAGCATCCGATTTAAAATCTATGATAACAACAGCTCGGTAATTTTTTCTTCCTCGGACAGTGAATACAGGATAAATATCGGCGCCTTAAACGGTGATTTCAAGAAAAAATCCATAAAGCTCGGTGCGAAAAAATATTATATAACAAAATCCGACTACAATTATTTTTATTATGTGGCAGAAGTTGAGGATATTCTGCTTGTGATTTTTCTTTTTTCCGTTATTCTTATAACGGCAGGCTTTTTGCTCTCTCTTTTCCTTCTTATGAAAAGGATAAAGGGCTTAGCTGATGATGTTGCTCCTGCCTTTGGTTCTCTGGATATTCCCTTTGACGAGGGCAAAATAGAGGAGCTTGGCGAACGCATTGAGGGGCTTAAAAAGGGTATGAATGAAAATGCGGTTAAGCTGGAAAGCCTCAGTGACGAAATCAAAAACGGAATATTCTTAAAAACAGCTACCTCCAGCTCCTTCTATTCAAGATATAAAAAGACGGTGGACGGAGTATTTTATGACCTTTTGGACTGTCAGAGAATTTTTATTTTGTCCATTGAAACTATACGGGAAAATATTAAAAAACCGAGGTTTGAAATCGAAAAAACAAAAGAATTTCTCGGTGATATTCCTTTTGTTTTTATAGAAGAACAAACCAAGAAGCATCTTTTTGTGATAGGCTGTGATGAGGGGGAAAGCAAAAAAATAATCGAAGCATTTACTCCGGTAACTGATGAAATACGAGGATCCAATATGGAGATTCTGGTTTGTGTAAGCCGTGAGTTTGACGGTGTGGCAAATCTTTATGATGCCTTCAGGGATATAAGAATATGCAGAAGCTACAGGGGTATAAATGACCGTACCTCGGTAATAGATACCGATAACATAGCCGGCGGCAGCCGTATTTACCTTCCTCCCGACTTTAAGGAGGAGCTTACCGCGAAAATTATGGCAGGGGAGGATAATGCAACCCGTGAATATATTAAGGGTATTTTCGATATCAATATAAAGAACAATATTTCCTTAAGCAAGTTTGAATTTATGTTAAGACAGCTTTTAAGCACTGTTATTGACGCTTTTTTAAGAAATCCGAAAAACAGCTCGGATCTTTACGAGCTGGAGCAGATGTTTCTGGCAGGTATCGAGCAGCTTAAGGAAAACCACGATGTCTACGGCATTGTAAATAACTTTATAAATCTTGTGCATCTCGGAATAAACACCTATGAAGAGAAAAAGAGCACCCTTAACCGCACCGATGTTATAAAATATATAAATGCAGGCTATACCGGAGATTTGTACTTAGAGAAAATTGCCGCAGAGTTTTCAACAACCTCCAAGTATTTTTCCAATTACTTTAAAAAGGAATTCGGTGTAGGCTTTAACGAATATGTAACCAACTTAAGAATCTCCAAGGCTAAAAAGCTTCTTTGCGAAACCGATAAGGGGCTTATGGAAATCAGCAGGGAATCAGGTTATATCAATCAGGCAACCTTTGCGGCGGCATTTAAAAAGGTAACAGGTCTGCCACCCGGAAAATACAGGGATATTAACAGGTAGCCGTCGGAGAGCTATCCGAACTTGCCTCAAACCCTTAAAAATAGGCTTTTTCTTTGTTGTCGGTTTCGATATACCTTGTATTATCAAAACCTTCCGTCTTGAAAAATCACAATTTTAAAACGAGTTCGGATAACTTTCCGACGGCTAGCCGTCGGGATAGGTTGCACAAAATGTGCCTATGTGAACAAATTGAATAAAATAATAAAAAAACCTTTTACTTTTTAATTGCAGTATGATATAATTTACTTACAAAATGTAATTAAAGGAGGATGAATATGAAAAAATTCATTAAAATCACAGCACTTGTTTTAAGTCTTTTAATGCTATGCTCTATGTTTGCAGGCTGCGGCAATGATGAGGAATATGCGGAAATCGAAATTGCTTCCCCGGAAGAGCTTGACCCTGCAAAAATCGGTGATTACAGTACTCTTAAATTACCTCTTGACACTAAGGGCACAACCATTACTGCATTTGTAGGTACAGATGTTACTACAAATAATGACAGTTTATTCGTTAAGGAATTAAGAAGAAGAACAGGTCTTAATGTTCAGATTATTGCTGTTCCTATATCTGCTGCTAAGGAAAAGGCAAAAATCCTTATAGCTTCTCAGGATGATATGCCTGATATGATGGGCTCCACAGGTTTTTCTACCGACGAAATCAACGATCTTGGTAACCAGGGCGCTTTTGCTGAAATTTTAAAGTATCAGGACAAGCTTCCAAACTTCAAAAAGATTTATGTTGACGAGGCTGAAGAAAGAGGTATCGCAGGTAACTTAAAGAACATTATGTCACCTGACGGAAATCTTTATGTATTCCCTACATACGACATCAACCGTGACGTTAACCACGGTATGCTTTACAGAAAGGATATCTTTGACAAGCACGGTATCGAGCTTTGGCACGATAAGGATTCCTTCTTAGACGTTTTAAGACAGTTGAAGAAGCTATATCCTAACTCTGTTCCTTACGCTTCCAAAACAGGCTCTGTTATTTTCAGAGACTTAGGCTACAGCTGGGGACTTAACTACTTTGCTCCTTATTATGATGAAGAAAGCGGACTTTGGAAATACTCCTGTGAGGATCCTAAGTTCAAGGAGTTAATTGATTTCTTAAAGACAATGTATAAAGAAGGTCTTGTTGACCCTGAATTCTTAACCTGTACACAGGCTGCATGGACTCAGAAGATGACTCAGAGAGATAAAGCCTTTGTTACATGGGACTGGATCGGCAGACTTGATATGTTTAAACAGCAGACTGCTTCCACCGTTCCCGAATATGATTTAAGATACGCTTATCCTATCGGCGGTAAGGTTATAACTCTTGCAAGAACAAGCGGCGGTCCTGTTATCAAGAAGGGTAAGAATGAATTACTTACACTTCAGCTTAACGACTATCTTCTTTCCGATTCCGGCGCTCAGCTTACCACAATGGGTGTTGAAGGCGTTTCCTATACTTTAAGAGAAGACGGCAAGGCTGACTACATCGGCTTTGAAGGTCAGAGAGGTGTTGGTATCAATCCTCTTGAATCCGAATACGGTCTTTATATTGCAGGTCTTTACAGAAGATTTGACAGAAGATGCTCTTACTATGACTTTACCGAAAGAGAACAGGAAGCACAGGATATGATGCTTAATAAAGAAGGCGGCGGCTTTATGCCTCTTGACCCTGTACTTTCCTTCACCGAAGAAGAAAGAGAAATCAGAGCTAAGTATGAAACCGGCATAGGCAAAGCTGCAGAAGAATTCGCAGTTAAATACGTTCTTGACGATTCCTACGGCGACAAGCAGTGGAATGAATGGCTACAAAAGGTTAAAAAGCTTGGCACAGAAGAAGTGTTGAAGCAGTATAATGCAGCTCAGGAACGCTACAACAAGCTATAAAAAGCGTAAAAAAAGCGCCTATTAAACGAAAAAAACCACTCGACGTATCTTAATACGCCTTCGGGCTTCGGGTAATAATCACTTTTTGTGATTATTACCTTTTTTTCGTTTAATAATCATCTTTTTTGTACGCTTTTTTATGGGAAGTGTGAAATGCTTTGCGTTTTGAATGAAACCAGCCATCTGAGAGTTATCAAAATTCGTTTTTTTAAAAATTCCAACGGAACCTATATCGCTTTAAAATTGTAATTTTTCAAGGCGACAACGAAGAAAAAGCCGATTTTTAAGTGATATAGACGGATTTGGATAGCTCTCAGATGGCTGCAGCTGTATCGCATACAGCTTCGGGTTTCACCTTTCAGGCTAAATTCATCCAATCCAGGAAATTTTTCTTATCTTTCGTTTGATATTGGCGGCATTGAGCCACCAATATCAAAAAAGCGTAAAATCAACAAACCATGCAAAGCAGGGGATAGATAAAAAAATAATGTGCTTACCGAAAGGTAGGCACATTTTTTGTAGTATTAATATGCTTTGCGGTATAAATGAAAAACACCTCCCGATGCATCTCATACACCTTCGGGTGAGGAATTTTTGTATAAATCCTTCGGATTTTCGATATGTTTTGGCTTAGCAAAACTCGATATGCAATTAAAATTGCTCGATATGTGCTTCGCGCTCGATATGTTCCTTCGGAACGAGATGAAGGACGGATGCCGAATGGCATATCCGTCCTATCCTTAATGTTGACATAAGTCAACAATTCATGATTTTTTAAAAATCAATTCATGTTATCGAATAGATAACAATTCATGCACCGCAAGGTGCAATTCACTATGCCGCTTGCGGCATCTCATTTTGCATTCTGCACTCTGAATTCTGCATTTATATGGCATACTTTAATTCCTTCTTTTCTCATTACTGATTATAAAAGCATATTTTTTAAAAAACTATTTATTTTTAACTGTAGTAATGTTATAATAAAATCAAAATAATATGGCAGGTAGAATTTAAATAAAAAAGGAGTAAAAAACTATGAAAAAACTGTTATCCATGCTTATTGCCATTTCCCTTATTTTAAGCGGTTTGTCAATGTTTAGTCCTGTGTATGCCGAGGAAAATGTTTTGTTTTCCCATTCGTTTTCGGACGGAATGGGAGAATGTGTTTCTGTTTCGGCAAAAACTGAAGACAAAATCGAACTTATCACCGATTCTGAAACCGGAAAAAGTGTTATGCGTGTTTTAGATGATTCGGATTCTTTATCCGCAGGGGTTAAATCACCTAAAATTCCTGTTGAGGCAGGGCGTTCATATTCATTTGTTTCAAGTGTGAAGGCTTTATCCGGTACTGTTAAAATGTATGTTACCTTCTATGATGAAAATGCAAAAAAGGTTGAGTCGAAATCCGTCAATGCCAAAGTAGGGGCATATTCAAACCTTTCAGCATCTCATGTTGCACCTGCCAATGCAACAACGGTTGAAATTATTGTATCAACAGTATCCACCACTATGGGTGAAGGATATGTTGAAAGCTTTAAAATCACCGAAGGTCAGAAAATAAACGTTACTGAAAAAGTAACCAAAACAAAAGATTCTACCGATAAAAATGTAAGAAGATTTTCCGTTACAGACGGTACGGAAAATTATACAATAAAGGGTGTTGACACCGGTGTTTTAATCAAGGACGGATATATGTGCCAGAGTGCAGTTCCGACAGCTTCACTTGAAATTATACCTGATGAACCTATAAAAATTGACAATTTAAGTATGAAGATAAAATATAAATTAAAGGCTGAGTCCAAAGGAAAAATCAGCTATCTTGGCTTATATTTCTTCGGAAACGATGGAAAGAAGGGAACAGGTCTTTATGTATTTTCTTTTCCTGTAAGCGGAAGATGGTATGAAGGCGAAATCAGGCTTATGGATGCAGGACAGGTTGGTGCAAGAGATACCTTCGGACCCGGTGATGAAATTGAAAGCTTCAGAATTACAATCGGAAACAATTCGGGTGTTAATGTTGACGGTATTTTTGAGTATGTTGAATTTGTTTCGGGGCAGGAGGATATCTGGGGTACTCCTTCCGGTCAGGATGTACTTGATAAAGTAGCGGCTGATGTTTCAAATGCCAAACCGGGGGATACGGTTGTTATTCCTGACGGTACATATACAGGCGTTAAATTCGATATAGAAGGTCACGGAAGCGAGGGTAATCCTGTTACAATTAAAGCTCAGACTCCGGGCAAGGTAATTATTAACGGTCTTTCTTCCATGACCGTTAACGGAGAACATCTTGTGATTGACGGATTGTTTTTCCATAAGGCATGGAATCCTGTTATAATTAATATTCCGGCAAGCTCTCATCATATAAGAGTTACAAATACGGCTATGGTTGACTGTAACAATCCGAACCGTGCCACGAAGGCGGTATGGTTCCAGGTTGCAGGACAGTATAACAGGGTTGACCATTGCTTCTTCAACCATAAAATAAACCACGGTGTTTTATTCTCAGTAGGAAGATCCACCGAACCGAATTATTTTACTGTTGATCACAACTATTTCGGTAATTTTGAGGCAAGCGTTGTGGGTAACGGTGCTGAAACAATAAGAGCAGGCTCCGGTGCCGCATCCTATGTTGATTCCAATACCGTATATGAATATAATTTCTTTGAAAAATGTGACGGTGAGGGCGAGCTTATTTCCCTGAAGGCTGCAAACTGTGATGTAAGATATAATACATTTTACAATTCCACAGGGGGTATCTGCTTAAGAGCAGGGGATAATAACAGAGTATACGGTAATGTAATTCATAAAACCATGGGTATCCGTGTTATCGGTATCAATCAGGAGGTAAGAGATAATTATATTTCCCAGTGTCTGGATATGGGGATTGCTCTTGAAAGCGGAACCGATCCTAACGATGCTCAGTACACTCCTGTTAAAAATGCAAAGGTAACAAATAACACCACCGATGCAAGTGCTATTGCAGTTGGTATTAATCAGGGGATTACATCCCAGGCAAATATGGCAACAACCGCTTATCCGAGAAAATATTCTCCGGAAGGTATTTATAAAAATAATCTTTCGGTTACCTACAGTGATAAGGATATAGTTGCAGAGCTGGCTCCTGCACCTGAATTTAAAATAGAGGATAATGCGCAGATAGGTGGTATCAAATCCGCAAAAGACGGAATATCACATAACAATGTTAGTGTATTAAAAGATAAAAACGGATTTTTCTATACAAATAACGGTGTTGGTGCTGATATAGAAGAAATTTTAAAAGCACCTCTTGATCCTAAAAATATATTGGCTGACTGGATTTTTAAAAAGGTTGAAGCTAATGAAGAAGGCTTTGTAATCGGTAAGGTTCAGCTATCCTCCGGAGAAGAAAATGAAGTAGGCATTATTTTAAACGGTGAAAGACTTGTTTCCGATGTACCTCCGCAGATAATTGACGGAAGAACTTTAGTTCCGCTTCGTGCAATCTTCGAGGCAATGGACGCAACACTTACATGGGATGATGCTACCAAAACCGCAACAGCTAAAAGAGGGGATTTAACACTAAGCCTGACATCCGACTCGAAAACCGCTTATGTTAACGGTAATGCCAATGAGCTTGATGTTCCTGCAACTATAATAAACGGCAGATTTGTTGTTCCTGCAAGATTTATTTCGGAAACAATGGGTGCAAAGGTCGGCTGGGTTGCCGAAACAAGAACTGTTGTTATCGATGGCGGTTCGGTTAAATATCCCGTTAAAAACGATATTGAAAACGCAGTGCCTGTTTTCGATGCCATTCAGTCAGCTGATGACGGTACGGGCAAGACAATTGCAGGCGTTTTGGACGGTGCCATGGGCTCTAAATGGGGCGTATTATATGATGAAAATAACCCTGACGGAGCATACGGTATATTTGACCTTGGAAGCAGTATTGATATAGACGGTATATGGATTGCCTTTGCGGCAGGCAATGCCAGAGTATATACTATAGATATCTACACCTCAGATGACGGCGAAAATTACACACTTCATAAGGCAGGTTATAAATCAAGCGGAGAAACCACCGATTTTGAAAAATTTGAAATAGGCAAAAAAGCAAGGTTTATAAAAATTGTGGGCAAGGGTAATACTGTTAACGGTTGGATGAATATTCAGGAAGTTGCAATAACAAAGAAATAAAGGATATAAAATGGATAATTTCGTAAAAGAATATGAACAACAGTTAAATAATATAAGAAGTCTTGGTATAAGACCAAGACTTCTTCTGCATACCTGCTGTGCTCCCTGCCTTTCGGGTATGATTGAAGAGCTTCATTCTTATTTTGATATAACCCTTTATTTTTCCAATCCCAATATAAGTCCCGGGGACGAGTATGAATACAGACTCTCAGAGCTTTCAAAGCTACTTGATATGCTGGGCTTTGATGATGTTAAAATAGCTTCACCAAAATATATGCCCGAAGCTTTTTTTGATATTGCAAAGGGGCTTGAGGAAGAAAAAGAGGGTGGGAAAAGGTGTGAAAAATGCTACCGCTTAAGATTAGAGGACAGCTTTTTATATGCAAAGGAAAACAACTTTGATTTTGTTACAACAACCCTTTCCGTAAGCCCATATAAAAATGCAGGGCTTCTTAATGAAATCGGAATTTTACTGGAAAGGGAATACGGTATAAAATATCTTATATCCGATTTTAAAAAGAATAACGGATATAAAAGATCCTGCGAGAATTCAAAGAAATTCGGGCTTTACCGTCAGGATTACTGCGGCTGTATATATTCAAAGCTTGAAGCGGATAACCGCATAAGAATAAAGGAATATGACTATTTGCCTGAAGAAGCAAAAAAAATCAGAGAAGAGGTTTTTATAAAAGAGCAGGGTTTTTTAAGTGAATATGACGATATTGATAACCGGGCAATTCACCTTCTTGCTTTTAATAAAAAAGAACATTTCGGTACGTTACGGCTTTTTACCAAGGAGGATGATGATAAAACCTATATACTCGGACGGCTTGCTGTAAAAAAAGACGCAAGAGGAAAGAAAATAGGAAGTATGCTTGTTAATTATGCTGTAAAATATGTTAAAAATAAGGGGGGCAAAAAGCTTATTCTTCATTCTCAGCTTCATGCAACCGAATTTTATAAAAAGCTCGGCTTCATGGAATTCGGCGAGATAGAATATGAGGAAGAGTGCCCTCATATATGGATGGAAAAGCATTAAAAAAGCGTTAAAATTCCCCGGACCACGCAAAGCAAAATAATATAAATAATAAAATGTGTCTGTATCATATACAGGCACATTTTTTTGTAGTGTACATTACTAAATTAAGGTATAAATTTGCAAGCAAATTTATGAATTAAAAGCTTTGCGTTATAGATGGCTGCAGATGTATCGCATACAGCTTCAGATGAGGAATTTTTGTATAAATCCTTCGGATTTTCGATATGTTTTGCCAAGGCAAAACTCGATATGTGCTTCGCACTCGATATGTTCCTTTGGAACTCGATATGTTGCCTTTCGGCAACGAGAAAAGGACGGATGCCGAATGGCATGCTTGCCTCCCTTCATTTGTTATTGGTAATTTGTAATTTTAAATTTTCGTATCCGAAAAAGTATTGATTATTATTTTTTTCTTTTTAATCGCATACTTATATGCGACTGCAGTTCCGCTTTTAGGTTGATAATCGGATAAATATCTTTTTCCCTGTTTTCGTCTTGGCGGTAAATAGTCCTCATTATAATATATAACACAAATATCCGAATTATCTATCATATTGTAATTACGCTCAACATACCGTGCCCTTCCTGCTTTTTCCGCACCGGGCGGAAAATAGGTTTCGTCAAAATGCTCCAAAAGCCATTCCTCGTATTCTTCATCAAGAACAGGATACATTGAACGTACATATACTCTGCGGATATGGGGATATTCCTCTTTAAGACTTTTAAGCAGCTTACCGCATAAATCATCAAATTCACTTTTACTTCCAAGTAAAAATGTATCAACCTCATAGGATAATATAAGTTCCTTGAAAATTTTTATAAGTTTTTCTCTTACTATATCCTTATCCTGAATTTTTCGGTGCCCGAATACACAACAGGTTTTGCTTTTATTTTCCATACATTTCACCGCCAATAAAAAAATGCGTAACCCACCCGAAAGCAGAGCTACGCACCAAAAAACGCAGGGACTCTGTTCCGAAGGTTGCTACACACTTTTAACATAACACCGAATAAAAAATTACCCAAGAGTATGCCGAAACAAGAGTGTACGCTTTTTACGATTAGCGTACCCCTTAAGTAACCTTTTATTCAATTGGTGTATGCCGTTTTCGGGCATTGTTAAAAGTTGTAGCAAAACTATTATAACACACATTTTTATGTTTATCAAGTACAATAAGACGAGCTGATTTGTCCAAAATAAAAAAACGGCGTGCCGGGGTCGTCACGCCAAGCCCTCCTTGCCTAAAGGAGGGGGGACCGCTTTAGCGGTGGGAGGATTTCCGATATAAATCCTTCGGATTTTCGATATGTTTTGCCAAGGCAAAACTCGATATGTGCTTCGCACTCGATATGTTCCTTCTAAACTCGATATGTTGCCTTACGGCAACGAGAAAAGGACGGATGCCGAATGGCATATCCGTCCTATCCTTAATGTTGACATAAGTCAACAATTCATGATTTTTTAAAAATCAATTCATGTTATCGAATAGATAACGATTCATGCACCGTAAGGTGCAATTCACTATGCCGCTTGCGGCATATAATTCTGCATTTTGCATTCTGCATTCTGCATTCTGCATTCTGCGTTCTGCATTCTGCATTCTGCATTCTGCATTCTGCATTCTGCATTCCTACTTTTTATACGGGATTATCAGTCCACATTCAGCACATCATCCCTTAAGGTTTCATCACTTGTTTCAAGTCTTGTAAGGGTGCCCGGGATTTCGCCTACTATAATGCTTTCACAAAGAGGGATTTTTAAGCTGTGCTCAACCTTTTCATAGATTCCTGCAGGGATAAGCAAAGAGGCAGACACCGAGGTTTCAAGATAGATTTCATGTTTTGTCTGGTTGATTCCTGCCTCAGAGAAGCTGTTTTTAAAATCTACCTTTACCGAGCCGGCAGGAATAAGATTTATTTTTATTTTCGGACCAAGACCCGAAAGAGTATCTATTTTTGTAAGATTGCCAAGGGGAATAAATATAGGAACACAGTTAAGACTGTTAAGCTCATCGCTGATTTTTAATGAAAATTCGCTTCGAAGGCGGTTAGCTCCTACAAGATTGGTCATAAGCCCGGTGATTTTACCCGTATCATCCTTTAAGACAGTAACCAGGTCGGTATAAACTAAATCGTTTTGCGAAATAACCTTATTTATTCCGTTGTTTACCGCAATGTTCAGTATGTAATTTCCCTTTGACTGGGCAAGTTTTTTTATCTGAGGCTTATATGTGGTGTTATAAATATTTATAAATACAAAAAACAAAACTATAACGGTTCCTGCCAGTAAAACCTTTAAAAAGCTTATCGATGCAAGTTTCTGCCTTATAAGAAATCTAAATCTTCTTACATGGGGATTCAAATAAATACACCGCCCTTCTTATATACTATTATATGAAAAAAGAGCTGTCTTTGAAAATAAAAATAAAAAAATAAAAAAAAGACTTGATTTTTCAATAAATATTTGTTAAAATGAAATGTATTCAGTAGAATGTAAAATTATTCTATATAATTTTTTCTTTAATTAGGAGGTGTTTTTCGATGGCAAAATGTGCAATTTGCGGTAAGGGTACTGTTTTCGGTATTCAGGTATCTCACTCTCACAGAAGAAGCAACAGAACCTGGAAGCCAAACGTAAGAAAGGTTAAGGCTATTGTTGACGGTCAGACCAAAAAAATCAATGTTTGTACAAAGTGTATGCGTTCCGATAAGGTTATCAGAGCTATATAACAAACAACAAAGCGTATCCGAAATACTGGATACGCTTATTTTTTTAATCAGAAGGGGCTGTAAATTTATTTACAGCCCCTAAAACAATTCAGAGGGGATAGGAAAAAATCTTCAGAATGGATAAACTTAGCCAAAATCTTTGATTTTGGGTCACCCGAAGGCGTATTAGATACAGCAAGTGGTAGCCGTCGGAAAGTTATCCGAACTCGTTTTTAAATTGCAAATTTTTGATATAATATCGTTAAAATCCTCGGTAATATCCGAATATTACCTGCGTTTTTGCCTCATTCTATCTAAAAATTTCCTAATTTGAAAATTCTTATAGAACCTATAACCCTTTAAAATTGT
>SVKB01000001.1:40811-297731 GCA_015068665.1 Oscillospiraceae bacterium | reverse complement strand
GATATATCGATTACTACAACAATGAAAGGATTTCTATGAAACTAAAAGGAATGAGCCCGGTACAATACCGAACTCATTCACAAGCAAGTTAATATTTAATTTTGTCTAAACTTTGGGGTTCACTTCACACTTGCAAAGAGCATTAATGAGCTTATTAAAAATCTTGATAAGAAAACCTTTATAAAGCTTATTTATGAAAATCTTGATATACTTAAGAATAAGAATTCACTTATTCTTACGGTGCTTGCAGTCGCTTCTCCCAAGGAGCTTCTGGCGGCAATGTATTTAAAATATTTTGTATAATATAAAAAGCATCCGTTCATACTAACAAAAAAGTATGAAAGGATGTTTTTTTATGAAAGGTTTTGCAATGCTTGAAATCGGCAAAACAGGCTGGATTGAAAAGGACATACCCGAAATTTCACCTGTGGATGCTCTTGTTAAACCTATATGCGTAGCTCCCTGTACCTCGGATATTCACACCGCCTTCAAGGGTGCAATCGGTCAGAGAAAAAATATGATTTTAGGTCATGAATGTGTCGGTGAGGTTTACAAGGTCGGAAAACTTGTAAAGGATTTCAAGCCGGGGGATAAGGTTATAGTTCCTGCAATAACTCCCGACTGGGGAACGGTTCCCTCTCAGGAGGGGTATCCCATGCACTCCTCGGGGATGCTGTCGGGGTGGAAGTTTTCCAACTACAAGGACGGTGTATTTGCCGAATACTGCCATGTTAACGAGGCTGACGCCAATTTATGTCACCTGCCCGAGGGCGTAGACCCCATAAGTGCCGTAATGCTTCCCGATATGGTGGTAACCGGCTTTCACGGCGCCGAGCTTGCAAAAATAGAGTTTGGCGACACGGTTCTGGTTGTAGGAATCGGTCCTGTTGGTCTTATGGCAGTTGCAGGTGCCAATTTAAGAGGGGCTTCAAGGATTATAGCAGTAGGCTCCCGTGAGCTTTGTCAGAAAACAGCAAAAGAATACGGTGCCACCGATATTTTAAGCTATAAGGATGGAGATTTAGTTGAAAATGTAATGAATATGACCTGTGGCAGGGGCGTTGACAGGGTTATCATAGCAGGAGGAGATAATAATACCTTTGCGCAGGCGGTAAAGGTGGTTAAACCCGGCGGTATTGTTTCAAATGTAAATTACCTTGGTGAGGGCGAAACGGTAAACATCCCGAGAGTTGAGTGGGGCGTTGGTATGGGACATAAAACCATAACCGGCGGTCTTACCCCCGGCGGAAGAATGAAAATGGAAAAAATGGCAAGACTGATTGCCTCGGGAAAGCTGGATACCAAAAAGCTTGTAACACACGTTTTTCATGGCTTTGATAAAATTGAGGATGCACTAATGCTTATGAAGGATAAGCCTAAAGATGTAATAAAGCCGGTAGTAGTGATAGAGTAGTTCCGGGAGATGTTAAAATTCCCCGTACCATGCAAAACATATCGAAAATCCTAAGGATTTATAAATTACAATTACCAATAAAAACAAATTAAACTGTGCGAAGCACAATACCACTGCGAAGCAATATCACTTGCTAACAGCAAATACCACTCGCTGTAAGGCGAATAACACTGCAAAGCTTTTGCTTAGCTATGGCATCGTTTTTTTCTCGTTCCGAAGGAACATATCAAGTGCGAAGCACATATCGAGCAATTTTAATTGCATATCGAGTTTTGTCTTGACAAAACATATCGAAAATCCCATCAGGGATTTACAGTCGGTATGAACAACTAAAAAAAGAGACAAATTGATTTGCCTCTTTTTTTATTTTTACAAGCTGCAATTTTCAAGCATTTTAATAAAATTAAGTCCCAGGATTTTTTCCTTTGAGGAATCGGGGATATCGGAAAGCATAATTCTTCCGAAAGAGGTTCCGGGATCGGTCAGCGGTGTGTCCGAGCCGAAAAGAATTTTATTATCGTCTCCGTATTTCACAAGATGCTCTAAAAGATTTGCTCTGGGATATCCCATACAGATATCACAATATGCATTTTCATATTTTTTAATAAGCTCTGCAGTTAAGGCATATCCGCTTTCAGTACCGGAATGGGCAATTATTATTTTAGCATTGGGCCAGGCAACAATTGTTTTTTCTATTTCCTTTACCGCATCAAGTGAGTAAACGTGGACAAGAACAATTGCGCCTCTTTCATTGGCGTAGGAAAAGCAGGGCTTATAATTTTCGTGATTAACAGGTGTTTTCGAATGAGTCGGATGGATTTTAATTCCTATAACACCCTCCCCGGTACATCTTTTTATTTCATTAACCGAGTCCTCGGGATAGTTTGGATTTACGGTTACATAGCCTAAAATTCTGCCCTGAGAATTACTTACTGCCTCAAGCATATCATTATTTCCTGCTATATAATCACCTGTTATGGAATAGGTTGAGGAAACTGCGGTTTTTAAAATCCCCCTTTTATCCATAACCTCAATAAGCTTTTTATACCCTCCGTCACACCCCACCGTTCCGGGGAAAATACCAATATGTCCGTGGGCGTCAAGCACCTGAAGATTATCGGGAAGAATACCCTTTAACATCATTTCTTTAAAGTTCATATTAAATCCTCCCCTGCCATTTTGCAAATATTTTTGTAGGCTATATTGTCCTTATCCTCCCTCTTTATGGAGGAAAGAATTACTCTTCCTGCAAAGCCCTCCGGTGCAGTTTCGGGGGCATAGGAGGAAAAGACTATCCGCTGTGAACCGTACTTATCAACAATCTCTTCGATACCGTTTAAGGGAATAAAGCTTGTATCAACACAGATATTTTTATAGTCCTTCATAAGCTTGTTATAATCAACACCGCTTGAAAAGCTGATATTGGTTATAATGATATTTATGTTTTTATAAGTATCTAAAATTTCCGAAAGCTTACCCGTTGTAACCGAGGTTGACGGTATGGTGATTACGGTTTTTAATTTATCCATAACATCAAAATAGTCGCTTATTTCATACATATCCATGGAGAATTTATGGGTAAGAGGATTCATATTAACCATTTTAACCTTATCCTCAACCATAATTTTTTCAAAATTATCACAGGGATTTTCCTCGGCGTAATTAATCATAAAGGTATATGAAGGAATAAAGAAGCTGTCATTCCCTAAAGTTTTATTTATAATTCTGTTATTTGAAAATTCTCCTGAAGCCATAGCTCCATAGTGAGTACAAAAGGCTCTTTTCACATTGATGCTCTGAAGCATTTTTTTAACGCCGTCCTTTGAATAGTCAATATTCCCAACGGGAATATGCTTTTTCCCCAAAGAACACATACAGTCAATAAATTTAAATTCCAAACCGTTCACCTCATTTTTATTATATCGTTTTTTCCTGTTATTTGTTTGTGTATCTTAGCCGGCGGATAGCTCTCCGACGGCTATGCTCCTATATTGATTTCATAAGTATTTTCATCCCAAACAACTGTAAATCCAAGATTTTCAGAAAATGCACGAAGCGGTATATATGTTCTGTCATCAATAATCTTAGGGGATACATCAATTGTACTTTCAATACCATTAACAGTTATGATATTTTTTCCCTCTGTCATAGAAATTACTTTATCACCTTTTTTAACAGTTGCAGTATTGGTATTATCATCCCATAAAACCTCTGCTCCCAGTTTTTCAAAAACTACTCTTAACGGAACTAATGTTCTTTGGTTTTCAATAAATGGGTATGCATCGGAAAACTGCACCTTTTCTTTGTTTAAATATATTTTTGGATGAACAAGAGGATTTACTGCTATTTTAAATTTCATACTGTCAAAATCTCTCATGGCAAAAAATCCGTTATGGGAAAAGTCATAGTCTACCTGACCGTTTAACTTCATCAGCTTTTTGCCGTTATAGTCAAAAAGAAAATTCTCTGTTTCGCTTCTTGCGTAAATTATACCTTCTCCCAAATCAAGCACTGTCTGATATATCGGTTCAATAACTGTATTACCGTTCATATCAAGACAACCAATAAGGGCGTAACCGTCGATTTTTGGATGTGGTACTCTAAGATACATAAAGTTTTTATCGTCGTTAGAAACAGTATACAAAGACGCTCTCTCAGGTGCCTGATATATAAGTTCATTATTTAAATTATATATGCCGTTGTTATAAATAAAACGATTGTTATATAATTCTATTCCATAACACCATGTCCAAGGGATAACAGTGTTTTTATTTTTATCTACTACTGAATATCGTCCGTATTCGGAGTTCAGGAAGATATAATCGGCTGCAGGTGCAAATCCATCATTATCGCATTTAAAAATATTACCGTCTTTATCAATTAAAACTGAATCTCCTACACCGTTTCCTGCAGACGCATAACCTCTGTCCTTTTGGAAATAAGATGCCACCCAGTAAGAGTCAGGAGGAAGAACTTCTTCCCCTGTTTCTTTTATAAATCCGTATTTCCCGTTGGTATATGTTCCGTAATCACTTAAAATACCATCGGCGCATATCTTTGCTATACCCTGATGAAACCCGTAAGCATACTCGTATTTATGCGGAATAACTGTTGTACCGTAGGAATTGATATACCCAAACTTTTTATTGATGCTTACAGGAATTAAATCGGAAGACCCATCTCCTGCACTTGGAAAACCTGTTAAATGGCTAAGATAGCCAATCTGGGTTATATGACTTTTTTCATGGGTATCGCAAAATGCATCATAAATATAATCCGTTACCTGTTCCCCTTTATTATTTACAAAACCTATATAACCGTTATCGCCTAAAACGGCAACAAGTCCGTTTGGTGTTATTCTTTTTTGATTTTCGGTAAAAGGAGTCACTATCTGACAATATTTATTTATAACAGCAGACCCTTTTTCGTTATATACAAGTCCGATATCTTTACCAATATCTATATTTGAATAAACTTGGTCACTTACCCATTCAAGTTCCATTGAAAAAACAGGTAAAGATAAAAACAATGTCAATGCACATATTAATAAAATAAAACGTTTCATTTTTTACCTCCGCTTCTCTCATTTTTGTCACATCTCGCCTTTGGCGAGGATATATATATCGCAAATTTCATCGGGTATTTATACTATATATTTTCTTTGATTATTATTTCGTTTGTTTTCCTGTTAAAAAGATACAGGCTCTTTACACCATTAAACTCAAAGATTTCAAAATCAATATATTTTATAAAATTATTGTATTTATCGTTAAGCTTTAAAGCTTCCGCGCCTTTTTCTCTTAAGAATTCATTAACAAGGCTTAAATTTTCCTTAGTTTTAAAATTATTGAAAAATTCCGGAATTGCTCCCCGCTCTTTAGTTACATAGTCAAGCTTTAAATATTCCAAAAATTCATTATCATCTTTATAAAATTCAGAAAGCAATCTGAATTTATCCTTTACGGAAAGCTTGGCATCCCCCATTTTTTCCCCTAAAGAAAGGTAAAAATCAAAGGGAGTGATTTCTTTATTTAAAAAGATATATTTTAATGAATTTTTAAATATCCCCGAATTAAGATAAGCATCCACCGAATTGTCAACCTTTTTTATCTGCATAAGCTCAAAAAAGGAAATAAAATCGTTTGAAAGGACTTCATAGGGGGCAATATTTAAAAATTTATAATTGTATTTTTCCTTTTCTTCTCTTAAAGAGGAGCCGTGAAGAAGCTTTAAAAAGCCCACCTGAAGCACCTTGGGAGCCATACCGTAAGCCTCGTTAAAGGAGTTTTTAAAGCTTTCAAAATCTTCCTTTGGAAGTCCTGCGATTAAGTCAAGATGAATTCTTATTTTACTTTCCTTAAGCTTTAAAAGATTTCCCTTTAATTTTTCCATATCGGTTGCACGGTTACAAAGTCTTAAGGCATCGGGATTGGTAGACTGAATCCCCGCTTCAAGCTGGATGGAATCAAAAGGAGCTGTATTTAAGATTTCTATAAGCTCATCGTCAAGTAAATCGGCACCTATTTCAAAGTGAAAGCAGGTTTCTCTTTTTTTACTTAAAATATATTTTATAATTTCCTTTGCTCTTTTTTTATCAAAGTTAAAGGTACGGTCAACCAGCTTTACCCTTTTTATCTTCGCATCGGTGAAACGGTCAATTTCACTGAAGACTCTCGCAAGCGGAAGAGTTCTTACCCCTTCGGTAAGAGAGGAAATACAAAAGGCACATCTGAACGGGCAGCCTCTTGAGGTTTCATAGTAAACCGCACGGTTTTTAAGTTTTTCAAGCTCATTTTCATATACAAAGGGGATATTGTCCATATCCTCAATTTCGGAAAAGGTAAAATCACTGTCACTAAAGCATACTCCCGGGATATTTTTTTCACCCCGTAAAAGCTTGAGAACGGGTATTTCCCCCTCCCCTCTTATAACAAAATCAATAAGCGGGATTTCCTTAAAGAGATTTTTATTATAGCTTACCTCGGGACCGCCTAAAAATATTTTGGTTTTTGGGGCTATGCTTTTTATATCAAAAACCAGTCTTTTAATAAGCTCAACATTCCATATATATACAGAGAAACCGATAACCTCAGGGCTTTTTTTCATTATGTTTTCCAATATAGAAAAATATCCGTCATTTACCGTAAGCTCGGCAAATGACAGATTGAATCCGTATTTTTTTACATAGGCGCAAATACTCCTTACCGATAAGGAGGTATGTGAGTATTTTGCATTCAGGGCTACCAGCAACCAGTTTTTCATAATTATTTTTTATCCTTTTTTTCGTAGACAATTTTATCGTGGAATTTGGTAAGAGAAATTCCGTGAACCGACATATAATAGCTTAAATAGGAAACTCCTATGGGAATAAGACTTATTACAATAAGGGGAATAACATAAAATCCGCTTCCGTCATGACCGTGGAAGAAGTACACGAAGGGGTAGTTTAAAAATCTTATTAAAAGCCCGAACTGGGATACCTGAATATCGGTTAAAAACAGTCTTGAAAGAAAGTGCACGCCCGAAAGTCCAAAAATGAAAAGGCTTGAGCAACCGCCTATTTTAAGGGGCATAAGATAATCGTATTTTTTCTTTATTATCATATCGAGTTTGGGCTGATCGTAGGAATAGGAATATATTCCCGACATATAAAACACCGTTGCCGCAATTCCTACTAAGGTGGAGCCGTATTCCCAGCCCTCAATTACCCAGCCAAACACAAGCAAGCTTAAAAAGAACCATAAAATTGCACTTAAAAGATGATTTTTTATAGTGGTAAGAAGTATTCCGCGTCTGGTATCAACTATTGTATCCATTAACTGTTCACCTCTTTTAAAATTTCCTTTGTTTTTTCTATTACAAATTCTATTTCTTTATTTTCCGTTCCGTTACCCGAAGGCAGAAGCACGGTTTTTTCAAATAAAGAAAAGGATACATTATTTTCAGTTACATAGTCAAACTGTGAAAAGGCATCCTGAGTATGCATTGGGTTAAAGCCTCTTCTTGCTTCAATTCCCGACGCAATCAGCTTGTCAACAATTTCTCCGGCACTGCCCTTTTCAACCACAATGCCGTTCTGCCAGTAAATAGAGCCCTCCTTATCGGCAATTACCGATACTCCGTCAAGAGAGGAAAAGCCCTCTCTATAAAGATTAAAAATTTCTTTTTTACGGTTTATTAAAAAATCAAGGTGGCTAAGCTGACTTACGCCAAGACCTGCGTTCAGATTACTTAAAAGATAGTTGTAGCCCACCTCTTTGTGAATATAAACCGAGGATTTTGCCTTTGCCTGATTGGCAAGGTATTTCATTCGTTCGTAGTATTCCTTATTATCGGTCAGTACAACTCCTCCCAAAGAGGTAGTCACAATTTTTGAATAGCTGAAGGAGATAACCGATATATCTCCGTACGAGCCGCATTTTTTTCCTTTATATTCACCGCCTAAGGATTCGGCACTGTCGGATATAAGAGGAGTATTATATTTTTTACATATTGCGGATATTTCGTCATAATCGTAAGGTGCACCGTAGGTATCAACTGCCATTACGCACTTAGGCAGACGGTCTTTATACTTTAAAAATGCCTTTTCAAGACATTTCGGGTCCATTGTGCCATCGGGAAGACAGTCAATGAAAACAGGGATTGCCCTTTCATAGATAATGGGATAAATTGTTCCGCAGTAAGTAAGTGAGGATGCGAAAACAATATCGCCCTCGGATACATCAAGCGCCTTTAAGGCAAGATGAAGTCCTGCTGTGCCGTTGGCAACCAAGAGTGCATGCTTTCTTCCCACATATTCTGTAAGAAATTTTTCCATTTTGTCTATATTATCACCCTTGCAGGCAACCTGATTTTTCAAAAGGGCATCCTTTAAATATATTTCTTCGTCACCGAAAAATAACGGCTTTGACATTTCAACCTTCATAAACAGTCCTCACATTTGCTTTTCTATAAATTCGTTTACGATATTATCATAATTATAACCTGCAAGTTTAATTACATAACGGGCAATTACCGTAAAATAATATTTACTTACCGATGCTGCCAGGAAATAGTCCTCGGAAAGCTCACTGTCCACCCTGAGTCCTCCCGATTTATTTGCAACTGCACGGATAATTTTTGATAAGGTGATGGAACCGCCGTTTTCCCTTTTCACAACCTCCTGGGCTAAAAACTCGTCTAAAGTAAGCCCGTCATCAAAAATAAAAAGGTCGTCGGGATGGATAACCTTTCCGTCAAAGGATAGCTTTCCCCTTTTGAAGGTTATATCCGGTTTGAATTTTATAAGAAGTGAGCTCTCACCGTCGCAGATAAGCATTTTTAAATTAACGGCAATTACATTTAAAAACTCCTCCATACCCTTTTTTTCAAAAAGGTAACAGCCAATTGCCATAAGCTTAACGCTTTCGTAAAGCTTCTTTCTTAAATCGTCAGCCGAAAGCTCCATAATAATTGTTGCCCTGAATTCAGGACATTCACATTCGGGGCAGGGCTGTAAAATACCTTTTTCGCAAATTACCTGTTCCTTGCCGCAGCTTAAGCACACATAGTTCCCCTTTGGGGTTTCACAACCTGCATATATTATATTCATCCTGCCACCTCCGGTTATAATTTTCGGGAGGGTAAAAAACCCTCCCGTTAAAAAATCTGATTAAAAATTAATCTCTGCACACACCTGTCTTTTTAGCAGCCTCGGCAACAGCCTTTGCAACTGCAGGAGCAACTCTTTCGTCAAAAGCTGCAGGGATAACATATTCGGGAGTAATTTCCTCATCCTTGATAATACCTGCGATAGCTTTTGCAGCAGCAATCTTCATTTCGTCATTGATATCGGTTGCCTTTGCATCAAAAGCACCTCGGAAGATACCGGGGAATGCAAGAACGTTGTTGATCTGGTTCGGGAAGTCACTTCTTCCTGTACCCATAATTTTAACGCCTGCTTCCTTTGCAAGGTCGGGCATAATCTCAGGTGTTGGGTTAGCCATAGCAAATACGATAGGATCCTTTGCCATGGTTTTAACCATTTCAGGTGTTAAGCTGCCCGGAGCGGAAACGCCGATAAATACATCCGCACCAACAATAACGTCAGCAAGTGAGCCTTTCTTAAGCTCAAGGTTGGAGATTTCAGCCATTTCAGCCTTGATTGGGTTAAGATTATCTCTGCCCTTATAGATAGCACCCTTTGTATCGCAAAGGATAACCTTCTTAAGACCCATGCTCATAAGAAGCTTGGTGATAGCAATACCTGCAGCACCGGAGCCGTTAACAACAACTTCAATTTCGGAAATATCCTTTTTAACATACTTTAATGCGTTCATCATAGCAGCTAAAGTAACGATAGCTGTACCATGCTGGTCATCGTGGAAAATAGGAATATCACATTTTTCCTTTAACTTCTTTTCAATTTCAAAGCAACGAGGTGCTGCAATATCCTCTAAGTTAACGCCGCCGAATGAACCTGCAAGCTTTTCAACGATGAATACGATTTCATCAACATCCTTTGTTCTTACACACAGAGGGAATGCATCAACATCAGCGAAGGTTTTGAAAAGAACACATTTACCTTCCATAACGGGCATACCTGCTTCAGGACCGATATCACCAAGACCAAGTACAGCGGTACCGTCTGTGATAACAGCAACCATATTGGAACGTCTTGTGTATTTATAGGATAATGAAACATCCTCGGAAATTTTAAGACAGGGTTCAGCAACACCCGGAGTGTAAGCTACTGATAAATCGTCTTTGTTTTCTACCTTTGCTCTTGAAATAACTTCAATTTTTCCGCCCCATTCTTCGTGGGCAATAAGTGCTTTTTCTTTAATATCCATTTTTAAAACCCTTCCTTTTTACAATTTACGCTTTGAAATAATCGTCATAGTTAAGGCCTACAACATTACCGATTTCCTTAAGCTCTGCAATTGTCTTTTCATTTGCAGGGATACCGATTTCAAGCTTTTCGGCCATAGATTCAACTTCCTTTTCACCGTGAGTGTAAATTCTGTCATGACCGTCAGCCTTCGGACTTTCTCTTAATTCCTTAAGAAGAAGACTCATTCTGTCCTTGATTTCCTTCTTATCGCCGAACATACCGTAGTCGATTGCCCAGAAGCAGAAGGAGGTATCAGCATTACCGCTGTTCTTAACATGAGGAGAGGTTGTTCCGCCTGCGAATATAGATGTGAACATTTCAACTATAATTCCAAGACCGTAGCCTTTGTGAGAACCGCTTTCCTCAGTGCATCCTCCAAGTGGGAAGATACCGCCGCCAAGCTTACCGATAATATTTTTCAAAACTCTTGAAGCTTCGTCACAGTCAGCGCCGTTTTCATCAGCAGCCCAGCCCTGCGGCAGGGGAGCTTCCTTCTTGTTATAAACCTCTAATTTACCTCTTGTTACAACAGTTGTAGCAACATCATACCAGAAGTTAACAGGATCAGCAGGCATACAAACCGCGATAGGGCTTGTACCAAGCATTGCCTTTTTACCGTATGTAGGAATAGCAATAGCCTCTGTATTTGTCATACAAATACCTAAAAGGTCGTTATCGGCAGCCATCTTTGTGTAATAGCCTGCAATACCGTAGTGGTTAGAGCCTCTTACAACAACTGCACCGATACCGTGCTCTTTTGCTTTTTTGATAGCTAACTCCATACCCATTTTACCAACAACCTGACCCATTGATTTAGGTGCATCGAAAACTGCAGAAATAGGAGTTTCGAATATTAATTCAGGTTTTGCATCAACAACAATTGAGCCTTCCTCAATTGCCTTGTGATAACGGATAAGTCTCTGAATACCGTGGGATTCAATTCCGTAAAGGTCAGCAGTAAGAAGAACATCAACTATATCCTTACTTTCCTGCTCGGTAAAACCTCTTTTGGTAAATACGTCTTCACAGTATTTTCTTACAATTTTGGCATCAAGATTTACATAAGCCATTTTTATTCACCCTTCCTTTTTAATACCAATACATATTTTTTTATATTATATCACTTTCAAATTTATTTTTCAACCTATCTTTTGAAAAAAACAGTAATTTAAAGGAAAAACAGTGCATATTTTTTAACAAGGAGGGATTTTTATGAGTAATCTTAATGAAGACCTTTTCGAAAGGGCAAAAAACAAGATAAATTCCGCATTAAGTGACAGACAGAAAAGCGAGCTTATGGAAAAAATAAAGGGAATTGACAAAGCATCCTTGAAGGGAATGTTAAAAACCATAAATCCCGATAAGATTGAGGATCCCGATTTAAAGGAATTTATAAAGGACTTAAAGTCAAATTTTTAGGAGTGATAAGCCTTGGATTCAAATGATTTAATAAATTCGGTAGCAAAAATTTTTTCCGAACCTGACGGACAGGAAAAACTGGATAAGCTTACGGGAATGCTCTCGGGGAACGGAGGTTCAGGAAAAGATGAGGACCCCTTCGGAGCACAGATGATATCCTATGTGGGGCGGTTTATGGAAAGCTTTAACAGGCATGACAACAGAATTGACTTGTTAAATGCCATAAGGCCTTACATAAAAAGCGGCAGAGCGGGAAATCTTGATATGGCGATAAGAATTATAAGACTTCTTAATATTGCGGGAGATTTTAAGGAAGGAGGCGTTAAAAATGTATCAGACCTACACCGGTGAGGAATGCTCTGAAAAAAGAGAGGAAAAGCTGATTCCAAAGGAGGTTGTCTGTGAACCCAAAGCTCCTTCGGAAAACGCAAAAAAAGGACTTTTCGGGGGACTGGACAATGACGATATTCTGATACTGGGACTTCTTCTTATTCTTATGCTCGAGGACTGCAAGGATAATATGCTTATTATTATACTTGTTGCACTTTTATTTATTAATTAGCCGTTTTTTAGTCAATTTTAATATTGTTTTTTTCCCCGTGTTGTGATATAATCGTAAAAGCAATTAAATTAAGGGGATTGGCAATGAATATTAAAGAACTGGCAAATATGGTAGAGCTTAATAATGTACTCAGAACCGCAGAAATGTTTTACGGTCCTGATTTGTTATTCAGAGTTATAAATAATTATAAAAAGATTACAGCAGCAGATGCAAAAGAGGTGGGAATCACCGTTTTTGTCAGAGCGATGCTCAGAGATTCAAGCGGCAAGCTTTCAACCGCAGAGGATTTCAATGAAAATGAAACCTCTGTTATCTATGATGTATGGGGCGAATATGATGATGACGAGGATAAAACACCCCATGCTGTTGACGACCTTGATATTGAAGAAATTGCAGGTCTTAAACTAAATGAAGATGTTTTAAATAATATGAGTAAAACCTCTGCACTTGCACATATTTTGTTTTCAATTACAAAGTAATTGAAATAATTACAAATTACAAATGAAGGACAGGACGGATATGCCATTCGGCATCCGTCCTTTTTATATCATAGCTTTGCTTCTGATTACCCATTAAAAAAGGAGGTGAAAACCTCCTTTTTTATTATAGAGTATTCAGCTTTTCGTCAAGCACCGATTTAATTGTTCCCGGATCACCTGCGCCCTTAAGCTCCTTCATACATGCACCGAAGAGAGCCTGTGCGGCTTTTGTTTTACCGCTCTTAAAGTCCGCAACTGCCTGCGGGTTACCTTCGATAACTTTATCAATAACCTCTGAAATCATTGATTCATCAACCTTACGGTCAAGTCCAAGCTTACTGCAGTATTCCACAGGGTCAACATCCTCTTCAACCACTGCAATTAAGATTTTCTTACCTGCATTTCGGTTGATTTTGCCCGAGTCAACCATCTTAATGATAGCGCCTAATTTTTCTGCTGTTACGGTAAGCTCGTTAAGACTCTTTCCGTCTTTACGGAGTATACCTGCACAGTCAGTTAAAATCCAGGCCGCCGCATCCTTGGAATTACATCCCATTGAAACCACATCATTATGAAGCTTCATAAGTTTATTGTTTGATAAAAGCATATCGATTTCCTTTTCGGAAATTCCTGCCGCTCTGTATTCGTCTGCCTTTTCATCAACTGCAACCGGCTTATTTGCCTTGATTTGTTCAAGCCATTCATCGTCAATTATGATGGGCATAAGATTTGCATCGGGGAAATATCTGTAATCCGCTTCGGTTTCCTTATTTCTCATAGCAAAGGTTTTGCCGCTTGCATCGTCAAATCTTCTTGTTTCCTGAACCAATTCCTCGGTTTCGTATTCCAGGGCATCCACATGACGCTGGAACTCATAGTTGATTGCCTTTTCAATGGCTTCAAAGGATGCCATATTCTTGATTTCGGTACGAACACCGAATTCTTCACTGCCTTCGGGACGGACGGAGATGTTAACATCGCATCTCATCGCCCCTTCTTCGCACTCGGAAATACCGCCCGAGCGGAACATTGATTTAAGCTTATTAAGATAGGTAACAACCTCTTCTGCACTTCTGAAATCAGGCTGGGTTACAATCTCAATTAAAGGTACACTTGTACGGTTAAAGTCCACATAAGAATACTTTCCGCCGTGAACAAGCTTACCTGCATCCTCTTCCATGTGAATCTGCTTGATACGGATACCTCTTTCACCCATCGAGGTCTTTAAGGTTACAAGACCGTCTGTGCAGATAGGGTGGTTAAGCTGGGTAATCTGATAAGCACAGGGAAGATCGGGATAGTAATAGTTTTTCTTATCAAAGGTTGTATAACGGTTGATATTACAGTTAAGCATAAGACCTGCCGTAACCGCAAGCTCAACAACCTTTTTATTCATAACGGGAAGCATACCCGGCATACCGCTGCAGGCAGGGCATACACAGTCATTTGGCTCCTTTGCCTCGGAATGACCTCCGCAGGAGCAGAAGATTTTTGATTTGGTATCAAGCTCAACATGAGTCTCCAAACCTATAACCAATTCGTATTTCATATTATTCTACCTCCCCTTCACAAGCTGCCGCAATACTTAAAAGAGCCGATTCGTTAAAGTGACCGCCAAGAAGCTGAACACCCTTTGTTACATACGCGGGAGTACCGATAAGGTTTGCAACAGAGGTAAATACACCTTCCTCAAACACCTTTAAGAAGGCATCCTTTATATCATAAGCCTCATAGGAGGTTTTTGAACATACAGGAGTAAGAATTGCATCGTATTTACTCATAAGCTCTTTATATTTTTCTGAAACTACACGGCGGATTTTTAAGGATTTTTCATAGCAAGCCTTGTATCTTAGCTTGGATAAAACATCCGAGCCGTACATAATAACAGCCTTTGTAAGGAAGTTGAAGCCCTCTGTTCTTGAATTTACATAAAGCTCGTCAATATCCTTATATTCCTTAGCTCTGTAGCCGTATTTTACTCCGTCATAACGGGAAACGTTATTACAGGTTTCCGCAGTCATTAAAATCTGCCATGCAATATTGGAAATTTCAAAAATATCCGAGGATATTTCTTCAACCTCTACGCCCTTTTTCTTAAGTGCGCCGATATAAGCATTTATATTTGCTTTGGTGGCATCATCAGCCTTGTCAAGAAGCTCTTTTATTACACAAACCCGTTTACCGCTGATATCAGCCGATGCTGTATACTGATATTTTTCATTCTTAAGAGAAGTACCGTCCTTTTCATCATGGCCGGAAATTACATTTAAAATTTCTGCTGTATCAGTTGCATTTCCTGCATAAACACCAACCTGCTCCCCTGATGCGGCACAGGAAATTACGCCGTAACGGGAAACGGTACCGTAAGTGGGCTTTATAAAATCAACACGGCTTATTGCCGCAGCACGTCTTGTAAAGCCGTTCATATCAACACCGAGAGCTGCTTTTACCGCACCTTCTGCAACAAGGGATGCCGCGGCACCCTTTAAGGCTCCCTCTTTTTTATCATAATGGGAAAATTCGCCAAGAAGGTCAAGACCGAATTCACCAACATGAGCCTTACCTGAAATCACATAGCCATTTTCTTCAAGACGCTTTACTGCCTCGGCAGAGAAAAGCGGCGTGTAGCCTTCTAAGATACGGGAGCCTGCACAGGCGGGAGCTCCTTTATAAAGCAGGGTATCCTCAAGTGCGATGTTCCCTTTTTCATTTATTACATTCATATAATACTTCATTTCATCCACCTCACTTTACAAGTCTCGGAACCTGCCAGCTGTCTTCGCTGCGTTCGGGAGCACCCTTAAGAAGGTCTTCCCTTTCGAAGATTTGCTTTCTTTCATCCTCGCGAAGAACGTTGGACATAGGCATTACGTGAACCATTTCTTCTGTATTTTCTGTATCAACCGTTGCAAGAAGTGCTTCCTTTTCAAGCATAGCCTTGAAAATTCCTGTCATTTCCTCTTCCTCTTTATCGGTTAAGGATAACTGGTTAAGCTGCTGTGCATTTGAGAAGGTTGAACGCTTACCTGAAGAGCCTTTACTTGAGCCTGACGGAGTTCCTCTTCCTGCCAGCGCGCTTCCGCTTCCTAAAAGATGAACATCCTCAAGCTGCTGATTGGTAACCTCACTTGGTGCACCAAGCAGTAAATCCTGGGCATTACCGTTTAGCGGGAAGGCAATAACCTCAAGGATTTTTTCTTCATCGGTCAGAAGCATAACCATACGGTCAATACCGGGTGCCATACCTGCATGAGGAGGAGCACCGTACTGGAATGCGGTATAAAGTGCGTTGAATCTGGATTTAAGCTCTGCCTCTGAATATCCTGCAATATCAAACGCTTTTTTCATTATATCAATATCGTGGTTACGAACGGCACCCGAAGCAAGCTCAATACCGTTACAAACAAGGTCGTACTGATATGCAAGCACCTCGGTAGGCTCCTTGTTAAGAAGAGCATCCATACCGCCCTGTGGCATCGAGAATGGGTTATGGGTAAATATGGTTTCCCCTGTTTCCTCGTCAATTTCGTACATCGGAAAATCAACAACGAAGCAGAATTCAAAGGCATCGTCACGAATTAAGTCAAGCTGCTCCTTCTTTGCAAGCCAGGTTCTTATATGACCTGCCTTCTTTTCGGTATCGTTTTTCTTATCGTCGCAGATGAAGAATAAGGTTTCCCCTTCCTTAACACCTGTTAACTTTACTATTTCCTCTTTTTTTGCATCGGTTAAGAATTTAGCGATAGGACCTGCAAACACACCCTCCTTTAAGGTGATATATCCAAGTCCGCCAAGTCCAACCTCGGCTGATGTTGCAAACTTTAAGGAGTCCTCAAAGAATTTTTTGCTCTTACCCTGACAGTCAGCAACAATACCTCTTACCGGCTTACCCTTAAAGGCAGGGAAATCCACATCCGCAAAGAAATCGGTAAGGTCACAGATTAAAAGAGGATTTCTTAAATCCGGCTTATCTGAGCCATAGGTCATCATTGCATCCTTATAGGTAATTCTTCTGAAGGGCTTTTCGGTAATCTTTTTATCGGAAAAGGTTTTGAAGGTGTCGTAGATAACATCCTCACAAACATCTAAAACCTCCTCCTGAGTTGCAAAAGCCATTTCAAAATCCAGCTGATAGAATTCACCGGGAGAACGGTCTGCACGGGCATCCTCATCACGAAAGCAAGGTGCTACCTGGAAGTAACGGTCAAAGCCCGAAACCATAAGAAGCTGTTTGAACTGCTGCGGTGCCTGAGGAAGGGCATAGAATTTTCCCGGATGCTTACGGCTGGGAACAAGGAAGTCTCTTGCACCCTCGGGTGAAGAAGCTGTAAGGATAGGAGTCTGCATATCAAGAAAATCCTTCTCCTCCATTTTATTACGAAGATGACGGATAATTTTTGAACGCATAACAAGATTATCGTGATTTTTAGGATTACGAAGGTCAAGATAACGGTATTTAAGTCTTAACTCGTCCTTGCTTTGTCTTGATGCTCTTACCTCAAAGGGAAGCATATTCTGACTCTTACCGAGAACGGTAAGCGAATCGGCAACAAGCTCCACATAGCCTGTTGCAATCTTGGTATTAACGGTATCGGGATCACGCTTTTCCACCTTACCGGTAACCGAAATAACAGTTTCACGGTTTACGTTTTTTAGTAACTCCTCATTGTGAACAACCACCTGAGTAACGCCGGTGTAGTCTCTTAAGTCAATGAATATAACGCCACCGTGGTCTCTTACAACATCAACCCATCCTGCAAGGGATACGGTTGTACCTATGTGCTTGTCACAAATGTCGTTACAGAATAGAGTTCTGTACATAGTATAACCTCCTAAATTAAATATAGAAAAAAGCCCCGGGAATAATAATATTCCCGGGACGAGTAAACTAAAAGCTAACCCGCGGTGCCACCCGCATTGATGCGTATAAAACACATCCACTTTAATATAGATTTTTAAAAGTAAGCGCCTGCTTACCCGGAGCGTTCCCTGATTTACTACTCATCTGAAATGCGCTTTCAGTCCATGACGCATTCTCCCTGACAGATTTTCCACAAAAACCGAGTCTCCATGCTAATTGTAGCAAACTTTATTTTCTTTGTCAATATTATTTTTACCGTAAAATACTGTAATATACAAAAAACGGCAGATAAATTCTGCCGTTTTTAAAGGTTCAATAATTATCTCTGAACACGACCGGAACCGTCGCCACCCATTAATGAGGTAACCTCGGAAACGGAAACTCTGTTGTAGTCGCCTAAGATTGAGTGCTTTAAGCAGCTTGCTGCAACAGCAAATTCCAAAGCATCGGAATCTTTTTCGTAGTTGTTTAAGCCGTAGATAAGACCTGCAGCAAAGCTGTCGCCGCCGCCTACACGGTCAATGATATTCTTGATTTCGTATTTCTTGGAAACATAGAATTCTTCACCGTTATAAATACAAGCGGACCAGTCATTATGTGTAGCGGACTTGGATTCTCTTAAGGTAATAGCAATCTTCTTGGAGTCAGGGAACTGCTTTAATACTTCTTTAGCTAATTCTTCATACTTCTTGGTATCTAAAACACCGCCCTCAACATGAGAATTGTTTTCAATACCTAAGGATTTCTGACAGTCTTCTTCGTTTGCGATGATAACATCAACATACTTGGTAAGCTCTCTCATAATTTCCTTTGCTTCCTTACCGTACTTCCACAGATTCTTTCTGTAGTTTAAGTCGCAGGAAACTGTAAGTCCCATTTTCTTAGCAGTCTGAACAGCTTCTAAAGAAAGCTCAGCAGCTGACTCGGAAATAGCAGGAGTAATACCTGTGATATGGAACCATGTAGCGCCGTCAAAAGCCTTTACAAAATCAATTTCGCCCTTCTTTGCGATTGCGATTGAAGAGTAAGCTCTGTCATATATAACCTTTGAAGGTCTCTGATTAGCACCGGATTCAAGGAAGTAAATACCAACTCTGCCGTCATTGAAGGCAATATTGGAAACATCGATACCAAAGCCTCTTAATTCTCTGATACAAGCGTTAGCAACGTCGTTTTTAGGTAAAGCGGTAACGAAAGCAGTTTCCATTCCGTAGTTTGCCAAAGATACGCAAACGTTAGCTTCGCCACCACCAAAGGTAGCTTCTAAGCTTGGAGACTGGAAAAATCTTTCCATTCCGGGACTTTTAAGTCTTAGCATGATTTCACCAAAAGTAACAACTTTTTTCATTTTAATCACCTTATCCTTATTTTTTTCATTTTTTCTTTATTATACAATATTATTTATGCAAAGTCTTGTTGTTTTTATACAAAAATATTGCACATTTTGATTATAGCAAATGCTTTCTTGAATTTTTTTTCTGATTATGGTAGAATATCCGTGTAAATTTGGCATTTGCGCAGGAGATGATTTTATGGCAAAGTATTTTGATAAATTTACTCAGGACGGAACCGACGAATGTGTCAATTCAAAAACCTTTGCTGTCTTCTATTCAGATAAGGAAGAACAGGTTAAGAATATGCATATCCACGATTGCTGCGAGGTTTTTTTATGCTTAAGCAACAGTCAGGAATTCTTAATCGGTGATTCAATGTTTTCAGCTAACCGAAATGATATGCTGGTGGTTAATCAGTTTGAAATTCATAAGCTTCTTGAAAAGCCGGGGGCATTTTGTGAAAGATATGTTTTTAAGCTTCACCCCCGTTTTTTACTGCTTAACTCCACCGCACAGACTGATCTTTCGGGCTGTTTTTATGACAGAGTCAAGTTCAAAAGGCAGGTTTCCCTTACCAATGAGCAGGCAATGGAGCTTATAAGTCTTTTCAACTCCTTTAAAAAGAGTGATAATTTCGGCGACGATATTATGACCAATGTAAATGCCATAAAGGCAGTAGTGCTTATAAACAGGTATCTTTCCTGTGAGGAAACCGATCACAGTGTTTTAAGCTATACCAGTAACGCAGTCGTTCAGTCGGTGGTTGCCTATATAAATGACAACCTGTTTTCAAATATAAATCTTGACGAGCTTTCCAAAAAGCATTTTATTTCAAAAAACCATCTTTGCCGTATATTTAAAAAGCATACCGGTACGACGGTTGTTAACTATATAACCTTAAGAAGAATTGCAGAGGCAAAGAAGTTTTTAAATGACGGATGCGATGTTAAGGACACCTGCGAAAAGTGCGGCTTTAACGATTACTCGCATTTTATAAGAACCTTCAAGAATATTGTAGGCGTTCCGCCTAAGCAATATATAAAAAGAAAAGAATAAGAAAGGATGAGTTAAAATGAAAATGTCATTCAGATGGTACGGTTATGATGACCCCGTTAAAATCGGCTACATCAGACAGATACCTAATATGGAATCAATTGTTACTGCTGTTTACGACGTACCCGTTGGGGAGGTATGGCCCGAAGAAAGAATAGCAGAGCTTAAGAAAACAGTTGAGGATGCAGGCCTTAAATTTGATGTTATCGAAAGCGTTCCCGTTCACGAGGATATCAAGCTTGGCAAGCCTACAAGAGACAGATATATCGAAAACTATAAGGAAAACATCAGAAGACTTGGCAAAGCAGGAATCAAATGTATCTGCTACAACTTTATGCCTGTTTTCGACTGGACAAGAACACAGCTTGACAAGGAATTATCCGATGGCTCAAATGCTCTTGTTTATTACAAGGATCAGCTTGAAAAGATGGATCCTTTAACCGGCGAGTTAGCATTACCCGGCTGGGATTCAAGCTATAAAAAGGAAGACCTTAAGAACTTATTTGATGAATACAGCACAGTTACCGAAGAGGATATGTTTGCCAACCTTAAATATTTCCTTGACGCTATTATGCCTGTTGCAATTGAATCAGATGTTAAGATGGCTATTCACCCTGATGATCCCCCGTATCCAATCTTCGGTTTACCGAGAATCATCACCTGCGAAAAGAATCTTGACCGTTTCTTAAAGCTTTACGATCACGAATACAACGGCCTGACCTTCTGCACAGGTTCTCTTGGCTGCTGCGATTTCAATGATATCCCATATCTTGTAGATAAATACTCCAAGCAGGGCAGAATTCACTTCATGCACATCAGAAACGTTAAGAATTATGAAGACGGCAGCTTTGAAGAAACTGCTCACTTTGGTGCTTACGGTTCTCTTGATATCAAGAAAATCGTTAAAATCTTAAAGACCAACGGCTTTGACGGCTTTATCCGTCCTGACCACGGAAGAATGATCTGGGGGGAAACAGGAAGACCGGGCTACGGACTTTATGACAGAGCATTGGGAGCAACATATATTAACGGTTTATGGGAAGCAACCGAAATATAAAAAGCGTAAAAAAAGCGTAAAAAAAGCGTATATTGAACCCAAAAAACCCTTGACGTATCTTAATACGCCTGCGGGCTTACGGGCACTAAACGATTTTCGTTTAGTGCCTTTTTTATGTCCAATCTACATCTTTTTTGTACGCTTTTTTAGATAATGATAAAATAACTATTAAATACTTTGTGTCAATCCGGAAATTTTTTCATATTTCCCGAATATTAATTCCCCGGACCATGCAAAGCAAAATAATATAAATAATAAAATGTGTCTGTATCATATACAGGCACATTTATTTGTAGTCTATATTAATATATTAAGGTATAAATTTGCAAGCAAATTTATGAATTTAGAAGCTTTGCGTTTTGAATGAGGAATTTTTGTATAAATCCTTCGGATTTTCGATATGTTTTGCCGGGGCAAAACTCGATATGTGCTTCGCACTCGATATGTTCCTTTGGAACTCGATATGTTGCCTTTCGGCAACGAGAAAAGGACGGATGCCGAATGGCATATCCGTCCTATCCTTAATTCTGCCTTATTATTTGCTTAAATAATTATAAATCATAATCATTGCATCTGCACGGGTAATATTTCTTTCGGGATTGAATTTACCGTCAAAGCCGTTAACAACTCCCATACCCTTTAAGATACTTATATAACCGATATTTTCTTTAACATCGGTAAATTCGGACAAATAAATACCCTCAAGGGAGGCAACCTCTTCAAAGCCTAAGGCTCTTATCATCATAACTGCTGCAAAGCCTCTTGTAACAGGTGCCTTCTCATCCTTTTCGGCTTCCGTAACCAGACCGTCTCTTACAGCTGTGGTATAACGGGAGATAATTTTGTCCGCCTTGTTAAGATTAATTCCCTCACCGTATGTAAGCGCGGAAACCAGAAGAGCGGCATATTCCTCCTGGGTAATTATCTTATCGGGCTCAAACTTTTTACCTTCAAAGCCTATACCGTAAGCTCCGAGAACATTTATTATTTCCTCTGCATAATGGCCTTCGATATCCTCATAAATACCAATAAAGCCTTCTTCCTCGCTATGTGTATAATTTTTGCCTGTTTGTGCATCAATTGTAGTATTTTTATTGGTTGTATCGTAAACCAGGATGCCTATATCACAGGTTTTCATTCCCTCCTCAGAGCAGGCAGGAATATAGTAAAGACCGTAGCCGCACTGAGCTATCATACTGTCACAGGCAGCATCGTGGGAAAGCACACCCTCGGGAGATTCAAATTCTGCCTCGGTAAAGCTTATATTATAGCTTAAAACATCGCCTTTATTATTAAGTGTTATATAAATTCTATTATCAAAGCAGGGAATATCATTTTCATATCTTAAGAAGGTATAGGTATTGCCTTCAACCTTTTCAAAACGGAACTTTTTCGAATCATCCGCCTTGTAGTGCTTTGGTGAAAGCGTCTCGGTAAGCTTCCTTGCAAGGGATAAATTTTCCTTATACTCTTCCTTTTCGTATTTATCGTAACGGTTAAAGGTTATAAGCTCTCCGTCCTTTGCATCAATGCAAGCATAGGCGGAAAAATCCTTATGGAAAAATTCAATACCGTAAAAATATTTTTTTAAGAAATCGTTATAATTTGTGTTAAAATAGCTTACCGTAGCCTCTGACGGGATTTTTAATATTTCATTATTCTTTATAAGTGCCTCGGCATCAGCTCTTGATAAGAGGGTATTCATAACCTCTAAATTCTTAAGCTCGGCTTCGGTGAACTGACTTCCGCCACCGGCACTTCCCATCATTGCCGAGTCCATCGCCGCTTCATTTTTATAAAAGGCATACTCGGGTTTTATGGGCTTTACCACCTCGCCCGTTATGGCACTTATGTATTTACCCGGCTCCTTTAATGAATACTGAAGGTTTGCCTTATCCTTATCAAGCTTATAGCTAAGAACCATTCCAAGTTTACCTTTAAAGCCGGCAATTGCAGCGTCTCTTTCTATACTCTCTGATAATTCATCGAATTTAACATTTTCGGTAAAGTTTAAATTAAAGCTTTCTATTTGTGAGGCATCCTTATTGACTCTTATATAGCCCGTATCCCCTACCACATCAACGCCATGGTAAAGTCTCTGAATACGGAAGGAAAAGCCTTCATCAAAAAGGCTGTCATAGGTGTCTGTGGTAAGTCGCAGGTCACTTATAATATCGGGGTTGATTTTACCGATAAGCTCTCTCGCATGCCCTAAAGCCTCACCTTGGGACATTTTATTTATGGTAGGCTTCAGCTTTTCATGTGGCTTACTGTTATCATATTTATTATATGAAAGTATAACTCCGCTTTCCGATGCTGTAACATTCAAATTTTTCTCAGAGGAGGACCATCTGAAGGTATAGCGCTTTACTCCACCGTTTTCGGATACGGAGGATATGAATTCATCGTATTCTTCGGTTTCCCCTATTCTTTCCTTCACCAGAGAAAGAACATGGCTTACCTCATCGCTTTCCCCTGAGGCACCGAGTACACCCACACAAAGAGAAAGCGTTATGGCAATAATTAACATAAAAGAAATAATTTTTTTCATAAAAACAGCTCCTTTTTGCTTTTATTCTTTACGACCTCTTTTACAGGAAAAAAGTTCCACCGTCTACTTATAAATTTTCACGGTTTTGCTTGAGTCCTCCCATTCAACTGTGCAGCCAAAGCTTTCAGCGATAAAGCGGGCAGGAACAACAAACCTTCCGTCAAGCACTGTAGCAGGAACATCCAGCATATATATATTTCCGTTTACATAGGCTTCCTTTTTATTCTGAGTTATTTTTATTTCGGTTTCACCCATTTTGGCAGTTGCAGTCTTAACCGCATCATCCCACACAACAGAAGCACCGATTTTCTCGAAAATTGCACGCATGGGAACCAGGGTTCTCCCATCCGTCACAACCGGTCTTACATCCGAGATAAGATTTTCACCGTTTACAGTTACCTTAACCGAATTTATAACGCTGTCATAGGTTGGCCGTATATCGTTTATAAGCATAGAGGTTATGTAAGAAGGATAGATACTTTGAAGGTAATCGGGATTGCCCTTTTCTTCCTTTACGGTTATAAATCTGTCAGCATTTTTATTACCCTCTACCCCATCAATGACCTGGGTTATATATATCTTGTGGACACCGTCCTCCAAGCTCACATCAAGACTGAATTCATTTGTTGCACTGTTAAGCTTTGCCTCATAGGGCAGATTATCAATATAAACAATTACCTTTTCCGCTCCCAGCTGATAAAGTCCCGAAACAGTTATACTGTTTTTTTCGGTAAAGCTGTCAGGCTTCGGATAAACCATCACAGGAGCGTTCGGCTTCGCATTTGAGATTACTCCTGTATATCTTTCGGAAAGCTGGGCTTTATAAAGGGAACGGGGGTTAACGGGAGTATAGGGACTTTCCTTATAGGCATCTCCCACGAAGGAGGTGAATTCATCTGTTGCAAAATTCTCCTCGGTGTGCTCTAAGCTCTCCCCTGTTCGGTAGCCGCTTTTATTGGACTGTATATTCTTATCCTTCATTGCTTTTGCGAAAGTATCCCTGTACTGCCCCCACATTCCAACCGAAAAGTTCTGATAGGTAAGAGGCGGTTTATTAACAATAATGGTACTTGCCAGGCAGTTCCACATAACACCTGTTGCAGAGGTCCAGCCCTGGGAAAGCTTTGTGCCTGTTCTTCCTCTCAAAGCCATTGCCATATAGCCCTTTGTATCGTTACCGATGTGATATATATTATCAAACAAAACTCCCGTAGACCAGGTTCCGTGGGTTTCCGAGCCTGTATTTGACGAATCAACCACATTGTCAACATAGGAAATCGGCCCTGTTACCGAAAAGCTTGCTTCAAAGTCATGTCTGCCGTCATAGGAATAACAACCTGTATATAAAATCTGCTGTGCAGAGGTTGAAGATGCAAAGGAGTATCTTCTTGAGCCTGTTATCTGAGAAACCGGCTCTAAAGAAGAACAGTTTCTTGCGGTAACCTTTTTAGCTCTTTTCCCCGATGAAATCAGAGATGAGTAAAAGTACTTGGAGGATATATCCCTTATAAATATATTCTCCGCGTTGGTTACGCTTATGGCACTTGTTGCGTGCTCCTCGTCGGCTTCACTTCCATTATAGTAAGATACTATTCTTAAATTTTCAATACCTGCATTTCTTACTCTGTTGTCATCGTTTATTTTAGTTATATAAGAGGGTACGAGCTCTTTTATATGGGGCACAAACACTGCAAAATCAAGAGTGATTGTGTTACCCTTTATTCCGGTTATAACTCTTTCGGCAATCATATTTACCGACCCCGGAGTCCAGGTGGTATCATTGTCATAAACATTTATAACTCCCACCATCTTTATTGCCTTTGCCCATTCCTCTGTTGAATTATGGATAATGGCAATTTTATCCCCCGGTTTAAAGTTTTTTATATCCTCTTCCTTAAGAGTAACTGTTCTGCTTCCTGCCTTTAAGTATTCATCCTGAATAAGAGCCTTGCCCCCTTCCCCGGAGGGCTCATCACCTGCAATCTTAACCGGGATATACTGCTGAGGTGTATAGGCATAAAGAACCGTACCTGTCGGTCCCTGCCCCTCACCTGATAAAAGCACTCCGCTTTTAACCTTTATCCCCTTTGAGGATATATTATAGATACCCGCCTTTAATTTAATAACATTTATTACGCCGTCTTTTCTTTCCCATTTATCAATTGCCTCCTGAAGACGGTTTGTATCATCCTTCCCCGACGGTGAAAGGGTTTCAACCACAGGGAGATTTGCCGTAACGGGAAGCTCGTAGTCTCCGCCATAGAAGCCTGCATAGGAAAAGTCGGACAGCTTATCACCTTCGGCATTATATTCGCTGTAAACAAGCTTATTATTTACAGGTGCAATGATTTTTGCATCCACAGGAACAGCCTGAACGGGCGGAATATATATATCGGGAGTTTGCTCTGCCCGATATATTCCTTCATAAAGGCTAACCGAATCAACATAGGCATCTCCTGTTGAGACGCTCACTCCTGCAATAAAAATCTGACAGGTTTTCGCACCCTTCGGAGCAGTCACCACGGCGGATATCAGCTCCCATTGCTCATTACGTTTTCCCGCAAAGGAATTACTGCTTAAGTTTTTTCCTTGCGAATCAAAGAATTTTACAAACATTTTTACCGAAGTATTGTTTATTCCCCACATATATAAAACTGAAGTATAAAGCCTTCCTTCCTCAATTTCAATATACGGGCTTTTTATACCGGATGCCTTTTCACTGCTCTGATCGGTTATAAAAACAGAGTTTTTCCCTTCGTATGCCTTCTCGTTACTAAGACTTACCCAATCCTTCAGAGAGTTGTTGTGATATCCCCATTCCTCATATCCGTCCTCAAAGCCTTCAAAGTACAAAAGCTTTGCATCCTTATTACTGTAAGTCTTAAGAGCAGGAATTGTATAGGAAGCATTTGTTAAATCCTCCTCACCCTTCGGAACTGAGCCGGATATCTCCTTTGGAGAAACCTCACCCTTGTATATTTTCACATTGTCAAAATAAGCCTTTCCTGAGAATGCGTTTATTGAACAAAGAACAACTGCACAGTATTTCGCATTTTCGGGCGCCTCATAAGAAACGGTGATATTCTCCCACTTTCCCGGCTTTGAGCCCATTGATTTATTTGTAAGCTGCTGGCTGTTTTTATCAAAATATTTAAAGAAAAGTTTAACCGTTCCGTCCACTACATAAGAGTCGGCAGAGGCGGTATAAACCTCTCCCGGAGTTATCTCTGTCATACTGCCCGTAATTCCGGAGGAAACGCCCTCACCTTTATCGAAAATATATACCGACTTACTGCCGTCGGTAGCACAGGAATCGGTGATTTTTGTATTTTCCGCCGAAACAGAGGTGGCATACTTCCAGCCTGTCAGCCCCTCTTCAAATGAAGCTTCAAATATTATTCCCTCCTCTGCATTAATGTTTATTACCGGAAGGAATGTGAATATTAAAATGAATATAAGTACTTTTTTCATTGTTTACTCCTATTTATTTATGATTTTGTCAAGTTAGGGACAAAAAATGTCGATATGCAGACTTAAAGTCTGCTCGATATTTTTACTATCGTAAAATCGATATGTTTTCCCTTCGCTCAAACTCGATATGATATGAATTCTCGTTGCCGTAAGGCAACATATCGAGCCGTCAGGCATATCGAGTGCAAAGCACTTATCGAGAATTCGTCAGAATTCATATCGATGCATTGCTTTGCAATGCTATTATTACTGTCTGAGTGCTGTCTTTCCATTCAACCTTGCAGCCTAACGCCTCCGATATAAATCTTACGGGAACTACAAAGCGTCCGTCTATTATTTTTGCAGGTATATCCAGCATAACCGCTTCACCGTTTTTATAAGCGGTGGTGCTGTTTAAGGTTATTTTTATTTCATTCACGCCCCTTATGGCAGTTGCAGTTTTGGTTGCATCATCCCATAAAAGAGCTGCACCGAGACTTTCAAAGATGGAGCGCAGAGGCACCAGAACTCTTCCGCCGTCATTAAAGGGGAGTACATCGGTAACAAGAAGATAATCGTCAACCAGAACTCTTATGCCGTTGGAAACCCTGTCGTAGGTAACACGGGAATCATTAAGAAGCAGTCCTGTTTTGTCATTTTTATAAATACTCTGAAGATGAGCACCGTTTTCCCAGGGCTTGTTTATACTAAAGAAGCGGTCTGCAGTTTTACAGCTCTCCAAATTGTCAATGGTCTGAGTTGCATAAAGCTTATGAGTGCCGTCTTTCAGGGTCAGTGTTAAGGAAAATGTGTTATCCGCTTCGTTAAGCTTTGCTTCATAAGGGATATCGTCTATATAAAGAGTTACCTTGTCGGCACCCATCTGATAAATCCCTTCAAAGGTCAGCTCATTTTTATCAAAAAAACCGTCAGGGAAGGGGTTTATTAAAATCGGGGCATTTGGCTTTGCATTTTTAAAGCTTCCTGTATAGCGCTGGGCAAGCTGTGCCTTGAAAAGACTCCTTGGCTCAACGGGAGTATATATGTTTTCCTTGTAGGAATCTCCTACAATTGAGGTATTCTCATCGGTCGCAAAATTTTCCTCGGTATGCTCTGTGCTTTCTCCCGTACGGTATATTTTTTCAAACGAGGTTATATTCCTTTCCTTTTGTGCCATACCGTCATCATCGGCATAAAGTCCCCATATACCTACCGCAAAATTTTCATAAGTAAGAGGAGGCTTATGAAGTATTTGTGTGCTTGAAAGCCCATTCCATACCACACAGCCTGCACCCGTCCATCCCTGGGAACGGACAGTTCCGTAAATGCCGCGGTTGGCAATAGCCGTAAAGCCCTTGGAGGAGTTGCCGATATGATATATATTATCATAAAGTATTCCTGTTGACCAGGTACCGTGGGTTTCCGAGGAGGTGTTTGCCATTTCGGCAACACTGTCCGAAAAAACTACAGGTCCCGATGCCTGCCCGGAGGTTGCATAATCGTGTCTCGCATCATAGGAATAACAGCCTGTTACTAAAATCTGCTGTGAGCCCGTTGATGCAACAAAGGAATATCTTCTTTCCCCTGCCACCTTAGATACCGGTTCAAGACAGGAGCAATTCTGAACAGTTACATTTTTTGCTCCGTTTGCCATTTTTGCAAGCCCGAAATAAAAATACTTGCTTGTTACATCTCTTATAATTATATTTTTGGCATAGGAAACGGAAATTGCGCTTACTGCGTGGGCTTCGTCATTTTTATCTCCGTTAAAGTAAGATTCCAGTCTTAAATTCTCAACTCCGGCGTTTTCCACCTTTTCATTATCTAAAATTTTAACTATATACGAGGGAACAAGCTCCTTCATATAAGGTACAAAAAGACCGAAATCAAGAGTTATTTCATTTCCGTTTATTGCCTTTATTCTTCGTTCGGCATTCATCTGAACCGAGCCTGCGGTCCAGGTGGTAACATCATCATAAACGTTGATGGTTCCCACCATTTTGATTGCCTTTGCCCATTCGTCGGTAGAGGTATGCTTTATAACAATACGGTCGCCCACCTTAAAATGGTTTATCCTGCTTTCGTCAATATGTATTTTATCCGAGCCTGCCTTTACATACTCATCCGAAATAAGAGCAGTGCTTAAAAGCTCGGTGTACTGTTTACCCTCAATTCGTACCGCGGTATACTGCTTATCAGCAAAGGGATATAAAACCGTTCCCCCGGGGCCCTGACCTTCACCCGATAAAAGCACACCACTTTTAATTTTTATTCCCTCGGTGTTAATATAATATCTTCCCGCCTTAAGCTTTAAGATTCCCATTTTACCGTCTTTTCTTTCATGACGGTCAATAGCAGCCTGAATATGGGCGGTATCGTCCTTGGTGCCGGTGGGTGAGATGGTTTCAACTATACTTAAACTCTCCGATTCGGGAGGAAGATAATCCCCTGCAAAAAAACCTGCATAGGAAAAATCGGTAAGCTTATCCCCTTTTTCATTATAGGACTTATAAACAAGCTTATCCCCTTCGGGAGCTATTATATTTGCGGGCACCGCTATCTTCTGAATGGGGGGCGTATATGTAAGCTGAGTTTTTGCGGGAGTATAAGTGCCTTTATGAAACTGTGCCTTGTCAACAACGGCAACACCTATATCCTTCACAATTCCCACTATCTGAATCTGAGCATATTTTGCACCTTCAACTGCCTCAAGAGTAAGAGAGAGAGGATACCACTCATTCCCCTTAGGGCCTATAGATTTAGCCAGAATCTGCTTTTTGTTTTCGTCAAAGAATTTAAAATAAAGCTTAACTGAATTACCCGAAAGATTTTTTATATAGAAGGAGGCGGTATACTTCATTCCCTCCTCAACCTCGTAAAACGGTGATTTAATACCCGCTGTGTATGTATCGGAGTCATCATCAATCCTGATTGCACCGTTTCCCTCATAAGTCTCCGTGGTATAGTGAGAAACCAGCTTTTCGGAAGCAGAGGAATAAAGGGTATAGCTTCCCAGTCCGTTTTCAAAGTCCTCCGAATAAAGAAGCTCTGTTTTCTGAAATTCGCTGCTTTGAGCCTTTTTGATTTCAGGATAAGCCGCATTCTCAATTTCCCTGGGAACAAGTGTTCCTTTTGCAAAGTAAAAATTATCAAAATAGCCGTCTCCGAAGGTTTTGGAATCGGAAGAAAGCATAATTTGAGCATACGCCGCACCCTCAGGCGCCTTCTGGGTGGTTACTATATTCTTCCATTCCCCGGCTTTAGCGGAGGCGGATTTATTAAGAAGCTGCTTATCATTTTTATCATAATACGCAAAAAACATTTTTAAGGTTCCGGATATAACTAAAATATCCACCGAAGCGGAATATGTCTCTCCCTCTTTTACCAAAAAGACAGGAGAAATAAGCCCTACCGAAGCAGAGTCCTTAATATCATTCACTCTTATTGAGGTTTCCCCGTCAGTATAAACTCCCTTTTTGAAAGTTACATATTCGGGAGAATATTTGCCTCGGTCCTCCCACTTTTCCCTGCCGTTTTCAAAGGAGGAGGAAAAGATTATTTCTTCCTCTGCCTTTACGCAGAAAAATGACAGAAAAACCGATAAAATAACAAGAATACTGATTATTTTTTTCATATAAACCACCTCAAATATATTTTACATTATTTATATATAAATGTAAAGTAAAAAGGAGATGTAAATAAATTATAATCTATTTACATCTCCTCTTATCAGTCATTTATATTGATTGTCTGTGATTTTCCGTAAAGAATATGCTCTTTGTTTAAAATATCCTTATATATAACGTAAGAGCGTACTGTATAGACTGTATCTCTTTTTATATTGTAAATAAGAATTCCGTAGGCTCCGGAATCGGTCAGTTTTATTTTGGACACAATCCTCTCATCACAATCCTCCGATGTCGGATTACTGTTTTCATCCGATAGAACAATGCCGTATTCCAAAGGCGTATAACAGGGAATTACAGGAGTCTTCGCGGCAATCACTAAATAATCACCCCGTATTGCTATGTACCCTGTCTGATTTTTTACCTTTATATATTCCCCTTCGGGAACCGAAGAATACATAACCGCAAGGGGCATCTCGTTTTCTTCCGGTAAAACAACCTTGTCAAATTCCATATATTCAGAAAAACCGGGACGACTGTCATTTAAAAGCATGGAGGTTTTTTCAGCAGGATAAATGCTTTGAAGATAATCAGGATTTCCCTTTTCCTCCTTTACCGTAATAAAACGGTCAGCGGTTTTATTTCCTTCAGCACCGTCAATTACCTGGGTTGCATATATTTTATGAGTGCCGTCCTCAAGACTTTTAACCAGCTTAAAGGAATTATCTTTACTGTCAAGCTCAGCCTCATAAGGAATATTGTCTATATAAACATAAACTCCTGATGCACCCTTTTCAAAAAAGCCTGTTATTTCAATTTCATTTTCGTCACTTATTTTATCAGGATAAGGATAAGCAATAACCGGAGAATTAGGTCGGGCATTTTTAATAGTTCCCGTATATCTTTCGGAAAGCTGTGCTTTATATAAGGACCTTGGATTAACAGGCGCAGTTACGGATTCCTTATAGGAATCTCCTATAAAAGAAGTATTGGCGCTTGTTGCAAAGCTTCCTTCCTTGGGCAAGGTTGATGAACCTGTTCTGTATGCTTTTGAATAAGCTGAAATATCCGTCTTTTTCATAGCCATACCGCTTTCATCGGTATATGTTCCCCAGTTACCGATAATAAAGTTCTGATAGGTAAGGGGCGGTTTATGGGAAATTATCGCAGGTGCAAGAGAATTCCATATCACACAGCCTGCCGAAGTCCACCCCTGTGAAACAGCCGTTCCGTATATACCGCGATTTGCATTTGCAATAAAGCCTTTTGTGAAATTTTTTATCTGGTATAAATTATCGTAAAGAACCCCTGTTGACCAGGTTCCGTGAGTTTCCGAGGAGGTATTGGATGAGTCAGCTACGTTATCAACAAAGGCAACAGGACCTGTTACCTCACGGCTGGTTGCAAAGTCGTGTCTTCCGTCATAGGAATAACAGCCTGTATACAAAATCTGCTGGGCAGAATAAGAGGCGTGGAAGGAGTATCTTCTGCTTCCGGCGACAGTGGAAACAGGATCCAGGCAGGAGCAGTTTCTCACAGTAATCTGCTTTGTTCTTTTATTTGCCTGAACGGCACCGAAATAGAAATATTTACTCGTTATATCTCTTACAAAAATATTCTTTGCATATCGTATGGTAATGGCGATTGTAGCGTGTTCTTCATCAGTAGGAGAACCGTTATAAAAGGATTCTATTCTTAAATTCTCAACCCCTGCATTTTCAACCCGTTTCTCATCCGAGGTTTTAACAAAATAGGTTGGGGTAAGCTCTGTGATATAGGGAACAAAGAAACCGAAATCAACGGTTATCTCGTTACCGTTTACAGCGGTGATTTTTCTTTCTGTTACCATGGATACATCACCGGACTTCCAGCCGGTATCGTTATCATATACATTGATAACTCCAACCATATCCATTGCTTCACACCACTCGTCAGTGACAGTATAGTATATTGCGATTTCATCACCGACTTTTAAATCCAAAGCATCCTCCATAGATACATGGACGGTTTTTGAGCCGGATTTAACATAGTCATCGGTTAAATAATATTTTTTTGTTGTATCATCATTGGGCTCCGCGCCTTCAATATGCACGGGACTGTATTGAGAAGGTTTTGATGCAAATAAAACCGTGCCGTTCGGCCCCTGTCCTTCTCCCGATAAAAGGACTCCGCTTTTTATGTAAATGGGGTCAGGAAGCCGGTATTTTCCCGCTTTTAATTTAACAACCTTTAAATCTCCTTCAGTATTAAAGGCTTTATCAATGGCAGCCTGGATATGAGAGGTATCGTCTTCGGTGCCGGTTGGAGATATCTCTGATACAACAGGCAAATCTTTAGTCTCAGGTAATTCAATATCCCCTGCATAATATCCTGCATAGGAAAAATCGGAAAGCTTATCCCCTTCTTCGTTATAGGCTTTATAAAACAATTTATCATTGACCGGTGCTATAATGGATGCATTGACAGGCTCAGCCTGGACGGGAGTAACATACGGCGGCTCTGTTTTTGGAAATTTCTTTATTCCCTTATACATCGCACTATTGTCCACATAAGCGCTTCCCGTATCGGATGAAGTACCTACAAGCTGCATACGTGCTTTAACTGCCCCCTCGGGAGCTGTATGTATATCATAAATAAGCTGCCAGAAGGAGGTTCCGTTTACGGTTTTTGAAGTATTTTGCAATACTTTGTCAGCCTTATCGTAAAACTTTACATAAAGTCTTACAGAGCTGCCGTTTTTTACATAAATATAGGATGAAAATGTATATAATTCTCCCGGAGTAACATCAATAAAGGGAGAAGATATTCCCGAGGTTGCGGTTTGGGAATTATCCTCAATAAATATTGAAAAGGAGCCTTCGTAGAATTTTTCATCGGTTCGTATAACAGCAGGATCGTTTGCAACATATTTTTCCCATCCTTCAAAATCCTCTTCAAAACTATAGCTGGAAATAAGAATGGCTTCCTCCGCATAGATATTTACCGGCAGGAGCAAGGTTGCGGCAAAGCTTAATATAAGCAAAAATGAAAGCAATTTTTTCATAAAGCCAACTCCTTAAGTTTTTTTATTCTGGCATAATCATGAAAGGGGCTGTAAATTTATTTACAGCCCCTAAAACAATTCAGAGGGGATAGGAAAAAATCTTCAGAATGGATAAACTTAGCCAAAATCTTTGATTTTGGGTCACCCGAAGGCGTATTAGATACGTCGAGTGGCTAAGTTTATTCATAACCAAAAACTTAAATTTTAAAGATTTTTCTAAAATCTTTACCTTTTTAATGGTTAATTTGATAAGTTTCTCTATAAAAATCGTTGATATATCTTGTTTTTGGTGGTTTGGAGTTTTTTTACATTCCCTTTTACATTTTATTCTACTGTTGATACTTGTCCGCACACTGCAAATTCCGCATCTGCACCCACAAATTCATTGGTAGGTCTTGCTTTATAGATTGTATAAGGTCTTACGTACACCGGCTTATCCTGGGGCAGATTGTAAAGAAGAACTCCGTACGCACCGGTATCGGTAAGCTCAAGCACAGAAGGAACTATATATGTATAAGTAGACATATCTATTATATCCTCATCAACAGATACCAATACACCGTACTCTTTAATTTCATAGCCATTATATTCGGGAACCTTGGTAGCAAATATACCGTATTTTCCGTATATTGCCTGAGGACCTGTCTGACTCTTTACTATAAGAACATTATCCTGAGTAGCTGTATTTACAAGCGATACTGTTGGATTGGGAAGCTCCTCCGGAAGCTCGTCAACATCCAAAGATAAAAGGTACCTGTCGTAGCTTAATCTGTTATCGTTTTGTATAAGTGAAAGTGTTGAAACAGGATAATTGCTTCCTAACGCCGAGGTATATTCCCCATCAGAACTGCCCACTGAAATAAATCTGTCTGCAGTTTTATTACCTTCAACACCGCCGATAACCTGAGTTGCATAAATCTTATGCACTCCGCGCGACAACCCTTCAACTGTTGTAAAAAATGTATTATCGGAGGAATTTAATGTAGCTTTTATTTTCTCACCGTCAACATAAACATTAACATCAGTTGCACCTTTCTGATAGAAACCGTCAATTCTCACCGCATAGGATGAATACTCATCATCAGGCATCGGAGAAACTATAACAGGAGCATTAGGCTTTCCGTTTTTGAAGCTGCCTGTAACTTTTTGGGCAAGCTGAGCCTTATATAAGCTTCTCGGCTCAACCGGAGTAGTGGTTGCTTCTTTATAAGCATCTCCTGCAAGTGATGTATTGGAGGCTGTTGTAAATTTATTATATGCCGCACTTGAATCAGCCGCAATACTGTCAGTTTTGTAAAGTGTTTTATAAGTATTAATATTACCGGTTTTTAAGCTTGACGCTGTTGAATAAAGTCCCGAAATACCAACAAGGAAGTTCTGATAATCTCCCGACGGATCATTTGCAATTACTGTTGAAGCCAATGTATTCCAGAATACAACACCGGCTCCTGACCATCCCTGAGAAGTCTTTGTTCCATATATACCACGGTTGGTAGAAGCAAAGAATCCTATTGATTTATCGCCTATCATACTCATATTATCATAAAGAACACCGGTAGACCATGTACCGTGAGTTTCGCTTGCAGCAAGAGTCTGATCGGCAACACTGTCTGAAAATACAACAGGTCCGGTACAGGTAAAGCTTGTTTCATAATCGTGACGACCCATATTTGAATAACAGCCCGTAATTAAAATCTGCTGGGTATCTTTATTTACAGCAAAGGAGTATCTTTTACCGCCTTCAACAATAGATACAGGTTCTAAAATCGAACAGTTACGAACAGTAACCTGCTTTGTATAATCTGTGAGAAGTATGGAAGAATGAAGAATATGTTTAAAGGTTACATCCTGAATATAACAGTTTTTAGCTGCACTCATATATATACCATAGTTCGCATGGTCTTCATCATCATATCTTCCCGCTGTATCAAAATCATTTTTATTAAAATCTGATTCTATTCTTAAGTTCTCAACACCGATATTTTCAAGTCTTCTTGAATCATTCAGTTTCTGAACAGTACATTCAGCAACTGACATATCATAATGAACGAAGAATGGAAAATCGACAGTTATTGTGTTCCCCGAAATAGCAGTAATGACTCTTTCGGTATTCATATCAACCTTGCCTTCCCACTTGGTTGATGTTCCATTATAAGACATTGTGGTCATTTCCATGTATTTATCCCATTCAGCAGATGACGGATGATAAATTTTTATCAAATCTCCTACTTTAAATTGAGAAGCATCGGCAACATTGAATGTGGTTGAACCTGATTTAATATATGAATCGGCAATTTTAACTGCGGTTCCTGTAACTGAAGGCTTTGTACCGCTTGCTCTTAATACAATGTAATTAAGAGTTGAGCTGGATGTAGAGCCGTCATCATTGGTGGTAACTTTAACAGTTCTTTTACCGGTTGCACGAATAACAGTACCTGTCGGTCCCTGGCCTTCGCCCGATAAGACTACATTACTTTTTAAGCGTAATGCCGAACCGTCAGCCTTAGTATCTGCCACATAATAATTTCCTGCTTTCAGTTTAACAATAGCAAGCTCACCTGATTCAACAGCCGCAGTTGCATTGTCAATGGCAGTCTGAATACGAAGAGTATCGTCTTTAGCTGCCGTACCGTCAGCAATCTGTTCAGCGGTCCACGGTTTTGCTTCTAAAACGGAATGAACATACATTTTACTGTTAGTATTGTCGGTATCAGGAATCTCAACTTTTCCTGCATAGAAACCTGCGTATGAAAAGTCAGATAAAGTATTTCCCTTATCGTCATAGGATGTATATTTAAGCTTACTGCCGTTTGGTGCTACTATCTGTGAATTAACAGCTGTCCCCTGTGTAGGAGCCGTGTAGCCGTATCCGTATACATATACTTCGTCCCATGTAACCGTACCGACTGTTGCCTGATGACCGTGAAGATAAACCTGTGCTTTGACAGCACCTTCCGGAGCGATACCCGATACATTTATATCATTCCACTGGCCAACAATGTTTGCAAGACCAATGATATCAGAACCTACTTTAGTACCGGATGAATCAAGGAATCTTATAAAAGCGTTCATATAACCTTCATGAACATAACCTTTTGCCTTTAATTTATATGTCTTTCCGGCAGTAACAGAAAAAGTATTTGACTTAACACCTGCAGTAGCAGTGGTTAAAGTGTCGGTAACTTTTACACCGTATGAGCCTCTTACCTTGGTAGAGCTGTCCTTTGATACATAGCTTGACTGTGTACCCGAATTACTCCAGTTAGAAGGTATATTGGTATTTGAAAGCCAAGGCCAGCTTTCAAAGGTTGCAGATAAAACAGCACTTTCTTCTGCCGCAAATCCTCCTACCATAAACATATTTGTTACTATAAAAATAAATGCCAGGGCTAAAGATATTTTTCTCATAATACCTACTCCTTTATTTTTAATTGATGAACAGTCACAATAATTATATCACAGTAAATCCGCTAATGCAATAAAAAAAGACAGGAATTCTAAATTCCCGTCCTTTAAATTATAAAGCAGCCTGAACCAAAGCCTCTATAATACCTTTATCCTCCTGGGTTAAAGCTTCTTCGTCACCAATAACAATAAGACCGCTTTGATCCCAGAAAACAAATTTTCCGAGAACCTTTTCACAAAGAATTCTTAAGGGAAGCATAGTTCTTCCCTCTATACTGATTGCCGGAGTATCGGAAATAATTTTTTCCCCGTTAAGCTCAATTTCCTTATTACCAAGCACAATTTTACAGCTTTTATCCTCTTTATTTAAGGTAACCGTTTTAGTGGTCTCGTCCCAGGAAACTTTAAAATCGAAATTTGAAGCTAAAAAGCGTACCGGAACAAGGGTTCTTGAATCTATGATAAGAGGGACAACCTTTGAATTATTTTCATCAATCAGGGTTTTAACCCCCTTAGAAAGAGCGTTGGAAGTTCCCGTCTTTATTATAACCGAGGATTTTTTTATTTTCTCGAGCTTTTCCTCCTCGGAAGTCCTTACCGTTTTATTGATAAGAAAGATATTGTCAACATAAGAAACCGCTGTACCGCTTCCCCCTTCAATCAGAATATCTCCCGTTACTGCTTTTTCGGGGACTGTCAGGCTAAGCTTGTAGCTTTCCCAGTCTGAAGCATCGGCTTTTAAGGTAAAGGCTTCAAGCTTTTCTCCCTTTTCGGAATAAAAATTAACAATGAGCTCAACTGAATTGTTACCAATGCCTTGCTTATAGATATCCGCCGAAAATTCATATAAAAAGTTCGGGATAACCGAAAAAGAAGGTGTTGTTATACCAACGGTTTTTCCGGGAGTATCGTTTTTTACGGTAAGCGACTTTCTTCCGGTATAAGCATTGGAATCGGTTTTCCTGATTTTTACCGATGAGCTGCGGTCAGAATAAGTCCAGTCATCCAGTGTGCCTTCTTCAAAGGTTTGTGAGAAAACGATGTCATACTTCTGAGCTTCGGTTATTGAATTAGATAAAGCCTGAGGACCGTATTTTTCACGGCTGTCAAAATCCGAGCTTATTCCCACACGGTCTTTGCAGACTATCACATTATCAAAGTTACAGGCAGCCTTGCCGCCCATAAGGATAACCGAAGCTTTCTTTGCCTCCTCGGGTGCTTCTACATAGGAATAGCCGCACTGCCAGTCGGAGGAGTTTATGTTATTTTGAAATTTATAGCCCTTATCGTCAAGACGGTGCCCCTTTTCATCAAGAAAAACAAGGTAGCCTACCTGATCATCCATACCGCACATATCCGCCATTACAGTATAGATTTTTCCGCCCTCCACCGGGAATGGAGTACTTTCCGCACGGGGAAGTTTGGTATCGGTGAGCTGATCTTTTGCAATGCCCATTTCAAGGTAACAGCCAATATATTTATTCTTTTGGGAATCCTTCTGCTTACCGCCCTCATAGAAAAGACGCCAGCGGGATAAATCCCCTTCAAAGTTTTCTGAAAAAACTATTTCGTAGTCGGTTTTTGCCCACCCCGGGATACATGAAAAAAAGTTAATTAAAAAGATTACAGCGAGAATTAATGATATTTTTTTCATATCAGGCCTCCTTAAAGGTCAAGTAAAAAATTCTGGCGGTTATAGGCACCTGTAAGATATGCCAGCGCAACTCCGAAATTGGTAACGGGCACCTTGTTATTTTTAACCGTATCAAGACGCTGACTCATCGCCTTTTTTGTTATCATACAGCCTCCGCAATGAATAACAAGAGCGTATCTTGAAAGCTCGTCGGGAAAAGAAAAACCCGAGGAAAACTCAAATCTTAGCTCTTTTCCTGTTTTCTTTTTTAAAAGAGCGGGAATTTTTACCTTTGCTATATCCTCATGAGAGGTGTTGTGCGTACAAACCTCACTTATCAGCACACAGTCTCCGTCCTTTAAGCCTTCAATGGCTTCAGCACCCTTAAAAAGCAAGGAGAACTCCCCCTTCTGCCTTGCAAGAAGCATGGAAAAGGAGGTAAGACGTATATCTACGGGTACAATTTCGTTAACCTTTTTAAATGCCTGGGAATCGGTGATAACAAGGTCGGCATCGATTTTTTCAAGCAGGCCCGGAAGATTGTTTTCATTGGCAATATGACAAAAGGCGCCAATATCCAGACAGGCTCTTATAGTCTGTACCTGCGGTAGTATAATCCTTCCCTCGGGAGCCTCCGAATCGGTAGGAATTACAAGGACCACATTATCCCCCGCCTTTGCAAGTCCGTCCAAAAGACCGTTTTCCTTCTCAAGATCTTTAAGAGCATTTATAAGAAAGCTCTTTAAAGCCTCAACGGAAGCCTCATCCTTAACGGAAACGAATAAGGGCTTTTCAAATTCGGAAAAAGCCTTCTCTCTATCTGAAGAAGTAAGCATATCATTTTTGGAAATAACAATACTGTAAGGAGTTTTGCTCTGTTCCAAAGCTTTTTTCAGAGCTAAAAGTGACTCCTTGCTGTATGTCTTATAATCAATTACCAGCAAGGCATAATCAACCTGCTTAAGAATATCAAATGTTTTTTTGTTTCTTAAGGCACCAAGCTCGGTAAAATCGCTTGTTCCTGCAGTATCAACAAATACAACAGGTCCGAGACCGATAAGCTCCATAGCCTTTTTTACCGGGTCGGTTGTGGTTCCCTCTTTGTCGGAAACTATAGCAAGCTCCTGATTTATTATTTTATTGAACAGGGCAGATTTACCTGAATTGGTATCCCCGAATATCCCTATATGCTTTCTCATGGAATTGGGTGTTTTGTTCAACTTAAAATCTCTCCTTAATTTATCTGAATAACAAGAACATCTCTTATCTTTCTGCGGTATGACACAGGGCTTATCTTTTCCTGTTTGGTAAAATAACGGGAAAAATAGTGAATGTCGTTAAATCCCACGCGATAGGCAATTTCACCAATGGAATAGTCGCTTATGGATAAAAGCTCCTTAGCCTTTTCAATTCTTAAATTGTTAAGGTATTTTATTGGTGACATACCGAAATTTTTAGTAAACTCCCTGCAAAGGTGTGACTGGGAAATACAAAAAATTTCCGCCAGCTCAACCAAAGACACTTTTTTTGAATAATTAAAATCAATATAGGTTTTAATCTTTGAGGCAATTGATGAATGGCCTTCGTAGGAAATATTTATCACAGATTCGCTGTCACTTGCAAGACTTTTCTGCCTGGTAAGATAGATGATTATCTGGGAAATAAAGTTTTCTACACTTTTTTTATAATAAGGACGGCATTCGGTGGACTCATCTATTATCTTTAAGATAAGATTTTTTATTTTATTATCCTCTTCATAGTAAAGCACACCGATATTGCGGGCAATTTCTTCCAGCTCATTTTCAAATATATCAAATTTTATCTCATAGGTGGTCATGGAGGTATTGGCAAAATCAACTCCGTGCTCTACCATAGGCGCAATAAAAATAACATCACCGGGCTTAACACGAAGGCTTTCATTGGAAACCTTTACATTTCCTTCCCCCGCCGCAATGTACATAAGCTGATAAAAATCATGGACATGGACATTTGTACCGCCGCTTTTGTTATCATATTTGTGTTTTATTACCACGTAAGTTTTAATATTTTGCTCTTCCGTAAAATCACCGCCTTTACTTACTTTTCGTATATATTCTAACATTTTATCCTCAAAAAAACAATAGAAAAGCATCAAATTTGTGCAAAAAATAATCCAAAAAAAATCTATTGACAAATCCCCATTTATTTGATATAATTAATTGCACTGACATGGAGAGGTGTCCGAGTGGTTTAAGGAGCTGGTCTTGAAAACCAGTGACACGAAAGTGCCAAGAGTTCGAATCTCTTCCTCTCTGCCAGAAATTGGGCAGGCTAATAACCTGCCCAAAACAAATTTATATCTTTTAATTTTCGGTTATGGAGAAGTACTCAAGAGGCCGAAGAGGCGCCCCTGCTAAGGGTGTAGGTCGGGAAACCGGCGCGAGGGTTCAAATCCCTCCTTCTCCGCCAAAAGACGACAAGTTTCGACTTGTCGTCTTTTACTTTTTACTTCTTCACTATTCACTATTCCTTAAATATTAAAAGTGTATTTATATAAAACTTAAGGTCTTAATCCAAAGGAAATGTAAAAAAACTCCAGACCACCAAAAACGATATATTTAAACTATTCTGATAAAGATATTTATCAAATCAACCGTTAAAAAGGTAAAGATTTTAAAAAAAATTTAAAGTTTAAGTTTTTGGTTATGAATAAACTTAGCCACTTGCTGTATCACATACAGCGAGTGGCTGAAAATGTCTATTCTGAAGCTTTTCCAATCTCCTCAGAACGATATCAGGGGATGTTTAAAAAGTCAAACTTTTTAAACATCCCCTCAGACTGTCGAAAAAGTCGGTCTACCGCAAAAAAAAATAAAAAATCTATATAATGTCGATAAATAAAAATATTTATAATTCTAAGTGAAATGGCAAAGGAATCATCGAGAAACCCTTGCCATTCTTTGCTTTTCACCAAAATGAGCCTTGCCGTACTTTTGTACTGTCTGCATTCATTTTGGCAAAATACCCTTCCTTTTATCGAAGTCTTAAAGTGACACCGTAATTTTACGGAGCAGAAAAAATCACGACGGGTTACAGGAATTTATATAATTCAGCCATTTTCCGCTTGTAACACGTTTGATTGCAATAATACATTTTATAACTCTTTTAAAGAGCATAACTGCAAGCACAGTTATAATTGAATATTTTAGCTTTATTCCAAGAATAAAACCTAAAAGCAAAGACCATATATAAACAGGAAGCACGTCGCAGAACATAGCAAAACGGCTGTCTCCGCCTGCACGCATTATTCCCATAATCAGCGTGCTTGCAAGGCTTCTGAAGGGCATATACAAAGCATATATCGCTATAAGATATACTGCAAGATTCTGAGTTTCTGATTCCAGACCTGTAAAAAACGTTTTTACATACGGAACATCAACTAAAAGCAATACCCCCATAACAAACAATCCTACATAAAAGGCGGAAAGCGCATAATTTTTTGCATATTCTTTTGCTTTGGATATTTTGTTGGCACCAATGCTATTGCTTATCACAACGCACGCTCCTATAGCAATACCCGAAAAGAAGGAATTTCCTAAATTTTCAAGCTGGCGTGCAATACTTACAGCACTGACTGCAGAAACACCCATTCTTCCGAATATTGCATCGAAAGCAGATATTCCCAATCCCCAAAGGCTTTCATTTAATATAACCGCATAAGTCCCTGAAACAAATTCTTTTATTCCCTTTGGTTTAAAATGCTTTACGTCGGAAATTTTAAAAATATATTCTTTTTCCTTAAAGTTATGCATAAATATAAGGAATAAAATCAATTCAATAACTTTGGATATCAGTGTTGAAAGTGCAGCACCCACAATCCCCATAGCAGGAATAAATCCGACTCCGTATATAAGTACAAGATTAAGAGCAGTCTTTATCACTAAGGAAGCTATGGTTGCAACCATCGGAAACAGAGGTTTCTGAACCGAACGGAAAAATGCTGTGCACGAATTTGAAACACTATACATTACAAAGGTAGGGCTTACAATAATAAGATATATTGCACCGTTTTTTATTGTAGCTGCGTCATTTGTGAAAAAACCCAGGGATTTATTGGGAAAAACGAGGCAGAGCATCATAATCAGGAAATTTATCACCACAGAAAAAAACATCGTAATGCTGAAAACTTCCCTCATTTTTTCGTGATTTTTTTCACCGTAAGCCATCGAAAGATAAACCGATGCACCGCTTGTTATACCAAAAGTAATAAGAGTTATTATGTAAAAAAACTGATTTGCAAGAGAAACTGCTGCAACAGCAGTCTCTCCCATATTGCTTATAACCGAAACATCAATTATACCAAGTATAGCTATTGACATATTCTGCAATGCTATAGGCATGGAAAATGTAAACATCATTTTCCAGAATCTTTTGTCCGGAAAGATATTTTTTAAAAAAGACGAACTTGCCAAACTCATTTTGCACTTACCTTTTTTCTATTTTTTCATAAATTTACTTTCATTGGTCATTCGGCTTGCATACTCAAGGGTTATTTCATGATTAAGTTCATTGCTTCCGCTGAAATATTTTCTTATATCCTCACATAGTTCTATGGTTACGATTTCTCTTACATCGGTTGTAGGACCGCCCTTGTGCGGAACAAGGATAGCGTTTGGAAGTCCTCTTAAGCCTGAATCCATTGGAAGAGGCTCGATTTCATATACATCAAGAATTGCTCTTATTCTTCCCGTTTTCAATTCAGAAATCAGGTCGTCTTCATTTAAAACCGCTCCGCGGGCAGTATTTACAATAAGAGCATCATCCTTCATTTTGGAAAAATATTTTTTATCTATAAGATGCAGATTTTTTGCATTAAGTCCCGAATGGACTGATATTATATCACAGGTTTCAAATATTTCATCAAGAGAACATACCTTTGCATTATATTCGTCTGCCTTTTCCTGTGAAAGATAGCCTGAATATATTTTTACTTTTACATCAAACACCTGCAGTATACGTGCAAGATTTTCCGCAATCATACCAAAGCCTACAATACCTACGGTTTTACTCTTTAGCCCCTTGGTAAAATGATACTCAGATGGCCATCCCGAGGTTTCCATATCCGAAATGTTTTTAAGCATTTTTCTTTGTGCCATAAGCATATATGTAAGAGCACCCTCAGCCACCGACTCTGCATACAGCCTGTTTCCTGAAAGTAAGGTTATATTTCTTTTTGCAAGCTCATCGCTGATTATCGCTGCGGCACTTCCGCCTGTGTGAGCAATAATTTTAAGCTTATTTGCTTTTTCCAGTAATTCACTGTCATAACAGGTTGCTCCCCAGCCGGTAAATACAACATCAATGTCTTTTAATTCTTCTTTTAATTCTTCTCTGGTATATTCTCTGTTATGAGGATTATATTTAACTTCTCCGAGCTTTTCTATCTCTTTTATTGCATTATCCGTAAAGAATGTATTAAAAACATCATTTCCTCTTGGTTTTGTTATCAGTATTTTCATTTTATTACCATACCTTACTCTTTGTATATTTAAATGCTTTTTCTATGTAATCAATACAGTATTCAACTGCAAGCTCCAAAACCTTTTCGCCTTTTTCCTTTGTTGCAAGAGAGGATTTTCCCCATACGCCCGTTTTACTTAATTCAGGCAAAGGAATGTAATTTAAAAACTCTCTCGGACAATCAGGAACGAAATCATTTTCCATCATCAGCTCTTTATTTACAAGATTTTCATCTATCGCAAGCACGCAGGAGGTTTCTTTTTCTCCGGCATGAATACCGTTATCTCCTTCTAAAACCGATTGAATTTTTTCATCATTGGGAGGATTAATAAATATAACCTCCAGGTCGTCATTTAATGCATTAAGCTCTCTTACACACGGTCCTGCAATGAATATGCCCCCGTGACCGAGCATTATTATAATTCTATTAAAACCGCCGTGCTTTAAGGAAAGAACTATGTCCTGAACCATTCTTGAAAAGGTTTCAGGTCTCATCCAGGTAGTTCCTTTTGTACCTTTATGCTCATAGCAGGTAGATATGGGTATAGGCGGTAAAAGGTATGCATCAATTCTTTCGGCTACTCTTTCGGATAATTCCTTTACCACCAAATAATCTGTTCCCATAGGAAGATGTGAACTGTGCTGTTCAATGCTTCCTATTGGTAATATGGCGGTTTTGGTTTCGCTTTCCTTAAGCTCTTTTGCTGTATTTTTATAGCTTAACATAACTTTTTTCCTTTCTTATACTGTATTAAATATATAGCTCAATAACTATAACCTAGCCGTATACCTTAAGAAGGTTATATCCCCGTTGCTTTTAGATTACTGTAAATTGCTACATTTTTTCCCAGGGTGTATACATCCTTAGTTTCTTCTATAAAATCAAATTCAAGCTCTTCTATTATACTTAACTTACCGTTAAGATAATCCTCTAAAACCCGTTCAAGATAGTAAAGTCTTCCGATAGTTCCCGAGTATCTTACATTAAGCTCTTCCCATCCAAAGGCTTTATAGGTACCCTTCCACTGTTTTTCGTGAAGAAGTAAAAGCTTCTCATATTTTGAAATCAGACCGGGTATTTTTAAATGTATTTCTTTTAAGACATCCTTATCCTTATTTGTATAGGCTTCTTTAACCATCGGGATTAACTGCATTTTTTCTATAGTAATTTCAAAAATAAGCTTGGCATAGTTAAAATACGGTTCCCATTTTTCGTCATACTGTGAATTTTTCAGGGTATCAAGCGTATTTATATGCTTCGGTAAAATTTCGGAAAAATCATATCTTCCCGTCATATTATATAAAATATCAGTATATAAAAGCTTTTTACCCATATAATCAGGGAAAATATAATCCGGTTTCTCATATTTATCAACAAAAGGACTGTGATAGGAAGACATGGCATATAAAGCCCTCATATCAATTCCAAAAACAAAATTTGAAATTTCTTCAATCCATTCTTTAGTACAAGCTTTTCCTTTAAAGCAATATTCGGAAAATATTGCAAGCTGCGGGAGTGCAAATGCAATATTTGTTTCATTCCCGTCATCTCCGAAGGTTGCCGCCCATACATCCTTAACATTATTATCTATACAGCATTCCATTGCAGGAAGCATTGTATCAAAGGTAAATTCGGCATTAGGAAGCTGACCTGCCCATATCCATATACCGCCTAAAAATAAAGTGTTATTTCCAAGCGCCCTGTGACCTTTTAAAAGAGTATCATAATCTTCATACTCCTTGTGATAATAATCCCAGTAAATAATGTCACAGTCGGGAATTTTTTCAATTTCTTTTTTATCAGGGTTAAAGGAAAAATCGTAATATCCATTTCCTAAATATCCGTAGAATAAATCACCGTGAACACAAGGTCTGAAGCCGTATTTATTACAAATTTCAATAGTTCTTTCAAGGTGTTTTATTGAAATATCATAAGGAGAGGTATATTTCTTCTCCTTCATAATTTTCTTTACACCAACACCCCTTGCTTCATCACAATTTATAACAAGATGTTTTGTACGGAAACATTCTCTCATTCTTTTTACGATAGCTTCGATAAATTCATAAGTCTTTTCTTCTCCGCACAATAAAACATCGGTATTTTCAGAAAATCCACTTGCTTCACAGTATCTTAAATACTGTGAAAGATGCCCTAAGGTCTGAACGGAAGGGATAACCTCAATTCCTGAAGAGTAAGCATAATCATCAATTTCTTTAAGTTCAGATTCTGAGTATTTCCCTCTTCTGTAACCAAAATGAGGATATCCGGGTAAATCGAAAACATCCTCCATATAAAGCTTTAACACATTAAAGCCCATAAGTGCCATAAAATCAATTATTTTTTTCATAAAATCGACTTTTACAACACCGTTTCTTGATAAGTCGACAGAAAATCCAAGAGTGTCAAAATGTCTTTTTTCTTTTATTTCAAATTCATTATTTCCTTTTTTAATTTCAAATGCCAAAAGCATAAGTGCGCGGGAAAAATCAGTTTTTTCCTTCCCGCCTATTTTTACTTTATCTTCGGATAAAGAAACACAAATTTCATCCGATTCATATATTTTAAATTTATATTCTAAATTTACCGATAAAATATCGGAAACCTTATTTTTCAATTTATTAAATTCAAAAGCTGATAAATTAACCACCATTTATTCTCCTTTAGCCTTAGCCGTCGGAGATTCGAACTCCATACGCCTTAAACTTGTTAAATTTTAATCTTTTTAATTTGTCGTCCTCGAAAGGCAAAAGCATTCCTTCGTCCTCCGCATCAAAAATCTTATAAATTTTCCTGCGTTTAGCCGTCGGAAAGTTATCCGAACTCGTTTTTAAATTGTAAATTTTTGATATAATATCGTTAAAATCCTCGGTAATATCCGAATATTACCTGCGTTTTTGCCTCATTCTATCTAAAAATTTCCTAATTTGAAAATTCTTATAGAACCTGAAGCAGACAAGATGATAGCAAAACCCGTTTCTTGTCGTATTTTTTCGACATTGCTTCGTTAAAATACTCGTAAATATTTTATATTAACTCCGTTTTTGCCTTGCACTGCCGAAAAAATCCGGACAATAAATCTTAAGACCATAAAACTTTAAAATTAGTGCTTATTCAAGGCGGAAAATTTTAATAATGCAAGGCATATTAAAATTGACAACACAGAAGAAGCCTGATTTTATAGTTTTTGGCGGAGTATTGATATCATCTTATCTGCTTCTCCCTTTAAAATTGTGATTTTTCAAGGCGGAAGGTTTTGATAATACGAGGTATATCGAAACCGACAACGAAGAAAAAGCCTATTTTTAAGGGTTTGAGGCGATTTCGGATAGCTCTCCGACGGCTAAAATAAAGCACAGCGAAAGGGGAGTTCCGCTGTGCCTTATACTTGTTGTGAAGGGCCACAACAAGCCTCATAAGTTCTCAAATCTATAGATTGGGAACTAAAACAGAGCTATTATCAATTAAGCACAATCAGATTTTATTTGCTGTCATAGCGTTTTTGTGCATTATTGTATACATCCACTACTTTTTTGGCACCAAGCTGTTCAGCTTTTTTAAGCCACTCGTTCCATTCCTTGTCTCCGCCGTTATTAAGAACGTACTTTGTAGCAAATTCTCTTCCGCCCTTCAGCAGATTATTTTTACAGTTATTGATAATTTCCTTTTCCTCTGCAGTGAAGACCAGAACCGGGTCAAGAGGAGAAAGATGTGCAGGGTCTTTTGCAAAATCCTGGGCTTCCTGTTCTCTTTCGGTATACTGGAAATTAGAGCCTCTTCTGTCAAAGCTTAAATATACACCTTCAATAAACATTCCATATTTTTCCTGAAGCTCGGTTGTAGAAGGATTTTTATCGGGGAATTCGATAAAATCAGCCATTCCGTCTTCACCGATAGTAAAGGTTTCACCTTCGACACCCATTGTCACAAGCTCTTTTCCTGCAGGTGACAAACAGAAGTCAAGAAGCTTGAATGCGGTTTCCGCCTTATCGTTATTTGCAACATATCTTGCCCAGCAAAGCTGATTAGGTTCCGGCATAGTCTGGTCCGGACCTATGGGATTTGCAAATCTTAAATCATATTCAGGTACGGAATCCTTAGTCTGTTCTTTGAACATTTCCATTCTGCCTATCCAGTCGGTTGTTATAAATGCCTTATCCTTTTGTATCATTTTCTGAGTCCATGCTGACTGAGTATTTGTGATAAACTCAGGGTCTATCAAGCCTTCATTATAGCATTTTTGCATAAAGTCAAGCATTTCCTTATACTGAGGCTCAGTATCGGTATAGAACCATTTACCCGTTTTTTCATCGTAATAGGGATCCTGAGCGAGCATTCCCCAGCTTTTACTCCAGGAAAGGAATATTCCGTCACCGGCCTTAACTGTGTAAGGTATGGAATCCGGATACAGCTCTTTAAGCTTCTTTAAGGTCTGATAAAATTCTTCAGTAGAATTCCACATTTTAAGACCGTGTTTATCGAAAATATCCTTACGGTACATTGTAGCACCTGTATTTACATCTCTGGTCCAGTCCCAACCGTAATATCCGTATAATTTTCCGTCAGGTGCAGCATAGGATTTGAATATCCAGTTTTTATCCTTGTCATCAACAAAGGTTCTTTTAAAGTTAGGAAGCTTATCAATATAATCCTCTACTGCCGCAAAAGCACCCTGTGAACATAAATCATCAGCTAAATCCTGTTTCAACCCCTGACCAACAATATCAGGAAGCTGATTTGCCGCAATAAGTACATTGATTTTTTGCATTGCCGTAGACGAAGGATAAACATCTAATTTAACATTAACTCCCGTAATTTCTCTTAACTTATTAGCAAAATAGCTGCTGTTAAGATCAGGTGTTGAAGAGGTTACGGACCAGGTTATCTCTGTGTCTTTATTAACTAAAGGGAGCTTAAGTCCTCCTGTATCCCCTACCTTTATATCGGGGTTGTAAAGAGATAAATTTTCATTGATGTTATTTGCGCAGCCTGCAAATAATGTCACTGTTAAAATAACACATAATGCCAAAGTGATAATTTTTTTCATAAATCATTCCTCCTATTTAATCACATATACCTATATGTATAATTCCCATCTTGCTTCATTAAGAAAAATTTCCTTTCCCGAGGTAAGCGCGGGATATGATTGCCAGTATATATACTGCGGTTTATTCATATCTACCGTTATGGCACCGTAGCCGTTATGCTCGGAAGCATCACAGATTTTTTGTCCGATGGGGGCAAAAACAGCAGAATCCTTAAAATCCGTAACAGTAGAGGTTATTATATATGCTCCGCTTTCTCTTGCTCTTTCTATCACTCTTGACTCCCTGTAGCCGGCTGTGGGATTGCATATAATATCAACACCCAATTTCTGCATCTTTCTGACGAGCTCAGGGAAGAAAATATCCCAGCATATAGCAATACCGATTTTACCTATATCAGTATCAAAAACCTTGATTTCTTCTCCAGGAGTCATACCGTTTTCCAGCTCTGACATAGTAAGATGAGTTTTACGGCACTTACCCAAAATTTCTCCCTGTCTGCCGATAAGAAATCCCCCATTGACATATTCTCCGTCTTCCAGTTCAAGAAAGGAAAAGACTATATGAGTATTATATTTTTTTGCCTTTTCCCTTATAAGCTTAACCGGCTCCGAAGCCTCAGACATACAGGCTTTCCTAAAAGGTATCTGACACTTGATTGTGTAAAAAGCCTCAGTAAGCACGATAAGGTCAGGCTTTTCATTTATACAAAGCTCGTCTATTTTTTCTAAAGTTTCCTTAAGATTATCCCGGCAATCTTTTTTTGCAGGATATACAGGATATTTAAGAGCAATGGTAGAAAGAGTTATATTATGAGGATTATATTCTCCCGTGCATTTAATTTTGAAATTACTGAAATTACATTCAGCCTTTAGTGATGAGTGAATATTAACAGAAATTTTCAAAAAGCCCGTCTCCTCGGGAGATACGATTTTATCCTTGCCTGAAAGATAACCCTTTACAAGAACATTTCCGTCCTTATCATACCATCCGTACATAACTCTTACCCATGCTTTTTCTCCCGTTACATCAAGATCGTAGGAGATTTCGTAAACTGAATTCCATTCAACATCATAGGTGCTTTTTTCAAACTGAACACAAACGAATTTCCCTCCTGTAAGGGAAATATTAATATCTCCCTCCTTTTCGGAAAAATTCCAATATCCATCCTGTTCATATTCTCTGAAACTTTTCCAGTTGTCAAATTCTATTTGCTTATTCATATGGTCCTCCGTTATTTTTGCATTAGGTTGTATATTCTTAAAATTATAGTTGCTGCCTCAGCTCTTGTTGCGTTGTTAAGAGGACGGAAGGTTGAATCGGTATAACCTGTGATTAAACCTGCTTTCACAGCACTCTCAACGGATGCTTCCGCATAACCGGAGATACTGTCATTATCGGAAAAAGTCATTTCGGTACCGTTATCTTCGATAACAATTATACCTTTTTGAGCCATATTGTTAATCATAACGGCAATATCCTGTCTTGTGATATTTTCTCCTGCACCGAATGAGCCGTCAGGCTTACCGCCGATTATTCCGCTATTATAAGCAGCATTCAGCACATCCTTATACCATGCATCCGAAGCAACATCGGTAAAGCCGGCATTTTTGTGAGTATCCTCAAGCCCTGCCATTCTTACAAGAAGAGCAACAAATTCTTCTCTTTTTATATTATTCTGCGGTGCAAACTCTGTATCAGATACACCGTTGATAAGATTCAGACCGTAAAGCTCTTTTATACTACTGTATCCCCAGAAGCTTTCTGAAACATCGGTAAAGTTCATAACTCTTTTGGGAGCTTCGGGCTTTACTGCTTCCTCTTTATCTTCTTCAACTTTAATTTCTTCATTAATCTGAGGTCTTGAGGCTACTCCGCCTCCACCTCCACCGCCTCCGCCGGAAGGTCTTATTACCGGTGGTAGGGGAACTACTACAGGTGTTGATGCTTTAAGCTCGTTAAAGCTTGAAATTATTTTACCAATATCTGTATAGTCTTTTTTCAAATTATACATCTTATGATAAACCTCATCATAATCTACCGCACTGTCGCTTAAATCAAGACCAAGCACGGTTGCATAGGTTTCAATTGTTTTTCTTACGGAACCCCAGTTAAGAGCATTCGGAATATCATAAGCAACTATACTCTCTGTTATATGAGTATTGATTTTATCAAGTGAAGAAAAATCGTCAAAATCAGCAAGAGCACCGTATACAAAGCTGCTGTTAGCATCGGTAATTCCCGATAATATAAGCCCTGTTTTTTCAGCATTGGCTTCTGCATAAGCTTTAAGAGCGGTTAAGTCATCTATCCCCTCCATATTGCTTAACAAAATTGCTTTATCAAGATTTTTATTGAATGCATTAACCGAATTGCCGGATTCTGATAATTCTTCCGAATATTTACCGAAGCTTTTTACAAGCTCAAAGAAGGTTTCTTTATCTTTAACAGAGTTATACATATCCTTATCTGATGTGTATCCTAAGAATAAGGATAAAGAAAATTCAATATCGGAGTCGCTGATTGTATTCAGTAAATCAGTTGCTGTCTTTGAAAGTGCTTTATTGATTTTTATAATCGAAGACTGCTTCTGCCTGCTTGTAAGATATCTTAATGTGGTTGTATATTCAATGCTTCCCACCTTTGAGATTACCAGGTAATCTCCCATATTTGCGGTTCCGGGCATTTCCAGCTTGAAGGAATAGTTACCTTCAGCATCTGTTTTTGATGCATCAAGATATACCATTGAAGATATATTATCTGTTTCGTCAGCAACTGCATCAGCCTCTGATTTAAGGTCATCCTTGGTTTTATCCTTGTTTAAAACAATCATACTGACAGGTAATCCGCCTAAAGGAAGTGCATTTGCATCTTCTATGTGGCCTTTAACGGTTACCTCTCTGTCAAGATTTGTAACCTCAACAGTACCCTTGGCAGGATCGGTTCCCGATATTACAGTCTCCTTAACCTCGGTTATCTCTTCTCCGTTATTGGCAAATGTATACATCACTCCCGTCACATCAAGGTTGTATAAAGAATTCATAAACAAAAGTCCGGAAGATGAAGCCGCATCGTTTTCAGGAATTAACATTTTTGAAAGTTCAAGTCTGTTATGACCCCGGGTAAGAGCTGTTTTTTTAATATTATATCCTTCAAGTGACTTGAAACCGTTTTCATTTACTTTATATTTCAGCGATGCGAGTGTAATATCGGATGGCTCGGTATTATTATTAAAAGCATCAAATCCTATCGAATGCTTATCCGATTCGGGATTGAATTTATCAACAGGTGTTTTATCATCTGAAATATCATAGGAGGATGCAATATCTATACCGTTTTCATTATAGCTAATCAGTTTTAAATTATCTATATAGCAATTTACAGGATAGGTTTTCGTGCTGTCATTCTCTATAAGTCCGATATATAAAGGATAAAATCCTCCGTTGTTTTTATCAAGCAGGCTGCTGTTAAGTGTATATGTGTCTCCTACCTGTTTTCCGTCAAGATAGATTTTATATGTCTTTGACGAAGCATCGACAACAAGCTTTAAGTTATACATTTTATCAGGTGACAAAGTCGCCTGCTTACCGGTATCTGTCACATCCGTTATTTTACCGTTAACGTCGGTTGAAGGAATCAGAACACCGTTATCAATAACAAAAACTCTTCTGCTTTTATAATAGCTGCTTGAATATGTATAAAAAGATATCTTGCAATTATTTTCAACCTTTATATCAAAGCTTATAATTATTCCTTTTTTATAATAATCGGCAAGATTTCCGCTGCCAAACATTGTCAAGGTTGCCAGGTTAGTCTCTGATGATTCTCCTGTTAAAGATAATTTTATCACTTTGTTGCCATCAATATCAGTAAGAGAAACTGCTCCCTTACCCTTTACGACTGACCCACGGACAGGTTCGTTATTATATCTATCGGTTGCTGCTAAACTTTCTTCATTATCGAATTCAGGAAGCGATCTGTCTAATAATATTGTTTCTGAATACACAAAAGGTGAAGTTGCCATAAGCATTACAATTGCAAGTATTACAGAAATCAATCTTTTTTTCATAGTATCCTCCTTTTTAGTATACGGGACGGCGAAAAACCGTCCCCGTACTGTCGGCAGAAGTAAAACTCCTGCCCTCTTTTTTGGTATTTATTCTGCTGCTTCAAGGCTTACTGCTTCAACATTACCGTAAGTATATGCTTCGCCTATTCTTGCATAGGGCTGTAGATAATATGTTGTTGCATCAGTTTCATTGATTATTTCATAACCGAAGTAACCGTAAGCGTTAACACCCTTACCGTTTGTTGTTTTGGTTTCGTCAAATGGAACTGCATCGTCCAGGGTAAGAGTTTCCTCTGTTGATAAAAGGATACCGAATTCATCAGGAGTTGTATTATTATAAAACATTCTTAAGAATACATAGCTTGCTTCATCAGTTTTAAACTTAAAAGGTGATACTGTTATTGAAGGATTCTGATCTTGATAATCAGCAAACTTAACTTCAAGCTTTTGATTTTCAGCAGCTTTAGCTGTATAAGTGTATGTATCTGCATCAAAATCCGAAACAGAAACGCCGTTCTTTGTTACTTCCTCAATATAGCTTCCTGCAATAGGAGTAACCGTATATGTTACATCAGCGTCTGCCGTAACAACTGTATCGGGAGCTGTAACTTCAACTGTTCCATTACCTGTTTTTGAAACATTTGGCTGAACCTTTGTATCTTTATCAGCTACTGTATAGAATTTAACATCATCTATATAAGCAGCTTCGGTTGTACCCTTTTTCATACCGATTCTGATAGCGTAATTAAGTAAAAACTTAGGATATGGCAGCAAATTGTCTTCTGAAACAAGCTCGTTATTTATATAGATATCGTATGTGCCCATATCGTAATTATAAAGAATCTTATATTCCGCCCACTCGTTTAAGGTAACAGCATAATAATCGGTTTCTCTGTAAGTAGTAGTAGAGTCGTCAACCTTAGTATATTTGTAGATTCTCAGCGAATCGGAATCCGCAGTTTGTATTTCCATTAATAAGGGCTGTGCTTTCTGTGCTTTTGATGCTGTTTCATCAGTTGACAGCTGTCCGCCTGTATAAACCTGTAATAAGGAGTTTTCAGGCAATTTAGCTTTAAAGGTAAGTGCCACATCAGAGGTTCTGCATACCTGGTTTCCTTCATTTAAGTTGCTGTTGTTACCTGAATATAAAAACGCAAACTGAATATATCCGTTAGCGCTGCTTGAGGTTGACGTTACAGATACTGCCTGGTTATCTTCGGATTCCTGCGCCACAGTTGCTTTTGCACTTGAAGTCCATACACGGGCAAAGGCTGTATCGTCATTGAAGGTGAAATATTTACCGCCGCTTGTATTTGTAAAGCTGCCAATTTCGTCTCCGTCACTACCGTTTAAACTGTCAACATCAAAATCTACTATATTATTTGTTGTATCAACCGCAGCCATTGCAGGCATTGCACAAACAGACAATACCATTGCCACAGTTATTAAAAGAGTTATAATTTTTTTCATTTTATTATCCTCCAAAATTAAATTTATTTTTTACTCTGTAAGAGTAGCTTTCATTATTCCCGCATTATCAAGCTTGTTATATTCTATCCATCCGCTTAAGGTTGAGGTATCCGGCGGATCCTTGACCGTTTCAAAATCCACATAGTGACATTCACCTGAGTTTAAAATTCCGTTGTAAACTACATAAGGTCTTATATAAATTTTCAGGTTTTTATCGCCTGTTTTATTAACAAGCCTGATTCCGAAATATCCGTTCAAATTAGGTAAATACTCGGATTTTACCCTTTTGGTATCAGACTCTTTATCAACAGGATCGGGATTTCTTGACCATAAAATTCCGTACTCGTCGGGGATAAGCGAGGTGAATACCTTTCCGAAATAATATGCATCCTTCTCATAGAAAAACATATAGGGTGTTGAAAATGCATTTATATCATCCGGATTTTCAAAATAATCACCAAAGATAATTTCCAGGGTTGATTTTTCAGGCAATTCCTTTGTATAAACCGTAACCTCCGACGGGTCAAGGTTGGTCATTTCAGTTCCGTTGAATATAACCCGGCTTATATAATAACCGTCATCGGGAATAATTTTAAAGGTCATTTCCTTGCCTGTTTCAAGATTGTCGGCGTCATATTCAACCCTTCCCTTACCTTCCATAATGATATTTATTTTTTTCTTTAAAAGGTATTCCTCATATTCTTCCTCCGTCATCTTTTCAGATACCGGATAGACTGTTGAAGAAACATCATCCTGATATATCGGTTCAGTATATACCCAATAGGTATTAGCGTACTCGCTATAGCCTATACGGTCGGTAAATACTTCGTAGTATTCTTTAAATGGAATATAGAAAATACCGTCCTTTTCAATAGTTGGTTTTCCTAACGTAACACCTATATTATTAAGTAAGGCTTTTGTTGAATTTGGATATACCCACATTATTCGGTTTGTCCTATCTCTTATTGTATAATCACCGTAGGATTCCCTTGATTTAGTAATTTTATATGAACTTACTAAATTTGTAGCATGGCAACCATACATTTTAACAGTTTCAACAAGCGGAACATATAAAGTACCGTTTTCGATAAAGGGAGGGGCTTTGTACTTGACAACTCTTCCGTTTATTCTCACTGTAAGTCCATCGTACTTCATAACGGGAGTTTCATTTAAGTACATATTATACTGGCCTGCCTCAAAATCAATATTAATTATATTATCATCACTCTGAGTCCATTTATAAGCCATTGTACCGTAATCATAGCCTGAAAGGTCAGCTCTTACGGTTTCAAAACCGTTTTCATCTTTGATATTCGTAACCTTAAAAGGAAGCTTAACGGATACTTTACCGTCTGAATTTCCGAATACGTGAAGCTCTCCCGTTTCGTAAGAAACATCGGTTGGTATATCGCATAATATAAGTGTTTCCCCACCTTTTTTAAGCTCGGTACCGTTAACCAGCATAAATGAATCATCTTCAAATACTGCCGCTGTTCCTTTGAAAGTAACATCGCCGTAAGAAACCTCATCTTTAGTATAATCAAGGCGAACATACACTTTTTTGTTACCTTCTACGGTAATTTCCATACATTCATCGTTTTTATTTACTAAAACATTCTTTTCTTCTTCATCGGATTTTAAAATATCAAGAGTAGTAACCATAACCGTATCGGAGGTTTTTTCGGTATCAAATCTTATTCCGTAATGATCCTTTCTTCTTGGAAGACGGTCTTCGGAAGGTCTGTGCTCCAGTCCGTCTATGCCGATAAAGGTATCAAAGTCTTCAATCTCAACTGCCCTCGGATACTGAAGGGTTGTGGAAAGCTTTGCCCTTCCCTGAGTAATAATTGCTTTCTGCTCATCCTTTAAAAGTTCAAAATCCGAAATGGCTTTTAAATTAAATTCAAACTGTGTAGGCTTATCATCTACAGCAGATAATTCATCGACTACGATTACGTAATCAGGTTTTAAATAGATAAGGTATCTGTCTGCCTTATCTAAATCAGGATAAGCCTTTTCGGCATTACCTGAGGCAAGATTGAATTTCTCTCCGTGAAGATATCCCGTGATATCACCCTTTGCATTAATGTTTCCTTCGGGATCAGCCTGTGATATATATTGTCCCTTTCCGCCGTTGACGGTTATTGCATTATGTGCCAGAGTCTGACGGGTGTAATTTTCATCATGATCGCTGTAGTAGTAGTCAAAATATCCGCTGTCCAGTGCCAACGGTTCACCGTAGGCATATATGAAAAAGCTATTCTGATCGGCGTGAGAATGATTATATGAGCCCCACCAGCTTGATTTAAAATGAACTGCGGTATGCTGCGGGTCAATAAGGTCTGACTTCATTGCAATCCAGCCTATATCTCTGTCGTGGTATGAATTAAGATAATCAAAAGGCGGTACTGATTCAATATCGTTACTGAAATACTTAAGAAGCATCGGCTCAATAACAGAAGGCGTATTTCCTCTTGTTTCAGATGCCCATTTCAGGGCTCCGCTGTTATATTTTTCCGCCAGAGTAAGATATCTTATCAGGCTCACACTTTCATTTACAGGAGCAATAAGATCGTCATCTCCGAATGAACCTACAGGTGCACCGTTTGACATAAAGTACATTAAATAGTCAGGCTTATTTCGTTGCTCTGCGGATTTCCATGCCTCATAGCCTGTAGCTGTATAAACCATATCATGACGTGCATGTGCATTAGCCGCGATTTCAAAATTGGCATATCCGGTACCGCCGGAATAGCCACCGTCTTCACCGCCGTAGCCGTAAATCTTATAGAACACCGGTTGAATTCTTTTAAACCATCCCTCAGCCTCGGGTATATCATGCATTATTGCAAAGCAAACTCCAAACAAGGTAGTCATACAGGTTGTCCCGTGGGAGTCGTAAGGAAACTCATCAAGAGGATGCTGCTGCATCAGAGGCTTATACATTTCGTAAAATCTCTCTTTTATCATTGAAAGAACCTTTGCTCTGGTTTCCTCTGAAAGCTCATTATATAACCAGTCATAAACAATTGAGCCTTTTTCAATAATAATTTTGTTAGCCGTGTCCAGGCTTTTATAGCTTGTATTACCGTGAGGGTCCCAGCCCGCTATATCGTCAAGGTATGCAATAGCTTTTTCCTTATATACAGCTTCACCTGTTATCATATATACATATGCTGTCTGATACATATCGGTAATTAAAGCAGTTACTTCGGATTTAAAGCTGTTTGTTATGGCTGACTTCTGAGCACCGGTTGCACCCTCGGGATAAATAAGCTCAGGTTCCTCAGCTACAGTATCTTTAAGCTTACCGTCAACTGCAGCTTTTACCTTGTCAAATGCTTTCTTTGCTTCACCTTCAGCCACCGCTTCGCGGTATTCCGGTAAGGTTTCATCATTAAACCATAATCTGGGATGAGTTTTTGAAACCATCTCAGCCATTTTTTCAGCCTCGGGTATGATATGTTCAACTGCCCCGGTTGCAATTCTGAAGCGCTTAACCTTGCTCCATTCGGTGGTACCGTTCATATTTTTACCGTTAACTCTCCAGTACCATACTCCGCTGTCCATTGTATGAGAAGGTGAATAATAGCTTCCGTCGGTTTGAAATTCATAGACAATATCCGACATATCTTTATTTCTCGATAACTGCAGAGTATATTTTTCAGCCATTGGAATTGAAGGCCATGTGAAAATCGGAGGGTTTCTGTAGGTAAGGAAGTTATCCTCAGGCTGCCATTTTAAGTAAAGTCCTTCTTCTCCCTCTTCTGCTATTTTCGAGGGCTTGATTTCGCCCTCCCCTGCAAACACGCGGATGTCATCAACATAAGCTTCTGAATAATTGCCTTTACCTATATATCTCTGAAGCTGACCTCTGTATATTCCGTAATCCTTAAAGAACCCTTCCGGTCCGGGAAGCTTAATCCCTTCCGCTATAAGCTTATTATTTAAATACCAGTCATATTTTTCGGTTTCGGTATCAACTGCAAGCTTGACAGTATACCATTCATTGAGAACATAAGACTGTGCATATTCACTCAAGGTAGCTACCGGATTACCAGTATAAGGCTTAACAGTACCGTTTTGCATAATGAGAAATGACTTCCATCCGTAAACCTTACTCTCAAGTCCAAAGGTTGTCTGGGTATTATCGGTCAGCAAAATTTTAAACTCTACCGTAATCTTACCTGAACGGTTTATACGAAGAACTACATTTGCAGCCACCGACTTTTCCGACTCCCTCCCATCGTTAACAATGTGAATGGCTTTATTCTCCGAACCGGGAGGGCAGGCAATTTTAAAAGCTGCGCCCCCGTCACCCCCTACGGAGCAATCGCTGGTGGAAATCTCAGCTTCACCCAGCTCATAATCTTCAAAGTCCTTATATACAACATATTCCATTGCAGAGGAAACAACAGGAAGTAAAGAAATAATCATTACAATAGCTGTTAACATTGAAATAATTCTTTTCATATTTGTGTCTCCATATTAATATAACATTCTGTTACTTTTTGAAAAAAGATGATTATTGTCTGCTTAACAAATATTCCTCATATTCTTTCTCAGTCATCTTTTCAGTTGCAGGATGAGCTGTTGACGATACATCATCCTGATATACAGGTTCAGTATATACCCAGGCGGTTTTAGCATAATCGCTCCAACCGATACGTTCGGTAAATACTTCGAAGTAAGCTCTCAGAGGAATATATAAAACTCCGTCTTTAAGAATTGTAGGCTTACTTAGTGTAACCGCTTCGCCGTTATAAGATGCCGCATTTGAATTTGCATTAACCGTCATAGTTCTGTCTTTACGGTTATAATTGGTATTTACTGTACCTTCGTATGTCAGATAATCCCCATAAGATTCCTTTGTTTTGGTAATTACATAGGAATCACCTGACTCAGTAACCGTTGCACCGTACATTGAAACTGTTTCGCAAAGAGGAACATAGGTTGTTCCGTTTTCGGTAAATGCAGGATTTTTATATTCGGCAACTCTTCCGTTAATTCTTATATTAAGAGCGTCATATTTCATAACGGGTGTTCCGTTTAAATACATATTATACTGACCTTCCTCATAAGCAATGTTAATTATATTATCATCGCCCTGGGTCCATTTATAAGCCATTGTATTGTAATTGTATCCTTCTGAATCCGCTCTTACGGTTTCAAAACCTTTTTCATCTTTGATACTCGTAACCTTAAAAGGAAGCTTAACGGATACTTTACCGTCTGTATTTCCGAATACGTGAAGCTCTCCTGTTTCGTAAGAGAAGCTATCAGGAACATCGGAAGATATAAGTGTTACGCCGTCTTTTTTAAGCTCGGTGCCGTTAACCAGCATAAATGAATCATCTTCAAATACTGCGGCTGTTCCTTTGAAAGTAACATCGCCGTAAGAAACCGCATCTTTAGTATAATCAAGACGAACATACACTTTTTTGTTACCTTCTACGGTAATTTCCATACACTCGTCGTTTTTATTAACTTTAACATTCTTTTCTTCTTCGTCGGCCTTCAGAATATCAAGAGTAGTAACCATAACGATATCCGTAACCTTATCGGTATCAAATCTGATTCCGTAATGATCCTTTCTTCTTGGAAGACGGTCTATTGAAGGTCTGTGCTCCAGTCCATCTATGCCGATAAAGGTGTCAAAATCTTCAATCTCAACTGCCTTCGGATACTGAAGGGTTGTGGAAAGCTTTGCTCTGCCCTGAGTAATAACCGCTTTCTGCTCTTCCTTTAAAAGTTCAAAATCCGAAATGCCTTTTAAGTTAAATTCAAACTGTGTAGGCTTATCATCTGCAGCAGATAATTCATCGACTACGATTACATAATCAGGTCTTAAATAGATAAGGAATCTATCCGCCTTATCCAAATCAGGATAAGCTCTTTTGGCGTCACCTGATACAAAATTGAATTTTTCTCCGTGCAGATATCCGGTAATATCACCCTTGGAATTAATGTTTCCTTCAGGGTCTTTCTGTAATATATACTGTCCCTTACCGCCGTTAACGGTGATTGCATTATGCGCCAGGGTCTGACGGGTATAATTCTTATCGTGATCACTGTAGTAGTAATCAAAATATCCGCTGTCAAGAGCCAAAGGTTCACCGTAGGCATATATGAAAAAGCTGTTCTGATCGGCGTGAGAGTGGTTATATGCTCCCCACCAGCTTGATTTAAAATGAACAGCTACATGCTGTGGGTCAATAATATCCGACTTAAACGATGTCCAGCCTATATCTCTGTCATGGTATGTGTTAATAAAATTAAAAGGCGGGACAGATTCAATATTGTTACCAAAATACTTAAGAAGCATCGGTTCAGCAACGGATGGGGCTTTTCCTCTGGTTTCGGATGCCCATTTCCACGCTCCGCTGTTATAACGGCCTGCACCCACAAGATATCTTGTTAAGCTTACGCTCTCACGCACCGGAGGAATAAGGTCATCATCTCCGAATGAACCCACAGGTGCTCCGTTTGACATGAAGTAAAGCAGAAAATTAAGTTCGCCTCGCTGCATTGCGGAATTATATGCCGCGTATCCTGTAGCGGTATATACCATATCGTGAAGTGCAGTCTGATTAGCCGCGCTTACAAAGTTGGCATATCCTGTTCCGTTACAATGGCCACCATCTTCTCCGCCCCAGCCATCAACCTTATAAAAGGTCGGCTGAATGTTTTTAAACCATTCTGAAGCCTCAGGTATGTCATGTATTATAGCAAAAGAAATAAGAAACAGTGATTTCATACAGCTTGTACCGTGAGAGTCATAAGGGTTCTCATCAAGAGGATGCTGCAGCATCAGAGGTAAATACATTACGTAAAATCTCTCTTTTATCATATTAAGAACCTTTGTTTTGGTCTCTTCGGAAAGCAGTGGATATAACCAGTCATAGACAATTGCTGCCTTCTGAGTCAGATCCTTATGAATTGAGTCCATAGTTTTGTAACTTGTATCTCCGCTTGGATCCCAGTCTGCCATTGCGTCAAGATAAGCAATAGCCTTATCCGCATACTTCTTTTCACCTGTTATCATATATACATATGCCGCCTGATACATATCCAGCGTATTTGCCAATCCCGCGCTTTTAAACCGACTCTTTATCAAAGATTTTTCAGAGCTGGTTGCACCATCAGGGAAAATAAGTTTTGGATCTTCAGGTACAGGGTTATTAAGTTTTGCATCAACATCTTTCTTTATTTTTTCGTATGCATCCTTTGCATCACCTGTAGCAACCGCTTTACGGTATTCAGGTAAGGTTTCATCATTAAACCATAATCTTGGATGAGATTTTGAAACCATCTTAATCATATCTTCGGCATCAGGTATAATATCTTTATGAGCATCTGCTGCAATTCTGAAGCGCTTAACCTTGCTCCATTCGGTGGTACCGTTCATATTTTTACCGTTAACTCTCCAGTACCATACTCCGCTTTCCATTATATGCGGAGGTGAATAATAGCTTCCGTCGGTATTGACTTCATAGACAATATCCGACATATCTTCATTTCTTGAAATCTGGATTGTATATTCATCTGCCATAGGAATTGTAGGCCATGTGAAAATCGGAGGGTTTCTATAGGTAAGGAAGTTATCCTCAGGCTGCCATTTAAGTGAAAGTCCCTCTTCACCCTCTTCTGCTATTACTGAGGGCTGAATTTCGCCATCCCCTGCAAGTACCCGTATGTCATCAACATAAGCTTCCGAATAATTGCCCTTACTTATATATCTTTGAATCTGACCTCTGAATATTCCGTGATCCTTAAAGAAGCCTGCAGGCCCGGGAAGTGTAATCCCTTCCGCTATAAGAACATTATTTAAATACCAGTCGTATTTTTCGGTTTCGGTATCAACCACAAGCCTGATTGCAAGCCATTTATTCATATCATAAGGATATGAATATTCACCTATGGTTGTAATGGGATCACCGGTGTACGGCTTAATAACGCCGTTTGACATAATAAGAAAGGATTTCCATCCGTTAACTCTGCTTTGAAGTCCGAAGGTAGTCTGAGTATAGTCAGTCGGTAAAATTTTAAATTCTACCGTAACCTTCCCCGAGCGGTTTATAACAAGAACAACATTTGCAGCTACCGATTTTGTGGAATCGGAGGCATCGTTAACAATATGAAGTGCCTTACTTGTTGAACGGGGAGGATATGCTATATCAAAGGCTGCTCCGGCTGTACCGCCCGTAGTGCAGTCGCTTGTAGAAATCTCAGTTTCCCCGATTTCATAATCCTCAAAATCCTTATATACAACATATTCTTTTGCAAAGGAAACAACAGGAAGTAAAGAAATAATCATTACAATAACAATTGAGATTGAAATAATTCTTTTCATATTTGTGCCTCCTTATTCAAAATAGATTACATCATAAAGCATATTGTAGCAGTTTCTGAAATAAACCTTGGCATTTTCAGGAATATCGGTAGCCTCTACCATTGTAAGTCTATTCTTCTTTGTATCAAATCTGAAGAATCGGGTTCTTGGTCCGATTATAAAGCTTCTGTCATGGATTCGTTTTTTAACATCGGTTGCATTTAATATAACCGAGGCTTCATCCCTGTATAACAGCTGTGCTATACCCTGATGAAGTGCTACAAACACAGAAGTTGTGCTTGTGTGGCTTTCTGTCAGCTCAAATTTATCCGGGTTGTACTGGAATATTATTTTTATTGCAGCAAGGCTGCCATCGGTATTTAAGGCATACTGTATAACGTCTCCCGGTCTTAAATCAAGAACACCTTTTCCGTTTCCGTAGTTTGAATTATTATCAGTAATACTTAAATCTTTAACAAGGAATTCCTTTTCAAGCCCCAGTCTGTAGCCGTATATTCTCAGCCCTACCGCATCCTCTTCGGGAATATAACATCTCGTTATATTGCTGATAACAAGCTCAGGATCACCGTTTTTCATACTTGAAGCAGCTCCTGCCGCCTGTCTTATTACCACTACTCCCGTCATATTGGAATAAGCAACATCGTAAAATTCAGGTGTTGTATAGGTTGTTTCCGTAGCAAGCTTGGTTATAAGACCTGCATCAAAGCTTTCCACGTCAGTTGTATGAGCTGGCGGTGCAAAGAATATATGGGTTTCGGCATTAACTAAAAATCTTGTACCGAAAACCTTGGCATTACCGCCATAGTATTTAAGATTAACATCCGATTTATAGTCAAGAGTAAAGGTTGTATCAGCCTTATCCTTCTTAAAATCCTCTCCCTTGTCTGTATAATCGGTAAACACTCTTATCAGATTGAGCTTTCCGTCCTTATCGGTTTTAAATTTAATTAGCTGCTGACAGGTAGGATTGCCGTCTTCATCCAATACTCCGTTCATCAGCAATGGGTTATTGATAACATTGCGTGCTTCGGTTCTCGGATTATCGTTAAACTTTACCTTTGGGGCAAGCTCATAATTAATAACCTTACCTGACTCGTTAACAAGCTTTACGAAATATCTTTCCTCATATGTATTGATATCCCCTTTATTAATAAGGTAAGCATACTGTTCATCGGTAACTACCTTATCCTTTGCGGCAATCTGACCGAAGTGGTTAAGGTAAAAGGCTCCGTAATCGCCTGTTCTTGGAATATATTTTGCCAAAGGAGAAAGCTCATATACGGTTTCATCAATCTTAATTCTCGTAATACCGTCATCTATGCTGACTTCCCTGACTGTTCCGTTAACCGAGCCGGCATTAACATAAATTATCATATAAAGGTTATCGTCAGATGCCAGAACATTAATAACGGTACCTGAATAAACATCCTCAAGTGTTATTTTTCTTCCCATCTGATAAATAGTGCAATTATTATCTCCGGGTAAAGTTATTTTTTTACCGTTATCAGCTGTGATAACCTCATCAATTTTATTGACACTTTCAATCATGTACTCTGCATATGACAGTATATTAAGAACGTCATAGGTTCCGTTACCGTCATTATCAATCAGAGTAACAGTTCCCATATCAATGCTGATGTCATCATATGAAAATTCCGGATGGGTTTTAAAGTTATATATAACATCACTTACTCCTGAAAACTTCAGCTTTTCTTCCCTGCCCTGCTCATCAAGATATGTAATGTTATAGTTGTCAACCGAAATAATATCGCCGGCATCCAGGTTTGTCACTTCAACCGAAGCATCTGCTTCATAGTATAAAATCTCCGGTATAATATAGCTGCCGTCATCCTGCCTGTAGAAAAATCTGAGTTTTTTTCCTAATTCGGCATTGGTATCCATTCCCGGTGCTTTGTACATAACGCCGTCAATACTTATACACTCTTCATTAACGGTTTTGGTAACTTTCCTTAATCCGGTAAATTCATTACCGTCAGCAAGACCTTTGCCTTCAAACACATTAAAAACTGTTTCAAGGTAGCATGAACCGTTTGTTACCTTAATGCTTTCCTCATTACCCCAGACCGACTGAACCTTAAGCTCGGTTGTAAGCATATTGAATAAAAGAGTAACAGCATTTTTACCGTACAGGTATCCGTCCGAAGAAGCTTCCATGCCCTTTGTGATGCCTGCCTGATTTGCAGCACTGTAATAGCCTGTCGGATACCCGCCCATTGTTTCGGCATAAATATCATAACCAAGAAGCTTGGTTGCAGCAGCAACAGCATCGGTTACAGTAACTTTATCAGCCGGGAAAAAGCTGCCGGTACCGGTACCGTTTATAACTCCCAGATTTTCCATAGCCTGAATATGTGTGCAGTAAGGAGTTTCTGAATTTACATCAGTAAATTTGCCCGTATATCCTGATTTTGAAATCCCGTCAACCCCTGATATTTTTGAAAAATACATCATCAGTTCGCCACGGGTAATTACCTTTTGATCGGTAAAAGAATCAGGAGCAGGAATGATATCCAGGACTGCGAGAAGGTTATATTTGCCTTTAACAACCTTAACAGGCTCCTGAGGTTCTGAAGGTTTCACTTCTTCCTCCGAAGTATCAGGTTCAGTTACAGAAGCATCCGGCTTTTCCTCCGGAATGTCAATGTCATCGTAGTCGCCACGATCTTCCTCTTCCTCCAATGTGTCATCCTCAGTGTCTTCAGGAATAAGTTCTTCTTCATAAACGCCTGAAGATTCCGCTTCTGTATCCATCTCATCAGCAAATACTACTCCTGCAAATAAAAAGGATAAAATTAGAACCCAACTTAATACTCTTTTTAAAGTCATAATTTAATCCGTTCCTTTCATTTCGCTCAAGGTACAAACAAGTAGTGAAATTATTGCTGCACCTATCCTATTGTCTGTGATATAACCTTTCCATAACGGTTATACCTTTGATGAAGCTGCAATGCCTCATCTGATGCGGACTTTTTTGCCCGCAAAATAAAATTGTTTCAATCATTTTTTAAGCATGCATCAGGAATTGGTCAGATACGCTGTTGTAATTCCCGCATCTTCCAGTTGTTTGTCTTCAAGCCAGTCAGAAAGTCCCGCACTTGCAATCACATTACCTGCGGTCAGCACTTTTAATTCCAGTTCAGGCTTTATATATTTTTTCATAGTGTATTCTCCTTTCCTTTTATATTTTTGAAGATGATTTCCCATCCTGTCTTAAGTATATAGATTTCCCTTATAAGAGTAAATAAGAAAAAATATACAATTTGCGAAAAATTAAAATGTTTTTTATTTGACATTGACAGTATAATTTGATATAATACGAAAAAAATATTTTTTTCTTATGAAAAATTTTAGATTTATTAAAAAGAAGGGGCTGTTTAAATATGTATGAAAAACCGAGGCTTATTTCAAATTACGACATCAATATAGTTGAAGTTTCTTCAGTTGCCAAGGAAAAATACAGCACGACATGGAAATACAGTAAGGAATTTACTAAAAAAATGTATAAAATAGCCTATGTTTTAAACGGTGAGTATGTAGCGTATGTAAATAACAAAAAATACTATCTTAAAGATAATGACATACTTTATTCGGGAGGCTTTAAAAAGTTTTCCTCATACAGTATCACCAATAATTTTTCCGGCATATATATCTATTTTATTGTTGGAGATTCTATGGCGGAAGAGGATAGCTTTTTTTATGACATTCACCAGATAAAGGGCAATGAAAATATTAAAAAAAAGTTTACGGCTATATTAAATGAGTATAACTCCAAATCATATAACCATAAGCTTAAAACCAAAAAAATTTTATATGAAATATTTGAAGATGTTCTCGATGCAAAGCTTATGACCAATAATACCAATATAGATTTTTATCCCCTTAAAAATGCAATTTCCTATCTTGAACAGAATTATCTGAAAAACGATATATCAATTAACTACCTGGCTAATTTATGTAATTATACACCGGCTCATTTTATAAATTTATTTAAAAGGATATATGATACAACTCCTAAAAATTACATAATTGATTTACGGATGCAAAAGGCTAAGGATTTGCTTATATATACCCCGTATTCCATTCTTGAAATTTCCAACATTACAGGCTATTCAAACCCTGCTTATTTCAGTGCAGCCTTTAAAGCTTCGGTAGGCTGCTCGCCCCTGGATTACCGTAAAAAGAACAGTTAAAATCAAAAAACATCTGACTTGCGTCAGATGTTTTTTTAAAGATAATTTATCAGAGTATTCCTGAAATTGCAGGGTATATAACCTTTATATTTTCCCTGTGGGACTTATAATTCCTGCGAACTGTCTTATTCCGAAGCCTCTTAGCTTAAGTCGTTCGGGTATCAGCTCTTCTATTTCGGAAATTTCACCGTTTAAATACTGATTAATTCTTAAAATTGCGGTTTCTATACGGCTTACCATACCACCGTATCTTATATCTAAAACCTCATAGCCGAAGGGCTTTAAAACCTTATGCCACTGACTTCTATGAAGGGAGCCTGTAAGCTTATAGGCTTCCTTAAGCTCAGGTAACAGCTTATCGGCACACTCTCTTAAGAATTCTTTGTTCCCCTCAAGATATGCATTTCTTAAATTTTCCAGTATGTAGCATTTCTTTGCATTTGTTGATATATATTCCTTTACGAAGGTAAACTCTTCATCCCATAAAGGATTTTTACCGATAAAGCGCGTATAATTTTCAGCTAATTTTTCATAATATGCCGACATGTGCTTTTCATTAATTTCACAGTCTATAAGCCCTACAAGAACATCCGCCCAGTAATAGCGCTTGCCCATATATCTTACAAGGTAACTTTCATAATCGTTAAAATTATCGTAATCGTTATGGAAGAAGGACATCTTAATAAAGGCATCATATTCGGTTTTTGTTATATACTCAAACCTTTTTATGAGTAGCTTTTTATCAACCTCTTTATTATACATATGCTCGGCAAAATACATAAGCCCGTGAACTGTTAAGAAGAAGTTACATTCACAGCCGTCATCCTGCCATACGCTTCCGATAGCGCTTCGTATATTAAGATCCTTGCAGGCTCTCATTGCAGGGTCTGTAAGAACCTCTGTCATATATGCATCGTAGGTTCCTCCCTGCCAGGACCATATTCCTCCCCAGAAAATAGTTTTTCCGGTAAGTGAATTATATGCCTTTAATTTTTCACTGTATACATTGTAATCTTCTGAGTAGTAATTCCAGTAAACAGGAATTAAATTCTTAGGAAGATTATTTTTTATTTCATCGGGAAGAACAACCGAATCCCCTGCATACTGCCCCCCTGATGCAACGGCATATAAAACATCGCCGTAAATAATCGGGGTAAGTCCGAATTCCTCAGCAATATCGCAAACCCTCTTTATATGGCTTAAAAGAATTTGCTTTCTGTCACGGGGGCCGTTTTTGGCATAATATTTTCCGCCTCCGAGATTTCCCGCTTCATCCATACCAAGGTGTATTTTTTTGGTTTTAAAGCAGGAGGAAACCGAGGCAATTGCCTTTTTTATAAATTCGTAGGTAGTTTCATCATCGGCAAGAAGAATCTCAGCGGTATCACGGTAGTTATCAGCCTCATCCCATCTTAAATACTTTGCCATGTGTCCAAGAGTCTGGATATGGGGAATTGCCTCCACTCCGATTGAAGCACAATACTCGTCAATTTCCTTTAATTCCTCTTTGGTATATCTCCCTCTTAAATAACCGAAATAAGGATGGTCTTCTATCTCGTATATATCCTCTATATATAAATACAGCTGATTGAGTCCCATAAGCGCCATATAATCCGCGTATCTTTTTATTGATTCAACCTTCATTACACCGTTTCTTGATAAGTCCAGCATAACACCGCATTCATCAAAATAAAGAGTTTCTTCAATTTTTTTAAACTGATTTTCGGATATTGCAAGAGATGCAAGGGACAAAGCACGGTACAGGGAAACGGGCAAGGGATAGGTTATGTGGATTTCCTCACCTGAAAATTCAACCGTAAGCTTTTCACCTTTTTTGGCATATATTTTATAATTATCGGGAATTTCCCAATGGGATTTTAAAAGCTCTGCACCTTTTTTTAATTCAATATTGTCAATTGATACTATATTCATATTTTTTCCATCTCCTTTTTTCTTAATTATATCATAAAAACAAATAATTACTACTGTTTTTTTAAATTTTTTTTATTTCCAGTTAAGAACTTCCCAATCTTCAGGAGGATTGCCAAGGTCGATAACATCAATAGGAACTCCGCCCTGAAGCGCTGACTGATGAGCAAGAAGTCCCGGTATATTCCAACGGGCTACCTGCCAGATATTTGTAGGAGAAAGTTTTCCGGTTGCATAGGCACGGCAAAAATCATCAATAAGAAAATGATGTGTTCCGTTATGCCCGTTAGGAATACCATAATACTCCTTGGGAAGTCTTTTAACCGGCTGAACGGGAGAAGTTTCCTTAAAGCCCGCACCGTCGGCAATATGCTGAATTGCATAGTTATAATCGGAGCATATTTCTTCATAAATACTCTCCGGCATAAGCATTTTCGTAACATCCTTCATATCAACTCTTATAGGGTCGTCGGTTCCTCTTTCAACGTCTTCTTTTTTCCAGGAAGCAAGATGATGTTTTGCAACTGAAAATTCATAACCGCCGTCGGTACCGTAAAACTGAGAAACATAGGTTTCAGGCGCTCTCCAACCCACGCATCTGTTTTCACTTATTCTGGCAATACCGCCATTTGAAAGTTCCAGAAGCATAGATGTGTTTGAAAAAGGATTATTATAAAAATTTTCTCCCTTTTCTCCATATACGTTATCAATGGGCGCAACCCTGCAACCTAAAGCAGTTACCCTTTTAGCATATACTCCCGGCATAGTACTTAAAACCATGGCTGTTGAGTGAGTCGGATAGTACATTGGCGGAATACCTGCAAACTTTTTCCAGTCTTCGTTTCCCGAACTCTTAAAAGACTGTATCATATTTCTTAAATCGTGATTATAATGGGCTTCGCCATAAGTAAATTTACCAAAAGTTCCCTTTTCGAATTCTTCTCTTAAAAATATTGCAGGCGCTCTGTAAAAGCCTGTTTCCCCCATTGAATATGTAAGACGTGTTTCACGCACCAGTTTTTCTATTTCAATAATTTCATCAATATCCACCGAGCAAGGCACCGCACTGTATACATGCTTACCTGCTTTTAAAGCCTCAATTACCATACTTCCGTGCTGAAAACGTTGTGTAAAAATTGCCACTGCATTTATTTTATCTGAGTTAAGAGCAGCCTCAAAGCTGTCTATAATATCAACATCAAATTTTTGGGAATAATCCTCTGCACGACTTTTATCAAGATCACACACATACACTTTTTCAACAACAGGATGTGCTTTAAAAAGAGGCACAAAGTTCTTTGCAAATCTTCCGCAGCCTATCACTGCAACTCTCATTTTTTCTTTCATTTTATAACTCCTCCTTAAGCAGATGTGTTGGTATCCGAACCCGTTTTTTGTCGGATTTTTCCGTCACTGCTTCGTTAAAATACTCGCAAATACGTTGGTATTCACTCCGTTTTTGCCTTGCATTGCCCGAAAAAATCCAGGCAATAAATCTTTTAGACCATAAGCTTTTAAATCTGTGATTTTTCAAGGCGGAAGATTTTAATAATACGCGGGTATATTAAAATTGACAACAATGAAAAAGCCTGATTTTAAAGCTTTTGGCGGAGTTCGGATACTAACGCATCTGCTTAACTGAATTAATATAGCCTTCCATTCCGTCAAAAACATATTGTCCGCTTTTTACTAATTTTATGGTAGCACGGTTATCCTTAAATGAAATATACACGTTAAGACAACCAAAATATGTATCTGTTACCTGTGCTTTTATTACAAAAATATTTTTCTCTACCCATGCACCTGATACCTGACAGTCATACTCCCCGTCTTCATATATTCCCATCATATCTTTTTTTGCACGTTGACCAAAAGAAAAACTGCAGGATTTATTTTTTAAAATACCAAATGGAAGTTTTAGTATTTTTCCCTTTATTTCAAGCTCAAGTTCCCCTTCTTTTTCCGATAAAGTAAGTTTAAATCCTGATATATCAAGAGAATTATTAAAACATTGGTATTTAACACCGTTAACCGATTTTTCAAAAGGGGAAGTCTTTTCTCCGTACTGACAGGTCAGAGTACGGCTGTTAAGATATTCGCTTAATTTTTCGTAAGCTTCTTTATCTTCTCTTAGCGGTTCATCACTTATTTCTGGAATAAAGTGACGCATAACCTCATGAAAAATAATATGCCTTCCTGTACGCTCTGCCTGATTATCAGCAGTTATAACCAGTGAAAAATCCTTTTTCAAATCACAGATTGCCAGTTGATCTCCCATACCTATCAGTGCAAAACTGTCTTTCCCGGTTATCCATGTTAAGTATCCGTAGCCTCTTGAATTATACAAGTCAAAAGATCCCATAAGGTCATTATGAGCCTGTTTTACAATCATATTTTCCATAAATTCTCTGTCTATGTATTGTTTGCCGTTCCATTCTCCCTTTTTCATTATAAATCTTGCAAAAAGGGCAAGGTCACGGGCTGTACACATCACACCGGAATCTCCTACCGAATATCCTCCCGGTTCTTTTAATACATAACTTTCTTTTGAAAACCCAATATCTGAAAGCACTTTTTCTTTTAAATACTCCAAAAAGCATTTCCCTGTCTTTTTTTCAATGATACATCCTAAAAGGAAGGAACCGATACTGTCGTAAAAATAGAGTGTTCCCGGAATTTTTTTGCTTTTTAATGTATAATATGCCTCAACACGACTTTCAAATCTTCCCCACCATTGCATCCCTTCACCGATATTACTGCTCATTTTAAGCATGTCAAGAACGGTACATTCCCTCTGAAGCTCATCATTTTCGCACTGAAATTCAGGAAAATAATCTGATATAACATCCTCATAAGAGATTATTCCCTCGGTAATTGCAAGTCCCACTGCCACAGCAACAAAGGTTTTGGAAACCGAATACATTCTGTGAATAAAATCTTTGGAAAAAGGTTTATAATAGCACTCGGTAACAATCTTATCACCCTTTGTCATAATAATACTGTGAATATTAAAACGATACTGATCAAACATCTTTATTAAATCAAGTATAGCTTCTGAAGAAATACCTGTGGCTTCGGGTGTTAATTTTTGAAACATATCCTCACTCCTGTTTGGTAAATTCCCATTCTTTTTCTCTTTTTAAGGTTTCAAATTGTTTTGTATCCAGTTGCCAGTCCTCTGATTCTCTGAATTTCTTTTTAAATTTTTTCGTAAGTATCCCTTTTTCTTCCAAATGAATATAACAAGCTCTGTCGCAGGCTCTTCCGCAAATTGACGTTCTGTAAAAATGCTTTGCAGGTGGATAAAAATATGTGTTATCCATTATTTCTTTTGCTTTTTCTATATCGATCTCAGCTGTACCCCATATAATATCAAGACGGTCAGGAAAATCTATATATGCATCGGGCGGCATAAAGGGATTTTTACTTCCATTTGCTCCGTTATAGTAAACGGCACAACGCCAACTGTCTACATTACCGTCTTTGTCTATAGCATTACCGGGACAGCCTTTAACACATTCCATACAATTATCACATAAATTATACGTTTCTTTTTTTGTAGGCTCAATTTCAGCATCAGTTAAAATAAAGCAGTATCTTATAAATGGTCCGTATTCCTTATTTAAAATTCTTCCTCCAACACCTTCTTCGCCTATTCCGCAAAGAACTGCCATTTTTGGAAAATCAAGCTGGTTTTCAGCTGTAACTCCACGGAAAATATCCGTATAATCAACCTCGGGGTTTGTTTTTGCTTCCTCACTCATAATAAGCTGATTTCTTCTCTGGGGAATTGCAAGAAATCCCCCGGCTTCTATAATCTGAGAAATTCTCAGCATTGCGTATGGCATAACTGTTTCTTCCAGATTTTCAACACCCATAGTTGTATACTGATAGTATGTTGTCCCCTCCTCTACTCCTCTGAAAATCCCGCGAAGAACACGAAATCCCAAACCAATAACTGTTTTAGTCCCCGGAAATATTTCAAATACTTTATTATCCTTTGGTATTTCATCAGCACTTGTAAAGGTAACTACATCCGCATCATATTTTTTTGCACACTCAATAATCAGTTCTTTCATAGTTTTTCTCCCTTCAAGTGTTTTTCACAAACCAATTCACATTTCTTGCCGCAAAGACAAGGTACATATCCAAAATGAGTTTCGGGTAAGAATCGAAGATAAGGATAAATATTTTGGGCGTCCTCTTTACTGAATCTTTTTTCGCCGTTTATTATTTTTTCCTTTTCAGGATTATCTTTTATAAAGTCATCCTTCATAAAAGGATTTGATTTATGAGCGCCCCTGTAATAAACTGAGCATTGCCATGTATCAAGTCCGGTATTATCTATTGCATTGCCCGGACAAGCCTTAATACACTCCAAGCAACCGTCACAAAGTTCTTCTTTCATTGGTTCGTCACATTCTAAAGGTGCATCAGTTATTATGTACACAAATCTTAAGAAAGTTCCGTATTCTTTAGTTATAACCTTGCCGTGAAGCCCGACTGTTCCAAGTCCGCATATTTTTGCCGCCTTATTTGTATCAATTATTACTTCAGGGGCAGGCTTGCCTTCGGAAACAGGGGAAGCATATTTAAGTTCATAAATTCCTTTTACCTCGGGATTGGTAGTTTCATCCCCTTTTATTCTCATACCGGGTACATTTCGTTGAAGGCAGGCATCGTACCCCTCATCTTCAATCATATTTCCAAGCTTTAATAAGAATATCTCTGCAAAGGTTTCATCAAGGTATTTAACACCTAAGTTAACATAATTGTAATACTGCTTTTCATCCTCCATAAGCTTGTATAAGCCTTTCGGAACAGGTAATGCACAACCTATTATGCATTTAGCATTTGGAAGTATACTTAATGGATTTCGTTCTTTTTCATCTCCGATATAATACTTTATATCTCCTATACCGCAAAGCACTGCACCAAGCTCTTTTGCTTTTTCTTTTATTATTTTTGCACTAAGCATTTCATATCCTCCGTTTACTGCCCGTTATTTTAATATTAAACTCATCTGTCCATCCTCCAGGCTTTACCTGTTCTAAGCGGCCTTTTAAATCTTCCTTCCATACATCCGCCTTTTTTCTCTAAAACCGATACACAGCCTCTTATACAGCCTCCGCACTTAGCCATATTATAGCCTACCCAGCTTGGAAAATATTTTTCCAAAGCATTGTAAACCTTCATAATCTCTTTTTCATTTGCTTCGTCAGTTACTCCTTCTAAAAGGTCTAACATTCCATCTTCATTTTTATCAAAAATTTCCTTAGGTACAAATGGGTTATAATATCTTCCGCCATGGGTATAGAATGCATAGCAACGCCACATATCTATATCCGCCCATTCTATAATTTTGCCGTCCAGATCAATTGTTTTTTTCTTTCCGGAGTTTATTGGCGGAATACAACCGCCCGGGCATTCTCTCACGCATGCTCCGCATTTTCTGCAAAGAGGTTCGCCTGAATACATATCGTCATAAGTAAGTTCTGCATCGGTAAAAATAAATGCAACTCTCTGAAGCGGTCCGAATTCAGGAGTAAGAAGCATTTTACTCCAGCCTATTTCTCCAAGTCCGCAGGCAACGGCAGCAATACGGAACTGAAACTGCAAATCAGGAGGAACCTTTCCTTCACTTACTTCTCTTGTAAACTGCACGCTTCTGTGATGAGCGGTTTTACCTTTTGCGTGTTTACTTATCTCAATTTGTTCTTCGGGAGATAATGTGTTTCCGGGACTTCCGTCCATATCGGATACAACTCCTCTTGCCCCTGTATTTCTGTATACAAAGGCTTCATATCCCTCATCTTCTATTACTCTTCCCACATGATGCAAAACTGCAGGTGCAAATATTTCATTTATACCACCATAAGCCATTGAGGGATACTGATAAAACTGTGTGCCCTCTTCTATTCCTCTTTGTACTCCTCTTGGTATTCTGAATACAAACCCGATACAACTTTTTGCATTGGGAAATAAATACTTAGGATTCATTTCCTTTGGGGCACCGTCAAATCTCGACATAGGGGCAATCCCACATTTATCAGCACCTGCCTCCAAGGCTGCTTTTTTTATCATTTCACTGGTCAACATAAATGCTATCCTCCAATTTTACAACTGCATTTTCTATATTTTTATATACCAATCTGTCATCTTCTATCACGGAATTTACAAGGCTGTTATCAACTATATAAGGCTTTATGACCGATGAATGATTTGGCTCTAAAAGTTCCATTATATTTCCCTTGTGAGTTTTATAATCAATATATGATTTTAAAACGTGTACAGGGTTCTCATTTACTCTTGTGGCAAGTTTTAAAGAGTCGAACAATTCTTCATAAAGGTATACATCTTCAGGTCTTATAAACCCTGTTACATCGAAATACTTATATATGTTTTTATCTTTTTTTAGGTAATCGTGGCAAATACCGAAAAACTCATATCCGTTATCCGTTTTTGAAATTTCTGATTCGTGAGAAACCAGATTATCGTGAAAGGTATGTGCAGAACAGTTATTTAAACATCCGCTGTTTGCTAAAGCATATAGTTTTTTACCTTTTATATTACACCAGGCTTTAAGTTCTTTTATTTTTTTAAAGTTACGGTTTAATTCCCTCTTTAAATAGAAACTGTCAAAATACTCGCTTATATATTCCATTCCCTCAATGGAGCCTATCCCCATATTGACTGAGGCACGAACATCAATATTCTTAAAATTTGATTTTATAAATTTTGCAATTATGGGTGAGGTGGTAGTTACTGCGTTTAAGGTGAATTCATTTATAAAAACATCTATTTCATCACCTATTTTCTTAAAAAAAGCTTTTGCCAGACTGTCTTTTCCGTAGCAGGTAGCATTATATAAAAGATTTAGTTTGATATTTTCTTCGGAAAGAAGCTTCAAATCGGAAAGCTGCTTACTGTATGCTTTCTCATAAGTCATATCAGATCTTTTAAACTGATTATTTCTGCCATTGGGTGTGTCCCCAAAAGAAAAATATACTTCGGAAATACTTTGCTTTCTCTCTATTATATTTTCTAAAAACCAATTATCAGCGCAAAGCTGATAGCCAACCGAAAATTTCAAAAAATCACCTCCGTCATCTTGACTTTACCATAAAAAACAAATACAATGTATAATATAACAAAAATAAAATATCGAAAAACAAAGGAGATATAAAATGGATATATCCTATTTAAATCCTTATATAAGATATTCAAAGCTTCACAGGGTTCCCTTTTTCCTTCGCACTGAGCCGAGTGTATGCTACGATTGCAGGCTGTTTTATTTCACCAACACTGACGGAACCCTTTTTACAGGTAATGAAAAATATAAAATAACAAATAATACCGCTGTTTTTCTTCCACCCGAAACCGTATATAAAATCACAATAGATTTTCAGCCCGGTTACTCTATGGCGGTATTTAATTTTGATTTAACTCAAAGCAATAATCATTTAAAGACATCGTTGGGAACAGTTTCATTGTCCCAATTTAATAAAAAGGATGTTCCCCCTTATGCTCTTTGCAGTGAATTATCCTCAGTCATTGTAAGGGAAATTCCTAAAATAGAGCCAACTCTTATAAAATGCACCGAAAACTTTATCTTAAAAAATGAATACTATAAGGATACTTCTTCTGCGTTACTTAAGCTGTGTCTTCTCGAAATAATAAAAAATGATTCCCATGTCTCCCATTCCGACTTATGTAACAGGGTGTTAAAATTTATAAGTGAGAATTTTAAAAACCCGGGTCTTACCAATGAAGAAATTGCATCTTTCTTCAACTATCATCCGTATCATCTGAGCAATATAATAAAAAAAGAAACCGGCAAAACACTTCACCAGTTTCTTATTTATTATAAACTAAGATATGCTAAAGAACTCCTCGCTGCAACCGACTATGATATTTCCCATATTGCCTGGCAGTCAGGGTTTCAGACTCCGGCTCACTTTACATATACCTTCAGGCAGAATGTCGGAATTACCCCTAAGGATTATCGCAAACAGCACTCCGGAATGGTTTTCTGAGATACTTCTTTTTTTCTGCACGGAGCAAAGCTTAAAAACTACGGTTTTACCGTGAATACTCTGATGTATAAGCAGATGTGTTGGTATCCGAAGCGTATATTTTGTCATTTTTTTATAATAAAAGGTTAAAAAAACTTAACATATATATTTCATACCGTGATACAATTACAGTAATATTATTTATAAAGGGTGATTACTTGTGTTAAAAATCGGTTTAGTAAATTTAGATATTTCCCATCCGAAAACATGGGGAGAAAAAATGGAGTACTACTGCATGGATATCAAATATCATTATCTTTGCAACAAGGGCTTCAGAAAAGCTAATGAAGAAGACTGGTTTGTTAAAAGATATGAATTAGAAGGCAAGGTTTCTGAAATTTCCGATATGGTAGATAAGGTTGACATCGGATTTGTTCAGTCCTGCAACTGGGACAATCATATAGACTACGCAATGCCTTTTATCGAAAAAGGCAAGCCTGTATTTATTGACAAGCCTATGGTTGGATCCAAAAAGGATATAAAAAGAGTCAGAGAGCTTGTTAAGAGCGGGGCAAAAATCATCGGTTCCTCATGTCTAAGATACGCTGATGAAATCCGTGATTTTTTAGCAATGCCTGTTGAAGAAAGAGGCGAAATTATTTCTTTATTCGGCACAAGCGGAGTTGATGAATTCAACTACTCAGTTCATATTGTCGAAGCTTTTTCAAGCATTGTTCAATCTAAGATTGTTAATAACAAGTTTGTCGGAAGATGCGAAAAAGACGGTTATCCGTGTGAAATCTTTACCTGTCAATTCGAAAACGGTGTTTTAGGTACATACTATACAGGAACAGGCATGGGACGTCCTTTCCATATCGTAATTATGACAACAAAGGGCACCTTCCATATAAATATTGATGTATGGGCTATTTATGCTTCCTTTTTAAGAGAGGTTTCCAAGGAACTCAGGGGCAAACCAAACAGGCTTGCAGATATTGAGTCTGTTTTAAACTGTACAGAGGGTATGCTTTGCGGTAAAGTTTCCAGAGATGAAAAAAACGGTGAAGTTGTATGGGTAAAGGATTTACCCGAAGATGCCGCTTTTGACGGCAACGCCTTTGAAAGCGAGTATGCGGCAAAAGCTAAGGTTATGTACAAAGACTAATTATAAAAAATCTGACGGAAAAATCCGTCAGATTTTTTTATTGTGAATTAACACAACAAGGTTCTCCGAAAAACTCGAACTTTTAGTTCGATAGTTTTTCGTGAGGTTCTTATTTTATAAACACAATTTCAAACACATTACTCCATGCATTTGCATTGCTTCCTTTACCGATATATTTTACATATTTTGCATTTTTACTTACCGGTATTTTAAAGTATTCGTATTCAGCTGTTTCCCCCGAGGATACTGCATCGGTTAAAACCTCTTCATAGTTTACACCATCTGAAGAAACGGCAATTGAGAAGGTGTATTTTCTTTCATTTCCTCTGTTAAATGCAATTGCGACCTGCGAAAGAGAGGTTTCCTCTGAAAGCTCGTATATACCCCATGCGGTTTCTTCACCTATACCCTGTGCAGCCCAGAAGGTTGATAAATCTCCGTCTATGGAATTATCTATCACAGCACCTGCACCGTTATCCCCTGACTGAACAGCTTTTATAACGGAAACACCGTTTTCAAAGCCTGTATCTCCTGACTTAGTGATATATACAGTTTTAGAATATGAATCCCATTCAACAAAAGCACCAAGACTTTCCGATATAAACCGTACCGGTACTAAAAATCTTCCGTTTACAATAGTTGCCGGAGAATCCAGATTAACAGATTTACCGTTAACATAAGCTGTGGAAGAATCCCTTGTTATTTTAACAGTTGTAGACCCGTCCTCACTTATTCCTGTGGCCGTTGCCGTTAAATCGTCCCAGGTTACGGTTGCATTCAAGGCTTCAAATATTGCACGAAGCGGTACCATTGTTCTTGAGTTTATAATAGTCGGCTCAACATCTGAATAAAGATATTTTGAATTCACTTTAATATTTATTCCGTCAGAATAAAGAGGTGTAGAGGTAAAAACCTTTTCCCCATAGTTACCAAGATATGTAAGTGAGAATTCTCCTTTTGTTGACTCAAATGAACCAACACCACCGTCTGTTGTTGCAACTATCTTAATAAACTCTGAGCCATCTTTTTTAACCTGCCAGGTTCCCTCAGTTAAGTCGGCAACTGTGAACTTGAAATTTCCATCTCCTGAAACTGCAAACGAAACCTCTTTATTTGTTCTTTCTTTTTCTTTGCCAAACATAACAACTCTGTCTGCAATTTTAGCCCCTATGTGAGTAGCAGATTCTATCATTGCAGGCGCTAAGACTTCTTTAGAAGAATTTGCATCCGATACCTGTAAAACATTTAAAAAATAGTCCTGTTCCTTCTCAGATGCAGGAGATACTTCTATACGGTATCCCCCTCCTTCATTAGAACCGTCTTTCAGAGTTTGTGCCCAGTAATTGACACCGTTTACGAGATATTCCTGTCCTTCTCCGCCAATAACATTTATTTTAAGATTGTCGGATTTGGGAAGAAGAGTATCTACTGTTAATTTCCCGTTATATCCATCCCGCGTGTCGGTAAATATTGTTCTTGAACCATTTACTTCCGGTTTATGAAGCCCGTGAAGCAGCCATTTTTTTTCAAAGCTTTTATCCTTGGACACAACGCGGTCAAAAACAATCATTGCAGCCGGAACATCGGAATTTTTAAGATTTAAAAACATAAAGCTTCTTTCATAAGCGGGAACTTTTTCACCGTACGCTTTTGCAATATCACCCTTTAAGTAAGTATAATCAGGCTGAATTAAGTCTTCACCGATTTCATGCCCCAATACTTTACCTACATGGAAGGTATCCTCGTTTTTATAAAAGTTCCAGATATTCCCCTGTTCGACCTCTTGCCCGTGATATAACTGACCGCCGTCATTAACGTGTCCGTTATAATTCTGGGAAGGCTCATTCGGGTCATAAACAGTTATACAGTTATGTGCAATCGTTCTTCTTTGATAATTGTGGAAATGCTCTGTTCCATATACGGTATTCCCCTCATTTTCATGATAACGGGCACCGTCTCTTCCTGCCTGATAATATCCCGTATCAGTTGCAAGAGCACCTTTATAGTAAATCTGAAAAGAACCTGCATCAAGCTGCTGATGTCCCTGGAACCACCATTCGTTTATCTTCATATCTGCAACAACAGCAGGAGAATCAAACCCTTCGTTCCATCCTGTTCTTGCTATCATTCCGCCTTTTGGTGCCGGATAGTACATAGAAAGTGGCATTGTTCTTACAGTGTCATATCCCACAGAAGGATCATTGAAAGTTAAAAATTCCACAGCAGTCAAAGACTGATTTCCGCTTGCTGTAACAGGAACTACTCCGCCCTTTGATCTTCTTAACGCTTCTCCTTTAAGATAAGGATTCTTCCAGTAGTTTCCCGCAAGCCAGAAGGCACGGGTACCCGTAGTTTCGTAAATCCCCGTCCCCTTATTATTCATCTGATTATCCCCTTCACGAAGAACAGAACCATCAGGGCGTCTTGCGTAAAGAAGCCAGTAAAGTGCCTTTTCCTGTTCAGGACCGTAGTAATCAGGAAGTCCTACTGCTTTTAACATATATGTGGAAAGCATATCCCATTGAAATCTGTAGGTTGTATATGAACTTCCGTAAGGAAGCGAATGGGCTTTGTAAAGAAACTCTCTGGTTTCTTTGAATTCTTCAAAATATCTGCCTGCAATATTTCTGTAAATGTCTTCTCTCTCATCAGATACAGCAAATGCAAAGGCAAGCTGGTCTCTTTGAAGCTGTGCTTCAGCCGAATGCCCTTTAACGGTACATCCATATAAAGGAGGATAAAGTATTTCCATTGATGAGCATACCTTTACTCCCATATCCTGAAAGAATTCTTTATCTTCTTCTGATAAAAGCGGATAACACCAGTCATACACAGCACCTACAGTAAAAACAGTAAAGCCCTGAGTATTATATTCAGATTTTCTGTAATTACAGGTATTAAGGAAATTCTTAAGGGCGGCTATAGCTTCTTTACCTCTGTTTTCATCTCCCCAGACTGCATAATAAAAAGCCTTACTTTGTATTATACCCAAACTTCTTTCGTTAAGGTTGTCAGTATCATTCTTAACCATGATTCCGCTTTCGTTGGTATTAACCTCTTTCAAAAGCAAGTCATAAGCAGGTTTATTTTCGGGATGAGTGGCATTTTCTTTTATTCTCTTAATATCATTTTTATTAAAATAAACTCTTGGATGCATTCCTTTTTCAGGTCGAAACTCAGGCATATCATATACAACATAAGGTGTATCATCCTTCTTTACATAAAGCTCAATATCTTTTATATAAAGATTTCTGAAAGCATCAGTACCTCCTGCATGGAACAGTCCGGTGAAGCCTGCAGCATTATCAGCAATAGATTCTTTATTTATTACAATATCATACTGAATGTAGTCATCACTTGGTTCAATTGCTGCCCCCTTGGTCTGATATACATTTGCTCCCGCTTCATCCAAAGTTCTTATATAAAAAAACAAATTATCGTTACCTATAGCTTCTTTTTTCTCTCTTTTTGCTTTAAATCTTAATCTGTAATCGGAGTCTTTTGTATATTTTTCATCAAACACTATTCTGGGAATATAAATAGCAATCTGGTTTCCCGCTGCAGGATAATCAACCCAAATTACCCTTTCTCCGTTGTGGGTAACAAGATCAGCTTGTTGAGGGTAAACAGAAAAATCATTTCCGTTCGATGCAATTCCTTTATTGTATAAGGTAATTGAACGCATATTTTCAACGCCATAGGTCATATTTGAAAAAACGACCTTATTACCTGCTAAATCTCCGCTTGATGCATTCCACTTTTTGATTTCTGAGGTTTCTAAGTTTCCTATCTCTTCAATTTTTTCCCATCCGTTAAGCTGTGAGCCTTCATCGGCGTTTGCTCCCACATAAGAAAATATTGAAAGAAGTATTGAAAGCAACAGTAAAACCGAAACAAATTTCTTCATACATTACCTCCTTGACGGTAAAGATAAGCAGAGATAAAATCTCTGCTTACTCTGAATTAATTATTTACGGGAGTAAAGCTTACAGCTGTTCCGTAAACTACGGTTTTACCGTGAATACTCTGATATATTGTGTAAGGTGCTGTATAATATGTTGTATCAGCTTTTAGTCCTGTTCCATACAGTTTTACACCATACTGACCAAAGTCATTTTTGGATACCGCCTGATATTTTATACCGTCTTCTTCCAATGTCGGTGTTTCGTCTGTTTTAGAGAATACTATACCGAATTCAATCGCCTCGTAGTCTGCACCTGCACCTACCGTCGCAAAGGTGATTGCACTTGGATGTCCTGTTTCTTCATCTGTTGCAGCAAAAACCTGCATACAGCTTGTTACCTGCGGCAGCTCATTAATTTCTCTGAAGGCAACCTCTATCACTGAATCTTCCGTTATTTCGGGAGTTGTATATATACCGTTGGCATTGGCAACAACTTCATTACCGTTAAATTTAATGTAATCAATAACATAACCTTCATCAGGGGTTACCATAACGCTGAATGTTTCTCCGATAGCTGCATCCTGATTACCCGGTTTATTTACTTTGCCGTTACCTGTAACCGAAACATTTATATTTTTGGTTGTTTCTTCATTTAACCAATCAACAAATACCATAGGAGGTAAATTGGAGTTGTAAAATCCGCCTATTTTTACATTTACTGTTTCACTGGGATTAACTATAAATTTCTTTTTAAATAAATAATACTCGTAATATTTTGCTCCCCCGCCTATGTACTCCACTTTTTCATCGCATAAAGTCCAATCATCTGTTTCAAGCCAGGTTGCATTAGTATTAACATTTAAAATAGCACTCTGATATACATAGTAAACTGTTGCCGTACTGTTTATATCAAATGTAAGCGCTTCTGTCGTGTCAGGGTTCTGAGTTGGGGAGCCTGTATCGCCTTTTGTACCCTGCCAGCCTGATTTTAATCTGAAATACTGAGCATCATAAATCTCTTCAGGAATACTGTGGAAATAATAATCCTTATCAGTAAGAACCTTAAAGTAGCTGTCAAGATTACTTGCATCATAGTAATTTTCCGCTTCAGTATCAGAAACAGCGCCTTCCTTACGAACGGGTGCGGTGAAACCGTCTTTAACGATTTCGGCATCAGCTCTGTCGGCAATCTTTACAGTATAAACCTTTGAACTTGAACCTTGCTTTAATGTTTCGTTTGAGGTTTCCGGTGTTATTTTTTCTTCAACTATCCAGTCAACAAAAATCTGAGGAGCAAGGTAAGCACCCTTTTGTCCGCCAATTTCAACTGTTGCGGTTTCTCCTTCTGTAACATCAAATTGTTTTTCATAGATAATATAGTCTGATACTACACCGCTTGCATTAACATACTGAGCGGTTTCTTCTGATTTAGCCCATTCATCTTCATTTAACCAGGTTGCGTTGGTGGCAACTCCTGAATCCGATGTTCCCTGATATATATAGTACACAACTGCAGAATGATTTAAGGTTAATACTACAGCTTCTCTCGATGTTGGATTCTGAGTCGGAGAACCTGTGTCGTTTCTTGTACCATTCCATGTTTTTTTCATTCTGAAATATGTTGCATCCTTCATTTCATCCGGAATATTGTAATAATAATACTGTGAATCTGCACCTGTAAACATATTAAAATAACTACTGAAATTAGAATACAGATAATAACCGTCAGCGGCAGAATCGGTTATCCCGCCTTCTTTTACAACAGGTTCAACAAAGCCTGTTGTGATAACCTGAGAATCCGCGTGTGTAAGTAAGTTTACAGTATAAACCTTTGAGCTTGAACCCTGTTTTAATGTAGCCTCTGTTATAGCAGGTGTATTCTCTTCTTCAGCCGCCATAGCAGGAGTAATCATGATCCCTGCTATTAAAATCATAAAACATAATAATAAAGATACTGCTTTTTTCATTTCTTTCCCTTCTTTCTTTTTTACGAATTTACTTCATAGGTGGTAATGTGATTTTCCACCGAAGCATCATAGCCGCTTGTCTCAAGCCATTCAGACAAACCTGTTGAAGCAATACTTTTACTGGTTGTTATATCAGATATAACAATAATCGGTTTTTCGTATTTCATAGTCTGTCTCCTTTCTTTTATATTTTATTTATATTTTTTAAGATAACGCAAATAATTTTTGCACTCTCTGCCCTGGTCAGGGTTTTTTGCGGTTTGAATTCTCCGTCTTCGTAACCGTTTAATATTCCGGTTTCGCAAAGAAGGTTAACAGCATTTTCGGCATACCCGGATATTTTATCTCTATCCCTGAACACTATTGTTTCCCTGTATTTTTCAAGGTCAATATCCAATTTATCAAATACCCGTAAAACCATAACAGCCATATCCTGACGCGTTATATTTTCACCAATCCCCGCCTTGCCGTCATAGCCTGAAATTATACCGTTTGAGTATGCAATACTTAAGCTTTCGTAATACCATTCATTCTTATCAACATCAGAAAAATCAAGTTTGGCATCGTCCTCTTTTAAACCACTTGCCATAATCAGCATTTTAACAAACTGTTCTCTCGTTACACTGCTGTCCGGCGCAAAGTGAGTATCGTTTATACCCTTTATAATACCTGCATCCTTAAGTGTATAAATATAGTCTTTTGCCCAGTGGTTTTCGGGAACATCCAAAAATTCCGCCTTATTTTCTTCCTTTTTATCGGCTGCTTCAGGTGTTTGAGATGATGCCGACGAGCTGCCCGAGCTGAAGCTTCCGCCGCCTCCACCGCCGGTAACAGGTTTTACAACATTACTCTTTTTAACCGTGATATCAAAAGTTTTTGATTTGGCTTCAAGACCTTCCATATCGGCTTTTGTAACTGTTGCGGTAATCTGAACCGTTATGTCTCCATTTACAGGTCTTGTAACTGTACCGTCCTTTGCAATAACATTCTGATTATTTGTTGACCATGAAATTAAAGTGTTTCTGCCGCCTTTAAAATTAAATGCTATGTCTTCCGTTACAGAGCTTACATCTCCTAAATTTAATTCTTTTAAATCAAGATCAATATCTGCCTGAGAATCTTTATAAAGAAGCATTGAATAAACCTTTAGCGGTTCTGAAGCTTCTTTTTTAAAGCTTACCTTCAGTTTTTTTGAAGAAAAGGCATCGCAGTCTATAACCAGCTTTTCTTCAGTTACCCCACCTGATAAAGTTGCTTCTTTTACTACTTCAGATGTATCATTATCGATAATTTTATAAGTGGTGTTTGCCGGTGCGGTTATTAATAATTCTATCGAATTAAAATCGTTTTTTGGGGTAAAGCTTAGTGTAAATTCTCCCGAAGGTTCGGAACCGTTAATTATCCATGCGGTAAGCGGGATATCATCGGTAATAAATTCACCGTTTTCAATATCCGACGTAACCTCCGCACCGCTTGTAATATTTAGTTTTGGTACTGTAACGGTTACAACTTCGCTTACTGTTCTGCCCTTTTTTGAACCTGAAACGGTTAAGCTTACTTCATAATCTGCATTATTTCTTTTAATCTTGCCGTTATCGCTTATAACTTCTTTATTGTCGCTTACAATTTTAATGTTTACACCGTTTTCCCCTGTATATTCCATTACCATATCTTCTGTTATATATTCGGGAATGTTTAAAACAGCAAAAGACAAGGCATCTTTAATCTGCTGTTCATAATCAGCTTCGATTGTCATAAAAGTGTAAGTTTTATTGTATACATTACCGTAGTAATCTTCTGCACCGTCGATAATAAGTTCATATGAAGTATCCATCAAAAGATTATCGGCAGGTTTAACATTAAATGAATCTGAGCCTGTTCTTTCAACATTTATTCCGATATAATCTTCTTTCCCCTGTTCTCTTAACTTGATTTTCTTATCCTCACTTTTTCCTATATCGTTTGAAAAAGTGATATTAAATTCCGGCATAAGAAACTTTCTGTCCTGACTTTCCAGTTCCGTAGATTTAACCGACGGTGTGCCGGGTGTTTTTATGATAAAATTATCAAAATGGGATTCATAAAAAGAATTATTATCCTGCCCTAAATTTTTTGTAGCCTGTGTAAAATAAAGGGTAGATATATTATTTTCAAAAGGTGTTCCCGGAATAGTAAGATAATTTTCTTCGCTTGTCAGTTTATTTGAGTCTACATACACATGAGCTTCTGAGTTTTCAACATCAAATACAATACTTACCTTATGCCATTTATCAAGTTCATAATTTCCGATTTTTGTTTTACGGGTCCCGATTGTTATTTCCTGTGTTTCCCCCGGTTGAAAAGAAACAAGCATATTTGAAAACTTCTCATTACCGCCGTCAATATATTTGGGATTTAACTGACGAAGAACTTCATTATCCTTCATTCTTACCGAGTAGTCAATCTGAAAGAAGGCCTCGTCTTTTGTGAGTGTGCGAACATCTTTTGTTATCTGAAGAGATGCCGGCACAGAAGCACTTTCGGGGGCATATTTTCTTGTTTTAAGTGCAAGAAAATTATTGGTTTTATCCCCGGAAGTTTCTTTCTTTAATTCGGTATAAAGATACTCTCTGTTATCCCCGCTTAATACCACAAAAACCTGAGGAGGAAGATAACAGCCTTTCTGACCGCCGATTTTTACATCTTTTGTCTGCCCGTCTTCTACCGTGTATTCTTTTTTGTATATGAGATATTTGCTGACTGCCCCTGTGCTTCCGTTAACATACGAAACGGTTTCATCACACTTTGTCCAGCCGTCTGTATTAAGCCATTTTGCATTAGTGGCAACACCGGATTCACTTGCTCCCTGATAGATGTAATAAACTGTTGCAGTTTTATTTATCTTAAATGTAAGTGCTTCGGTTGTTTCTGGATTTTGTGTTGGAAAACTTAAGTTATTTCTTGTACCTGCCCAGCTTTTATTAAGTCTGAAATATATACCGTTTTGCATAAATTCAGGAATATCGTAATAGTAAAAATGGGAGTTTGCCGAATCTGTAAATAACTTAAAATACGAAGTTAAATTGGTTACTTTATAATAATCTGCCTTTGAGGAATCGGTAACCGCTCCCTCTCCCGTTTTATGAACGGGAGGAATAAAACCCCCGGTTACGATTTCGGCTCCGCTGTTCGTCCTTAAAACAATAGGAGTAGAGCCGTTATTTAAAATCTCATTTTCCGTTTTTCCCAAATAACTTGCTGACTGTACATTAAAGCTTGCCGCTTTATCATTTTTTAAATACTTTGCACCTTCCAAAAGTGCAGCACCTTCAAAATCTTCGCTGTCTTTTGTTTCGGGAAGTATAACGGTGCTTTTCTTACCGTCTGTTGTAAGTTTAACGCTTACTTCTTCACCCTTAGCAGCTGACATATCAAATTTAAGGGTAATCTTATCTTTATCAAATGAAACATCAACATTTTCATCTTTTGAAACTGTGGAAATACCTTTTCGGTCCAACGTAACAGTTATAATATCGTCATTTTTCTGAGTCGTATCGCTTAAGGCAAATTCTATTACCCCATCCTTTTCACAGATAATGTAAGTGCCCTTATCTGATATGTGAATTCCATTAACGTTTATTTCTTTATTTTCAAAAAGGCTGATGGCTGTTATACCAAGATTTTTTTCTTTTACGGCGTGGTAATCTTTTTCGTTAGCCAGTATTACCACATCCGAAGATAAAGCATAGCTTTCTGTTTCTTCTTTTGTTTTGTCAGGTAAAAGAACATAAGCATATTTTTCATCTTCGGGCGCTTTGCCGTGATTTATATACATTGTTGAAAATGTACGGGTAATGTTTTCTTCGTCTCTTCCAAGGTCTGAATCGGTTACTTCATCTACCTTATGGGTTCTTGTATCTTTTAATACATTTAAAGTTACACCGTCAGGGAAATAATATCCTGTATTCGAATTATTTCTCCCATTTATATGAGCCGTTTTTGTATTTGAAAGTTTACTAATGCTTTCCGATACCGGAATTCCGTTAACCGTTACCGAAGAATTATCATCAATCATTCTGTTTTCAACTACTGTTTCAACTGAATTATCACTTACGGAATTTATACCCGAGCCTATACATACCACTTCATCGTCAAACATGAACCAGCTTTTTCTTGCCTTAAGGTCAGATTCCCACTGATACAATTCCATTTGTGCCGCACCGTATGTTTTATTTAACGAAACGCCTCCTACTGTATCATAGGGTGTGGTAACCTCGCCCTGATATCTTGCCGTACTTCTTGAAACCTTTTCAACCGTTATACCCGGCAATCTTCCCATATCTACCGTGTACCAGTAATCGTTATCATAGTATGATTCATCGTTGTTATAAAGATAAGTAACTCCCGAACCTGTATACCAGCCCTTTTTGTTTTCGTTGTTTATGCCTTCATACATTTTGATTCTTGAAGAAGACATACTAATCCCCATAGACCAGGCTCCCCGTCTGTGAACTATTCTGTCACCGTAGTGGTATACTTTATTTAAGAATAAAGGTTCTCTGACCGGAACTGATTCATCTCTTAAAATGGCACGAACATCACTGTTTATACTGCTTTGCCAATCCTGACCGTTTACAAACCATGACTTAATCATACTTTTAAACTCAGTTTTGTGCGGTTCTTCAATAATATCTATAACCATAGCAATGGTTCTGGCAAGCTCACATGCTTTCTTTCGCTCCATTCTGCTTCTTGTGATATTACGGCCCATCATCATACTCATTGAATAACCGTTTACAACTATCGGATCGTAGCCTTCTTTGATTATTTCAACAAAGTATGAAATAAGTTTATCATTAGGTAGCTCCCAAGGGCTGTCGTTTAAGGCTACAATACCGTTCACATTGTATGCCATACCATCCTGACCATATCCTCCGTTATACGGAGTATCGTTATGATATATAAATGTACCGTCGCTGTAATAACCGTTCCCTACATAAAAATTCTGATTTGCTTTAGTTTTATCAACATAGGAGAATTCTTCTTCAACAGATTCTCTTAAATTATCTATTCTCCAGTATTCCTTTAATATAACCCCCACCTTTGCATTTGCCAGTGCGATATTCATTCGGTTAACACCGCTCCAGTTCATATAGTCATTTTTCATCTGCAAAGAAAGACGTTTTGCGTAATATTCAATTTCATCATCAGGTAAATATCCTTTAAGGATTAAAAGCGTATCGGAATAAACCGGCGGAGTTCCAAGCATCTGAGACCACATACTTGAATCAAACCATGGAATATCCGGATTATACCAATATTCGTCTGCTTTCTTCAGGGCATAACTGATATTATCAAGAAGGGTAGAATCTCCCTTATAAGGGCTGTAATTACCTGTTGCCGCCAAAGCCATCTGACGGATTCTTGAATATGTTTTCTGTATTATTACCGGCGTCTGAGTGTATTTTGCATTTTCAAAAGTACCAAAGTCGTCCCATAAAAGGGATGTGTCGGTTTTAAGCATAATTTCAGATGCCCGTATACCTGCATTGATATCGCTTGTTCGGGATGTTATATCGGATTCTTCCGTATAATCTCTGTTAACATTAAGCTGTGCTATAACATTTTTGCGGATTTTATCGAAATCCTCATCAGAATATTTTCTTGAACGATATAAATCAACACGGGCAATAACAAGACTGTCTGCTATATCTTCAAGTTCGATTTGTGTATATGATTCATTTTTTACATTACCGTAAGATTCTATAAGATTTTTTAATTTTTCAAGTTTTGCTGCATCATAATCATAGGGGGATAAGGATGCAATATTATAGTAGTCAGCTGCTTTTTCATAGGCTATATCAAATCTTTTATAATCAATTTCCGGTTCGTTATATACACCTATTTCGTTGATATAAAATCCCCATGCAGTATTAGACTGCTGGTTAACAAGTTTTGTAACCTCAATTTTTACATACTGTGCTTCAGTTTCATCAAAATAATGGATACTGTATAAATTACTGATGGTATTTTCAACATCCATAATATTCTGCCATGTTAAATCTTTACTTTTGCTTTTATCAAAGTAATATTTAACATCCTCTTTTATACCGTTCATACCTTCGATATCTGCAAGTTTTTCCCAGCTGATACCGTCGTTGGAAGTATAAATTGTATATTCTCTGATGCTTAAGCTTGATTCACTTAATACAATTTTATTAAATTTTTCTTTCCCTGAAAATTTAAGAGTAACATATCCTGTCAGAGCGGATTTAAAAGTACCGAATTTTGTTTGAGTATCTCCGTCTGCAATATTTTCCTTCGGAAATCTTGTATCTGAACCTCCCTGCATATTGATATCGTATCCGATAGCAGAAACATCAGCATAAAGAGCAATATTTTTATCACTTTTAAAATAACTGTTATCTAAATTGGAAAACTCTTTAACCGAGCTGCCGTCATTGTTTATTTCATCTTCCTTTTCAAGTTTTTCTTCTAAAGAAGAGTCGGTATATTCTTCTTCATCAGCAAATGCATAAAAAGGATGAATAGAAAAAAGCATAAAAACAGCAAGCAATAAAGATAAAATTCTTCTTTTCATTTTCTCAACTCCTATCTGTCATATATAACAACAAGAGGAACTCTTCCAACTCTTGATCTTATGAATACATATCTGTCAAGCTCGTAGGTTATGGAATTTAAATCAAAGAATTCCACACTGCCGTTTTTGTTAACTTTATAAACCATTGCGCTGCTTGAAACATTATATGCATAAGTTAACCATTCACCGTTTTTCAGTATATCCGCTTTAACGGTTGCATTTTTTCTGCCCGTAAGTTTACCGAATATACATTCGTCATAACCGCTTGCACCTATAATATAAGTTCCGTTCTGAGCATCAGCGGGAACATCTCCCACAATGCAAACTGTCTGAGCGTATTTATTTCCCGGAACAACTGTATTTGCTATAACCTGCCCCGGTTTTAATGAGGATGAATTTAAGGCAACCGTATTTGTTTCTCCGTTTTCCTTGCAGTCTTTATATGTATATACAAACGTTTCGGAAGATACATAGAAATATTCTTCCTGCTTCTGATAAAGGGTATAAACCTTTGTTGCAGGATCGCCTTCATCATCAACAGATTGTACAACTTTTGTAATTATGGAATACTTGGTTGAATCCTGGGATATATTTATAAAACTACGAATTCCACCGTTGCTTGTCGTCTGCACTGCACCGCTTTTTTTGGCATCCCCTTTTTCAACAATTACCACTTCCGCAACCAAAGTATCAGGGTCAACATTATATGCGTGAACGGTATGATACTCAAGACCTTTAACTGTTGATCTGTCGCCTACCTGATAATTATAAATATCATCTTTACCGTTTACCGGAACTGTATATACCAATGTATCTGCACTCATAATAAATCTTTGATTGGAATTCAGATCCGCCATTATATTTCCTGCAGACAAATAACGAACACTCGGTGATGCTGTTGCATGGAATTTAGGCATCATATCACGGGTAAGCTTATTGTTTTTATCATCCTTTACTGTATCAAGCTTACTGATTTTCAATTCTTTATCCAGAGTATACATAACAAGCTGATGAATACCTGCTTTTAAAGCAATGGTATTTGGAATGAAGTCGGCTTCACTTTCATAAATTCCGCCAATGTAATTACTGTGAGTACCTGTTTTTTCCAGTTCCTTTATAACATTTTCAAGGGTTTCTTTTGATTTATCATCATATCTTACAGAATCCAGGTAAAATTTATCTGAGAACTGATAATTAACAACATCACCTTCAAAATTCATCATTCTGACAATGAGATTGTAATCAGGCCCGTCGGGAATAACACGCATACTTATAATATATCCGTATCCCATATTCGAGCTTCTCTTTTTATATCCTGCAATTTCTCCCTTTTTACTAAGGGCAAAGGTAACTTCCTGACCAATTTCCACGCTGTATTCTTCAGATTTCAAAAATACTTCGTGCACTTTATACTCTTTACCGTCAACAGTTATAAAAGCTTCATCCGAAGATGTTATAACATTTTCAACTTTTCCTGAAATGTCATCGGAGGTAACATCTATCGATATGATTTTAGTGCCGTCGTAATTCCTTTTAACTTCAGCAACATTTTGTTTTTTTATACTTTTGAAAGTTGTTTTAACACCGTTTTTTATAATAACAGGCATTTCACTTAAGGGAACATCCAAAAGATTTACATAGCTGCCGTCATATAAAGAATTAAAATACATACTTTCTGTTGCAACATTGTCTATGTAATATATCTCGCTTTTTTCAATAAATACGAAATCCCATTTCCCGTCTCCGTCATTGTCCAGCAGTCGTATTTCATCAGCATTTATAATTTCTTCTTTTGGATAGTTTATAATTTTTACTGCATAGTTGTTATTGAATATAACATTAACCGACAAAGATATTTTTTCTTCCCGAAGCTTACCGTCCTCGGTTTCATATTTTAAAACAAAGTCATCGGTTAAACCGACAATATATTCTTTGTCTATGCTCAAGCTCTTATTTGACGGGTGCTCATAAGCAAATATTATTTCTTTTCTGTCATCATTTTCATGCGTATAACAAAAATACTCTGTTTTCTTTCCCAAAAGATTTTCGTAATCCTTATCGGTATCATACACTTCGTTATCTATTTCTATTTTTCCCGCTTCAAGATTTCTTGAATTTATACCTGTTGTTCCGTTTTTTACAGCAGTAACAATTCCTGTATTTTTATAAAGATTATGATAGTAGGAAAATAATGTGTGGTCACCGTATTTATATTCTATGCCGTCTCCAACTCCCACAGGATATGCAAAAGGTGCTTTGAAAAGATTGTAAAAAATCTTTGAAGCCGTATCAAAACTTATTTTTTCATTACCTGAAATTTTAACACCGCTTAAAATATTATGTTGGTATGCCACATCCATATACCCCGAAGGATAACCTCCAAGGCTCATTGCCTTCAAATCATACCCCGTAATCATAACGGTAATTTTTATTGCCTGTTCCAGCGTGATATCCAATTCGGGATTGAATGTTTTTGCACTGTTAAGAGCAACCCACCCTTTCTGATATCCTCCGTATACATAAGATGCGTAAGAAGAAGCAGCAGAAACATCCGAGAAAACATCTTCGTAATTTTCTGGAAGATATGAATTGGTAAGATTCATACACATCGCAATGAATTCCCATCTTTTAACTTTTCTTTCCCCGTCAAAGTCAGGTATGCCGTTAAAAATACCAAGTTCTTTCATAAGTACGGTATGAATGTTTACTTTATTATCATAATTTTCTACAGTTTCATTTGCCAGAACGACGGGTATACAAAAAGCAAATAATGTTGAAAGTATAATTGATAAAATCAGAATACTGTATACTGTATTTTTAATATACTTCCCCATACTTTCTCTCCTCCCTTTTTTACTTTTAAACCTTAAAGTTATTCTTTATAGTTTGGCAGATATGCACCAATTTTTATTAATTCTCTTTGAAGCTCTTTTATATCTATTTCTCTTGTGGTTTTATTATCTCTTACTGCAAGATATGCTGCCATACCTGCAGCCTGGCCTGTTATATAACAGCCGGGCATTACTCTTACAGACCCCATAAGATATCTGTCGCAGCTTATACATCTGCCTGCCATAAGTGTGTTATCAAGTCCGATGGGAGTAAGAGTTCTGTAAGGGATGCCATAGCTTTCACCCTTTTTATATCTCAGATCACCTTCATATTCACTCTGGAATTTTTTAAAACCTTCAACTCCCGGTCTTGTAGGATGAATGTCCACAGGATAACAGTATCTTCCTATTTCATCCTCAAAAACTGCTCTTTTCTTAAAGTCGTCAAGACAAAGAGTATAATCTCCTTTTATTCTTCTTGACTCCCTTATCCCCATTATCGCCGCTGTACCCACAAGGTCCAGTTTTGAAAATCCGTTAAGGAATTTTCTGTAATAGTTTTTATATTCCGTAAGAACTTTTCTTTGGCTTATATATGCCTTGGTAAGAGATACTTCATCCAGCGGATTAACACCAAAAGCATGCCCTATATTACCGCCGCCGTATGTATTACCGGAACGGCTGATGCCTGTTAAATGGTAATCCTCGTTTGTAAACATATTTTCTTCAAAGGCTTTATCCAACATTTCACTCTGTCTCTGATCTACTTTGTCCCATTCGATATCAGTCCATAAACTGCATAAAGTTCCGGGCATCATTTCTCCGTTTTCATCGCCTATATCAAAAGGAACTTCAGCCATTGCGCATAAATCTCCGTCGCCTGTACCGTCTATATAAACCTTAGCGGAAATAGCATACATTCCGCTTTTTGCCGCCACTATAACATGAGTAATATCATTTTTTTCTTTTCTTACGCCGATAATTCGCACGCCAAATATTACATCAATGCCTGCTTCCTGAATCATCTCGTCATATACTCTCTTAAGAACCTCCGTTTGAATAGCTTTCCCTCTGAAGCCACCGGTTCCCTCTGCCTTTTCAAGTCTTTCCAAAACTTCTCTGCCAATACCTTCAGACAAAAAATTCTCGCCGTCTCCGAACTGCATAAAGCAGGGAACCATTCCAACAGTTCCCGCTCCGCCAAGGGCGGAATTCATATCTACAATCATTACCTTAAGACCTTTTCTTGCAGCAACAAGACCTGCAGCGATACCGGAAGGACCTCCTCCTGCAATAAAAACATCTGTCTGATATCTTACTTCCACTTCGTTATTAAAAGAAATTTTATTCATTATTTTCCCTCCACTATAATTTTTCATTATAATTATACAATGAGTTGGAAATAAAATGTTAAGATATTTTGACATATTATAAATATATATTGATATATTTTTTTGAAGAATGTTAAATTTATCCTGTTTTAATAAGATTAACAAAAATACCAAAGTTAAATTTATTTGATTTTTTATACAAACTATGATAGTATTAAGAAAAGGAGTGAAATTTATGAAAAACTATGTTTCCACACAACTGCAAAAGCTTATTGATGCATTGTGTTTTGAACGCTCGATACAAATTTCAATTGATTTCTTATACGATTTTTACAAAACTGATAATCATCTTGATATAAACAAAAACAACAGTTTTCGCTCCTGTGATTATTGCAGTCTGATCAAATCAAACAATGACGGAAAATCAAAATGTATGAAAATAAAAAATATTGCTATTGATAAAGCACTGGAAAGCAGTTCAATTTACTACAGCACATGTTATATGGGTGTTACTGAAATAAAGGTTCCCGTTTGGTTTAACGGTCAGCCGGTTGCCATTGTCGGACTGGGAGGAATTGCAGTAAAGGATAATATATCTAAAAAGTGGCATACGATAGAAAAAAATGCAACTAAACTCAGGTTGGACATTGACAAAATTAAGAAGTATTATCATAATCTTGAATTAACCAATAAAAGTGAACTGGAAAACTACATAAAAATGGCGCAGACTGTTGCCAATTTTATAACTGCAACCCTTAATTCGGATAAAAATAAATACACATCTCTTATTTCGAATACCAAAAGAGGAAACGATAACTATATCATATACAAGGTATCTTCATATATAGAAAATAACTATTTTGACGACTTGAAATTAGAAGAAATTGCTAAAACGTATTATATTAATTCTCAATACTTAAGCAGACTTTTTAAAAGTATAATGGGAACAAATTTTTCGGAATATCTTTCAAATACGAGAATTGAACGAGCTAAAATACTGCTGAAGGAAACAAATTTGAAAAACAGTATGATTGCATATCAGACAGGATTCAACAGTGTGAACTACTTTATAAACTGTTTTAAAAAGAAAACCGGAATGTCACCGAAGCAGTATCGTTCAAAGAACACATAAAAAAAAATTGAGGAACGAAAAAACTCCCATTCCTCAATCTTTTTTATTTTTTATATTTCATCTATACGGGGCATTGAATCAATGGCACCCCGTTTTCCAATGCAAAAAGAGGCAACCTTACTTGCGAACCCACCATATTCTTTTATATTTTCTATGGTAAGATTACACGGTTTTATCTTATTTTTACATAGATTGAATAAAAATCCTCCCATAAATGAATCTCCTGCTCCCGTTGTATCAACAACTTTTTTGCAAGGTGCCGCATTTAATTTTACCCTTCCGTCTTTTATGCCGATCAGTGAACCTTTTTCCCCCATTGTTACAATAACGCAGGATATCCCTTGGGCAATCAGCTTATCAACAGCTTTTTCAGGAATTTTTTCGTCGGTTAAAAGCTCACACTCCTCATCGGAAATTTTTATTATATCAACAAATTTCAGGGGAAGTCTCATTCCCTCTTTTGCCGCTTCCTCATTCTTCCATAAAAGGGCACGGTAGTTAGGGTCATAAGATATTACAACACCGTTTTCCTTTGCATACTTTATACTTTCCAAAGCAGCAGTTTTAGAAGGTTCATCGGTTAACGATAAGGAACCTATGTGAAAAACGAAGCTGTTCTTTATAAGGTTAAAATCAACCTCCTCTTTGGTAAGGAGGGTATCTGCACCGGGCTTTCTTGCAAAAGAAAATGTGCGTTCTCCCGACTCTGATAAAGAAACAAAAGCAAGAGTGGTAAATGCTTCATCCGTACTTATAAGATTACTGCCGTCAATACCGTGTTTTTTAAGAGTGGTTCTTAAAAAATCTCCGTGCATATCCTTTCCGACTTTACCGATAAACGCTGTTTTCAAACCCAATTTTGCCGCTGCCGCAAGCACATTGGCCGGCGCCCCTCCGGGATTTTGCTCAAACAAAGTTTGTCCGTCTTTGCTTTTTCCCGCATAAGTCATATCTATCAATATTTCTCCAAGGGCTGTAACATCATATTTTTTCATAATCAAACATTCCTTTTTCCTGCAGGATTAATTCTTTTATCGGTATAGATATCAAATTCATCACGGCTTTTGGTAGAAAATTCAGAAACGATTGCTCCTTCTTCTCCTGCCTGGAACCAATGAAGAGTATTTGGATAAATTGTGTATTGCTCGCCGGGATTTAAAACAATTTCTTTCATACAGGTAAAACAATCTTCCATACCTTCAGGGATTTTTGCACTGATTTTATCGGCAGGCTCTCCTTCAACATAGAGATAAACCTTGCCGTAACGGCAACGGAAGGTTTCTTCTTTTCCTTCTTCCCCGTTCACTTCAGGGTGTCGGTGTTCAGGGCAGGTTTGGAATGGAAACAATACAAGCTCCTTTGCACAGCATTTTTCGGTATTTACATATACAACAAGTTCAAGTCCTATGGTTTCAACACAGTCAAGGTCGTATTCTGCAACCTGAATACTGTTTTTTTCTTCCTCGGTTAGTGCAATTCCCGCTTTATCTAAAAATTCTAAAGCTCTTTTTGAACATTTTTCATAAACTTCTTTTGTTAACATAATCTTTCTCCTTATACAATAAACTTAAAAGTTAATATTTCAAAATTTCCTATATCAAAGGAAATTTTTCTTCCCTCATTTTGTATTTTTTTAATATTATTTTCTGTCAAATCGCAAAGATATGCCTCCTTAAAGTCAAAGCCCATAGTAACAGATGCTTTTTCTTTTTTATTCATAGCTTCGTATAACCTTACAATTATTGAGCTGTCATCCTCTGCTTTTTTTATTGTTTCCACAACTACAGTATCACTGTTTGACGATACAATACTGAATTCATCCGACAAACAGCCATTTTGTTCTTCTGTCTTATAAGCCTCAAGAGGCATATTTAACAGATAACCTTCTTTTATAACAGAAGAATTAACAAGATTTCCCGTATGAGGATACAATGAATAAGTAAAAGTATGAAGCTCTTTATCTGCATCCGGATTTGGATACGTTGCGCATTTTATTAATGAAATTTTCATAACATTCTTTTCAACATTGTAACCGTATTTACAATCAGATAAAATACTTACGCCATAATTATCCTCTGATAAATCAGCCCATTTATGAGCGCACACCTCAAATTTTGCTCTGTCCCATGAAGTATTGGTATGAGTAGGTCTTTCTATATGGCCAAACTGAATATCATAAGAAGCATTTACAGAATGAATATCGGTAGGAAAAGCCGCTTTTAAAAGAATATGGTCTTCCTTCCAGTCAACAACGGTATTAAAGTCAATTCTCTTTGAATCAGGTTTTAAGGTTATATTCTGAGTAATTAAGGATTTCTGATATTCTCTTACAATCTTAATTCCTGTATCAGTAACTTTTACTTCTTTAACGTTATCTATTATCCATTTTTTCTGCTTATAATAGCTTGAGATTTCCCAGGCATCATATCTTTTCGGGTAATCTTCATAAGCTTCCAAAACATTTGCTTCAAAGCCTTCTTTGATTATTTCCCGTTGAATTTCTTTATCAAAAACAGAAACAATATGATATTTATCATTAAAAGTAACTTTTATTAAATTGTTTTCTATTATTTTATCCGAAGTCTTTATTTTTTCAGGGGATTTAATATCTTTAATTACTTTCCACCCGTGAGCAGGTATCTCTTTTGCATAATAAGTTTTTCCGTCAAGCTCTATATAATCACTCACTGTAAAAGGTGACTGATTATATACAAAAATTCCGCCTTTTGTGTTAACCGAGGATAAAAGAGACTGAACTGCTCTTTCTTTAATACTATTACCATTATCAATTATTTTTTCGTATTCCTTATCAGTAACCTCATACACCGGTTTTATAGATGAACCCGGTATTATATCGTGAAACTGATTAAGCAATATATTGAGTTGATTTTCTCTTAATTCTTTTTCGGGATAAGGGTTATTCAAAAGAACCATATCACTTACCGAAAGCTCCTCTGCCTTCTGATATAAAAGCTCGCTTTTTCTGTTGTATCTTTTATTTTTTGCCATCGAAGTATATGTACCTCTGTGAAGCTCAAGATACATTTCTCCTACCCAACGGGGCCTGTTATATTCCTTTGTATTCTCATAAAACATTTTTTCGGAATAATCAAAATGCTCTGATGCTTTTTTTATAACGGTTCTTGGCATTCCGGGTATACCGTATTTTAATCTTTTATGATTTTCGAGCATTTCATATGTTGGACCTCCGCCGCCATCGCCGAAGCCGAATGTCATTAACGATTCATCCATAAGGTCTTTATTTTTAAAATCATCCCAGTATTTTTTTACTTTATCGGGATTTATATGACCTATGTAATTTCTTATGAGATTTGCATAGACAGTGCTTCCGTCAATACCTTCCCACAAAAACACATCATCAGGAAGATAATTGGTTTCGTTCCAGTTTAATTTTGTTGTAAAAAACTGACTTATACCGGATTTTTTCAGTATCTGAGGAAGCGCCGCACTGTAGCCGAAAACATCGGGCAACCACAAAATCTTATTATCTGTACCGAATTCCTCTTTCATAAAGCGTTTTCCGTAAATAATCTGACGTATAAGGCTTTCTCCGCTTACTAAGTTAGTATCGGCTTCAAGCCACATCGCACCTTCGGCTTCCCATCGATTTTCCTTTATTCGTTTTTTGATTTTTTCATAAAGTTCAGGGTCATTTTCCTTAACATACTGATAAAGCTGAGGCTGGCTTGACATAAAAATATAATCGTTATATCTTTTCATAAGGTTTAAAACAGTTGAAAAGCTGCGCTGTGTTTTTTCTCTGGTTTGCATAACCGTCCACATATATGCAACATCAATATGTGTGTGCCCTACGCAATTTACAACTGGTTTTTTATCGCCATCACATTCTTTTTCGTAAAATTTATTTTTTAAATATAAAAGCGATTTATCTACACTTTTGTAAAAATCATCAGAATAAAATTCCCTTAAATCAAGAAGAAGCAAAGCTTTATCAAGATGCTTTTTTATAGTTATGTAATCAGAAGAATCACAATTAAGAAGCTTCATACATTCAAAAGGAACATATATATCATAATAAAGAGACTCAATTTTCAAATCAACTATATCAAGTGAAATGTCTACTCCAAAATCTCCGCCTAGCATTCCCGTATAAAGATACATATACACAGAATATTCTTTATCAAATTCAAGAGGAATCCAGGTATGATTAGTATCAAGAGCCTGAGTGGTTTCTCCGTTAATAAATACGGTAAACTGAGGATTTTGCGAATCCCACTGCCCTTCTCTTCCGGTTTTAACCGTAAGACGCGGCTCAGCATTATTGATTTTGCTCCCTGTTTTAATATTAAAACGTATCCAGTAATGAGTGTCTATACCATAAAATCTTTCATATAAAGAAGCTTGTTTCCATTTTGCATTTTCATCGGGCGGAGTATTATCCTTTTTGTATTCAGGACATTCTGCAAACTCATATTCAACAGTACTTTTTTCTAAAGTTGATAATGATTTTAATTTTTCCACCATAACATTTATTTTTTCGTAAATAAAATCCATAATATATCACCTTTGCATTTCTCTGAATTTCATCGGAGTAATTTTATAATAGTTTTTAAATTCTCTTATAAAATGAGATTGAGTTTCATAACCGCTTTTAACAACAATATCAATTAAAGGAAGCTCGGTGTTTTTTATAAGTATTGAGCTGTATTCAAGCTTTAACCTTCTTAAATACTCCTTATATGTTAACCCTGTATTTTCCTTGAATGCACGGGAAAAATAGGAGGGATTAAAGTAAAAGCGTTCAGCAGTCTCTGACATGGACGGACTTAAGAAAAAGTGAGTGTTAAGATACACTACTGCTTTTTTTATGTTGGAATATTTTATATCCGGGCTTTCCTCATTGTCAGCGTAATTAAGAAACGATATAATCAGACATTCGGTAATTTTTTTCCGATATTCCTCGGAAAAAACACCTTTAACATCACTGTTAAAAAGTTCACACAGTTTTTCTACATTTAAAAGCGCTTCTTCTTCCATACAGATAACTTTATTTTTTGCAAAAGAAAGCTTATCCAGCAATTCATAATTAATATCTCTTTCGTGAAACTGTATGTTTATAAGTTTAACATTTTCATAAACGGAATACTCATGAAAGTCAAGAGGAGAAAGAAGTGATACCGTTCCTCTTTTCATACTGTATTTTTTTCCGTTACATACCGTTTCTCCGCTACCCTCTGTCACTATATCAAATTCATAAAAATCATGCCAGTGAACAGACAATGGACCGTTTATATTTTTATATTCAATTGCATAATCAGTAAAATCAGAAAAATTCCCTTGCGCAAGTCTTGATTTCATCCTCATCACCATTCTCACTTTAACATGTTTTTTATTAAAAATCAACCTGATAGTAAAATTCTGCAAATAAAAAGTAAAATATTAAATAGAAAGATATTCCGATAAATGCTAAAATTTTAATATATATTATTAAGGAAGGTGTAAAAATGTTTGTTTTCGGAACTCAATATTTAAGAGGGGCAACCCCTGAACGCGATCAATGGAAAAAAGATATGGAAAGCATGAAAGAGTGCGGTTTTAATACTATCCGTGCATGGCTGGTATGGAATGCTGTTGAAAAGCAAGAAGGCGTATATGATCACCAATACATATCGGATTTTTTAACTCTGGCAAAAGAATATGAACTCGATGTAGGGCTTTTGTTTCATATGCACGCTTGTCCTGCCTGGGCGGTAAAAAAATATTCCAAATACTTTTATGTTGATGAAAATAATTTACCCTTCGAGCCTGCTGTAAGAGCAAATACTCCTTCGGGAGGATGGCCCGGTCTTTGCTACGACCATCCTGAAGTACGTGAAATTGAATATAATTTTATTTCAAATGTTATAAAAGAAACAAAAAAACACGATAATGTTGTGTTTTATGAGCCTATGAATGAACCTCATCAGTGGATAGATTTTACAAAAAAACCTGCAGGTATTTTCTGTTATTGTCCTGCCAGTGTGAAGAAATTCCAGGGATGGCTGAAAAACAAATATGGAGATATCCAAACCCTTAATAACGCCTGGGGATACTACTATAACGACTTTTCCGAGGTAAGACCGCCAAGATGGATTCCTTCTTTTAGTGAATATACGGATTTTCGTTTATTTACTGTTGACAATATTGCAGAGGAAATTAAATACCGAACCGATATTATCCGTTCCTGCGATGTGAAGCCGGTCATTGCTCACGCCTGGGGCGGAGGTACAATTACCTGTGCACAACTTGGCGGTTCTGCTTTTGACGACTGGAAGAACGCAAAAATATTTGATAAATGGGGCTACAGCGCTTTTCCAAAATCAAAAAATGACTGTTGTTCCTTAGGTCTTGGATGTGAAGCAACAAGATGTGCTGCAGACGGCAAGGAATATTGGCAATCGGAATTAACCGCCGGAATTACAGGTTCGCTGTTTAATTCCACAGGAAGAACAGATGATGAAACCTTTGATAAATTTTCGTTAGAATCTATACGCCACGGTGCTTCGGGATTACTTTACTGGCAATACAGAAAAGAAAGAATCGGATATGAATTCGGCGGTTTTGCACTTACTGATTATGACGGTGGGCCAACACCCTTTACAAAAAAGGCAACCAAGCTTGGAAAGTTCTTTAAAGAATACGGAGATACTTTAAAAGAAGGAACTAAGAAAGATGCAGAGGTTGCATTGGTATTCAGTATGCGTTCATTCCTTGCCGACTGGACGGCTTCTGATAAAATGTCCACAAAATATTCAGTTGACAGTGTAAGCGGATATTATAAAATGTTCTGGGAAGAAAACATTCCTGTTGATGTAATTCATGAAGAATTTTTTAAGGACCTTGGCAAATATAAACTTATTATTCTTCCTTCTTCCATGGCTATTGCTCCTCAGTTTGCAAAAGCACTTAAAGAGTATATCAAAAATGGCGGAACGGTTATTTCCGATCAGTCTTTCGGTATATTTGACGATACATTAAAATTATCATATACCGTTCCGGGATACGGATTTGATGAAGTATTCGGAGTTAAAGAAGACCAGTTAATGGTATGTGACAAAGCAACTGTAACAAACGGCAAAAACACATACAGTGTAAAAGGAATGAGATATAAAGAAACACTAAAGGATGCTAAAGGAAAGGTTTTATTTACTTATGACGATAACACCCCTTGTATAGTTTCAAATAATTACGGCAGGGGAACAGCATACCTTACGGGAATTAATCTTGGCTTTATCTATTCTGACCGTGAGCTTATATCCGATGATATAAAAAACAGCGATGAAGCAATTACATATTCCTTTGCAAAGGATTTTGTTATTGATATTTGTAAAAACCTTTCGATAAAGGGTAACTGCTGCAGCGCCAAGGATGTTAAAGTAAGTATCATTGAAGCTTATAATGAATGTATTATGATTCTTATAAATAACAGTCCGGAAGATAAACAAGGCACAATAAAAACGGAAAAAAATTATAAAAATGTTAAACCGGTATACAACGATTGTATCTGCACTATTGATAAGGATGAGGTTAAATTCACACTGGGAGCAGATAAGTCGGTAATACTTAAGCTTGATTAGTTAAAACAAAAGGGATATAAGTAAATTAACTATAATATACTTATATCCTCTTTTTTTGTTGTATATAATACGTTTTTTGATTACTTTTCCTCCATAAAGTATTCCGATACCTTTCTTATACATTCAATAAGCTCATCAACATCAGTATCGGTTAAAAACTCATTGATACCCATCTTTACCGTATTGGCACAAATATCCTCGGCAACAGGGCAAAGTCCCTTCGGATAAGATATTTTTTTGCCGTATTCGGGAAGGTTAAAGGGCACATGTGAGTTATAATAGCCTGTTAATTCCTTAAAAAGAGGGTAGGAATATATGGGCTCGGTTATATACCCCTTGGCAAAGCTTCCTCCCTCAGCTTTAAGCGCATTAACAAAGGTATCCATATCGGTATTTATTTTTTTGGTGTCTACTCTGAACAAATAAAACCAATAGGTGCAGTAATCCTCCTTATCGGTAAGAGGAGGCAGGATGCAGGGGATATCCTTAAGGGCATTGTTAAGCTTTTCCCCGATTTCGTTTCTTCTTTTACAGATAGCTTCAACCTTACCAAGCTGTGCTATACCCACCGCACCCGTAAGCTCATTCATACGGTAGTTGGGGCCTATAAAATGAACTGCTCGCATTTCGTCAACGGTGGTTGCTAAACGGTTATAGTTTTTATCTGCAAATTTAAGGGCATTTTTATAAACCTCTTCATCATTCATAATAACAAGACCGCCATCCCCCGCGGAAATCTGCTTGAAATCGTTTAAGCTGAAGCAGCCTGCATCACCGAAGGTACCTGCGAGCTTCCCCTTGTATTTTGCAAGATATGCCTGGGCACAATCCTCAATAAGCTTTAAGTTATGCTTCTTACAAAGCTTGACAATACTGTCCATATCGGCACATCTGCCTGCAAGATGAACAACTATTACCGCCCTGGTTTTATCGGTTATGCATTTTTCGATTGTTTCGGCTGTTATATTATATGAATAAGGGTCAATATCGGCAAAAACAGGAATGGCATTCTGACAGATTATTCCGATAACCGTTCCCATATCGGTAAGGGGTGTGGTTATAACCTCATCTCCCGAGGTAACACCTAAGGCACCAAGGGCGGTATGAATTGCCGAGGTTCCCGATGATGTTGCGGTACAGTAATTTACTTTGTACATGGCTCTGAATTTTTCAGTTAAGGTTTTAACCTTATTTCCGTACCAGTAAAAAAGAGTATTCTGCTCAATAGCCTCTTTAAGCTCCTTAAGCTCCTCTTCTCCGAATCTTTTTCCCTTGGGATAAGGTGTTTTCTTTGCTTTTTCTCCACCGTATAAGGCTAATTTTTCCATATTTTCCACGCTCCTTTTTTATAAAGACTGTATAATTTAGATGTCAACCATTTAAGCTAAATTTTGCAACAAGTTGCAAAGCTAAATTATTCCGCTTCGCTCCATAGCTAAATTACTCCTTTGGAGTAGCTAAATTAAATTCGCCAAAAGCGTGCGAAGCACATTTAGCTGCCACAGGCAATTTAGCTGAGTTTACTCAATTTAGCTCGCATTAGCGAATTTAGCTGCGGTGCTAAAGCACCGCATATAAAGACTGTATAATTTAGATGCCTATCTTTTTGGGCGATGTTTCACAGACCTTTCTCCCGATACCAAGCTCTTTTAATAAAAGTTTGAACATAACATCATACCCTTTATCGTTGGGGTGTAACCCATCTGCAAGAAGGGAATCAACAGCTATTTCCTTCAACTCACAATATTCCAGAAACTGCGAATACATACTTATAAACGGAACCCCGCAAACAGTTGACGCCTTCATATAAAGATCGTTTACATCGTTCATATGGAAAATTCTCCAGGAATCCGCCTTGTCTTTTTCATTTTCAGCCGAAGCAGGGATATTGGCAACAAAAATCACATCTTTTCCCATTTCTTTAAATTTATCATATAATTTAATGATATTTCCGTAGAAAATTTCCATATGCTCACGCTTAGTGTGTTTGGGAGCATCGGCAATGTGCTGATGACGGTTATTCGTTCCTATAGTACATATAACAATATCATCATCAATATCAACAAGCTGTTCAAAATTATCAATTATAAACTCTATATTTGTGCCTGTGCATGCATTATTGGTCACAGTACAATCGTATTGCGACTCCATATACTCCTTAAACTGCTTTGCCCAACAGTATCCGTCCTTATTACGGGCAAACCCCTTAACAATGGTTTCGCCGTTCTGTTCAAACCCTGTTCCTCCTACACCATGAGTAATAGAATCGCCCAAAAGCTTAATACGAACCGTCCGCTCCGCAAGTATAACCTTATTGATAATCTTTGTAATTTCTTTATTCATATTTATTTCCTTTCTCCTCACGCCATTTTTCGACAATCTTTTTATGATTTTGTCAAGTTAGGGACTAAAATAATCTGTAAATCTTATATCCTATATAAAAGAACTCTTCTCGCAATAAAAACGGTAATTTTGTTTTCCAGGTACGATATCTTGTGGTTACCGTTGGAGATGAAAAAGCATTTAGACCATAGTCCTTAGCCATTAGCATAGCACGTTTCATATGCAGAGGGTCACTTACTATAATGCACGTGTTTAAGCCATTATCTTCCATAATCTCTATTGAATATTTAAGGTTTTCCTGAGTAATTTTAGATTGTTCCTCCAAGAAAATTATGTCTTCGGGTACTCCTTTTAACATTGCATATTCTTTTGCTTTATACGCATCAGAAACTTTTGCTCCCTCTCCCTTGCCACCGGTAAATAAAAGATAATCAACATAACCATTATTATATAGCCAAATTCCATGATTAATCCTTTCTGCAAAAACTGGAGAAACACCGTTAGTATCCGTTGCAGCTCCCAATATAATGGCAACGTCGCTTTTTTGCTTTTCATCTATATTGCCGTAATTGTATATAGCAAAAGCATTAGCAAAAATATATACTATGAGAACAATTAACATTACTAAAAAAATCACGCACATTTTTTTCTTCTTCTGCATTTTTACCCCATATATCTTTAACATTATTCCATATCCTTTATATAAAGACTGTATAATTTAGATGCCAACCATTTAAGCTAAATTTTACAACAAGTTGCAAAGCTAAATTATACCGCTTCGCTTCATAGCTAAATAACTCCTTTGGAGTAGCTAAATTAAATTCGCCAAAAGCGTGCGAAACACATTTAGCTGCCACAGGCAATTTAGCTGAACTTGTTCAATTTAGCTCGCCGTAGGCGAATTTAGCTGTGGTGCTATGCACCGCATATGTTTTTATCAAGTTAGGGACAAAAAAATATGTTTTTTCAAAGGCTTCCCCTTGAGGGGAAGGCTTTTTGTCCCTTGTATATCAAACTTTATAATTATTGTAGTATTTAAAGTTAAAAAAGTAAATATTTATTTTAACATTTTTTTATATATTTCAAAACTGAAATTGACAGACTATCTTTTTTATATACAATTAAATAAAAGCTGATTGAATAGGGAGATGCTGAAAGTGAGCGGACAAAACGGCGGTTTTAACCGGTGTGATATTTTTATAAAAAAAATTACTTCAGTTTTAAATTCCTATTCCATTATGCCAAAGCAGGCAAACCGGGTACACAAAAAGGATTTTAACAGGACCTCCGATTCACTGTTATATGTTCTTGACGGCGAGGCACTGCTTTGCCCGGGCAAGGAGGAATTTCATGTAACAACAGGACAAAGTCCTTTGAATTACAGAAAGAATCACAAAATTAAATTTATGTAAAATAAACATAAGCGAATGCCATCGGCATCCGCTCATGTTTATTACTAATCCTTAATGTTACCAAAAGCTATTTCATATAAATCACCGTAAGCAATTTTTCCGTTGCTGTATTTTGCATAGGCGCGAACCTTATAGGTCTTAGACTCAGTATAGCTGTTGTTGTATATAAGTATACCGTATTGACCGTTTTCTGTTAATTTCTTTGTTTCAAGGTCAAATGCAAGCACTCTTACTTCTTTAGCGCCATATACAAGCTCATCAGCTGTCATAGCGTTTGTTTCGTCAACTAAAAGTCCGCATTCAGTAACGGTAACAGGGTTAACCTTTGCAGCTTTAGCAAATGTAATAACCGAGCCGTTGTCACCGTAATGCTCTGTATCTTCTTTGGATGTTATATATGGATTGTACATATATACCGCATCAGATACATCAACATCTTCTAATTTTGCAAACTGTGCATCAAAGGTTGCGGGAGCTGTAATTTCCGGTGTTGTATACGCATTATTGCTGTTAAGCGCAATTACCGCACCGTTATATAAGCAGTCATCCGCATAGTATTCTGAGTTGGCTGTTACCTTAAAGGTTACATTTCTTCCGTATAATACTTTAACTGTTCCCGAAGGAGAAACAGTTCCGCCAACTGACGCTGTAACTGTTATATTATTTGTTGTAAGAGTTAAGGCACTTGGTACGGGATATTCTAAACCGTAAATATCCTTCGGTACTTTAAAGCCTGCAATTTCAAGTGTTTTAAATTCTTCTGAAGTTTTGGATGTGGCACCTGTTGAGTCAGTACCTTTGCCTTCAAGGAAGTAACAGTCAGAAGTTGTGGCACCCGGCATATTAATCATCGGATAATCAGTTATTCCTGTGTTAACACAGTAAGAAACCGAAAGAGCTGTTTTATAGGAAGCATCTTTAGTTCCTGCAACTCCATTGGTAGACTGTCCTGCATTGAGGAAGTTCGTTATATAACCTGTTGAAGACTTTCCTAAGTTTCCGACAGCTCCGCCTCTTGCTTTTCCGTAAGATTTGGAATAAACACCGCCAAAGTTAGCACAGTCTGATAACTGAAGGTTATTGGTGCTCCAACCGATTAAACCTCCGGCATACCGGTTACCGTTAATTTTTCCATAGTTAATTGAGTTTTCAACCGTTGCATTTCTTATAACGCCTGCTAAACCACCAATATCAACGTAAATTGCATTGTTGTAAGTATCAATGGAACCGTAATTTATACAGTTTTTAAAGGTTACATCTGTACAGTCATCATATCCGTCGCCTAAGATACCGCCCATATAAACTGCAGCTGATAAAGACGCTATATCAGCATAGTTTTTACAGTTAATAAAGGAAGCTGATCCATCGGCATCGCCTACAAAAGCACCTGTTTTTGTATTGGCATTAATATTTCCCTTAACATTAAGATTCTTAATTGTAAAATTACTTGCGGTTGCAAACACACCCTGTTTTGCACTGTTTCCAAGATTTACGGTATATCCGTTACCGTTAAGCACGCCTGAAAATCCCGTAATTGCAACATAACCGCAATTACTTAAATCTATATCCCCCATAAGCTTATAATTGCCGGAAGGGTAATTCTTAATATTCATAAAATCAGCCGAAGTTGAAATTCTTATAACCCCTGCTTTTAAATTATAGGAAATTCCTGTGGGCAAAGGATATTCGTAACTGTCAGTCTTGGTAAAACCATCTAAATTCGAATTTTTAATTCCATCAGCTGAAAAAAGCCTTGTATTTTCATTTTTCTTTGTGGCACAACCGGTAACTGCATAAGCACTTTCCACCGCATTAGCACAAATGGCGTATGTATTAGTATCAGCACTGGAAGAACCAATATTTATACAATTCTTAATAACACTAAATGGCAGTTGCTCATCTGTTGTACGTCCGCCACATATTCCCCCACTGTAATGAGAGTTAAGCTTACCTGCATTAAGACAGTTTGCTATAGATGCAGATTTTAATAAGTTTGCAGAGGTAGTAACAGTAAACAGTTTACCTATAATGCCGCCTGCATAGCCGTCACATCTTGCTGCAACGGAACCGAAATTTGCACAGTTTTTAATGTCCAGTCTGACACCCGCAATACCTATGATACCCCCTGCGCTCCTGTTCTGATTATTCAAAGCATCAACCGAACCGTAGTTGACACAATATTCCGCAGTTACATTATTACCATGACCTGCAAATCCACCTGCACCTGTTATTTTATAACTGCCTGTATAGGTTGTATACACATTACCGTAATTAGAGCATTTACTGAATTCAACAGGACCTGTTCCGCCAATCAGCCCTACAAATCCGCCAATATACTGACCGTTCGAATCCACATTAACGGTAACATCCGCAAAATTTGTGCAGTTAATAAATAAAACGGGTGCATTGGTTTCTTTACCACTGCTTATGCGGTTTGCAAAGGCTCCTATGGTTTTATCCGATGTAAACACACCGTCAACCTTTAAGTTTTTAATTACAGCACCGGCAGCAATATATTCAAAAACACCTGATACTGAAGGGCTTGCCGAATTTCCTAAAGTGATGGTGTGTCCATTACCGTCAAGTGTTCCCGAAAAGCTTCCTGAAAGCCCCTTATCAAGAGTGATATCTGCTGTTAGTTTATAGTTGCCACCCATATTTTGGGCTATGTTATAAAACTCTGTATCTGAAGATATTTCTTTTACTGCTAACAAACTATTCTGCTGCTGATCATAAGAAATCACATCCGAATTTATAAGAGGATGAACTTTTTCAAATTCGTAATTACTTTCAAGATAATCAAAATTTCCTTTTGATTCATTAACTGTTATAAATCTGTCGGCATTTTTTGTACTCTCAATACCGTCAATAGTCTGGGTTGCATGGATTTTATGCACTCCATTGTTTAATCTTAATTCAAGTATAAATGTATAATCAGAATTATTAAGTGTTGCCTCATAAGGCTTATTATCAATATATATGGTAACCTTTTCGGCACCCTTCCTAAACATACCCTTTATACTTACATTATTAGTTGCCAGTAAATCTTCGCCACGAGGAGAAGAAATAACGGGAGCATTCGGTTTTGTATTTTTAAAGTTGCCTGTTAATCTTTCGGCAAGCTGAGCCTTATATAGAGAACGGGGTTCAACGGGTGCTGTTGGAGATTCTATATAACAGTCGCCGGAAATCGGGCTGTTTTCATAGTTTACAAAGTTTTCAGGTAAAGGAGCTAACTGCTCGCTTGTTCTGTAATATTGCTTTGCAGTTTCTACATGGTGCGATTTTTTTTCGGCTGCAAACTTTTCATCATACCAACCATGTATACCTACAATAAAATTCTGATAAGTCATTGGCGGTTTATTTCCGATAATTGCAGGGCTTAAGCAGTTCCATGCTACCGATGATGCCGCAGACCAACCGTGAGACTGAGTGTTTCCCCAGTAACCGCGGTTGATAAACTGAATACATCCTCTGTATTGATTGGATATAAAATAAATTCCGTCAAAAAGTGTACCCTGTGCAAAGAAACCGTGATTTTCGCTCGGATTATAACCGGTATCGGAAACACAATCATTAAATACTACAGGCCCCGGACAGTTACCTGTTGTATTATAATCAAGCTGACCTGCGTAGGAATAGCATCCCGAAACAAGTTGCTGATATCCTGATGTTCGAAATCCGTATCTTCTGTTACCTTCAAAAGTGGAAACAGGGTCCAGACTTGAGCAGTTTTTAACTGTTACTCTGCTGCTTGTTTTATCAAGCCAGATACCTGCCATTCTGAAATGTTTTAAACTTACATCTCTTATATAACTGTCTATAACTCCCGAAAGACATATTCCGTTCTCTGCATGTTCGTTATCTGTTGGTACGCCGTTGTAATAAGATTCAAGCCTCAAGTTTTCAATGCCTATATGCTTCCACTTAGCCGCTTCCGATGTTTTATATACATACGGAACCGAGTATGTGTTATCCATCGGAACAAAGAAAGGAAAGTCAACTGTTATAGTATCTCCGTTTACTTCTTTAACAGTTCTGTTCATATCTACATTGAATTCGCCATCTTTCCAGTATGTAAGCTCCCCTGCATAGTTGGTAACACCCCACATACCCATCGCCTTACTCCACTCTTCTGTTCCGTGATGATGGATATGGATAGTATCTCCTGCCTTAAAGGTTGCCCCCTTACCCTTTTCTACCGTAAACTGATTGCTTCCGGCTTTAACGTAATTATCTAAAATATTTACATTATCAGAAGTTTTTGCCTGAGCTCCGCCGTATGCTTTTATAACATTGTGAACAACAGGGTCTTTTGCATAAAGAATTGTTCCGGTGGGTCCCTGTCCTTCGCCGGATAAAATAATTCCGGGTCTTAAAAACAAGCCGGTCTTATTTATGTTGTATCTTCCTGCTTTCAATTTAATAACTTTAAAAGAATCATCGGAAGAATTATTATATACATCATATATAACCTGCTGGATTCTTGCAGTATCATCGGCATTCGGATCTGCAGATGGAGAAACAACCGCAGCAACAGGAAGATTTTTTGAATCCGGAATTTCAAATTCGCCTTTATAAAATCCTACATGTGAAAAATCTCCCATCTTGTCGCCCTTATCATTATAAGGGTTATATTTAAGTTTATTCCCATCAGGCTCTACGATTTTTGCATTAACCGCATCTTTTTGAACAGGTGGGTCAAGAGTTACAGTGTCATCAACTTCCACTATTCCCTCATAAACTACAACATCATCATAATATGCCCTACATGTATATGCAGCTCCCGATGCATAGCATACTCTTGCACTTACTGCATCGTCAGGTGCCTTATTTACCATTGTTGCAGTCGTAAAATCACTTGTTACGCTGATTGCACTATACCAGGAAAGAATCTCTTTGTCTGATGCATCGTAAAATTTTAAATACAAACTTACTGTTCCGTAAGGAACATACATCTGTGCCTGTGCCGTATAGAATTCTCCCGGATTGACCTCAAATGCAGGTCCGTACAAAATAGTAGCATCTGTTGATGAATCATCATACATATATAATGCTTTTCCCGAAACTGCATATTCATTCTGAACCCAGCATCTTGTTTTTGCAAATGCCATCGGATTAAATCCATCAGGAAGCGTGGTATTACAGTTATTAAAATTTTCACTGTATACTATATTATCAGTTGTTTTGTCATCCGCTGTAACTGCTATCGAGGAAAAAAGCGAAAGTATCATTGTAAAAGCAATTATTACAGATATTATTCTTTTCATAATATTCTCCTTTTAAAATTCCAGATATCCGAAGAAATCAGGAATATGAAAATCCGGTTCAGGAGCCTCTGCTTCAACCCAGGATATAAAATGAGAGTGTCCTGTAAGCTCACCGCATTTATAGAAATTACCGCGGCATACATCTGAAATTTTATTAAAATAATTAAATAAAAAATCGTCCGGTATATAAAATTTTAACGACCAGTCCCCGTCATTCGGAATGGACTCTATTTTGAAAATTTCCCTGTCTGTATCAAGAATTTCCCTGTCATATCGGTCAGTTCCGACGCTTAAAAACAATATACCGTCAGGATTGAATTCGAAATTTATATATTTTGTGTCCCAGGGATCGGGCTTAAAAAAGAATTCCATACAGCTGTCATCGCAGACTCTTGAGTTTTCTTCTTTATTTACTGCTCTTAAATTTTTCTCGTCCGTGTGCATAAGAACGCTTATTCCCCGGGGACCGCGAAGAATTTTAAAAGAGGTATTTATCGGTTGAAAAAACTCCTTCCATCTTTGTTTTGTCAGGTGTCCAACCTCCGCTTTATCCCATTCAGAAGAATTAATATCAGGATTAACCACACTTGTTTTATTTACCTTATATCTCATTTTAAACCTCCGGATTTTTAAACTATATCAATAATGCCACAGTAAGGTACTGTGGCATTATTCTTATAAGCCATTATAATATGCCTTTGAAAAAGCAGAAATGTCAACTTCGCCGTAAAGTTCAGTATAATCGTCGCCAAAATAGCATGCAAAAGAACTTATATCTTCAAAACCTAACCTACGGTAGTAGGCAAAGTCAGCCTCAATAACAGGTACATCTGCGCTAAATTCTTTTGGCGGTTTTTTATAATCCGAATACAGTGAATTATCGTACCAGTAATCAAGGATTTTAGCGGTATCCTTACCGAATGTTTTTAGTAATTCGGTTAAGGTTTCCCCCTGATTATTCCCCTCTATTGGCTTGTGATAATCACGGTCGAAGGGTGCGAATTCCACGAAAATATCTTTTTCGGGCTTTACCTTTACCGGTGGCTGTAAGCATTCAAAGTATGCAAGGTAGGCAAGCTTCGCATTGGGATTATCCTTTTTTAATCTTCTTAAGATATGGTTAAGAATTTTAAGTTGCTGATCTGATGCGGACATCCCCTTACACTTATCACAATAGCATGCAGAATCACGGGAATCATCAAGCCAGAAGAAATATCTGTCAGTGCTTCTGTATAAGGATTTTGCAAGCTCAGCTGCACGCTCGGCAATATAATCAAGAGCCTCATCGTTATGTGCGCAACAATTCCAATCGCTTGAACGAACACCATCTTTATTTATTCTGAACCATTCAGGTTTTTTTTCGAAAAGCTCTCTTGGTAAAAGATAACTCATAGAATGCATTTCATATTCTACATTAAGCCCATTTTCATAGGCATAGTCAATAAGACTTTGAAATTCCTTAGTCTTACATCGTTCAATTAAATCTTTAAGATTTTCATGAGATTTAGGTCCACCGACAGGGTGTAGCGCTATTGTGGGGATTTTATTTTTCACCATACGATCAATCCAGCTTTTTGAAAGCTCATGCGGATGAATAAGTAGTGAACATGTATTCATATTTGTACCTCTTTCTATGCTTATATAAAACCTTATGTCGTTTGTTACAGACCTAATTCCTTATGTCTTTTATTGTATAATTCAACTAATCTGTCAGAACCAAGCTTTTTAGCCTGTTCACACCATTTTTCCCATGCAGCATCGCCTGTTTCGGTTCCAACTATATACTTAAACATTACTTCCTCAAATTTCTTTGAAAGCTTGCCGGATATATCTGAAACCTCTGCAACATCGTCTCCTGTGAAGTTTACAACAGGGTCAGCAGGTTCCAAGCCCTTACATTTTTCCGGCCAGTCCTGAGCTTCCTGTTCTCTTTCGGTAAAGTTAAAGTAGCAGGAACGCTTATCAACTCTTGTATAAGTTCCCTGAACCCACATTCCGTACTTTTCTGCAAGGTCGGTAATTTCTATCTTTTTGCCTTCTTCAAAGCCTAAATACTTAGCCTTGCCGTTTTCGTCAACCTCAAAGGTTTCACCTCTGACACCACAAGTCATAAGTTCAGCGCCTGCATCAGAATATAAGAAATCCATAAGCTTCATTGTTAGAGCTGAATTGTCATTCTTTGCAACAACAGTACCTGCATTACTTATTTTAGGCAGTGTTTCTATAGTCTGGTTAGGACCTACGGGATTTGCATATCTTAAATCATAGCCCGGGATAGTAGACTGAGAAACGAACATATCAAGTCTTCCTATCCAGTCAAATGAAATAAAGGAATCTCCGTTTACCATTTTCTTTGTCCACACAGGCTGAGTATTGGTTAAGAATTCAGGGTCAAGAAGCTCTTCTTTATACAGCTTATTAAAGAAGTCAAGCATTTCCTTCATTTTAGGGTCTGTATCGGAATACTTCCAGGCTTTCGCCCCTTCATCATAATATACGTTATACGCTTTTATTCCCCATGCAGTTGCGTAGCTTGAAAGAAGAGCAGCACCCTGCTTGGAGGATAAAGGATAGCTTTCAGGATACAGTTCCTTTAGCTTTTTAAGAGTCTGATAGAAGGTTTCGGGACTGTTCCACATGGTAAGTCCGTGCTTATCAAAAATATCCTTACGGTAAAGCATACCAAGATTTACTCTTCTTTGCATTTCGTAAATAGGAAGAATATAGAGCTTTCCGTCATTTGCGGCACAGGATTTAAAGATGTAATTATAATCGCTGTCTTTTCCAAACAATCTCTGGAAATTTGGCATTTCATCAAGATGATCGCTTACGGCTGCAAAGGCGCCCTGCATAGCCAGTTCATTAATGGTTGAAAGTCCACCCACACCGGCACCTATAACATCAGGAAGGTCACCGCTGCCTAACAGCACCCGTATTTTTTCCTGAGCGGTTGATACGGGAATAAGCATAGGTTCAACATTAAGTCCTGTTATCTGACTTAGTTTTTCATAGATGTATTTGCTTGCACCGTTGGTTTCATCGGTACCTATCATTTTAATGGTTTCTCCGTTGCCAAAGGGAACCTTAAGTCCGCCGGTATCACCGATTTCAAAATCCAGATTGTTGTTAACAGATGTTTTGTTATCCGGATTACACGCTGCCAAACTAAATATCATTATTAAAGCTAAAAGCAAGCATATTGTTTTCTTCATTGTAATCATTCCTCTCTATTTTAAGCCAACCATCAGAGGAAAAATCCGATGGTTGGCTTCTTTTATGGCCGGAGTTTACTAACTGTTTAAAGTAAAAGTGGTTATCTCAACATTATCATCAACACTGTTTTCAGCCAACCAGTCCCCAAGACTGCTGATGCCTTCAGCTGAAATAATATCGTAAGATTCGATCTGCGGTTTTAAATATTTTTTCATTATACACATCTCCTTTAATCTTAAATTACTGAGCACTGATAGCACCAAAAGCTATTTCAGATAAATCGCCGTAAGCAATTTTTCCGTTGCTGTATTTTGCATAAGCGCGAACCTTATAAGTCTTAGACTCAGTATAGCTGTTGTTGTATATAAGTATACCGTAGTGACCGTTTTCTGTTAATTTCTTTGTTTCAAGGTCAAATGCAAGCACTCTTACTTCTTTAGCGCCATATACAAGCTCATCAGCTGTCATACCGTTTGTTTCGTCAACTAAAAGTCCGCATTCGGTAACAGTAACAGGTCCAACCTTAGGAGCTCTTGCAAAGGTAATAACCGAACCGTTATTACCGTAGTGTTCAGTATCTTCCTTTGAGGATGTGTACGGGCTGTACATATGTACCGCATCAGATACATCAACATCTTCTAATTTTGCAAACTGAGCATCGAAGGTTGCGGAAGCTTTAATTTCAGGTGTTGTATAAACATTATTATTGTTAAGTGTAATAACTGCACCGTTATATGAGCAATCATCTGCATAGTATCCTTCCGAAGCTGTAACCCTAAAGTTAACACTTCTTCCGTAGTTTACTTTAACTGTACCTGAAGGGGAAACTGAACCGCCCTCTGCAGCTGTAACTACTACTTCATTTGTTGTGAGTGTTAAAGTACTTGGTACAGGATATTCAACACCGTAAATATCTTCCGGTACTGTGAAGCCTGTTATTTTAAGTTCTTTCATTTCTTCAGAGGTTTTAATTGTTGTGTCGGTTGGGTCGTCTTTTCCTGTATTGTTTTTATCTTCAAGACAGTAACATTCAGTCGGTACTGCGTTTACGATATTTGTTACAGCGTAATCGGTTGTTGCTACGTTTACACAGTAAGAAATTGAAATAGATGGTGTGTAAGTATCATCTTTAGAGCCTGCAACACCGTTTGTAGCCTGACCTGCATTTAAGAAATCCTTTATATAACCTGTTGAAGCAGAGCCTAAGTTTCCAACAGCGCCACCTCTTGCTCGTCCGAATGATCTGGAATAAACAGCACCAAAGTTAGCACAGTCTGAAATCTCAAGCTTATTGGTACTCCAACCAATTAAACCTCCGGTATATCTTTTACCGTCAAGTCTGCCGTAGTTCATACAGTTTTCAACTACTGCGTTTCTTACAACGCCTACCATACCGCCGGCATCTACGTTGTTGGAGTTATCCCAAAGGTAAATTGAACCGTAGTTTATACAATTACTAAATGTTGCACCGTCGCATCCGTCATATCCGTTTCCTAAGATACCGCCCACATAGCCTGCAGCTGATACAGAGCTTATATTCGCGTAGTTTTTACAGTTAATAAAGGTAGCCTTTGCCTTAGTGCTGCCTACAGCAACTACTTTTCCTACAAAAGCACCTGTGTTTGCAGTTGCATTAATAGTACCCTTAACAGTAAGGTTTTTAATAGTACAGTTACTTGCAGTTGCAAATATACCCTGTGTTGCATTGTTTCCGAGATTTACGGTATATCCTTTACCGTCAAGCACTCCTGTAAAGCCTGAGATTGCAGTATAGCCGGTGCTTAAATCTATATTTGTGGTAAGAACATAGCTTCCTGAAAGGTCATTGGCTATAATATTCTTAAAGTCATCTGAAGTTGAAATTCTTACAGCTGCTGCTTCCTCTTTTGAAATGTAATCTATACCGGAAGGAAGAGGATAATCGTAGCCTTCCTGTTTAGCATAGCCTGTAAGATTAAGTGCTTTGATTTCATCTGATGTTTTAGAGGTTGCGCCTGTTGAGTCAGTACCTTTACCTGCAAGGAAGTAACAGCCACTTGTTGCAGCTGTACCACTGCCAACCATTGCATTTACAGTTGTACCAACATTTACGCAGTTTGAAATTGAAGGTGAACCTGCATATACACCTACAACGCCACCGTTAACCTGACCTCCATTAAAGAAATTCGCCAAAGAACCGGTTGCACTGCCGCCTAGATAACCGACAGCACCGCCTGCCTGACCTTCTCTGCCTGAAACAGAAACGGTAACAGCACCAAAGTTAGCACTGTTTGATACTGTAAGCTTATTTGTGTTCCATCCGATTAAACCTCCGGACTTATTTTGTCCTACAATTTCACCGTAGTTTACACAGGTGTCAATTGTTGCATTTCTGCCAACACCTACGATACCGCCGTTAGAGTTATTTTTGGTATTTCCGGCTACATCAACCTTACCGTAATTTACACAATTTTCAAAGGTTACGCCTGTACATCCGTCGTATCCGTTACCTAAGATACCGCCAACATAGCTTGCGCCTGCAGTTTTTGCCACAACATCTGCTAAGTTTTTACAGTTTATAAAGGTAACTGTTCCTGTAGCCGCACCTGCAACGGCACCTGCGTTTACAGTTGCGGTGACAGTACCTTTAACAGTAAGATTCTTAATTGTAGCATTATTTACGGATGCAAATACACCCTGTGTTGCATTAGTTCCAAGATCTATGGTATATCCGTTACCGTCAAGTACTCCTGTAAAATCAGAAATAGCAACATAACCGCAATTACTTAAATCTATATTTTGTGTAAGCTTATAATCTCCGGAAAGATCACTTGCTATTTTCTTAAAGCCGTCTGCAGTTGAAATTCTAACGATTTCTGCATCTTCTTTTGTAATATATTCTATACCGGAAGGAAGAGGATAATCGTAGCCTTCCTGTTTGGCAAAGCCTGTAAGATTAAGTGCTTTGATTTCATCTGATGTTTTAGAGGTTGCGCCTGTTGAGTCAGCATCTGTTCCTTCAAGGAAGTAACAGCCACTTGTTGCAGCTGTACCACTGCCAACCATTGCATTTACGGTTGTACCAACATTTACGCAGTTTGAAATTGAAGGTGAACCTGCATATACACCTACAACGCCACCGTTAACCTGACCTCCATTAAAGAAATTCGCCAAAGAACCGGTTGCACTGCCGCCTAAATAACCGACAGCACCGCCTGCCTGACCTTCTCTGCCTGAAACAGAAACGGTAACAGCACCAAAGTTAGCACTGTTTGATACTGTAAGCTTATTTGTGTTCCATCCGATTAAACCTCCGGACTTATTTTGTCCTACAATTTCACCGTAGTTTACACAGGTGTCAATTGTTGCATTTTTGCCAACACCTACGATACCGCCGTTAGAGTTATTTTTGGTATTTCCGGCTACATCAACCTTACCGTAGTTTACACAGTTTTCAAAGGTTACACCTGTACATCCGTCGTATCCGTTACCTAAGATACCGCCAACATAGCCTGCGCCTGCAGTTTTTGCCATAACGTCTGCTAAGTTTTTACAGTTTATAAAGGTAACTGTTCCTGTAGCCGCACCTGCAACGGCACCTGCGTTTACAGTTGCAGTGACAGTACCTTTAACGGTAAGATTCTTAATTGTAGCATTATTTACGGTTGCGAATACACCCTGTGTTGCATTATCGCCAAGATTTATGGTATATCCGTTACCGTCAAATGTTCCGGCAAAAGTTTCGCTCATACCCTTATCAAGAGTGATATTAGCCGTTAACTTATAACTGCCTGAAAGATTATTTGCTATTTCAGCAAATTGTGCTGCAGAAGAAATTTCTGTAGCGGTTGTGTCTTCCGATGCGAAAACTACTGATGTCGAACATAAAATTACTGCCAGTGCAAGGAAGACTGATAAGATTCTTTTCATAGTAGACATCTCCTTTTTAATTTTTTATATATAATTTTATATATTTTGCATTTATTTACTTCTGCTTATCCTCTGTAAATGCTATTTCGTGGTACGTGTTCCATTTGGCTTTGGTACTTCCGTATCCTACGATTTTCAAATATCTTCCCGAAGCATTAACAGGGAATGATTCAAATCCCAGCTTAGTTCCCGATGAATGAGCTTTTTCGGAAGCAATTGTCCAGTTTTTATTATCGTCTGAAACCAGAATATCAAAGGTATATACTCTGTCATTGCCCAGATAAAAGTCAAGATACATATCCTTAATATTTCTTACCGAACCAAAATCAAAAATTCCGTATGCTCCGTTAGGATTTTCGGTGGATACTGCCCAGTTCATATCTGTTCCGTCAAACAGATAACTGATAACCTTTCCAGCTCCGTCATCACCTGACTGAATAGCTTTAAATACACCAAGCTCATTGGGAAGATTATGAATAGGCGGATAAGTCATAATGCCACCTTCGATTATAACCATCTGTCTCTTATCATTCCAGGTTACGTCTGCGCCTAAGTTTTCAGAAATAAATCTTACCGGAACCATTGTTCTTCCGTTTATAATTTTTGCAGGAACATCAAGCTCTTTTTCTTTATCATTTACATAAGCTTTATTGGAATCTGCTGTTATTTTTATAACAGTTCCGTCCTTACGGTTGGAAAGAGCTGTTCTTGTTTTATCATCATAAGAAACTTCTGATTCCAAAGCTTCAAATATAGCACGCATCGGAACAAGAACTCTTCCGTCTATATTAACAGGGTCAACATCGCTTACCAAGAGATTTCTGTTTACCATAACGGATATTTTATCTGCAACCTGAGACATATGTTCGTTCTGATACTTATCGTAAGAAATTACATCCGAGTTAATAAGAGGATGAATTTTTTCAAATTCATATTGGCTTTCAAGATAATCCTGATATCCGTTTTCCTTATTGACAGTTATGAATCTGTCGGCATTTTTTGTACTTTCTACTCCGTCAATTGTCTGGGTTGCATAAATCTTATGAATACCGTCATCCAATTTAATATTAAGCTCAAAGGTGTAGTCAGTATTGTTAAGCTTAGCGTCATAGGCTTTATTATCAACATAAATTGTAATCTTTTCGGCACCTTTCTGGAATAAGCCCTTAATGGAAATGTCATTGGTTTTTAAAACATCATCGCCACGCGGGGATGCAAGAACCGGAGCATTGGGTTTTGCATTTTTAAAGTTGCCTGTTATTCTTTCAGCAAGCTGAGCCTTGTAAAGAGAACGCGGCTCAACAGGTGCTGTTGGAGATTCTATATAACAGTCGCCGTTTACCGGACTGTTTTCATAGTCTACGAAGTTTTCCGGTGCAGGCTCCATCATTTCACTGGTTCTGAAATATTGTTTAGCTTCATCTACATGGTGCACCTTTTTATCAGCCGCAAACTTATCATCATACCAACCAAAAATACCTACTATGAAGTTTTCGTAAGTCATCGGCGATTTGTTACCGATAATTGAAGGGCTTAAACAGTTCCATGCTATTGAGGAGGCCGCAGACCAGCCGTGAGCCTCAGTGTCACCCCAGTAACCACGGTTTATAAACTGAAGATTACCTCTGTATTGATTGGATATAAAGTAAAGTCCGTCAAAAAGCGTCCCCTGTGCAAAGAAGCCGTGATTTTCACTTGAGTGAAAGCCTGTATCAGAAACACAGTCGTTAAATACTACAGGCCCCGGACAGTTACCTGTTGTATTATAGTCAAGCTGACCTGCATAAGAGTAGCATCCTGCTACAAGCTGCTGATAGCCTGATGTTCGAAATCCGTATCTTCTGTTTCCTTCAAAAGTGGAAATTGGCTCTAAATTTGAGCAGTTTTTAACTGTTACTCTGCTGGTTGATTTGTCAACCCAGATACCTGCCATTCTGAAATGCTTCAAGCTTACATCTCTTATGTAGCTGTCTATAACCCCTGCAAGATGTATTCCGTTTTCTGCGTGATTATTGTCTGTCGGAATTCCGTTATAATAAGACTCAACTCTTAAATTTTCAATTCCGATATGTCTCCACTTGGCAGCTTCTGATACTTTATATACATAAGGGACCGAGTATGTGTTTGCCATGGGAACAGCGAAAGAAAAATCAACAGTAATTGTATCTCCTTCGACTTTTGTAACAGTTCTGTTCTCATCTACATTGAAACGACCGTCTTTCCAGTAGGTAATAGCTCCCGCATAGTTGGTAACTCCCCACATACCCATTGCCTTACTCCACTCTTCTGTTCCGTGGTGGTGGATATGTATAAGGTCACCTTCTTTAAACATAGAGCCCTTGCCTTTTTCTACAGTAAACTGATTGCTTCCTGATTTAACATATTCATCTATGATATTAACATCTTCAGAAAGCTTTGCCTGAATACCGCCTGATGCTGTTACAACATTGTGAACAACAGGGTCGGTTGCATAAAGAATTGTACCGGTTGGTCCCTGACCTTCACCTGATAAAATAATACCCGGCTTTAATGAAATACCGTTTCTGTTTATGTTATATCTTCCGGCTTTTATTTTGATAACCTTAAAGTCATCGTTAATTGCTTCATCATAAACTTCATCTATAACCTTCTGAATACGCTGGGTATCATCTGCATTCGGATCTTCAGAGGGGGTAATAGTTGCCACCAAAGGAAGATTTTTTGAATCAGGAAGTTCAAATTCACCCTTATAAAATCCTACATGTGAAAAGTTGCCCATTTTGTCGCCCTGTTCATTATAGGAGTTATATTTTAGCTTATCCCCTGAAGGCTCTACGATTTTTGCATTAACCGCATCATTCTGAACAGGCGGATCAATAATTACAGTATCATCAATTTCCAGTTTTCCCTCGTAAACAACAACATCATCATAATATGCATTTGCCTGGTAAGGTGCACCCGTTGCAAAGCATACTCTTGCCGTTACCGCATTATCAGGTGCCTTATTAATTGTTGTTACAGGCGTAAATCCACTGGTTACATTAGCTGCAGTATACCATGAAAGGATTTCCTTATCGGATGAATCATAAAACTTTAAATACAAGCTTATTGTACCGTAAGGAACATACATCTGCGCCTGGGCTGTGTAGTACTCCCCGGGTTTAATATCAAATGCGGGTCCGTACAGGATAAAAGCATCGCCGGGTGAGTCATCATAAACATACAGTGCTCTTCCCGATACCGCATGCTCACTCTGGACCCAGCATCTGGGAATAGCATAAGCCATTGGCCTGAAACCGCCGGGAAGATCGAATATACAGTTGTCAAAATTTTCACTGTATACTATTTTATTGGTTATCTCGTCATCTGCAGCAACTACCGATAAAGGAATAAATGAAAGTATCATAGCAAAAGTAATTATCACAGATATTATTCTCTTCATATAGCCCCTCCTTTAAATTCAACCCGGATTTCTATTCTGTTACTATAGGACTATAAGTAATGCCTGTCGGAAGCGGATAGTCGAATCCTTCCTGTTTAGCAAAGCCATCTAAAGTAAGAGCTTTAAGCTCATCCGAAGTTTTTTTAGTTGCGCCGGTTGAATCATTTCCTTTATCTTCAAGGAAGTAACAGTTAGTTGTTGTCACACTTGGTAAATTAGTTATAGCGTTATTGGTTGTTCCTGCATTTATACAGTTGGAAATTGAAGGAGTACCGTTAGTGCCGTCGGATCTGTAGCCCACAATGCCCTGGTTAACCTGACCTGCATTTATAAAATTCGATACAGTTGCGCTACCTTGTAAATATCCGATAGCACCGCCAACCTGACTTCCGTATGATAATGAAGAAACCTTACCAAAGTTAGCACTGTTTGATACGTTAAGAGTTGTGGTGTTCCATCCAACTAAGCCCCCGGCTCTGTTTTTACCTGCCATTACTCCGTAGTTTACACAAGTTTTAATTATTACATTTCTGCCAACCCCTGCAATACCGCCGATAGAACTGGTTGTATAGCCGGTTGCATCGATTTTACCGTAGTTTACACAATCTGTAAATGTTGCAGTTGCTCCGTTACTGCCATCATATCCGTTCCCTAAGATACCGCCTACATAATTTACTACTTTATTGATTGTTATATTTGCATAGTTTTTACAGTTAATAAAGTTAGCATTTCCCGGAGCAGCACCTACGAAGGCGCCTGCATTTGTATTTGTATTGATTGTTCCTTTAACAGTAAGATTTTTAATCGTAAAATCTTTTGCGGATGCAAATACACCCTGTGTTGCAGGACTTTCTTCACTTCCGATAGTAATTGTATGTCCGTTACCGTCAAATGTTCCGCTGAAGGTTTCGGTTAGTCCTTGAGTAAGGGTGATATCCGCAGTTAATTTATAACTGCCTGAAAGGTCATCCTTTATCTTCATAAAATCCTCTGCAGATGAAATCTTTATAATACTTGAATCCTCTACTTCAACATATACTATACCTGTCGGAAGCGGATAATCGAAGCCTTCCTGTATAGCAAAGCCATCTAAAGTAAGAGCTTTAAGCTCGTCTGAAGTTTTAGATATTGCTCCTGTTGAGTCAGATCCTTTATCTTTTAGATAATAGCAGTTAACTGTTGTAACAGTACCGCTGCCAACCATTGCATTTGTGGTTGTACCTACATTTATACAGTTTGAAATTGAAGGACTACCTGCATATACGCCAACAACTCCGAAGTTAGCCTGACCTGCATTAACGAAATTCTTTACGGAACCTGTTGAAGCAGAACCCAAATATCCGGCAGCACCGCCTACATAAGATCCGTTTACTTTAGAAGAAATACGACCGAAGTTAGCACAGTTTGAAATCTCAAGATTATTGGTGCTCCAGCCTATTAAGCCTCCGGCTCTGCTTTGTCCGTCAATTCTTCCGTAGTTTACACAAGTATCAATTTTTGTATCTTTGCCAACACCTGTAATACCACCATTAGAGCTATTATTGGTGTTTCCGTTTACATCTACTTTACCGAAGTTTACGCAATTTTCAAATGTTGTAGATGAACATCCGTCATATCCGTTTCCTAAGATACCACCCACGTATTGTGAGCCCGACTTGGATATCACATCTGCATAGTTTATACAGTTAATAAACGTTGCTGATTCCTTGGCAGCACCTGCAAATGCACCTGCGCCTGCACCCAAAGTTGCATTAACGGTTCCTTTAACGGTAAGATTCTTTATTTCAGCCCCTCTTACCTGCGCAAACAAACCCTGCGTAGCATTGTCGCCCAAATCAACAGTGTAGCATGCACCGTCTAATGTACCGCTGAAGGTTGAAACACCGTTGTAAGTTCCTTCAAAGGCTATATCACATCCGAGAACAAAGTTCTTATCCGGATTATCTGCAATATTTTTAAACTGTCTTGGACTTGTTATAACATAAGGTGCATTTTCGCCATCTCCTCCGCCGTATGTGAAGTCATACTCGTAAGAAGAAGGTTTTGTTTCGTTATCTTCATAGAAACCTTTAACTTTAACTGCCATTACCTTATCCGAATCAGCAGGTTTATATGTTACACCGTCCGAAAGAAGAGTATCTCCGATTTTAACCTCATAAGTTGCCTCAGAGTCTTTTTCGTAAGCTATTTTATATACATCATTACCTTCATATGTAACGCCTGTAACTTTTGGTGCATCAAGAAGAAGATATTTCGGTTCGGTTGGCATTGATAAAATATCAGTTTGTTTATCTTTTGCCGAAACTGTGAAATAAAGATTTTCTCTGTCTCCCCATTCGGAATTGATTGCAACTACCGTTGAAGCAACTGTTGCACCTGCTTCAAGACTCTGGGAAGTAATTACTCCGCCTGTAACAGGAGTTGCATTTTCTTCACTGCTGTTATATAAGCTCCACTGATATTCTTTTACATTATCAACTACATTCCAGGAAAGTTTATATTCATCCTTGTTATATACAGTACCGTCAGTATTATAGGATGCTGTAAGTCCTGAAGGAGCAGGAAGGTCTATTACGACATTTCCTTCATAAACCTTGATGTTTGCAGTATCAGGTCGGTTTCCTGAAGCAATACCTTTTACATAGATTTTATATAACTCGTTATTTAACTGTCTTTCCTTAACTGTTTTGAGTACTATATCGTATGTATTAAAGGTGTATCCCGAAGATACTTTGTTCGGTAAAATGGAATTTTTATCATACGTATATGTATCGCCGCCAACTTCAAGAGTGAAAACAAACTCATCAATGAAATTTGCAGTTAAATCAAGCTCGAAGGTGTCTTTATCGAAGTTTCTTACATCAATTCTTGCAGGTGTTACGCCGACAGGCGCAGAGGAACCGCCGCCTCCGCCGCCTCCGCCGAAGCTTCCGCCTGCGGATGAACCCATACCTGTTATGTTACCGTTATTGTTTACAGGTACGCTTTCCTGAACAGCAGGAGCCTTACCGGTTTCACAGCGTGATATAACACTTACCGCTTCAGCTCTTGTAATATTTGAATAAACTCTTAAGCTTCCGTCCTCATAGCCTTTTATGTATCCTGCCTTAAATACTGAGTTAACAGCATTTTTTGCCCAGTCGGGGATTTCTTCACCCTGTGGAAGAACATTTTCTTCTATAGGAAGGTTAAGAAGTCTTGAAAGAATAACGCAAACTTCGGCTCTTGTAACAGGGCTTTCGGGATTTGCATTACCGTTCTGATCTCCGGTAATAAAACCTGCTTTTTTAGCAATTAAAAATTCGTCCGCATACCATTTGTCAGAGGTAATATCGTTAAAATTACTTTCTGCCTTTTCGGTATATTTAAAATATCTGTTTATTATTTTTACAAATTCGCTTCTTTTGATATTAACATCAGGATTGATATTTCCGCTTTCATTTCCCGAAATTATTTTATCTTCAACAAATTTATTTATAACATCTTCTGCCCAGTGCCCCTGATAATCAGAAGCAAACCCATAGGTACAAAAAGAAGACATCAGCAAAGCAAAAATTAAAACAAAAGTAAATATTTTCTTCATCATTATTCATCCTTACTTAATATTTTCTATTCCGTTGATAATTATTATTGATTCCACATTAAATCTTCTGAAGTCGCAAATTACAAGACTGGTTTCACTTAATTTATAATCGCCTTCCTGAAGAACTCTAATATCATCCGGACTGCCTTTTTCAACTTTTACGCTTTCTCCATCTTCCGAGACGTTAACAACAGTTGCATGTTTTCCTGCCATATTCAGGTAGAAGTACGGGTTATTTTTCTTTACAGCAGTCTTATCATCTTCAAGTAAATCAGAAACAATGCCTGTATATTCGTTGTTAACCACAGCCTTGGCTACTCCGCTTTTAAGCTGTTCAACATAGGTTACAAGCACGCCATAAGAATAGTCTGTATAGATGGAATAATTATTATAATCGTAAGGAGTCAGTGAGCTTCCGTATGCTAAACTTGTATATCTGTTTGCAGAAACACCCGGATATAAAATCAAAGAATGAAGATTATTAGGATTATCTGCAACTGATATAACTCTCTCTAAATGCATAAGCTTATTATCATCATATTTAAGAACTCTTATAATATCTCCTGCACGCAGTGGTGAAACTGCTGAACCGAATAGACTTTCCTGGGTGGTAGCCCCTTCAATAAGGTCTCTGTATGGAAAGAAACATTCTGAAGTATTAACATCAGCATATTCTGTTTTACCGGCATTGGAATAATAAATTCTTGTTATATTCTCCTGAGTAGCTTCGTCGTAAACCTCCACTTTCTTTAAGAAAACAACCATCGGTGTAGAGGTTGCAATTTCGTCAACCGCACTTTCGTAAACACCACGCACAACTGCAAATTCAGCAATACCTGTATCCGGGTCTATGTTATATCCCTGAATGTCATACTTTGAAAGTGATACCAACTGATTCGCTCTAAGAACCTTGTAGTTTGAGTCTATATTGTCAAGTTCATAGGCTTTTGTTCTTTCTAATGAGAATGCATTATTTCTGGTATATTCCATTGCTGTAAGCTTTTGTCCGTCCTCAAGTCCGTATGTATCTATTTCAGGAACTGCAAGTATTACTGTTTCCATTGTGATGAAAAACTTACCGTTCATTGAACGGTATGTTCCACTCATTCTTTCATATGCCGGATTTCTCCATCCTGCTTTAAGGGTATCGGGATCCATCATATCTACTTCCGTGTATGGGATTGATGTCTGGTTAAGATGGCTCTTATCAATTTCACCCTCACAGTCATAGTTAGGTGTATCGGTATCTATTTCGTATATATATCCCTTTGAATTTGTCTTATATAACACCGGTCTGGATGTAACGGTATCACCGCTGAGCTTACTTACTGCCGATGAACGCGCGTAAAGTGTTTCAAGCTGAGAGGTAGTAGTGGAACAGGGCTTTCCGTCTATTTTAACCGTCGTGTCAAGCTGAAGATTTTCCATAGTTCCTTTAGCAGTAAACAGCTTTACATATACAGTTTCCTCACCCTGATTTCTTTCAGCCGCATTTACAAGATAAGCAAAATTCTTTGCCTTAAGAGCACCCTCGGTATAAACAACATTGCCTGTTGCATTCAGGTATATTTTGCAGGTTGCATATTCAATCAGTGTAATGTATGAAGGCTTGATATCGGTTATACTGTCGGAAAGCTTATATGTATTCCCGTCTGAAAGACTTATCTCGTTTTCCGTCTTACCGCTTACCGTTCCGCTGACAACATTTCTTTCTGCAACAAAATAGTAAAGAGTTTTTCCGTCAACCTTTTCGGGACATTCAGCCACGGACACAACATCAAGTGTTTTAAGCTCAGATAAGGAATCAATTTCACCGCTTAGCTTAAACTTGTATATAGCCTTGTCACTGTCAATTCTTAAGGATGCCTGAGGATTGAACAGTGATGCAATATACTCTTCTCCTTCTTCTGTTACAACCTTGTCAACAACGATATTTCTTGATGTGGCACTGTAGCTGCCGTTATAATAGTTAAAGCTTGTTATATCAATAATGTCATATCTTCCGTTGCCGTCATTATCTATAAGCCTTACAAAGCCTTCCTCAGGCATAAGGTCTTCAAGCGAAACACTTACCATTACTGTGCCGTTATATATAATTTTAGGAGCAACCGCTTCAAAATTGAATTTCTCGGTAGCAGATGAGTTTTCATCCTCATCGTACTCGATGTAATTTGACGTGAAGCTTATAATTTTATCTGCAACAAGGTCGATAACCTCAGCTCTTTTATGGGATGCAATATATACAAGCTCATATCTTCCGCTTTCCATATTGTTTCTTATGAAAGCTTTAACTCTCATTCCAAGATAGTCATCAACATTATGACCGTTTGAAAACGCTGTAATAAGCGATTTTGTCGAGTAATCTTCAAAAACTACTCTTTCTCCGTCCTCAACGGAGTCTCCGTATACGGAAGAGTAACCGTTATCAACCACAACTGCATCATACTCGAAAATTCCCAGTCTGTCAGACAGGAAGTTTTTGTTGCTGTTTATTGCAACTTCAATTCCGTCCTTGGAAACAGAGGTTAAATCAACAGTATCTGCAAAAAGTGCATTGTAGATTATTTTTGCGGCAACACCGTTTGATATCCCGGTTTCATTTAAGTCAACGCCTTTGGAAATTCCTGTTTCTCTTGCGACGGTATAATAGCCTGTGGGCCATCCGCCGTAAGCATCGGCATAAACTGTGTAACCCAATGCATTAATCATAACGGTTAACATATCTATTGCTGAAACATTGTTATCGGGATGGAACATATTTAATCCGTCACCGTTTAATATTTTTAAATCCTTACAGGCTTTAATGTATCCGTAGCACGGATGATCGGATGTAACATCAGCAAATACCGGCTCCCCATCTTCCACATTAAAATCCGTATCCTGATAAAAAGCTTCGATAACCAGCTTTGCCATCTCTGCTCTTGTCATACCGGCATTGCCGTCAAAGCTGTCTGCCACTATACCGATTTCCTTAAGAAAATCCACCTCGGAAAATTCCGATACAGCTGATACACTTTCAGCTGCATAAGAAAACGGTATTAAGCTGATAAGCATTGTAAAAGTGATTAATAACGATAATAGTTTTTTCATATATTTTTCTCCTTTTCAGATACTATGTTTTCTATATTCTCTCCCCGGTTTTTGATGCTTCTTTCGATATATTCGTCCAGAAGCTCAATTTCAAACTCGGATATTATATCCATAACAGTTTTATCATCGCCCTCATAAGAAAGCATAACGGCTCCGACATCGTCCGGATCTTCAATTTTTAATTTATCCTTGTACTTTTCCTTTGCCGCTGCAAATTTTGCCCAGTTATAGTCTATATGGCATACTGCATAGTCAAGATTTATTACGGCAGTAGCCCAGTTCGTATATGTAGTAGTTGTTGCAACGGTTACTCCCATAGGAGATAAAATTTTACTTCGTCTTATGTTTTGAAGTGAGCTTACAAGATAGCTTCTTGTATCATAAGCGAAAAATTCCTGCATAAGACCACCGTGGAAGGCAGAGTGGAAGGTTACTATATCAGGATTTTTAGCCTTGACCTTTTGCCTTACATCGTCAAAGTTCAAATCAAAGCAGATGATGGGACAAATTGTACCGAAATCACATTCAATCAAAGGAACATCCCTGCCGGCTAAAATTCCCGCCTCGGTTTCATAAACGGTTGGATAGTTTTTGTGATATTCTCCGACAACTTCTCCGTCTCTTCCGATAACGCTGGCACAGTTTCTGACTGTTCCGTCTTCCATTTTTTTATACCGTGAAAATGCAATATAGCATTTATTTTCTTTTGCCACACTTTTAAAATAATCAAAAAGATACAAAGAACCTGAATCACAATATTCCTGAGCCCGTTCAGGGAAGGATGACTGCTTTCCGCAATTCTCGGGAAGCACTATAAGGTCAGGCTTATCCGCAAGGACATTCTTAAGCTGCCTGTCAAGATAGTCTTTAACACTTTCATACAAAGGCCTGTCCTTCTTAATTTCTGCTTCAGGTATCGGGTTTAATACGGTAAAGGTTGATATTTTCACATATCTTGCCATTTAAAAATACTCCTTTAAATATGTTATGCCAAAATTTTCATTTCAACGAAATACAGTTTATCATTTGCAATATTTTCCATTTTACTGTTTTACCCGGGTGATAAATGGAAGATATTAACCGAAAATGTGTCCTCTACGATGAACTGTAATCTCTTTTTCATCGTATTACATCCTCCTGCTGCCACAATCTCACCCGTATATATTATGACACATTATTATTAAATTTGGAAGTGTAAATCATCAGTAAAATATTGCAAATAATCAACTAATGTGTTATAATATCGAAAAAGCGGGAAAGGAGCAACAAAATGAATAACACCTTAAGCTCGGAAATAACGACAAATTTTTTTACCGTACAGGATGAAAATTTTACATTTGATCATTTGAGAATAATAAATGAAAATCCCAATAAGCACTATCTTCATACCCATAACTCATTGGAGATTTTATACTTCTCTAATATAGAAGGAAGCTTCAGTATCGAAGGTAACGAATACCTTTTATCCAATGACGACATAATACTGATTCCACCATCCTTATGTCATACTATTCACCTGGAAAATTATGACCTGTATGAGCGCTATGATTTGTGTGTCAGCACCTCTTTTTTACAAAAAATCGGAGCATCCCATATTTCTTCCTCGGTAAAGGTATTAAACTGCTCAAAATACCCGGTTTTAAAGGGTTTATTTGAAAAAGTTGACTATTATTATAACCTTCTTAACAAGGATGATTTCAATAAAATTCTTCATCATACCATTTATGAAATCTGCTTCAATCTGATGCATATAGACGATAATTATGACACTAAACCAAATATGTATTCATCGATTTTACTGGATGCAATTGAATACATAAATTCGAATCTTTATGAGCTGGAAAACATCTCAGAAATAAGCGATCATCTTCATATTACCAAGGCTTATTTATTTGAAATTTTTAAAAAACACATGAAAACCACACCCAAAAAATATATCAATACAAAAAGACTCCATGCAATAAAAAAACACATTGATTTAGGAGCAAATCCCACCGAAATATACTTAAAATACGGCTTTAACGATTACTCCACTTTTTACCGTAATTATTGCAAGCTTTTTCATACCTCTCCGCAAAAAAGCTCTGAAAATAACACTTTTACTCTTAAACTTTAGCCTTTTTTACGGCTGAAAAAACCGAATATTTGCAATAAAAAAGAGGCTGAAAAACGTTTGTTTTCAGCCTCAGACTGTCGAAAAAGTCGGTCTACTGCAAAAAAATATATAATATTGGTAAATAATGATATTTATAATTCAAACTTAAATGGCAAGGGGATGGATCATCGAAAAACCCTTGCCACTCTTTGCTTTTCACCAAAATGAGCCTTGCCGTACCTTTGTACTATCTGCATTCATTTTGGTGGTCCGGAGTTTTTTTACATTCCCGTTTTTTCAGCCTTTTTATTTAAGATATAAAGCCAGACCGGGCATTACAGTTCCTGAAATGTTATAAGGATTATAATACCTGTCGGTTATTATATCATCAAGAGATATCTCATTTTTACAAACGGTTTTAATATTTTCCGAAAGAATTTCTGCAATTCTAACCAGAACCGTTGCTTTTTCAAAGCCCTCTACCGTAATATCCTGAACGCCGAATTCTTCTTTGACAAGCTCTATGCATCTTAAAAGGTCGTATGCCTTTATCCCACAAAGAGAATCATCGAGGAAGAACAGGTCTTTATTAAGACGCTCCAGCACTCCGTAAAAATTCTTCGGATCGTGTGCTGTGTAAAGGGTATTCGGTTCACATTTTCCCATACTGCTTAAGTCAACCACAAAAGTAAGATAGCCGTCGTTTACCGATTTTAAAACTTCTTCTTTATATTTTAGTAAATCGTCGGTACCGTTCTCAAACAGCAGTATTTTAACAGGTAGCCTTTCATCCCTTTTATCCTTCCTTGAAAAAGTCATTCCCCAGTTAGGTAAATGGGGCTGAGAATACCACACATAGAAGGACACCGCCATATCCTCAATCTCTTCTGCTCTTATTTTCTTAAGATAGAATTTAATTGACTCCCTGTTATTAAAAACTTTCGGTAAAAGAAATGCTTTCTTTTCTTCTTTCGTTTTAACTGAGTCTGAAAGATAATCTTTTAAATTTTCATCAAAAACACCTAAGGCATCGGGAACATCGGTTATAATATAGCCTGTTTTTGTGCACCAGAGCTCCTCCTCGGGAATAACCTTTATATCTCTTATATCAATATCGGTAATTTCCCCGAAAACCTGCTCTTTTAAAAATTCAGCGGAGGTTTTTGCATTTTTGACGGTATAGGAATGGGTATTTTCGTCGGTTGTCATACGAAGATTGTTTTCTTTTCCCATAAGACGGTAAAACTCTTTTTCCTTTTCGAAAAGGGCATCGGTACCCTCAAGAGGAAAAAAGTCGCTGTCCACCGTACAAATAAGCAGGGGCTTCGGGCAGAACAGGGATACAAGCTCGTAATGGTCAAAGTTATTCTTGGTTCCGCCAACCCATATCTGCTCTGAATCCTGTGCACCGCCTGCATAATAATATGCACGCCTGGTAGTTAAAAAGCAGCTTGGTGCGGCAATTTTTATTCTGTCATCATAAGCCATAAGAACGGAGGTCATGGTTCCTCCGCCTGAATTTCCGATTGCGCCCAGCATGGATAAATCAAGATCATCACGGGTTTCTAAATAGTCTATAGCCCTCATGGCATCACATAAGAAATATTTAACAAAATTATTCCCCGCAAGATAGCACTGATGACCTGTATGCTGATGCTCCATTACGGCAGGAGTAATTTTCGGCTTACCGTTTTCAATATAGCTTGCCCTTTCACCCTGACCGATAGGATCAAAGCAGAATACACTAAAGCCTGCTTTTGCGTGAATACGTGCCCCCATCTGATATGTACCTGCAGTTTTTCCTGTTAAGGAATGACCCATCTGCATAAGGATTGCAGGATGCTTATCCTTGCCGTCCTTCGGAATATATAAATTGGCAGTAACATAGATGTTTTTTCTCGAGGTGAAGATAATTTTTTCTATAATAAGGTCATCCTCTTCAATGACACCCGTAATTTTTGCATCCAGGGGAAGATTTTTATCATAGGGAATATCCCCGATAAAATCGCAAAGAGTTTTTTTCGCATTCTCTTTATATTTTACGAAATCAGCTTCGGTTTTTATACTGTTTCTTATTTCATCCGCCCTGTCAAAAGCCTTAAAGCTTCTTTCTGCAACATGATTTATGAGCTTATCCTTAAGATTATAAAAACCCATTGACGGTGAAAATTCACTCAAATTCTTAAAATCCATACTACATTCTTCCTTTTTAACTGTATATTCTTCACATTTCATTATACCTGAAATAACTAAAATGTAAAGTTTTTTTCAATATAATTACATCAACAATTACAAATTACCAATTATAAATAAAAAATCAAGTCAATTTTAAAACCGGAAACGAGGATTAAGTCTATGACTTAATCCTCGCATCGTGTCGATAAACCTATCGACACGATGGCAGACTTTGATAAAAGGAAGGGATATTTCACCAAAATGAATGCAGACAGTACAAAGGTACGGCAAGGCTCATTTTGGTGAAAAGCAAAGAAAGGCAAGGGGTTCTCGATGATACCCTTGCCTTTCAATTTTGAATCATAAATATTTTTATTTATCGACGTATGTTATATGGATTTTTTATTTTTGGCAGTAGACCGACTTTTTCGACAGTCTGAGAGGATTAAGTCTATGGCTTAATCCTCTTTTTAAACTTATTATCAGTTAAATATAAAGCTTGTTTTTTCGCCTGTTACAAGGTATTCCCCGCCGTTTATATCCTCGTAAATTCCGTAAGGAATAACATAGTAGGCTTTGCCCTTTACAAGATGGTTTTTATCCATATTGTAAAGCAGAATTCCAAAGGTACCGCTTTCGGATACCTTATCTTTTGAGGCAGTGAATTTATGCTGATAGCTGTCCTGGCTTATTGCCTCGTTTCTTGAGGTATAAATACCCGACTCCTTAAGCTTAAGACCTGTGATTTTCGGAGTTTTAGCCGCAATAAGGGCATAGCTGTCATATTCGGCTTCACCTACCGTTAAGCTTCCTCCCTCGCCCGAGGTTATGGCTTTTATAATTCCCAATGTATGAGGAGGAGTCGCCGAAACTGTCTTATCCTTAAGAGCAAGCACGGTATCGGTAAGTATATCAATATTATACTCACGGCTTTCAGAAATATCCTTATCAAGGATTTCACCGTTCAAGGTAAGCTCTGCAAGGTAGAAGTAAGGCTCAACCGAAATCTTAAAGGATATTGTCTTACCCTTTACCGCATAGAAGCTTAAGGCTTTATAGGTGTCAGAGGAAATATCTGAATGTTCCCCTTCACTTTTTATTGTAACCAGTGAAAAATCAATATTATCCCTGTCCTCATCAATTGGATTTACGGTAATCTGCGGATACTGATAATTTCCCGAAACCGAAAAACCGGATAAAGTCTTACTCTTTAAAGCATCTTTTGTAACGGCGGTTGTGTTATCTATCCCATCCGCTTCAATTTCCGCAAGACAGAAGCAATCCCCGACAGTATAGGTATTGGTTTCGGTTTTATTTATTAACGGATAGTCAGCGTATACGGCATTATAGCAATACTGAAGCTTAATTGCCTTGCTTCCTCCATCGGAAATCTGAGCTATGCCGTAGGTAACATCACCTGAAAGATTACCTGCATTAAAGCACTTCTGAATATTTTTTGCATTGGAAGAGGTTACAAGACCGCCGTAAAGACCGCAGGCAACACCGTTTTCCTTTGTTGCCGTAATTGTACCCACATTAAAGCTGCTGTCCAGCCATTGCCAGGTATATACCCAGGAGGAAATACCCGAAGCAATGCTTCCGCCGGTTATGTTACCGTAGTTTCCGCAGCGCTGAAGCTTGGTTGAGGAGGCTATAACGCCTGCGATACCCGAAGCCTTTTCCCCTGCTGTTATATCCCCGTAGTTAATACATCCGATAATTTCTATAGCACCCGCGTTGTTATTTCCAACAATACCTGCAGTCTGATGCCCGGTTGAGGTAACCGAGGCATAATTTTTACAGTCGGTTATTTTAAAGCCTTCGGTGGCTTTTCCCGCAAAGGCAGCCGCGCCGCCCTGCCAGTCAATAAAGCCTGCGTTAACCGAGCCTTTGATATTAAGATCTGAAATTACTCCCGAAGCGGTATGGAAAAGACCAACATATTTCGGATATTCGGTATTTTCGGTTGTGTCAAGTAAAATTTCAATTGTTTTTCCGTTACCGTCAAAGCTTCCCGTAAAAGGTGCTTCGGTACACAGCATTTCGGTAACGCCTGATATATCCGCCATTAAAATAAAGTGAGCGGCAGGATTGGAATTTACAAATCGAAGCTCCTCGCCAAGATAAATTCTATAGGGCTTTTCTTCGGTACCTTCACCGAAAAGACCGTTTTCAAGTCCTTCAAAGGGGGCATTTTTAAGATTCGGATAAGGATAATTTTCGGTAATTACCCATACATCCGAATTGCTGAAAGGAACACTTTCACTCATAAGCTTCTTTATGTAATCCGCCCCTACAGCTTTGATTTCAGTTTCGGTAGCATCAGCCTCGGCTTCGGAAAGTGCGAAGCAGTCGCTGAAGGTAACTGTGCCTGTATTTTCACCTGCAACAGCTCTTACACCGGGATTTCCCATATCGTAAAAGCCCCTGACATCTGCCGAGCCCATATTTATACCGATTAAAAGACCGAATGCGGTTTCCCCGCTTATCATACCCACATTAAAGCAGTTTTCAATTGCTACGGTTTTTCCTGAAGGAATGTGAGCTAAAATACCGCCTGCATATTTTGGCGAGGTTATATTTCCTGCGTTGAAGCACCGTGAAATATTACCGCCGTTTGTTCTTCCCGAAATACCTCCTGCATAGCCGTAAGTGGCAGTTCGGGTTACGGATATATTACCGTAGTTTCCGCAATCCGATATATTACAGTTGGAATAGCCTGCGATACCGCCGGCATTATCTCTTCCCTGAATATCCCCGTAGTTAAATACACGAAGAAGGGTAGTAGATGTCATATATCCTACTATTCCGCCAACATCATATCTTGCAGTTGTGGCGTTAGGAACGGTAATATTACCGTGGTTTGAGCAGTCGGTTATAACAACCGAGCTTCCCGTCCAGCCGATAAGACCGCCTGTTCCCTTCTGCTGATCGCCATCTATTGATGCATAGTTATGAACATTGGTAATTACGCTTGCCTTTGCGTGACCTGATAAGGTTCCAAGGAAGGACGGAGTGTTTGCGGTGATTACCGAGCCTGTAAGCATAAGGTTTTTAACGGTTGCGCCGTCAAGCTTATGGAACAGGATTCCCTGCACCTTATTGGAATTATCCGAAACGATGTAATCCACACCTGCCGTAGCCTTGCCGGTAGTAATATTAAAATTGATTTTCTGAATTTTTTCTTCAAGCTTACCGTCTGTCATATTACCGCCTATAAGCTTACCTGTAAAAGCAACTCCAAGAGGCTTATAATCATAAGGAAGCTCCATAGCAGTTTCGTCAAAGCCGGTTAAAAGATATACCCCGGATAAATCGGCTTTAGAGCCGTTTGCAAATACTTTTAAGAATTTTTCCAAAGAATCCAGTATATACGGAGCTTCATCAGTTCCCTCACCATCGTAAGGAAGAGGAAGAAGCCCTGAATCCTCCATATATTCCACATAATCAGGACGGGTATCGTTTGCAATAAGACTTAAAGTGCTTACCGGATAGTTACTTTGCAGGTAATCGGGGTTTTCACCGTTGTTTGTGCCCACAGTAATGAAACGGTCAGCAGATTTATTTCCTTCAATTCCATCTATAACCTGAGTAGCATATATTTTATGGACACCTTCCGAAAGTGAAAGAGTTGAATCAAAGGTGTAGTTTGTTTTATTAAGAGTTGCAGTTAATTTTTCATCATCAACATAAACATAAACTGCAGTTGCCCCCTTTTCATATATACCGTTTACTGAAACCTGATTATCGGCTTTCGAAACCTCCTTGTCAGGTCTCGGATATATAATAACAGGAGCGTTTGGCTTTGCATTTTTTATTGAGCCTGTAAATCTTTCGGAAAGCTGTGCTTTGAATACTGAACGGGGATTTACAGGAGTAAATTCAGCCTCCTTATAGCCGTCGCCCACCATTGAGGTGCCCGATTTTGTAGCAAAGGCACTGTCAGGCCCCACGTCTACTCCTTCATAACGGTAGCCGTCATACTGATAACCGTCAGACTGAAGCTTTTTAACCTCCTCGGAGGTGTCAGTATTATATATACCCCATACACCTACCGTAAAATTCTGATAGGAAAGAAGAGGCTTATTTACTATAATTGAATTTGAAAGACAGTTCCAGGCAACACAGCCTGCGGCAGTCCAGCCCTGTGGAGAATCTGTGCCGTAAAGTCCGCGGTTTGGAAAACCTATATATCCGCTTGAACGGTCGGTTACATGATAAAGGTTTTCATATAAAACGCCGGTTGCAAAGCCTGCGTGAGTTTCCGAGCAGGCATTACCCATATCAACAATACTGTCAGAGAATACTACAGGTCCCGAAGTACCCTTAACCGCCATATAGTCATGTCGTCCGTCGTAGGAATAGCAACCCGAAAACAGTATTTTTTCGGTATGTATATCCGCATAGAAGGGATAACGGTTACCACCCTCTATGGTTGAAACAGGCTCTAAATTTGAACAGTTAAGAACTGTTATCTGGCTTGAATCGGCACGGCATCCGAAAACACCGTTATATAAGTTCTTAGCGGTTATGTTACGGACAAACATATTTCTTGTTCGTTTAACGTAAATTGCCATTTTAGCGTGATTGTTATCATAAGGGTCACCGTTAAACTGAGAGGTTATCCTTAAGTTTTCCACACCTAAATCCTGAATAAGATTGGAAAAATCAACTGCATAAACATAGCTTTGTGCATAAGTCTTATCATAGGGAATAAACATTCCGTAGTCAAAGGTTACGATGTTACCGTCAATTGCGACAATCCTACGGTAGGTCTTATTATCAATATCCCCCGCCTTCCAGCTTAAGGTATCACCGTAAACGGTATTAACGTTAGACATTTTAAGAGCATCAATCCACTCCTGAGTTGAAGGATGATAGACGCATACCATATTCCCTACCTTGAATTTTGATGCATCCGCAAGGGTTACTGTTTTACTGCCTGCTTTAACATAATCGTCGGTAATATTAACATAATCGGAAATTCTTTTAACAGCTCCACCGTCTGCCGTCATAATATTATCCGTTGCAGTAGAGGTGGAATGGATAATTGTTCCGTTTGGCCCCTGCCCTTCCCCTGATATAAGAACACCGCTTTTTAAGTTGAGCCCCGTCTGGCTTACATAGTAGGTACCCTTCTTTAATTTTACAACCTGCATAAGTTTTTCCTTTGCAAACTTAGCTGATGCCTCGTCAATTGCCGCCTGAAGCCTTTCGGTGTCATCGTTACCGCTTGGAGAAAGGGTTACCGACAAAGGAAGATTTGCGGTATCGGGAAGGTTAACCTCACCGCCGTAATAGCCTGCGTAAGAATAATCGGACAGCTTATCCCCTTCTTCATTATACGCATTATATTGCAGTTTATTGTTTACCGGTGCTATAATCTGAGAATCAACGGCAGCTGCCTGCTCGGGTGCAGAATATGCTGATTCTTCTCTTTTTATAATATCCGCGCCTTTTATCACTCTGATGTTATCAATATACATTTCAGGCATTGCTGCAATTCCGCTGGCATATAAAAGCTCTAAGAAAGCTGCCCCTTCAGTAGCCTTTATTGAAGTTCTTCCATATCTCCAGCCGGTTGCGGGAAAATTAAGGGTTGCCTGCTGAATCATTGTATTTTCCGAATTATATAAACGCACATACAAAGCAACACCCGGCTTCGGATTGTAAAGGTCGGTATGAATTGTATAGGTATTTCCCTGTGCGACAGCTATCTTTTCAGACAGTACACCGCCGCTTAAGGTATCCGAGGTGTCATTTATATGAAGGGAATAATCCCCGTGAGTTGAATTCTTTTTATCTATCGAATAGGAGCTTTTATTGACATAGGAACGCCAGGTGCCGATTCCCTCCTCAAAGGATTCGAAGAAAATAACCTGACCGTTTTCATAGCCATCATCTAAAACTTCATAGTTTTCATCTTCCTCTTTTATTTCAGGAAGAGTTTCGGGAACTGTTCCCGAAAGCTCACCTTTAGCGGTATAGCTGCCTTTATATACATTGACATTATCAAGGTATGCGCCTGCTATTGCCGCAGTTGTGGTGCAGATAATTATTCTTCCCGTTACCGCATTTTCGGGAACGGTCAGAGTTACTGCCTTTTCAATCCAGGGAGCACGGTCAAAGGTTGCACTCTGACTTGCAAGCTGGGTATTATTAGAATCGTAAAAACGAAGATACATGGAAACTGTACCCGATATTACATAGGATGAAGCGGCTACGGTATAGGTTTCTCCCGCCACTACATCAAATTTCGGGCTTTGAATACCTGCACCGCTTGTTTTATTAAGGTCGGTAATAAGAAGAGCCTTACTGCCTGTTAAATAAGCATCCTCTACCGTATAAGTATACTTACTTCCGTTTATGGAATTCCAATATACCCACCCTTCCTGGTCAGTTTCAAAATCATAGGTAATAAAAGGAGTATCTGCCGAAAAGACAGTAAATCCTCCCAAAGATAAAATTATCCCCAGTATAAGTATAAATGCCGTAATCCTTTTAATCATTATTAAGCTCCTTTCAAATTCATACAAAAGAACAGCTTATACTGTGCTTTTGTATGAATTTGATTACCTTTTAGCTGCATAGCAATTTAGCTGTAACCGAAAGATAGGAAAAATTTCTTGGATTGGACGAATTCAGCCCCAAAGGGGTGGAACCCGAAGGCGTACTCAGTACGTCGAGCGGCTGAATTCGTTCAAAATGCAAAGCTTTAATTCCATAAATCGCTTTGCGATTTATTCCTCATTTTATCAAGTGCCTTTAACATTAGTGTTATTCCTCTCGTTGCCGAAGGCAACATATCGAGTTCCAAAGGAACATATCGAGTTTTGCCTTGGCAAAACATATCGAAAATCCGAAGGATTTATATCGGAAATCCTCCCACCGCTAAAGCGGTCCCCCCTCCTTTAGGCAAGGAGGGCTTGGCGTGCCGGGGTCGTCACGCCCTACCGATATCTACAAAGCTTCGCAAATGGTCCGGGGAATTTTACATCTTTTTTATGGCGGTGGCTCGATGCCGCCGTCATAAAACGAAAGATAGGAAAAATTTCTTGGATTGGATGAATTCAGCCCCAAAGGGGTGAAACCCGAAGGCGTACTAAGTACGTCGAGCGGCTGAATTCATTCAAAATGCAAAGCTTTAATTCCATAAATCGCTTTGCGATTTATTCCTTATTTTATCAAGCGCCTTTAACATTTAATTACGGTATAAGTACATCGCTTTCTTTATATATACTTTGCTTTGCATGGTCCGGGGAATTTTAACATCTTTCTTTTAGTGGATTAGTTTAAAACAATATACATTTCCATAGCTCCAGTTATATTCGCTTCCTAAGAATCTGTCAAAGGTAAGCCAGTAGTATTCTGTTCTTGTGGCTTTTTTAACGGGAATTACCGTTCCCCAGCCTCTGAAGCCTCCGTCGGGAAAATCAAATTTTGCGTTTTTCATACCGTCCTTATTATAAATACGGTAATTGGACTTTTCCTTAAAGCTGTTTCCGCATATAAAGTGGATTTCTCCCTCAATATTTACAAAAGAACCGCCTGTTTCTTCTCCCTCATAGCCTTCACCGATAAATTTGTGACCTGTAAAGGGGGTTTCGGCTTCATAAAAGCGATAACGGTATTTCTTTGTTTCCTTATCAAGACGGCATACTGCCATAAGCCATCTTTTATTCTCCTTATCATAGATAAAGGAAGGGTCTTCATCACCGAAGGCGCCCGAGAAGGTGGAAATGCTTTCATCCTCACCCTTTTTGTTTACCAGGGTAATATCAATTACATTTATTCCGTATCTTGGATCACCATCAAACTCGGAATAGCCTAAAATATGCCCGTGACTGAAGGAGCATACCCATAAATTCCACTTATCGGTAAAACGGTTATATACAATTGATGCAGCAACATCGTTGCACCATCTTGAATCCCCCGCATCATAGAATATTGAACCTATTAACTCAAAATCCTTTGTTCCGGGAACCCAGGAAAATACTCCCTGGAAGGATTCCTTTGCAATTCGGATTGATGCGGTTAAAAAGATTTTTCCGCCCTCCAATATTGCAGAGCCGTCCTCATAGGTAAGAGGTCTTATATCCGCTAAATTAACCCCCGAGTCTATATAGAAGCTTCCTCCCGTTATACAAGAGCCTTCATTTAAAATAAAGGTAACATAGCCTTCTTTAAACTCCTCATAGGAATCGGATACCTTAAAGGCTTCACACTCAAAGCTTTTAATAAAATATGCTCCGTTATTTTTATGAGAATAAACATCAAAGGCTCCCGGCCTTAGAGAAACGATAAGCTTTTCCAAAGGCTCGGATAAAGGATAAGCTTCTTTAATATCACCGCAGGTAAAGGTTATTTTTTCTTTATCGCAAATAAGAGTTGCTCTTAAGCTTTTAATATTAAAGGAAAAGCCTGCCGAACCATTAAAATCAATTTCGTATGTTGCATAGTGAAAAAACTGACCGAAAAGTCTTTCGGAGTATCCTTTTTTTACATAATAACGGTTATCCTCTACCGCTTCAACCAGGTCAGCGGACTTTGAAACCAAGGGGTATAAATCCCCACGGTCAATATTTGTAAAATCCTTTGAAAGGCTTAAAGCTCCCAAAGGAAGCTTTAAATCCTTATTCATTGAAAAAGAAAATAATCTGTGAAACTTTTTTTCTGATATATCCATCATATTCTCCCTGCCCCTTAAGATGCCGATACCAGCCAGTCGGTTATATATTCATCGGTGCCTGAAAATTCGGTATTGTCAAGCCATGCGTTAAGTCCTGCCGATGCAATTGGTTGTGTTTCAATTATTACTGTTTTAATTTCGGGTTTTATATATTTCATTTTAAATCCTCCTTTGGCCGTCGGAGATTCGAACTCCATACGCCTTAAACTTGTTAAATTTTAATCTTTTTAATTTGTCGTCCTCGAAAGGCGAAAAGCATTCCTTCGTCCTCCGCATCAAAAATCTTATAAATTTTCCTGCGTTTAAGGTCGAAGAGTTTTAAAATAGAAAATTTTCGTATAGTACAAAGAAAATACAAGAATAATACTTTTCGTATATTTGCGGTATTTTCTGCAGTAATATCGGAAATTTGCATTTTCAAACCGTGTGCAGTTCGGATCTCCGACGGCTATCCAACAACTATTCATAAATTTCTTCATACATAGCTTCAGCCGTTGCATCTATACCGTAAATCTCGGAAAGTGCTTTCTCGGCAAATCTTAAGCCCATTTTTCTCTGGGAAATATAATCAAAATGCAGACTGTCAAAAACTCTCAGGCCCTCGGAAGAAACCACATAGCAGTTTTCAATGTATGATGGCGCGGTTCTGATTACCTCTATGCCTGCCTGTCTTATCGGTGGAATTTCGCCTATTATAAAGGGAACCTCACTCTTTTCAACGCCGATATCCTCTCTTATGCCATCGGCAACCTTAACAAGCTTATCCATATAGCCTTCCTTATGTGCACAGGATTCACCCTGAAGCCACAGGATACCCTTTAAAACGCCACCCTTTGCAAGGGCTTCCTTGGTTCTTGCAACTGCGCTTTCATAAAGATCGGGATCTATTCTATCCTCGGTTTCAACAAAGCCCTTGGACCATTGCTCAATGGTTGTTCCCCCCATTGCATTGGATATTATACCAATTTTGGTAGTTTCGGGAAGGTTAAGTGTCATACCTCTTGCAAAGCCTATGGACGGTCCCATCTTACCTGTTCCCGGTGCAACGGTTGAATATCTGTTTAAGCCTAAATATTCCTCTCCTGCTCCCGGATAGGTGTAGGGCTGTGCTTTTTCCCAGCTACCCTCTCCGTTATAAAGATAGGTATTGTCAATAACTAAAATATCATCATTGTGAAGCTCTGCATAGCCTACCATATTTGACTGACCTATGCAAAGATAAATATGGAAATTCTCGTCCTCTGCAGGAATTCCGCTTATAACCTCAGGGGCGGAAAGTGTTTTCGGAATATAGTTTTTAGTTTCCTCTTCGGATAGCTTTCTTACAATAATGTTATCTATATAAGCACTCGACAGAGCAGTGCTTGTACCTGTCAGCCAGATCTGAAGCTTTTTGGTTCCCTCGGGAGCAATTACCACCTCGGTATTTGTGTACCAGTCTGTGCCGGACAAGCCTAAGGTTTCAGAATAAAGCTGATTATTGGATTCGTCAAAGAATTTATACCATACCTTTATGGAATTGTTTGTTACATTTTTAATATCTGCAGTTACGCTGTAGCCTGTACCCGGTGTTGCTTCAATATAAGGTGATTTGGCAACGGGGGATGTAGTATTTGTGTTATCCGAAACAAATACACACTTATTGCCGGCAGATGCAGTGGAATCTTCAACGGTGATTGAGGTCTGCTCCTTTATGGCAAGAGTCCAGCTTGTAAGCCCCTCCTCAAAGGATTCAAAGAATACAATGTTTCCCGATTCGGTATCAATTGGAGTAAAAGGAATTACAGCATTGGCAAACTCTTTTTTAAAATCTCCCGCTTCATTTTTATAGATTGCATAAGGAAGTGTGTAATAGGTTACCGCTTCCTTTAATCCGCTTCCGTAAAAACGGATTCCGTACTGAGACTCGCTGTTTATTTTTTCGCCCTTTGCCCATATAACCTCTTCGTCAGTTTTCATTTCCTCCGGGGTCATTTTTTTATCGGTAATAAGAGCTCCGTATTCAATACGGCTGTAATCCTCGCAGGTTTCGTTTGCTCTTGCAAATACAACTCCCATCAGCCCTGTATAGGTTGAGCCATCCGAAAGAGTTACGGTTTCCTTTGAGGAATATGCCTTACTGTGACAGGTAATTGTTTCGGGGATTTCTATCGCTTCCTCCTTAGGAACTGCCAGAACCGATGTAACCTCGTATAAACCGATTGAACAGCCTGCTCCTTTGTTGGCACCCCAGGCGGTGGTTTCGGTAGATGAAGAATTAGTTCCGTTTCTCTGGATAACCCTTAGTTTTATAAACTTACCCTCGGTGCTGTCAAGAGGGATGGTAACAGGATCTCCGCGGGTTACGGCAACCTCAGGTCTTATTGTTCCAAGGTCGGTCCAGTCAGTGTTGTTTTTGGATACCTGAACATTGAAATCAACCCATTTATCAGTATAGTTATATACAACTGATATACTTTCAAATTCGTAAAGCCTGTCAAATTCAATAAGCCAGTACTGATTAGCGTTTTTAGCTGAATCAAGCCCCAATGAGGTTACCTTACTTGAGCTCTGATAAGCAATGGCTGAATCATTGTTTGTATTACTTTTATCGGTTATTGCGGCTTTAATGTCAATGGGGCCGTATTCATAGGAGGCATTATATTTCATTACGGTTGCCGCCTTAATCTGAGGAGCTATACCTACAGATACAACCTCATATAAGGCTACCGCACAGCCTGCACCAAGATTTGCACCCCAGGCGGTTGTTTCGGTGGATGCCGCATTCGTTCCGTTTCTCTGAAGCACTTTGATTTTTATGTATTTACCGTAAGCACCCTTAAGAGGAAGCTTAACGGGTGCTACAGTATCCTCGGTCATTTCAGGGCGGATGGTTCCAAGGTCTTCCCATACCGCGTTATCTTCAGATACCTGAACGTTAAAATCAACCCACTTGTTAGTGTAGTTATAAACAAGCTCAATATATCCTAAAGAGTAAAACTTATCAAGCTCGATAAGCCAATACTGACCGGCATTTTCCTGAGCATCAAGGCCTAAATCGGTTACCTTGCTTTTGCTGTAATAGGATAAGGATGAGGTGTTATTTGTTAGTTCACCGTCAGTTATAACATCCGTAATATCAACAGTTGTGATTTTATACGAGCTATCATACTTAAGCGCCGTTGCCGAGCTTATAACAGGAGTATCAAAGGCAAAAACCAAAAAGCTTCCCATGGATAAAACCATCCCGGTTATAAGCATAAGAGAAATAAGTTTTTTAAACATATTAAAACTCCTCTCAAATTTATTCAAAAATACAGCAATATACTGTGCTTTTGAATAAATTTGATAAAATATGCAACACAAGCCAATCGGATTTCTCCGATTGGCTTTGCGCATATTTACCCTTTAGGAAACTACTAAAAATGTAGTAATATTTTCCTCAGTGCCGTATTCGGAATTTTCTTCCAGCCATGCACCAAGAGAAGCGATAGGGCTTGTTATAATCTTTTCTGAAGTTAATTCAGGCTTAATATATTTTTTCATAACAATCCTCCTCCTTAATTGTTAAAGCTGAAGGTCTGAGTTGTGCCTGTAACAATATATTCTGTTCCGTCAACATCAACGTAAACCGAATATGGAAGAACATAGTAATTTCTTCCGTTTACAAAGCCGCCTGCACCTTCCTCAGTGTAAAGAAGAACACCGTAAGCGCCTTCAGAGGAAATTCTTTCACTTTCAGCTACAGCCTTAAGCTTGTAGTTGTCAGCTGAAATATTTTCGTCCTCACCGAAGTACACACCGAATTCAACTCTCTTTAAGCCGGTAACCTTGTTAGCCTTTGCAAAGATCAGTGAATATCTTGTGTATTCCTCACCTCTTAAGGTAATAGCACCCTTTTCGTCAGAGTTAAATGCATACATTGTGTTTCCTAAGGTTTCCGGAACCACAAATTCAGCTTCTTTGGTAGTTAAGGTAATAGCTGTATCACCGTTTACTTTAACATAAGCTTTACCGTCAACTGCCTTTTCACCGTTTACATAAGCTTCGTAGAAGTCTTCGTCAGAAACCACTGCTTTAACCGTTACTTCCGAGCCGTCAACTGCATAGAATTTAGCATCGTCACAAGCCCAGATATTAACTGTTGTGTTATCATCAGTATTATCGGCAACTGTTACAAGTGAGAAGTCGATATCTGCATAAGCTTCATCTATAGGATTAGCAACAATCTGGGGATATGTATAAGCACTGCCTGCTACAACCTTGATTTTACCGCTGTTGATATTTAAAGCCTTTAAGCCATCCTTATCTACAGGTAAGAAGCTTATACATTCATCTGCAGGCTGTGATGAGTCTGCAAGATAGTAGCAAGGGTATTTACCTTCCTCAGGATTTACTGTATCACTGTTTGCAATAGGATAGTCAGCAGAAACCGCATTATAGCTTCGTCTTAAAAGGGTTGTTTTAGTATTGTTTGGATTAATCTGAGCTATACCGTAGGTTGTATTACCTATTAATGCACCTGCATTAAACGCGTATGTAATATTATGAGAGTGACTATCACCATTGGTTACATTTCCGAATAATCCACAGGCAACCCCGTTGGAATTAAGAGCTTTAATTGTACCAACGTTAAAGTTGTTCTCCATCCAGTTCCATACATATGTCCATGAACAGATACCTGCTGCAACATAGTCAGCAGTTACGTTACCGTAGTTAGCACAGTTGTTAATCTTAGCGGACCAGCTATGTACAAGACCTACAATACCTGCAGTTCTGTAACCTGAAATATCACCGTAGTTAGTACATTTGTTTATAATACCGCCTGTGGTTCTTCCTACTAAACCTGCAACCAAATGACCTCCCGTTGCGGTTATATCTGCATAGTTCTTACAGTTTTCTACCAAGAAGCTACCGGTGCTTCCTATTCCGACTACCGCACCGGCACCTTCCTTATCATTAACATATCCAACATTAACAAAACCTGTTGTGGTAAGATTTTTAACTGTTCCTGTTGACTGTGAGAATAAACCAACATATTTGCGGTTTTCCGTTGTGCCTCTATAGTCACTTTCATCAATAGCTAATTCAATTGTTTTTCCGTTACCGTCAAACACACCGCTGAATGGAGTTTCAACGCAAAGCATTTCGTCTACACCTGAAATATCAGCCATAAGCTTATAGCTTGATGACGGATTGTTTGAAATGTTTTTAAGATCTGCAAGGGTGAATATCGGAGCAGGGATATCAGCTGTACCGAATGCTACAATATTGCTTGCAGGCATTGGATACGGATAAGAACCGCTCTTTGTCCAAGCTGAGCCGAATACTTCATCTAATCCTGCAATTGTTTCATAAGATACTTTAGAAACATCATTTGCTGTTGTGCTTTCTGTTTCGCTGTAGCCGTATGCGTTTGTTACAGTTAAAGTTGCTCCGTTAGATCCGATTACAGAAGCAATAGATGGGTTAGCTAAATCATAAAAATTTGAAATGGTAAGTGAAGTAGATGCATTATTAAGACCACAAACCAAGCCTGTGTTTGTTGCTGCTGTTATAGTACCGATATTAAAACAATCAGCTACTGTAATAGAGCCTTGCTTATCAGCTATACCGCCGATTACAGCACCTATGCTTCTTGCGGTAGAATCTGATTTTATAGGTGAGATATTACCCATATTTATACAATTTTTTATAGTGTTTCCATTTGTTTTTTCAGTATTAATATAGCCTGTTATACCACCGGTAAATATGTTACCGACAACATCACCATAGTTTACACAATTTTCAATAGTAGAGTCTTTATATGATTGTGCTACAATACCGCCAATATAGTATCCTCTGGAGGATGCGGGAGTAACAGTTAATTTAATGTCACCATAGTTATCACAATCGCTCACTACAGATGAGGATAAGTTACCTGCAATACCGGCATATGCGTAGTTACCGTTTGCAGAAACATTTATATCTACATGGTTGTCAACTCTTTTAATGTTTGTTTTTGAATCAGGAAGTCCAACCAATACAGCAAAATAATGATTCCATGCCTGATTGGTTGTAATATTCCATGTACCATATAATGCTAAATCAGAGATAGTTGCACCCTGTACATAATGGAATATAGCGCCGGTATAGGTGTTTTTAGAAGAATGTGTTGGCTTGGCGGAGTTATTTATTGTGCCGATGTTAATCTTTTGCTTAACAGGAACAACAGCTCCGTCAACATAGTTACCACCAAGAAGCTTACCTTTGAATATCTGTGTTTTTTCAGGAGTATAGCTTGCTGAAAGTGTCATTTCAGTCTGATCAAATCCTGTTACAAGATAAACCTTAGTGAAGTCCGCTGATGTGCCGTCGCTAAAAACGGCTGTGAATTTTTCTGCACTGTCAATGATAAAAGGTGATGCATCAGTACCTTCACCATCTAAGGTAGCCGCTGAAGCGGTAAGTGTGATACCTGTCATACACGCTAAAATCAGTGACAAACTTAAAGCAAATGCTAAAAGTTTTTTCATGGGTTTCTCCTTCTTTCTTTTTTATATTTTTTTATTTTTATTGAAGTACAAATGTACTTTAATACTTTTTAAACTCCCCTTCCTTCAGACAATGGGTGTTTTTTATGCTTTTTTATGGCGGTGGCTCGATGCCGCCGTCATAAAACGTAAGATAGGAAAAATTTCTTGGATTGGATGAATTCAGCCCCAAAGGGGTGAAACCCGAAGGCGTATGTAATCATATACACCAAATACCCTGACTTATCTTAAAAGGCTAAAACTAAAATTTTTCTTCGTTGTCGGCACAAGGTATACTTTGTATTACCTTGTACCTTCCGTCTTGTAAAATTTTGTTTTATCTCTTTTAATCTTAAGCCATTATATCCGCTGTATATGATTTGCGAGTGGCTGAATTCGTTCAAAATGCAAAGCTTTTAATTCCATAAATCGTTTTATAAGTATTCATTACCCCTGTAAAAAGCGTACAAAAAAGATGAATATTAAAGGAAAACAGGGTAATAATCACCAAAAGGTGATTATTATCCAACGCCCGAAGCTGTATTAAGATACTGCGAGTGGCTGTTTTCGTTTAATAGGCGCTTTTTTTACGTTTTTTACTTGCCTGTGATGGCTATATCCATTATATTCATCCAATTATTAACCGAATTACCTTTACCAACAATCTTTAAGTATCTGCCTTTGGCACCTACTTTAAACTGTTCAAGTTCGGTTGTTGTACCTGAGGATTTTACGCCTTCTTTAACGAGTGTAAAATTAATACCGTCGTCAGATACGAGGATATCAAATGTATATATTCTCACATTACCCTGTGAATGAGCAATATAAATGCTGTCGATTTCTCGCATTTTACCAAGATATACAATACCGTATGCACCATCCGGTTTTTCAGGATCGTATAACACGCCCCATCTTGTTGAATAGTCAGCATCAAATGCATTTTTAATAACATTTCCTGCACCGTCGTCTCCTGACTGAATTAACTCATAAGCAAATAATTCGTTATCAAGACCGTGAGGTTCGGTATACTGCGGTGCAGCTCCCTTAACTGTAACAAGTTTCTTCATTCCGTTCCAGTCTACCTGAGCTTTAAAGCTTTCGGATACGAAACGAACGGGAACTAAAAATCTACCGTCAACTATTTTTGCAGGAACATCTAAAGTAATCGGATTATCGTTAATATAGGCTACGGTATCATTATCGGTAACCTTAACCGTTGTTCCGTCTTCGCTAACTGCTGTTGCAGTTTTTGAATCATCATCAAAGGAAACATTTACTTCAAGAGCTTCAAATATTGCACGCATTGGCACAAGCACTCTTCCGTTATCGTTAACGGGAGGTACGTCGGACTCAAGCATTGCATTATTTACTGAAACCTGGATTCCTGTATCGAAAAGATGTGCATTTTCTTTGATATATTCGTTATATGTAGGTCTTGTATCGTTAACTATAAGAGATGTTTTCTCTCTTCCGTAATGGCTCTGAAGATAATCAGGATTAGCTGTACCTTTATCACCTACCACTACGAATCTGTCGGCAGTTTTATTGCCTTCAACACCGTCAATTTCCTGAGTTGCATAGATTTTGTGAATACCTTCTGAAAGTCTTATTGTGATTTTAAATTCGTTTTTAGAAGGATTCATTGATGCTGTATATTTTGCATCGTCAACATATACAAATACTTTGTCTGCGCCCTTTTGATATACACCTGTTATTGCTACCTTATTTTCTTCTAAAGGTACTTCTTTATCAGGTCTTGGATATACCAATACAGGAGCATTAGGTCTTGCGTTTTCTATTGTGCCTGTAAATCTTTCTGCAAGCTGAGCTTTAAATAAGCTTCTTGGATTTACAGCATTGAATTCTGCTTCTTTATAAGCATCACCAACAAGTGGTGAGCCTTCTTTTGTTACAAATGCTGAATCAGGACCAACTTCGACAGTTGAGTCTTTATAAGCAGACTGTTGATATCCATCTGCATTCATTTTCTTTATGGTTGGATTCTGATAATCGCCCCATGTACCAACGAGGAAGTTCTCGTATGTTAAAGGAGGCTTATTTGCAAGAATTGAGTTTGCAAGGCAGTTCCATGCAACACATCCGCCTGCAGTCCATCCTTGCGGTGTATCAACACCGTAAAGACCTCTATTTGCAAATGCATACCAACCTTTTGAATCATCGGTTATCTGATAAAGATTATCAAATAATACTCCGGTACAGAAACCTGCGTGGGATTCACAAGGAGCATTTGATTTATCAGAAATTGAATCAAGGAATACTACCGGTCCCGAGGTACGGCTTACTGCCATATAATCGTGACGACCGTCATAAGCATAACATCCTGTGAATAAAATCTTTTCGGTATCAACTTCTGCATAGAATACATATCTGTTACCACCAACGATAGTGGAAACAGGATCAATATTTGAACAGTTCTGAACGGTTATCTGGGTTGCAAAGTCACGGCAACCGAAAACACCGTTGAACATATTCTTTGCGGTTACGTTTCTTACGAAAACATTCTTTGCTCTGAAAGCAGTGATTGCCATTTTAGCATGGTCTAAGTCGTAAGGGTCTCCGTTGAAGTAGGATTGTATTCTTAAGTTTTCAACGCCAATATCGTGAGCTCTTCCCGAATCATCCATTCTGTATACATAACTTTCGGTATACTTCTTTTCGTAAGGAACAAACACACCGTAGTCAAGAGTGATTTCGTTGCCGTTTATTGCGGTAATTGTTCTTTCCGATTTGGTATTTACCAGATTCTTTTTCCAGCTTACCTTATCGCCGTAAACAGTTACAACATCCTTCATATTCATGGCTTCAATCCATTCTTCACTTGAAGGACGCATAATGCAGATAAGATCTCCAACTTTAAGTTTTGAAGCATCTGCAACATTTATAACCTTGCTTCCCGATTTAACATATTCGTCAGTAATTTTTATTTCGTCAGTTGTTCTTACAGGCTTTTCGCCAACAATCTGAACAACTGTATAGGTTGTTTTATCTTTAGCATAAAGGATAGTACCGTTATGGTGTTGACCTTCGCCGGATAATAGTATTCCGTTTCTTAATCTGATACCTGTTTTATTTATATTGTAAGTTCCTGCTTTAAGTTTTATAACCTTCATTCTGTCGTCCGGAGACTCGTTATAAACTTTATCAATAGCATCCTGAATCATCCGGGTGTCGTCGTCGGTTCCTGATGGGCTAAGAGTCATTGCAACAGGAAGGTCTTTAGTATCAGGAAGCTCAACCTCTCCTGCATAGTAGCCTGCGTGAGAAAAGTCGGATAATGTATCGCCATGTTCATTATATGTATTATACTTTAATTTTCCGTTAACCGGCTCAACTATTTTTGAATCAATAACATCCGGCTGAACAGGCTCTTTATAATCTGATTCTGCAGGTTTTACAATTAAATTACCTTTATAAATTCTGATGTTGTCGTAATAAGCTTCACTGGTAGTAGCTGTGCCTCCTGCATAGAAAATCTCAAGCTGAGTTGCGTTCTTTGGTGCTATAACAGAAAGTCTGCCTGTATTCCAGCCGGTAGCTGCAACATACAGACCAAACTGACCAACCTGATTGTTGGTGGAGTTATAGAATCGCATATAAAAGGTTGTGCCTGCTTTTATCTGATAGGTATCAAAGTATGCGGTATAGGAGTTACCCTGTGCGACAGGGAATTTAGCTGCCTTTGCCCCGGCACTCCCTGTTGGATTATTATCAAGGATATAAAGAGAATGTTCTCCGTCAGCTGCATTTTCCTTTACTATTTTATAGGAAGAATCGTCCACATAGGTTTTCCAGTCTTCAAGCCCGTTTTCAAAAGACTGAAAGTAAATAAGCTGACCTTCTTCATATCCGTCCTCTACAACAGGAATTTTTTCAATAATTTCGTTTATTTCAGGCATTTTGGCAGGTTTTTTCTTATCATTAAGATTACCTCTTGCCGCAACTTCGCCCTCAACAATTCTTACATCGTCTATATAACCGCCGCCTAAATCAAGGTTACCTGTAACAAGCAGGGCTCTCATTTTTGCAGTGCCCGCAGGGGCTTTTACGGTAATTGCTCTTTCTTCCCAGGTGTTCTTTGTAAAAGACACATTATCTGAAGAAAGTTGTGCACCTTCTGCGGTAAAAAACCTGAAATACATTGTTATTTTTGTTTTTACAACCAAGGAAGAAGCAAGCAGTGTATATGTTTTACCTGCCTTTGCATCAACATAGGCACTTTGAATACCTGTTCCACCAAGTTTTGTTGTATCATATAAAAACAATGACTTGTTTCCTTCGCTTGCCGCCACATCAACGGGATAGGTATTTTTTTCTTTGGTATCTGCCCAATAAACCCAACCCTCATTTGTATCTTCAAATGAATAGAAAATAAGGTTTTTATCTGCAGCGAAGGCTATATTAGATAATGGGATTAATGAAAGCATAAGTGAAAGTGCTATAAATAAGGATAATATTTTTTTCATTATTCATACGCTCCTTTCTTTATTCGGGTAAAATGAAGCTATCCGGTTTATTTGTAACAACTGAGTTACCTTTAAGGTCAGGATAATTATATCCTTCCGAAGTTGTCCAGATACTGTCATTTGTAAACTTTGTTTTGATATTTGCTTTGGAGGTTTTTTCAACATCGTTGGTCTTGACGCTTTCGGTCATACTGAAGCCATAGGTATTATTTACGGTAATCGAGCCCGTTTTAGCACCGCAAACCGATGAAACATCAGGATTTACAAGGTCGTAGAAATAGGAAACAGTTGAGGTTGCCTTATGGTTACCGATAACAAGACCTTCGGCTGTTGTGCCGTCTACCGAACCGATATTAAAGCAGTTTGTGATATTTACGGTTTTACCTGAATAAGTTTCACCGACAATACCACCTGCATAGGTAGAAGCAGTAATAACACCTGCATTGAAAGACTGCTCGATATTCTTTCTTGCAACACCTGCAATACCGCCAGCCATACCGGCTGTTGCCGTAACATCACCAAAGTTACCGCAAAGTTTAACGGTATCTGCTGTATTATCTTTGTTTTCTCCGATAAGACCGCCAACCTGGGTTGTACCTTTTATTTCACCGTAGTTATAGCAGTTAAGCATTGTTGTTCTGAATTTATCGCCTATAATACCTGCAGCATTTTTCTTACCTGTAACACTGCCGTAGTTACGGCAGTTCTTAATTACATTTGTTCCGCCGCCTGCAGAGCCCACAAGACCTGCAACAGCATAGTCCTGAACACTATTTATTATCATACGGTTTTCAATATTTTCTAAGGTTGAGCTGTTACCCAGATGACCAACAAGACCGCCTGTATAGCTTGTATTTGTGATATCCTGATTAGAGTTAAGTGTTCCGTAGAGTGCTATATTCTTAACGGTTGCACCGTCTAACTTATGGAAGATTGCACCCTGATATCTGTCGATATGATCGGTGTTTGAAAGATTTAATGTTATATCAATCTTCTGCATAACCTCAACAATACTTCCGTTTTCCATATTACCGCCGATTAAGGTTCCCTTAAATGCCTGATTAAAGGGTTTATAGTCAGTAAGCACCAATGCCTCTTCATCAAATCCTGTAAGAAGGAAGGATTTTGATATATAATCCGCACTTGAAAAGGCTTTCTTAAACTGAACCGCATTTGTGATAATATACGGGCTATCAGCTGTTCCCGTACCTCCGCTGAAGGTAAAGTCGCAAACTAAATCTTCTGCTGTTTCAAGTAATGAACCACCTTCACCGTAGCCCTTTAAGGATACGGTTACGCTTCCTTCAGGAATATCTTCAATTTCATACTTATTGTCACTGTTAAAGGCTGTGATAACAGTATCGGTGGCTCCTGTTAAGGAAAGAACATATTTTGTTACATTCTTTATGGAAGGATTGATGGTTACATACCATTTATCTTCATTTTTATCGTATTCCAATGCAACAATGCTCATTTTGAAGTTGTTATCGTTGTAAACAAAGTCTTTAAGCACAAGTGCGCCTGAAAGCTGAGGATATCTGTAGCCTGAATTATAGTCTGTATTTTCTTCGTTTTCACTGTAAATTGTAAAGTTATCATTGATTTCAAGCTCGGAAAGCTGTGCTGCGGTTTTAACCGTGATACCGGCTGCAGTATCCGAAGAATTAAGGTTATAGCAGTTTGTATAGGTAGCGGTTGCTTCACCTTCAAAAAGCTTTAATGCTTTATTTACATTGTAGGAATTTTTAATAATCGGATTATTTGCACCCTGTGAGCATATAATTGCGGCAGACTGTTCCTCACCGTCAATTTCTCCTGCATTGAAGCAGTCGGAAATGATAAAGTCGGGCTTTGCCATATTACCTGCGATACCGCCTGCATATTTATGGGATACGATTTTACCGAAGTTATATGAAAGGCTTACGTTACCGTAAGTATTACCGACAATACCACCTGCATAGCCGTTTCCGCGGTCTGCAGGTAAGGTGGAGTCGATTTCACCGTAGTTACCGCAGTAAATAACCGAGTTTTTATCATTTGTAACACCAATTATACCGCCTACATAGCCAAAGCTCTTTACATAAGCGTGGTTAATACAGTTTTTAATGGTTGTACCGGTTGTATCACCGTCATAAATTCTTCCTGCGATACCACCGCAAAAGCCTGTGGAGGAAGAAACGGTTGCGTAGTTATTTATATTTTCTATGGTACATTTGCCTGTACCTCTTCCCACGATACCTCCCACATTACCTCTTCCGGCTACTGTACCGTAAAGATTAATGTTTTTAACGGTTGCACTGTTTATAAGTGGGAATAAGCCGAAGCCTGTTGCAGAATCGGTAGTTGCAACGTCGGTAGAAAGTGTAACATAAAGTTTTTTACCGTTTCCGTCGTAGCTTCCTTTAAATTCAACATCAAGAGGAGTTGCCGGCTGAGTAACAGGTACTTGATCAGTTATATCTGCCATTTGCTTAAAGGAAGCGGCAGGATATGCGCCGATATTTGCAAACTGAGTGTTGCTATAGATAAGGTACGGATTTTCGTCAGTACCCTCACCACCACCAAAGCCTTTGGTTATGATACCTTCACTCTTTTTAACATTTGCATACACACCATCTTTTATTGCGGTAACCGCAACATAGAATTTATCAAGATTATCAAAGGAAGACATATCTATTGTGTATGTACCGTCAGTTGTTTCATAGCTTGTTTCAAGAGTGGTTAACTCTGCATCGGTAAATAAGGATACCTTATACCCGTTAAGTTCCGGATTTACTGTCCATGAAAGGTCATAATTATCGGTTGACGGATTGTAAGCAATCGTAACTCCCTCAATCTCAGGAATGTCAAGCTCTGCAAAAACAGAGCCAACCTTTACAAAATCGGTGGAGGCATAGCCGGGTCTTCCGATTGCACGGATATAAATATCACAGTCAAGACCGTTTCCGTAGGTTGATATAAGACCTGTGATAAGTGAAGTAAGGTCTGCATATTTATATGTACCCTTTTCGCTTGAAAGAGTAAGTGCTTCTTCCTTTGTATTTCCGTCTGCAATAATCTTTACTGTGTAAGCGGAAGCATTTGTTGCAACAAACTCAAGACTAAAGGTTTTTTCGTCAAAATATCTTGGAGAAACAGTTGCCTTAAGATTTTGTACGGGAGCAGAACCGCCACCGCCGCCTCCGCCTCCGCCGCCGGAGGAACCGGTGCTTGCGGGAGGAATGTAAACATTGGTGTTAATGCCTTCACCGCTTATATTTTCTTCAGGCTTTGCATCTTCTGATGCAGGCTTTTCGTTTCTTTTAACTATTACAAAGGCTTCACCTCTTGTAACCTGATTTGAAGCACGGAAGGAGCCGTCTTCATAGCCTTTGATTACGCCTTTTTCACAAAGAGCACCGATTGCGCCCCTTGCCCACTCAGGAATAAGGTCAGCATCCGAAAATGCAGGAAGCACCCCATCTGCAAGCTTTAATATTCTTGCAACGGTAACCGCAACCTCAGCTCTTGTAATGGGAGAATCAGGATTTGCATTACCCGAAGCATCCCCCTTTATATAGCCCTCGCCCTTAGCAATAAGCAATTCGTCATAATACCATTTATCAGCCCCGACATCGGAAAAATTGGAGTCTGCCCTTTTGGTAAAGCCGAAGTATTTATTAAGTGTTTTTATAAATTCAGCTCTTGTTATGCTTTTATCAAGATTAAGGTTTCCGAAGCTGTCACCCGAAACAATTCCCTCGTCAACAAGAGACTTAACGGTTTCATAAGCCCAGTGCTGTGAATCGCTTGCTAAGGTAACAAAGCTTACCGAGGAGGCAATAAGGGTTAAACAGATTAATAAGCTTAATATTCTTTTCATTTCTTACTTCCTCCTTTTATAAATTATCTGCGCCGTTTATTACGATAATCTGTTCAGGCTCACTGCTTACAATTTTCATAATTATAAAGCTTGCCTTACCGGTATCATAATCGGCTTCTTTAAGTGTTGTAATATCGTTTACGGTGCCCTCCCTGATTTCAGGCTCGCCGCCATCCTCGGGAATGTCTACAACCGTAATACTGTTTGTGCCTAACTTATAGTATAAGTTTGAATAGCTTGCAGGATTTTCAGGGTCGATATCCTTAACCTGACCAACTCTCTTCATAGGAGAAAGAAGTGTCATTGTCTGCCCTTTAATATCCCATACAAAGCTGTTTGATAAGGTGTTATTTGATTCGGGAGTATAGTTATCATCCTCGTCCGGAACAGGCATATCAAAGGGGAAGGTTGAACGGGTTCCCGATACGGATACAGCGTAAGACACAGTTGCAGGTCTTGAATACTGAACAAAGCCGTAAGCATCCTTATAATCCTTTGTTCTTAACACTCTTTCAATGTGGGTGATTTTTTCACCTGAGGTTATAACTCTTATGATATCCCCTGCCTTAAGTGCCTTAACCTCGGCATTGTGAGGTGTATCACCGGCAGCCGCCCCCTGAATAAGTGCCTTATAAGGATAATGACATTCATCAAGGTCAATAGTTGCGGATTTTAAATCTCCCTTTTCGTTATAATAAACCTTGGTAACCATTTTTTCCGTTTCTTCATCGTAGCTTTGTGCAAGCTTTACAAATACCGACATAGGAGTACCTGTAGGTACCGAACGGTAGGAATTGGTTTTACCTCTTACAACCACAAGCCCTGCAACGCCTGTATCAGGGTCAATGTCATAGCCCTGAAGGTCAAAGGAGTAGGTTGAGGAAATATTTCCCAAAGCTAAAACCTTATAGTTGGAATCAATATTTTCCATCTCATAAAGCTTTATCATATCCGCATTTGCGGCATAGGATGAGTTAAGATAAAGTGTATCGTAGCCGTAAGGGGTATACGCGGTAAGGTTACGAAGCCCGAAGGTATCAATTTCGGGAACACTTAAAATCACGGTGGAGGAGGTTATAAAGAACTTACCTCCGACAGTTTTGCTTGTACCTCTTACTGCAGCTGCTCTCGGTGAACGGAAGCCTGCTTTTAAGGTATCGTAGCTTTCTGCATCATCCTCATAATACTGAATCAAAGACTGCTTAACATAGGTTTTTGAAATATTACCTGTGGAAAGATTGTCATTTGGATTATCTGTGTCTATCTTTGTGATTTTTTCATTGCTTACCGTAATAATTACAGGTCTGCCGGTAGCAGCTGCATTTGCTACGGGAGTATGAGATACTCTTGCTTCAAGACGTGCTATTTTTTCATCGGGAGTCATATTGGCGGTATTAACACCGTCAATTGTTGCTTTATCGGAAAGGGGAAGGGTCTGCATTTTACCGTCTTTGCCAAAGAATTTTACTAAAACAAAATCGTCGCCCTGGCTCTTTTTAACAGCCTTTACCATATATGCATAATTTTTGGAGGAATCATGCTCGCTCTTTATGTAAGCCGCTTTGCCTGTGATATCCTCATAAACTGTTATATTAAGACCTGATTTCAAGGTGTTTATAAAGGAGCTCTTTACAGAGGTTATGCTTGTAGAAAGCTGATAAAAGTCAGTATCATTTACATAAACCTCATTTTCACCTCCGATTGCGGCAACCTGACCGTCATAGCTCTTATCGGATACTGCTAAAAGATAGTAGGTTTTACCGTCTATCTTCTCGGGTGCTTCGGCAACCGAAACGATAACGCCTTTTGAAAGATCGGAAAGCTTTTTATATTTTTCGTTCATAATGAAGGTGTAGATATATTCATCCTCATTAAGGTCGATTGAAGCTGAAGGATTTAAAAGACAGGAAATACCTTCTTCATCCTCCAGGGTGATAATCTCGTCAACCACTATATTTCTTGCATAGGAGTCAAAATTACCTGCAAGGTAGTTGAAGCTGTAGATAATTGCAATATCGTAATTGCCGTCACCGTTATTTTCGATAAATCTTACAAAACCGTCCTTGGGAATAAGCGATGTAAGAGTTTTGTTTACTATTCTTATACCGTTGAATATAACAACCGGCTTTTCAGCTGAAAGCTTTATCTTTTCGGTTTTGGAGGTGTTTAAATCCTCATCATATTCAACATAAGAATCGTTAACGGTAACTATATCCTTAACATTTAAGGTTACGGTATCATCATTTCCGTAAGGTGCGGCATATACAAACTCGTATCTGCCCTCTTCCTCGTTATTTCTTACGAATACTTTTACTCTCATACCAAGATAAGCCTTAAGGTCACAGCCCTCGGTATATGCCTTGATGGTATCCCCTGTTTTGTTAACACGGATTACTGCTCTTTCGGGGTCGTTTATCGAATCTCCCTCAATTGAGGTTATACCGTCATCGGTTACTGTTGCGATATATTCGTAAATTGAAAATCTTTCGCCTAAAATATTTAAGTTGGAATTGATGCGAAGCTCAACTCCGTCAGAGCCGTAGGAAACGGTTTCAACCACGCTTGCAAATAAGCTGTTATATAAAAGTCTTACCGCATCGCCGCCGTTAACGGTATCAGAAAGCCCTAAGGATACATTTTTAAGCATTCCGATTTCCCTTGCTATCTGATAATAGCCGGAGGGATATCCGCCAAGCTCCTTTGCGTGAAGAGTATAGCCCAAAGCATTTACAAGCATTGCAATACCCTCTGCAAGGTTTATCTGCTTATCGGGATAAAAACAGCTTGTTCCGTCACCGTTTACAATGCCAAGATCCTTAGCCGCAGTTACCACCGCATATTTCGGATGCTCGTAAGGAACATCGGAAAATACCTGCCCCTTGTTAATCATACCCGAAAAATCAACCTCGGAATAAAGAGTGGTAAGAATCATTTGAGCAATTTCCGCCTTGGTTATAACCAATGTGGAATCATAATCCTCCTCCACAAGCTTAAGAACCTTAAGAAAGTTCATTTCGGTAAGATACTCTTTGTCAAAATCGTCAGCATAAGCTGTCGGAAAAGAGCATATACCAAGTACCAACGATAATGCCAGCACCAATGTTAAAAGACGTTTTCTGATCATCCTTTTTCCCCCTGTATTATTAATTATTTTGCTTCCATACCGTAAGATATAGAGGCACCTTTCCTTTTACCTTTATTCTACCATTATAACTATACGATTTCAATAGGATTTTTCCAACCGGATTGGACAATCAGACGATAAAACCTTTTTTTGCAAAAAAACGGTTGAATTTATACCGTTTCTGAATTTTTTTGCTGTTTTTTTCACCGAAAAAATGCCAATATAGGATTTTTTTACAAAAAAAATATAAATTACAAATGAAAAATGACAAATGGTATATCCGTACTTTTTTCTCGTTGCCGAAGGCAACATATTGAGTGTGAAACACATATCGAGTTTTGCCTTTTAAAAACATATCGACAATCCCAAAAGGATTTATAAAAAACGGCGTGCCGGGTCGTCACGCCCTACCGAAACTTCAGAGATATTAACTCCCCAAAAAAGCAGGAAAAAATTTCCCGGATTGGATGAATTTAGCCTGAAAGGTGGAACCCGAAGCTGTATGCGATACAGTTGCAGCCATCTAAGAGCTATCCAAATCCGTCTATATCACTTAAAAATTGGCTTTTTCTTCGTTGTCACCTTTGGTATACCTCGTATTACCAAAGCCTTCCGCCTTGAAAAATCACAATTTTAAAGCGATATAGGTTCCGTTGGAATTTTTTAAAAAACGAATTTTGATAACTCTCAGATGGCTGGTTTCATTCAAAACGCAAAGCATTTAATAATTATTTTATCATTATCTAAAAAAGCGTACAAAAAAGATGTAGATTGGACATAAAAAAGGCACTAAACGAAAATCGTTTAGTGCCCGTAAGCCCGCAGGCGTATTTAGATACGTCAAGGGTTTTTTAGGTTCAATATACGCTTTTTTTACGCTTTTTACGCTTTTTTACGCTTTTTTGGTTAGTGTCTTGATTACAAACAACGTTCCTATTGTCAGTACAATACCAACAGGCAGAACTATCATCCAGTTATTAACAAAGCCTGCAAGGATATATGTAACAAAGGATATACCTGCAACGGTCAGTGCATATGGAAGCTGAGTTGAAACGTGGTTGATGTGGTCGCACTGTGCACCTGCAGAGGACATAATTGTTGTATCTGAGATTGGTGAGCAGTGGTCACCGCAAACAGCACCTGCAAGACAAGCGGACATACCGATAATCTGAAGTGGGTTACCTGTTTCAGGGAATATAGCAAGAACAATTGGTATTAAAATACCGAAGGTTCCCCAGGATGTACCTGTTGCAAAAGCAAGACCAATAGCAACTAAGAATATAATCGCAGGTAAGAAATTAGCAAAGCCTGCAGCACTATTTTCCATAATAACTGCAACAAAATCAGCAGCACCGAGTAAGCCTGTCATATTCTTTAAAGCAGTTGCAAAGGTAAGAATTAAAATAGCGGGTACCATTGCAATAAAGCCCTTAGGAACACATTCCATAGCTTCCTTGAAGGTGATGATTTTTCTTAACATCATATAAACAATGGTGAAGATAAGAGCGATGATACCGCCCCATGGCAAGCCGACTGTAGCATCAGTATTTGCAAATGCATCAACAAAGCTTAAGCCGTCCGACCACATTCCGCCTACATATACAAGAGCAACTACACAAATTGCAATTAAAACAACCACAGGAAGGATTAAGTCAATAACCTTACCCTTGCCCACAACAGTCTCTGCCTCGTCAGCTTTGATTTCGCCCGATGTGAAAAGATCGCCCTGTGTAAGTGCATTTTTTTCGTGAAGCTTCATCGGACCGTAGTCAAACTTCATAAGAGTGATTGCAATGATGAAGACGAAGGTTAAAAGTGAATAGAAGTTATAAGGAATAGCCTTAATAAACAGGCCCAAGCCCTGCCCCTCGGGAGCGTAGGATGCAACTGCCGCTGCCCAGGAGGAAATAGGAGCAATCATACAAACGGGTGCAGCTGTAGCATCAATTAAATATGATAATTTTGCTCTTGAAATTTTGTGTCTGTCAGTAACCGGCTTCATAACCGAGCCAACAGTCAGACAGTTAAAATAATCGTCAATAAAAATAAGAACGCCTAAAACAAAGGTAGCAAGTGACGCACCTATTCTTGTTTTAATATTCTTTTCAGCCCAGGCACCGAAAGCGGCACTACCGCCCGCCTTGTTAACAAGAGCAACCAGAATACCAAGAACTACAAGGAATACGAAAATTCCTGCGGTGCCCGATACTGCGGCAATAATACCCTCGTTTAAAACTGCATCCATAGCACCGATAGGATTTAAGTTTGCAGCAAACATACCGCCGATTGCAATACCGATAAACAGTGAGGAATAAGCCTCTTTGGTAATAAGCGCAAGACCGATAGCGATAACGGGCGGTAAAAGAGCCATCCAGGTACCGAAATAACGGTTTGCGGCTTCGGGGTTATTATTGGTTACAGTAAGTGCTGCCCACACAACAAGTGCGGCTGCAATAACCCCAAGGACTAAGCCTATAATACTTTTCTTTTTCATTTGTTTCTCCCCTTTTTTAATTTTAAATATATTTTTCCAGCCCGTCAATTACGTCCCTTACATAATCGTCAATATATCTTGAAAGACTGAATAAATAATCAAAGCATTCCGGGTCATTTGCAAGAATTTTCCCTATATGGGTTACCCCTCTTACAAATGCACCGTTAAGATCACATATCTCCCTTTTATAAAGCGGGCACATTGGTCTGCCTCTTGGGTCTATGATAATTTTTAGCTCTCCCATTAAGTCTATGTACGGGAAAAGCGGGAAAATTCTGCAGGCTAAAGGTCTTTCGCTTCGCTTACAGTATGGCTTACAAAAAAGGATTTTAACCTTTTTATCCATAGCACCAAGCACTGTCTCTTCTACACGGAAGCCTTCCTTCCCGTAAAACATTTCCTCTTCCCCGGGGAATAGATACATCCCCATTTCATCCCCGTCAACATCAATACAGCAGGCATTACTGCAAAGCTTGCCGCAGTCGTTCTTAAGCGGAGTTCTGTTATTTAATTTACGGTAAAGATAATTATAGTCCATAATTCATTCCACTCAAAAATTTAAAAAAGCCCGCAAAAATCCTGTATGATTTTTACGGACTTTTAAACATTCTTATAAGACACGGTAAAAAACATAAAGCCCGTATATTAAGGAACTTTTATTATTTACCCTGCTTTTTGTCCTTTTTCATAGCTATCCATAAAGGAGCTGCAATAAAGATTGAAGAATAGGTACCTGCAACTAAACCGATAATAAGTGCAAGTGCGAAGTCTTTGATTGCATCTACGCCTAAGAAGTATAAAAGAACTATTGTAATCAAGGTTGTAACAGAGGTATTGATTGAACGGGTAATAGTCTGCATAACCGATTTGTTTGCAATATCCCCGTAGGTTTCGCCTCTTTTAGCGAACTTAACGTTTTCTCTGATACGGTCAAATACAACGATGGTATCGTTGATGGAGTAACCGATAATTGTAAGAATAGCCGCAATAAACGAAGTGTTAAGAGGCATTCTTAAAATCATATATCCTGAAAGAAGGATTAAAACATCATGTGCTAAAGCAACAATGGCAGATACACCTGATAAGAATTCAAATCTTACTGTGATGTATAAAAGCATTAATACAACAGCGATTGCACAGGCAACAACAGCAGACTGGGTAAGCTCTTTACCGATGGTAGGAGATACCGAATCAACTGCAAGTCTCTGCTCGTCCTTTAATTCATACTTTGTTTTGTAAGCGTTCCATACACTTTCAATCTGTTCCTTTGTAAGGTTCTGGGATTTGATGGTGTACTGATTTTCATTAGCTAAGGACTGCTGAACTGCAGATGCCTTGAAGCCTAAGGTTTCACTGAAAAGATTTTCAATATCAGCCTTTGGAACAGTCTTGCCGAAGTCGATAACCATTTCGGTACCACCTGCAAAGTCGATATCAAGAGCAAAGCCACCTGCGAAAATACCGGTAACGATTGCCGCAACGATAATTACCAGAGGAAGAACGAAGAACATCCATTTATTTTTAACAATGTTTATATTAAGCATTAGCTTCTTCCTCCTTTTTCTTGGATTTTGAAAGGCCGTATAAAGCCGGATTTCTTAAGTTCATATCAAAGATTGCTTTAAGTAAGAATCTTGTAAGAATAATTGCTGTGAACATACTTACAACGATACCGATACCAAGTGTAAGAGCGAAGCCCTTGATTGTACCTGTACCGAAGATGAATAATACAACAGCTGCAATAGCGGTTGTGATATTGGCATCAATAACAGCTGTTAAAGCTCTGTTAAAGCCTGCTCTCATAGCCGCACCGGTTGTTTTGCCGTTTTTAAGCTCGTCCTTGATTCTTTCAAAGATAATAACGTTGGCGTCAACAGCCATACCGATTGAAAGAATAATACCTGCGATACCGGGAAGGCTTAGGTTAGCCTTGGTAGCAACCATTACAAGTAAAACTAAAACAACATAAGCAGCAAGGGAAATTGCCGCAACAAGACCGGGTAGTCTGTAGATTATAATCATAAACAGCATAACAAGTAAAATACCGATTATGGCTGCTAAGATACTTGTCTTAAGGGCATCCTCACCAAGAACGGGACCTGCGCTTCTTCTTTCAATATCCAAAAGCTTGAAGGGAAGCTGACCTTCCTTGATTGTGGTTGCAAGATTTTTTGCAGTTTCAGCGGTGAAATCACCTGAGATAATAGCTGTGTCGGAATTGATAGGCTCCTGAACTCTTGGCTGAGAATAAATTTCCTCGTCAAGCATAATTGCGATAAAGTTCTGGCCTTCTTCCTTCTGGCTCATTCTTGTGGTTGCATCGAAAAATGCAGCCTGAGCATCAGCATTTAAGGTAAGCTGAACATAGTGCTGACTTACGCCTGATTCATCAATGGGGCCGTAAACAGCCTGTGCTTCCTTAACATTCTTACCTGTAAGAACAGTATTGCCCTCAGAGTCAACAAATTTAAGCTCTGCAGTTGCACCTAAAACCTTGATAGCTTCGTCAGGATTTGTGATGGTAGGGATTTCAACAAGAACTCTCTTATCACCCTGCTTGGAAACTGTAGCTTCGGTGAAGCCTAAATTGTCAAGTCGTTTATACATAATATCAACAACTGTACTCATCTGCTCGTCATCAGGATTTGCATCCTGTGCTTCATATACTATTACGGAACCGCCGGACAGGTCAAAGCCCAGTCTGATACCGTTTTCACGGTCAAACACACTGTATATTTCATACGGCATGCCAACCGATGTAAGTGAAAGACCGTTTAATGCAATATAGCCGAGTAAAACTATAAGTAAAACAGCAATCACAAGTTTTGAAATGCTCTTAGCCATTTTTTTCTCCTCCTAAATTTTGCTAAAAATATATTTCATTATTAAATTATACCTAAAAACTTCCCATAAGTCAATAAGTTTTATTTTTTTTGGGAAACCTCAAGTCTTAATAATGCTTTTTTCAGCTTTATTTCAGCAACCTTTGAGGCTTTATCCTTTTTAAGTTTTTCTTCGGCCTTCTCCTTTGCCCTCTCTGCACGGTCAACATCAATATCCTCAGAAAATTCAAAGGTAGTGGCAACAATTCTTGTATTCGAGTCGGAAACGCTTATAAAACCGCCCGTGCAGGCGCCTGTCCTTTCATGTCCTTCCTCGTCTTTTATTTTTACCCTGCCAAGCTCAATGGGGGCAATATAGTCGGTATGATTTTTTAAGATACATACATCCCCTACCGAGGTTCTTGCAACAACATTTTCAACCTCCGAGTCAAAAATGATGCCGTCAAGGGTTACAATTTTTAAATTAAAGGTACTCACAAAAGCACCTCCTAAAGTGTTTTTGCTTTTTCAACGGCTTCATCAATGGTGCCTACAAAAAGGAAAGCGGACTCAGGTAAATTATCATGCTTACCCTCACAGATTTCCTTAAAGCCGCGGATAGTTTCCTTGATGGGAACATATTTACCCTCAAAGCCGGTAAACTGCTCCGCAACGGTAAAGGGCTGAGATAAAAATCTCTGGATTTTTCTTGCACGGTTAACGATAAGCTTATCCTCATCGGATAATTCGTCCATACCCATAATAGCAATAATATCCTGAAGCTCCTTATATCTTTGCAGGATTCTCTGAACCTCTCTTGCAACCTCGTAATGCTCAATTCCCACAATATCGGGTGAAAGAATTCTCGAGGTGGATTCCAAAGGGTCAACCGCAGGGTAAATACCAAGCGATGCAATGCTTCTTGATAAAACCGTTGTTGCATCAAGATGGGCAAAGGTAGTTGCAGGTGCAGGGTCAGTAAGGTCATCCGCAGGCACATAGACCGCCTGAACGGAGGTGATTGACCCCTTTTTGGTAGAGGTTATTCGCTCCTGAAGAGCACCCATTTCGGTAGCAAGGGTAGGCTGATAGCCAACCGCCGAAGGCATTCTTCCAAGAAGTGCGGAAACCTCACTTCCTGCCTGGGTAAATCTGAATATATTGTCAATAAACAAAAGCACATCCTGACCTTCCCTGTCACGGAAATATTCCGCCATGGTAAGACCGGAAAGAGCAACTCTCATTCTTGCTCCGGGCGGCTCGTTCATCTGACCGTAAACCAGGGCAGTTTTATCTAAAACTCCCGATTCCTTCATTTCATAGTAAAGGTCGTTACCCTCACGGGTTCTTTCACCAACGCCTGTAAATACCGAAAGTCCGCCGTGTTCCTTTGCAACATTATTGATAAGCTCCTGAATAAGTACGGTTTTACCAACTCCGGCACCTCCGAAAAGACCGATTTTACCGCCCTTCGCATAGGGGGCAATAAGGTCAACAACCTTGATGCCTGTTTCTAAAATTTCGGTAGTGGAGCTTTGCTCTGCATAGCTTGGGGCACTTCGGTGAATTTCCCATTTTTCCGCATTTTCGGGAGCAGGTCCGTTATCAATGGGCTCGCCCAAAAGGTTAAATACTCTGCCAAGAGTTTCTTCGCCGACGGGAACGGTAATTCCCTTTCCCGTATCAATCGCCTCAACACCTCTTACAAGACCGTCGGTAGAGCTCATTGCGATACATCTTACCACGTCATCCCCAAGATGCTGGGCAACCTCACATACAATTTTTTTATCGTTAAAATTAATTTCAATCGCGTTTAAAAGGTCGGGCAGCTTACCCGTTTCAAACTTTATATCAAGCACCGGGCCGATAACCTGTAGTACCGAGCCCTTATTAAGTTCTGACATATTATTAATTTCCTTTCTTCAAAATTACGCCTCTGCGCCGGAAACAATTTCGGTAATTTCCTGAGTGATTGCCGCCTGTCTTGCACGGTTAAACTTCAAGGTAAGCTCATCTATCATATCCGCCGCATTTTTAGATGCATTCTCCATAGAGGTTCTTCTTGCACCGTGCTCGCTGGCAAGAGATTCGCACAAAGCGCAGTAGATAACTCCGCTTATATACTGGGGCACAAGCTTATCAAAAACTGCCTCCTGAGAGGGCTCGTAAAGAGTAAGACTTTTACTCCTACTTCCCTTATCACCGCTTAAAAAAGGTAAGATTTCCTTAACCTGCGGCACCTGACTCAGCATGGAAACAAATTCGGTATATACCACACATACTCTGTCAAAGCTTCTCTTTTTATATCCGTCAGCAAGAAGCACGCCCATTTCATGACAGTGGGGAATGGTAAAATCATCCGCCTTGTCAAAAGCATCTATAAGAAGCTCTGCTCCCTGCTTTTCATAGTATTCAAGAGCCTTTTTTCCGATAGGTAAAACCACAGAGGGGCCTTCGGCTATAACCTTATCTGCCTTTTTAAAAACATTTATATTATATCCGCCGGCAAGTCCGCGGTCACCGCCGATTACCACAACACAGGTCTTTTTAACCTCTCTTTTTTTTGTATAAACCGAAGAAAATTCCCTGGTATTTTTCTTAATATCCGATAAGGTTTCCTCCAGTATCTCAAAAAAAGGTCTCGTGCTTTCCACCTTTTTCTTTGCCTGTCTTAATTTCGAGGTGGCAACAAGCTCCATAGCCTTGGTAATCTGGCCGGTATTTTCCACGCTTTTTATTCTGTTTTTAATATCCTTAGTGGAGGTTCCTGCCATAAGATACTCTCCTTTACATTATTGTGGATTTATACTCGTCAATAGCCTTACCGAGTAAATCCGCAGTTTCCTTTGACAAATCGCCGGTTTCCTTTATGGTGTTTAAGATATCGCTGTAATTACTTGTCATATATCCGAAAAGACCGTTCTGGAATTTTGCGATATTTTCAACCGCAATATCCTTAAGGTATCCGTTAACTGCCGCAAAAATAATTACGACCTGAAGCTCAACCTCAACAGGGGTGTTTCGATCCTGCTTTAAAACCTCAACAATTCTTTCACCCTGGGCAAGTCTTGCCTTGGTGTCGCTGTCAAGGTCGGAGCCGAACTGAGCAAAGCCCTGAAGCTCTCTGTACTGAGAATAGATAAGCTTTAATGAGCCCGAAACCTTTTTCATAGCCTTAATCTGAGCATTACCTCCAACACGGGACACCGAGATGCCCGGGTTAACAGCAGGCATAATACCGCTGTGGAAAAGCTCGGATTCTAAAAATATCTGACCGTCGGTTATGGAAATAACATTGGTTGGAATATAGGCAGATACATCCCCTGCCTGGGTTTCTATAATGGGAAGTGCTGTTAAAGAGCCGCCGCCGTATTCGGGGGCAAGTCTTGCCGCACGCTCTAAAAGTCTTGAATGAAGATAGAAAACATCACCCGGGTATGCTTCACGTCCGGGCGGTCTTCTTATAAGCAGGGAAAGTGCACGGTAGGCAACCGCATGCTTGGATAAGTCATCATAGACAACAAGCACATCCTTGCCCTTATTCATAAAATATTCACCCATGGTACAGCCCGAATAGGGGGCTATATACTGAAGCGGTGCAAGCTCGGAGGCTGTAGCGGAAACTACTATAGTGTAGTCCATGGCACCGTTTTTTGATAATGTATCAACAATCTGTGCAACCGTTGATCTTTTCTGACCGATTGCAACATAAATACATATAACATCCTTCCCCTTCTGGTTTATGATGGTATCGGTTGCAATAACGGTTTTACCTGTCTGCCTGTCACCTATGATAAGCTCTCTCTGCCCTCTGCCGATGGGAATCATGGAATCAATAGCCTTGATACCTGTCTGCAAAGGAACGCTTACCGATTTTCTTTCGATAATACCGGGAGCCTTGTTTTCAATAGGACTTAATTCTTCGGCTTCAATTTCGCCCTTTCCGTCAATGGGCCTGCCAAGCGCGTTTACAACTCTTCCGATTAAAGAAGGACCAACGGGAACGGAAACGACTCTACCTGTTCTTTTAACAACGTCTCCTTCCCTTATACCGTCATCGGTACCGAGCATAACAACACTTACGAAGCTTTCCTCCAGATTAAGTGCCATACCGTATTCGCCGTTGGAAAACTCAAGAAGCTCGTTTGCCATACATTTTGAAAGGCCGTGAACCTTGGATATACCGTCACCGATCTGTATTACATATCCTGTTTCATCGTAGGATATTTTATTTTCAAAATTCTTTATCTGATCTTTAATGATTTTACTTATTTCTTCAGGCTTAAGCTGCAATTATATCACCCTTTCTTTTAAATCCGTGCCTGCTTTCGGATTCTGCCCTGCCCTAAAGCTAACCCTTTATCATAGCGCACAGGGCATCAAGCCGGTTTTTTATACTTCCGTCATACCTGGAGTTTTTAAGCTCCAGTACAACTCCCCCAAGAATTTTTGTATCCGTTTTTTCCTCTAAAATAATCTTTTTGTCAAGAAGGGAAGCAAGCTTTAAGGTAAGCTTTGATTTTTGTGCTTCATTTAAGGGAACGGCCGTTATTACCTTAACACGTTCAATGCCGTTTTCCTCATCAAAAAGCTTCTCAAATTCATCAATTGCCTTTACCCCAAGATACGCGCATTTTTCGGATGCAAGTATTTTTATAAAGCTTTTTATATTGGTTTCTACCCCCGAAAAAGCCTCGTCAATAAGACTCTGCCTTTTATAAAGAGGCAGGGCGGGAGTATCAAGAAGCTTAATATAATCGGGATTTTCCTTAAAAAGCAGTCTTATGCCGTTAAGCTCTTCAAGATATAAATCCGTTTTTCCCTCTTCCTTTGCAAGGTCATAAAGTGCCTTGCCGTATACATAAGAAAATTCACTCATGAAGCATCACCTATCTCATCTATAAATTTTTCAATAAGCTCCTCATGGTCCTTTTCATTAATATCCTTTTCAATAATCTTTGCTGCAATAGAGGTGGCTATTTCTGACATTTCGCCCTTGATTCCTTCAAGAGCAGCCTTTTTCTCCATGGCAATCTGCTTTTCAGCCTTATCTAAAATATCCGCTGCCTTTTCATTTGCCTCCTTAAGGATTGCCTCTTCTTTTAAAAGAGCGTTCCTGGAAGCCGCGGTAAGGATACTGTCAGCCTCGATTTTGGCAGACTTAAGCTTCTCCTCATATTCCGCCTTTAAGCCTTCGGCATCGGTTTTTGCATTCTCGGCATCGGTAAGATTGTTTTCAATCTCCTTCTGCCTTTCGTCCATTATCTTTTTAACGGGTCCGAACAAAAACTTTTTCATAAGAAGAAACAGAATTAAAAGATTGCCCCATGTCATAATCATAGTCCATACGTCTATGGTAACAAAGGATAAAAATTCATCCATGCCCTATTCTCCTTATCCTAATAAGCCTACTAACGGATTTGCGAATAAAAGAATAATTGCGATAACCAAGCTGTAAATACCGGTGGATTCTGCAACCGCACAACCAAAAAGCATGGTTGAGGTAATATCGCCCTTCGCTTCGGGCTGTCTGCCAACCGCTTCACAAGCCTTACCTGCCGCAAAGCCCTGACCGATACCGGGGCCGATACCTGCAAACATTGCAAGACCTGCGCCTACTGCTGATGCTCCCAATACAATTGCTTTTGCTAATAACATGTCCATAATAAATACTCCTTTTTATATAAATTATTTTTTATTTTGTTAATCTGCCGAGGTATTCGATATATTAACCATGGTTAACATACAAATGATATACGCCTGCAGAAAGCTTCCGAATAAATCGAAATAAATGGATAAAAGTGCCGGAATTCCAAGCTGGAATATGGGGATGCTGTTTAAAAAGGTGTTTGGTATAAATCCAAGCACAAACTTACTTAAATTTGCAAGACCGCCATAAACAAGGTTTGTTATAACCATACCTGCCGCAATATTACCGAAATGACGGAAGGACATGGATATGGGATTTGCTATCTCCCCGATAATGTTTATGGGAAGAATAAAGGGCACCGGCTCTGCAAAGCCCTTGAGCCATCCGAAAAATCCGCTTTCCCTTATGGAGAAAACCCATACCATAACCGAGGTTAAAACCGCCCATGAAAGGGTTGTGCTAAGATCAGCGGTGTAGGGTCTTAATCCGAAAAGACTGGATAGACTTCCGAAGATGGACATTGAAAAAAGAGCGCCTATATAGGGTGCAAACCATATAAATTTCTTTCCCATTACACCCTCAACAAGATTATAAAGCATGCTTACCAGCTTTTCCGCCACCAGCTGTCTTTTAGTGGTGGGCTTTATTTTAAGATTACTGCCAAGCCAGATGCTTACACCGATTATAACCGCCATTACAATCCAGCAGTTAACTACGGTTTCGGTAACGGGAATCCCGCCGAAGAGGGGAATTTTAAATATAATTCTCGGTCCGTTCAAGCTTTATCAGCCCCCTTTTTTCCGATATTTAAAATGGTGATAACTATACGCGGAAAGATAAACGGAATTGCTGTTGCGATATAGTTAAAATACCCGGGAAGCTTAATGGCAACAATAATTGCCGCGGCAACTATGATTATACGGAAAAAATAGCTTCCGCTCACATAGTTTCGTGCCTCCCTGCCGTCATCCTTTTCCATAGCCTTTTCAACACAGCATGCAAGATAATAAAAGTTAAATATGCACACGGTAGCACCAAGCAGTCCCCCAAAGACTACCTGCAAACTGAAAAAGCCTGTCAGAAGGAATATAAGAATCATAAGAACGGTGAGTATATAAACTCCTATACCAACTCTTACAACCTCTTTTAAAAGGTTTTTATTTATCATTTTCCTTACTCCGTTTTATTTTTTACTTTTGGTTACGGCTATCAGATACTTAATCATGCTTAAAAAGCCTGAAACCGCACCCAGCCCTACAGCTATTGCGATAATATAGCCGGGAAGGTTAAATTTTTTTACAATATAATTGCTTATTATAAGACAAGCCGCAATAGGAGAAAGCACGGTAAGCCCCACCTGGGTTACCGAGCTTAAAGCCTTGAAAATTTCGTTTTTATTTCTCATTTGAATCTCTCAATTATGGCATCGCATATTCTTATGGAGGCTTTGCCGTCACCGTAAGGATTTACTGCCTTTGCCATTTTTTCGTAGCTTTCCTTATTGTCAAGAAGGTCCTTTGCCATAGTCAGGATAACCTTCCTGTCAACCCCTGCAATTTTAACGGTGCCTGCGGTAACCGCTTCAGGTCTTTCGGTTTCATTTCTTAAAACCAAAACAGGCTTACCGAGAGAAGGAGCCTCCTCCTGAAGACCTCCCGAGTCGGTCATAATCATATAAGCTCTGTCCATAAGATTATGAAGCTCGCAAACGTCAACCGGGTCAATAAGATGAACATTTTCAATGTTTCCGAGATATTTATTTGCAGTTTCTCTTACAACGGGATTTAAGTGCATAGGATATACAATTTCAACCTCATCCTTATATTCCTTTGCAATTTCCGAAAGAGCAGAGCAGATATTTTCCAAAGGTTCACCTAAATTTTCTCTTCTGTGAGCGGTTACAACGATAACCTTTTTGGAAAAGTCAACCTTATTGATTGCTTCGGTTGCAAAGGTATAGTCAGCCCTGACGGTTGTTTTAAGAGCATCAATTACAGTATTACCTGTAATATAGATATCATCCTCACAAACAGCTTCCTTTAAAAGATTGTTTTTATTATTAACGGTAGGTGCAAAATGCATATCCGCAATCTTGCCTGTTAATTGTCTGTTCATTTCCTCCGGGAAGGGAGAATATTTATCATAGGTACGAAGCCCTGCCTCAACATGCCCTACCGCAACCTGATTGTAGAATGCCGCAAGAGCACCTGCAAAGGTGGTGGAGGTATCTCCGTGAACAAGCACGATATCGGGCTTTGCTTCGCAGATTACATCGCACAGGCCCTTTGTTGCACGAAGGGTTATATCGGTAAGAGTCTGTCTGTCCTTCATAATGTTCAAATCGTAATCGGGCTTGATATCAAAGATTTCAAGAACCTGGTCAAGCATTTGTCTGTGCTGTGCGGTAACCGCAACGATGCTTTCAAGCTCCTCTCTCTTTTCAATCTCCTTAACAAGCGGAGCCATTTTTATAGCCTCCGGTCTTGTTCCGAATACTGTCATAACTTTAATTTTCGCCATTTTCGTCCCCCCTGTTGGTTTCTAAGCTTTCTATATATTTTTTTGCTATTTCTTTATTTTCCCTGTAAAGCTTTATGCAAAATGCCATTACTGCCATTGCTCCCACTAAAACTATCGCACGGTTAAAGCCCTTCGCCACAAGAATAACTGCGGTTATGGATAAAAGTGCGCTGAAGGTTGACATTATTGAAACGGTTTCCTTCTGGGTAAAGCCTCCGTCAACCAGCCTGTGGTGAAGATGACCGCGGTCCGCACTCATTATTCCCTGTCTTCTGTAAAGTCGTCTGACTATTGCAAAAGAAGTATCAAATATTGGCAGGGCAAGAACAATAATCGGTACGATGATACTCATTGCGGAATAGCCCTGTAAAAACGCATCAATGGAAAGGGTGGATAAGATATAGCCTAAAAACAAAGCACCCGAATCCCCCATGAAAATCTTGGCAGGATAGACATTGTAGGGACGAAAGCCCATACAAGCCCCTGCAACCGATGCAAAAAGCACCGCAACATCATATCTGTTCGTAAGAATTGAGATGAATATAAGTGCAAAGGAGGAAATCCCCGATACACTTACAGCCAGACCGTCAAGCCCGTCAATTAAGTTTATGGCATTTGTAACGCCGATTATCCATACAAAGGTTACCGCCATGGAAAACCATTTTATGAATGCCAGATTACCTGTAAATGCCCAAAGTCCGTTAAAGGCATTTATCCTTACCCCGAAGGCAATAACTATAATAGCCGCCACACACTGTCCCAAAAGTTTAACCCAGGCGGGAAGAGCGTATTTGTCATCAAAAATTCCCACTATTACTATTATCACCGAGCCGATAAGAATACCGATAAGCCTTTCGTCAATAACCGGTGCGAAGCAGGCAACGCTTATAAGAAATCCCGCATAGATTGCCACGCCACCCCATCGGGGAATAGGTTTTTTATGCATTCTTCTTTCATCCTTTGGCACATCCACCGCATTGAGCTTAAAGGCAAGCACACGCACGATGGGAACAAGACCGAAGGTAATAAAATACGCCAGTGCAAAGCTGAAAATCAGATAATATTCGTTCATTTTTTTCTCCTGTTTAATTTATTATAGCAAAGCCGAAGAGGACTTTGCCGATTTAAAGCTTATCCACAAAGCCCAGCTTACGGTATACCTTTTTAATTGTTTTAGAGGCTATATAAGAGGCTCTTTCCGCCCCCTCCTTGTATACCGACTGAAGGTAATCCTTGTTTTTAAGGTAATCGTAATATCTTTCTCTTACCGGGGTAAGCTCGTCTATTACACATTCGGCAACGGCACATTTGAAATCACCGTAGCCCTTGCCCTGAAATTCGCCCTCGATATCCTCAAAGGTTTTTCCGGTAAAGGCACTCATAATGCTCATAAGGTTTTCAATGCCTTCCTTGCCCTCGCCTCTTTTTACCTCGCTTCCGGAATCGGTAACTGCTCTTTTGAACTTTCTTAAAATAACATCCGGCTCATCAATAACCGAAATAAAGGAATTAACATTTTCATCCGATTTACTCATTTTCTTCAGCGGATCGGACAGAGAGGTTATCTTTGCGCCGATTTTCGGAATATACGGCTCGGGAACGGTAAACATATCACCAAACTGATGATTGAAGCGCTCGGCTAAATTTCTTGTAAGCTCAAGGTGCTGCTTCTGGTCTATTCCTACAGGAACAAGGTCAGCCTGATAAAGCAAAATATCCGCCGCCATAAGCACGGGATAGGTAAATAAGCCTACTCCGATATTGGCATCCTGCTTGTTTTTGGTTTTATCCTTAAACTGAGTCATTCTTGACAATTCACCCATATATGAAATTGTGCTCAAAGCCCAGGAAAGCTCTGCATGCTGATGAACATGAGACTGGAAAAACAGGGTGCTTTTTGAAGGGTCAAGTCCGCAGGCAAGATAAAGAGCAAGAAACTCCATACATCTTTGTCTTAATTTAACGGGGTCCTGCCTTACGGTGATTGCGTGAAGGTCAACTATCATATAAAGACAGTTATAATCCTCCTGCATCTGGGTCCAGTTTCTTACTGCACCTATATAATTACCTATAGTCATTACCCCCGAGGGCTGAACTCCGCTTAATATAGTTTTCTTCTTATCCATAATTTTCATTCCTTTTAAAGTGTTTTCAGAAGCTCTGCAAGTATTTTTATACCCTTTACGATATTTTCATCGGAAGGAGTTGAGAAGTTAAGTCTGAAGCAGTTTGTTTTTTCGGAAACATCAGTCATAAAGTTACAGCCGGGAACGAAGGCAACCTTATTTTTTATTGATTCCTTAACAAGCTCTGCAGTATCAACATCCTTATTGACCGTACAGTAAATGAAAAGCCCGCCCTCCGGTCTTGTGTAGGAAACAAAATCGGGGAATTCCTCATCCATAGTCTTAAGCATAAGGGAGCATTTTTTCTCGTAAATATTTCTGCACAGTGAAAGATGCTCTTCAAAATCGCATTTTGCAAGCCATTCATCGGCAATAATCTGTGAAAAGATATTGGTATGAACATCATTTACCTGCTTTAAAACAACCATTTTTTCAATCAGCTTTTCATTTGCACAGGCAAAGCCGATTCGAAGCCCCGGTGACAGTACCTTTGAGAAGGAGCCGCAGTATAAAACGGTATCTCCATCCTCGTCAAGAGCCTTAAGAGCAGGAACATCCTCACCCTTAAATCTCAGCTCGCCGTACGGATTGTCCTCAATAATAAGAACATTGTGTTTTTTACATATCTCAAGAATTTTTATTCTCTTTTCCAGGGATGTTGTAATACCCATAGGATTCTGGAAGGTGGGGATTATATAAAGAATTTTTATATTCTTATTCTCTGCAAGTGTTTTATCAAGGATATCGGTATCAAGACCGTCCTCCATTAAAGGAACGCCGTAAAGCTGTGCTTCGTAAGTACGGAAGCAGTTAAGCGCCCCGATAAAGCTGGGAAGCTCGCAGGCAATACCGTCACCGGGATTAATAACCGCCTTTGTGCCAAGGTCAATTCCCTGCTGACCGCCTGTTGTTATTATAACCTTATCACAGTCTTTTAAAATATTCTGTTTTTTAAGTCTTTCGGAAACCTTTAAAACCAAAGGACCGTAGCCCTCTGTTACACTGTACTGCAGACACTTTGCAGGATTCTTTTTAAGCTCGTCGGATGCGATTTCCTCAAGTGCCTTTGCAGGAAAGGTATCAGGTGAAGGATTGCCTCCTGCAAATGAGATAATCTGAGGATCAGCCATAAGCTTGAACATTTCTCTTATGGCGGAGCCCTTTACTCCGTCCATTCTTGTTGCGAAATTCATATCCATTTTATATCAACCTCTTTTACCAAAATTTAGACATTTTAGATTATAACATAAAAAAACTGACTTGACAATATTTTTGTTATAAATTAATATATAATTAATAATTGATATTTTATTAACATTTTCAAGAAAATGGGGGGCAAAGAAAATGAAGGTCATTTTAGATGCATTCGGCGGAGATAACTCTCCTTTGGAGGTTATAAAGGGAGCATATCAGGCGGTATGCAAGGATCCGTCAATTGAGGTTATTCTTTGCGGAAACAGAGAAATCATTGAAAAGGTAATTTCGGAAAACGGACTGTCCCACAAAAGCTTTTCAGTAAAGCATTGTACCGAAAAAATCGAAGGGGATGACGACCCGATAAAGGCGGTTAAAACCAAGAAGGATTCTTCAATAATTGTCGGTCTTAACCTTTTGAAGGAAGAAGGCGGCGATGTATTTATAAGCGCAGGTAATACGGGAGCTTTATTTACAGCATCCAACCTTATCTTAAAGCGTATAAAGGGAATCAAAAGATCGGCACTGGCAGCTTATCTTCCCACCAAAAAAGGCCCGAAGCTGATACTGGATGCAGGAGCAAATGTTACTCTTTCAGCCGAATACTTAAATCAGCTTGCAATGATGGGCTCTACATATATAGAGGCGGACAAGGGGATAAAAAAACCTTCGGTAGGTCTTATAAATATCGGTGCGGAAGCAACCAAGGGAACCGAAGCTCTGGTAGAAGCCTATAAAATAATGAGTGAAAATCCCGAAATCAATTTTAAAGGTAACTGCGAACCAAGATATATTTTAGACGGTGAATTTGATGTTTTGGTATGCGACGGCTTTACGGGAAATATAGTTATAAAAACCATAGAGGGTGTTTCAAAAACCTTAATGAGCGGAATAAAGGGTGTTATGTATAAATCCCTTTTAACAAAAATCTGCGCTCTCGGTCTTAAAAAGGGTATGTACGAATTCAAAAAGCAGTTTGATTATAAGGAATATGGCGGAACACCGATTATCGGTCTTAAAAAGCCTGTTATAAAGGCACACGGAAGCTCGGATGCAAAGGCATTTATGAATGCTATCCTTACCTCAAGAAGCTATGTGAAATCAGATATTATAGCAGGTATTGAAAGAAAAATGAATGTTGAATAAAAAATATATTGACATAATTTGTTTTTTATAATAATATATGTATGATAAAAATACATATTCCGGGGGTGAATTTAAAGTGACCGAAAGAGTTAAAGAACTTATCGCTGAACAGTTAGGGCTTCAGCCTGAAGATATAAGACCTGAATGCTCCTTGCAGGATGATTTAGGTGCAGATTCATTGGATTTGGTTGAGCTTCTTATGGCATTCTCCGATGAATTCGGAATCGAAATCGAGGATGAGGAAGCTGAAGAAATCGTTACGGTTGGCGACATTATTGACGCACTGAAAGAGCATGAATAGTAAGGGGATGTAAAAAACCTCCAGACCACCAAAAACAAGATGTATCAACGATTTTGATAGAGAAACTTATCAAATTAACCATTAAAAAGGTAAAGATTTTAGAAAAATCTTTAAAATTTAAGTTTTTGGTTATGAATAAACTTAGCCACTCGACGTATCTAATACGCCTTCGGGTGACCCAAAATCAAAGATTTTGGCTAAGTTTATCCATTCTGAAGATTTTTTCCTATCCCCTCTGAATTGTTTTAGGGGCTGTAAATAAATTTACAGCCCCTTTAAATTACATAAATATTATTTTCCCGAAAAAATGCTTTTTTCCGTTCCCTTCTCCCTTTACAAGTACCTCGTTTTCATTCCGGGCAACCGAAATTTCCACTTTGTCCCCCGGCATTATTTCCTGGACATAGTCTATCTGAAAGGAATCAACAACACCCGAAAGCCCGTCTAAGGCTTCGAGCATAAAGTCGGTATAATGCTTATTGTTAACATGACCGTTTGAGTCAATATGCTCCTTCTTCGGTATAATATTTTTTACATGCTCCCCTTCAAAATCCCGTATTCTTATAATTCTTTTATCAAAATTTATCTCGTCGGAAAATTCCATATCGGGAAAAACCTGCTGACCAAGCTTAAGCTTTCTTTCATCCCTTGAAAGGGTAAGCCAGTTGGCGGATGCTTTAATTACAGCCTCCTCATTTTCATCATAAAGCACATACTCTCTTAAAAAGCCTGCAAAAGAAGGCTTTAATGGCCAGGTTTTAAGAGTAAGCTCACCTTTTTTGTCAGCCGGTTTTAACACCTTATATTTAAGGCGGGAAATTACCCAGAAAAGATTTTTCTCCTTCATGGAAGCCTCGCCTGCACCCAAAAGCTCACCGTGGGCTATTGCACCCTTTTCGAAAATTTCAAGAATTTTAAAGGGAAGAAGATTTCCCTGTTTATCAAAATCCGCATCACTTAAGGTAAACTTTTCATAGTAATACTTCATAAAAATCAGCCTCTTAAATCTGCAATATCAAGTATAAGTCTTTCGGTTTTTTCCCAGCCCAGGCACGGATCGGTAATGGATTTTCCGTATATTCCCTCTCCGATTTTCTGCGCACCGTCCTCAATATAGCTTTCTATCATAAAGCCCTTTACAAGATTATTTATATCCCGGCTGTGTCTGCAGGAATGAAGCACCTCTTTGGCAATTCGTATCTGCTCTAAATATTTTTTCCCTGAATTGGAATGATTGGTATCAACAATAAGAGCGGGATTTAAAAGCTTATGCTCACTGTAAACCTCACAAAGATGAATGAGATCCTCAAAATGATAATTGGGGATAGACTGTCCCTGCTTATTTACATACCCTCTTAAAATCGCATGTGCAAAGGGATTACCCTCGGTATTTACCTCTTCACCTCTGTAAATAAAGGTGTGCTTATGCTGGGCAGCGGTAATGGAATTCATCATAACCGAAATGTCACCGCTGGTAGGATTTTTCATACCAACAGGAGTGTCAAGACCGCTTGCAGTAAGACGGTGCTGCTGATTTTCAACCGAACGGGCACCAACTGCAACATAGCATAAAAGGTCATTTAAATATCTGTCATTCTCAGGATAGAGCATTTCATCCGCACAGGAAAATCCGGTTTCCCTGATTGCTCTTAAGTGAAGCTCTCTTATGGTAACAAGCCCCTTATACATATCAGGCTTGTTTTCGGGGTCGGGCTGATGAAGCATTCCCTTATAGCCGTCCCCGGTTGTTCTTGGCTTATTGGTATAAATTCTCGGAACGATAAAGATTTTATCCTCTACCCTTTCCTGAATTTTTCTTAATCGGTATATATAGTCAATTACGCTGTCCTCATGGTCTGCCGAGCAGGGACCGATAATAAGAATAAGCTTATTGCTTTTTCCCGAAAAAATATCCTTTATTTCCTTTGCGCGCGCTTCTACGACACTTTTAAGCTCTCCTGACATAGGATAAAGCGCTTTTACCTCCTCGGGGGAGGGTAATTTTTTTACTGAGAGCATACCCATTTTGTATTTGCCTTCTTTCACTTACTGTTTCTTATATAATAAAAAATATATTGCTGGGCAAAGCCCGAATAGTTACCGAAATTAATTCTTGTGTAGTCGGGGATATCCCTGACATCAAGACCGAATAAGCCCTCCATTGCCTTTTTTATCCAGGTATCAACAGGAAAAGCTTCAAATTTAAGCAGGGAAAACAAAAGCACGCAGTTTGCAACCTTCTCCCCTACTCCGTTTATAGAAAGAAGAAGCTTTTTTGCCTCCTCGTAGGAAAGAGCGGAAAGCTTTTCATAGGTTATTTCCCCGTCCGCCACCATTTTTATGGCGTCAATTATATATTTGTCACGATAGCCTATCTTTAAGGGAGCAAGGTCATGTAAGGTAATATCCTTAACCTCCTCAGGGGAAGGGAAAGTATAATAATATTTACCTTTATACTCAACCTTCTTGCCAAAAAGAGTGCAAAAGCCCTCCACCGCTTTTTTTATTTTCGGAATATTATTCTGCTGGGATATAATAAAGGATATAAGACACTCGAAAAACTCCTGTTTAAGAATTCTTATTCCGCCACCGTAAGAAATAGCTTTTTTTATCACCTCGTGAGAGGAAAGAAAGCTTTTAATTTCGCCGTAGTCTCTTTCAAGGTCCAAAAAGTCCACCCAGTATGATAAAAACTCCTCTTTTGTAATATTTAAAAAAACTATATCCCCGTTTTCCTCATATATTTCAACCGGCTTTTTAAAAGCCACACCGAAAAAATGCCCCTTGTCATCCTCATTGAAACGAAAGCACTGTCCGCAGTCAAAGGTATGGGTAAGGGAAAAATCAACCGGGTTTTTAATTATAACACGGTCTGGTAAAAATACATACTCCATACTATACATCCCCCAGCTTTTTGGGAAGCTTTTCAAACTCACCGTTTAAAAGATGGCTTGCTCTTATAACCGTATCGGACGGTGCCTCGCACTTTTTACCTGCATTTCTGTGATCAAAGCTTTCAACAAAAAGGTCAATATCCCTTTCGTATTTTTCAAGCTTTCTTATCTGGGCTTTTCTTATAAGGGATACTATTCTTTCATATTCTTTTCCCGAAAGCTTCTTCTTACAAGCCTTTAAAACAAGCTCATAGTGAGGCATACAAAAGCCGCTCCCGTCTGAAACTCTTAGTAAAAATTCCTCATCCTTTTTTATCATATCCACAAAGGTGTCAATATACCTTAAAAAATGATGCTCAATTTTACTGCAGATGGCACAGTCGTGGTTTATCTTTTCAATTCCTTTGATATATTCCGTGTCGGTCTCATCAGTTTTTTTTGAAAAAAGCCCTTTTTTCTCCGAAAGAAAATTATCGCAAAGAGCCCCCTTCATATTTTTAAAATGAGACTGCAAAACAAGAGACATTGCAAGGGCACGGGGAAGAGAATTAAGCTCTCTTATATGATATTTGCAAAAGCCCTTTTCATTGGTTATCGCACGGTAATCAGGCTCCATCATGGCAGGTCCCAGAGCATAACGGATTTCCTCCTCATCAAGCCTTTTATAAAGCCTGCAGAAGGGACAGAAGCATTCCTCCGAAAAGACCTCATTTACCGGAATTGTATATATAGTTTCTTTCATTTTTCCACCTGCTTTCCTTGATATCATTATATCACTTTTAATAAAAAAACTCAATAATAAATTGAACTTTAAGGGTATTTGGTATATAATGAGAAAAAAGCCCCGGGGGGATTATATGAAATTTAAAAGAATATATCTTGAAATAACAAATATATGTAATTTAAACTGCAGCTTCTGCTCGCCCTTAAAAAGAGAAAAAAGATTTATGAGCTTAAGCGAAATTGAAGAAGTCCTTATAAAGCTTAAATGCACCGGTGCTCACATTTATCCTCATATAAAGGGTGAGCCGCTTATGCATCCTCATTTCAAGGAGTTTGCTCTTCTTACGAAAAAATACGGCTACAGTCTGAATGTAACCACCAACGGCGTTTTTCTGGACAGGCACAGGGATACTCTTTTAACCCTTCCGAGACAGGTAAACATTTCCGTTCACGCCCTGACCGACGGGCAGATAAAGGATAAGGAGGAATACCTTGCAAAGCTTCTTTGTTTTGTAAAGCTTGCCCAAAATAAAAAAAGCCCCAATGTAAGCCTTCGCTTCTGGACTGAAAAAAAGGAGGAGCTTAGTGACGAAACCTATGAGCTTATAAATTATTTCGCAAGGGCATTTAACAAAGAGCTTCCAAAGAAAATCACCAAGGGAAGAAACACTCTTAAGCTTTCAGATAATATTTATATAAGCCTTATGAATAAATTTGAATGGCCCGATAAGGAAGCAACAAAAGAAAGAAGCATAGGCTCCTGTCTCGGGGGCAGAGAAATGCTGGGAATTTTAGCAGACGGCACGGTAGTTCCCTGCTGTCTTGACGGAAACGGAGAAATAAATTTAGGAAATATCTTTAATGAAAATTTAGAGAATATTTTAAAAAAGGAAAGATATTTAAAGCTCAACGCAGGCTTTACGGGAGGCTGTATTTCCGAAGAGCTTTGCAGAAAATGCACCTTTTATGTGTCAAGGAAGGGGCAAAAGTAAATTGCAAATATCCAATTACAAATAAAAAAAAGAACTGACATTCCATTCGGAGTCGGTTCTTTTTTCTCGTTGCCGAAAGGCAACATATCGAGTTCCAAAGGAACATATCGAAAATCCAAGTTCAAATCTTCCTTCATTTATACTTTGTCATTTGTAATTTTATATCTGCTTATCGTATTTTATTTTCGGCAGTGTCCATTCATACCTGGTTGCAAAAAGCCTTAAGGCAAATACCAGCCCGATTACCACTGAGGAAGCTAAGGTTACTGACAGCCCGGCTATTCTCATGTAATAATAGATAAAAGCACCTAATATAGACACCAGGGCATATACATGCTTTTTTAAAACAAATGGAGCGGTATTGGCAAGCACATCTCTTATAATACCTCCGCCCACCGCGGTAAGAAAGCCCAGGGTTACCGATAAAAGCACATTTTCATAAACGCCTGATGTAAAAGCAATTTCAGTACCCATTACGGTAAAAGCACCAAGACCGATGGCATCAAAAAAATTATTGAAATAGCTTATTTTTTTATCCAGCTTAACAAGATTGTTGCGATTGATATATAAAATTATAAAGACCGCAACCGAGGTAACAAGAGCGATAATCACGAGGTAGCTCTGATAGAATATATTCGGAATTTCAAATCCTAACAGGATATCTCTCATTATTCCTCCGCCAAAGGCGGTTATTATCCCTAAAAACACCACTCCGAACAAGTCAAGCCTTGCCTTTATTGAAACAAGGGCGCCGGAGATGGCAAAGGAAACGGTCCCTATAATATTTAAAACAAAAACTGTAAAATCAGAAAGCATAAACTCACCTATTTTAATTCAAATTCCTTTATCTCGGTAGATTTAACATAATCCCCCTTAAAGGTCAGCATTTTTTGAGTGTGAGGAAGATTGATATGAAGCTGCTGAGTTTCCTTTTTATCCCATTTTTCTATAAGAAGGATTTCATCCTTATCGGACTGGGAAAAGTAATAATCGTAGGAAATACAGCCTTCTTCACCTCTTATGGCATCCACTATTCCCTCTTTTGTAAGAAGCTCAATATATTCCTCTCTTTTTCCTTCAAAGCATTTAAAAACAACTGCGATGGTATACATATTAAATTCTCCTTTATTTTACAGTTACGGTTTTTTGTGAATCATCCCATAAAACCTGAAGCCCGAAGCTTTCGGCGATTACCCTTACCGGCACAAGTGTCCGTGAATTTATAAGTCTTGCAGGAACATCAAGGGAAATATTCTCTCCGTTTTTTATAAGCACACGGGAATCAATTCCGATGGAAATAACCGTTACATTCTTTACGGCAGTTACGGTTTTAGTTTCATCATTCCAGTAAACGGTTGCACCCAGCGCTTCGAAAATTTTTCTCATGGGAACTAAGGTTCTTCCGTTCTCAATGACGGGAGCTACGTCAAAATCAAGCTTTTTGCCGTTAACCGTAACCTTTATCTCCTGCCCGGTCAACGCCTCACTCTCTTTTGCAAACAGCGTATGAACAAGAGAAATATTCTCGGGACTTAAGTTATCAACAGGAAGATAAGAATCCTTAAGGAAGCTTATATTTTCCGCCTTATGCTCAAGGGGAAAGCCCTCGGGCGAAAATTCACAAAGCTCCTCACCTGCCATATAGTTGGAGTAGCTGTTTTGCATAAATTCCTTATCGTTTTCACCGGTATGGTCTATATGATACCATTTCCCCTCCACAAAAACTCCGTTCCAGGCGTGAGCGGCTTTTTCATTGGTATATAGTATACAGGGTATGCCAAGAAGCTTACAAAAATCCATTGTGAAATTAGCATAGCTACCGCAAACACCAACTCCCGTATCAATCAACGAGGAGGGCTCGTTATTGAACTGCCTTCCGTCATATACCGTATTCTGACCGAAATAATGCCTTAAATACTGAAGCTGACCAAGAGGTCTTTCGGAATACGCCTTAGCTTCACCTGCAAGCTTATGAAGAATATCGTGGTAATTGGTTGCAGAAAGAGAATAGCTGCCGTCTCCGTTTATTTTTAATCTTAAAGTTACGCTGTAGTTAACCCCCTCGGCACCGGTAAGCCTGCCTGCACCGCCGTCCGAGCAGGTTATATTACCCCAGCCCGACCAGCACGCCTCAACTGCATCGTGAACAGCCTTCCCCATCCCGGAAGAAAACTCCTTAAAGGAAGATGCCGTATTCTCATCGTACATAAATTTAACATGCACCTCCATGTAGTCCTCCATTTTCCCGGTATAGAAGGTATCCATTATGGGCTTTACAAATTTAATAATTTCCCCGGGAGTCATATTAAAAGAGGGTGCATCTATCGCAATGTGAGCCTGTTTTCCCGAAGGAGTATAAAGACGCCAGTCATATACCTCATTAAGAGGAGATGCCTGAAAGCGGTTTTTTATATTAAGACTTCCGGTTTTAAAGGCTTCCTTTTTATCCTTAGTCCATCCATCAGCAATTGCCTTATCCGCCTCGCTTTTTAAAATATTTGCTGTTCTTCCGCCGGGATAATACATTTCAATAAGCTCCTCGGGAGCTTTTTGGGTATATGTGTTAAGCCCCGAAAAATCGGTAACATAAATTACGGGAACAATACCCACGTCCGGCTCATTTACAAGCACGGTTATTCCCTCGTTGATATTACCGTCATATTTTACGGTACATACTGTGCCTGTTCCTATCGGGCTTGCATCCTTTAAAAACCACTGAGAAGAGCCTGTATTGTGTTTTTTAACTCCTCTGAAAAGAGCATAATCGGTTGCCGTTTTACAGCGTAAGCCCTTATCAAGCGTTTTTGCATCCGAGGTCTTAAGAATACCTATCTCTTCCTTCAGAAGCTTTGCTTCTTCATCTGAAAAAGCCGTAGCTAAAAATTCTTCATTAAGCCATTTTCTTAAAGAGCAGTCCTCCCAGGCAACCGAGTCGGCATATTTAACGCCACCCATAAAATTCTTTATTCTTTCCTCCTGCTCGTCATACATTTTGCAGTCAATAATATTTGTAGAAATAAGGATATTCTCCCATTTCAGCCAGGTAAGAGGCTCATACAGAAAATAACGGTAGCTTCCCTCCTTACCGACTCTTTTATATTTATTCCCATCAATCAGAGCATCCCCTGAAGAGTCATACTCTGCATTAATAACCTTCTCGCTTGCCTCAACCTCACTCTGAGGATAGCTGCCAAGCTCAACATAAAAAAATTCTTCCTTATCCGCGGCAAAAACCGTCATGGAAAAAAGCATGGATACGGTTAATAAAAAACTGATTATTCCTTTAAAATTCATAAGTCCAAATTCCTCCGTTCAAAATGGCCGCCAAAATGCTGTCGTATACTTAAGATTATAGCACTTTAAAAATTAAAAATCAATAATTATAGTTTTTTTATATTGACTTATTCTCTTAAAAATGCTATAATTTTTAAGAATAAAAAATTAAATGTGCCGGTGTGATGGAATTGGCAGACGTAGCGGATTCAAAATCCGCCGGTGGTGACACCGTGCCGGTTCGAGTCCGGCCACCGGCACCAGAAAAAGCGACTTGTGTGATACAAGTCGCTTTTTCAATGAAATTTGCCTTTGGCAAGTGAAATAGCTTCGCTATGAAATACACGACCTGTATGAAATATTGCTGCGCAATATGAAAAGGCAAATTTTATTTCACAGAAAGCGAAAGCTTTCTATTTCACAATTTACAAAGTAAATTATTTCATATCGAACAAAGTGAGATATTTCATTAAAAACTAAACTACATCATTATTGTTTTGTATTATTCATTATTCATTATGAACGTGGAAGCCGGTAAAAAAATAAAGAAAAAAACTCCAAAACTATTGAATTTATTTTTAAAATGGTTTATTATAAAGCAAATGTATTTAATAAATAAAAGGAAGGGTAAAAAAATGAAAGTTTTAGTATGCTCAACCAAGGAATCCATGCTTAATACCCGCGGATGCACAAATCCCGAGTTCGTATTTTTCCCACAGAAGAATATTGAAAAGATTGAAAGCATGTTTGACGAGGTTATATGGAATGAAACAGGCAGACAGTTCACAACCGAGGAGCTTAAGGAAAAGGTTAAGGATGTTGATGCCATTATCACTTGCTGGGGAAGTAATCAGCTTACAAAGGAAATAGTTGATGCTGCTCCCAATTTAAAGATTGTTGCACATCTTGCAGGCTCGGTTGCAAGGATTGTTTCCGAGGAGCTTTATGAAAAGGGTGTTAAGGTTATCGGTGCAAACGATACACATTTTTCCGAATCGGTTGCAGAGGCAGCTTTAGCTTATTCCATGATGAGCTTAAGACAGATGGATTATGTTACAAGAACCTTAAGAGAAATGAAGGATGCAGGCTGGGCAGAGGTTAAAAAGGACCGTCCGTTAAGAGGTATTATGGATAGAACTGTAGGTCTTGTTTCCTTCGGTGCCATTGCCGAGCATTTTGCAAAAATGCTTCAGCCTTTCCACGTTAAAATAAAGGTTTATTCAAGATCAATTTCCGATGAAAAGCTTAAGCAGTATAATATGGAAAGAGCAAGCTTAGAGGAAATATTCTCAACCTGTGATATTATTTCAATACATACTGCATGGAATAAGCACACTGAGAATATGATTTCAAAAGAGCTTTTACAGATGATTAAAAAGGATGCTGTTTTAGTAAACACAGCAAGAGGTAAGGTTATTGACGAGCCTGCTATGATTGAAGAGCTTAAAACAGGCCGTTTCAGAGCTGTGCTTGACGTTTTCTGGAAGGAGCCTCATCCTTATGAAGAGGGCGGACTTTATGACCTGGAGAATGTTATCATTATGCCTCACCAGGGCGGTCCTACAATGGACAGATACCCATGGATTACAAGTGATATTTTAGATGAAATTTACGGATATTTAACCGAAAACAAACCTTTAAAGAGTGAAATTTCTAAAGAACGCGGATTAAGTATGACAATATCTTAAAATACAACTACCCGAAAAAGAGTTTTATTTTTCTCTTCTTCGGGTAGTTTTGTCTTATCGCAAGCAGGGAATTTGCGTACCAAATTCCGTCTTCACTAAAGATAACTGTCCTTATAAGCCCTGCCCGTTTTTCCCGGGTGGGGTTCAGCGTGTCGATAAACCTATCGGCACTATATGTATTTTTTGCGATCCGGACTTTTTTTACATTTCTTTATTTTATTTCTCTATTATTACAGTCTTTACACTGTCGATCCAGTCAACCTTTGCCCCGAAGGCTTCGGAAATAAAGCGAACCGGAACTACAAATCTGCCATTTAAAATGGTAGCCGGGACATCAAGTGTTATTGCCTCATCATTTTTATATGCGGTAGTCTTGTTTTTTAATATCTTAATCCTTGTTCCGTCAAGCTCGGAGAAAGCAGATTCCTCAGAAGGATTCCATTCCACATTGGCTCCGAAGGCTTCAAAAATTGCACGCATTGGTACTAAAGTTCTTCCGTTTTCGATAATGGGTAATACATCCGAATAAAGAAGCTTGCCGTTTACAAGAATTTTTACTCCGCCGATAACCTTATCAAAGGTTGGTCGGGGATCATTTACAAGCATTGAGGTTTTATCCGGCTCGTATATACTCTGAAGGTAATCGGGATTTCCCGAAGCCTTTCCCACTGTTACAAAACGGTCAGCAGTTTTATTTCCTTCAACATTTCCGACTGTCTGGGTTGCATAGATTTTATGAACGCCCCCGGAAAGAGAAGTATTTAAAGAAAATTCGCAGGTCTTTTCGTTAAGGGAAGCCTCATAGGGAATATTATCTATGTAAACCGTAACCTTTTTGGCCCCAAGCTTATAAACGCCCGACACGGTTACATCACCGTTTTTCATAACCCCGTCACATTCAGGCTTCACAATAATCGGTGCATTTGGCTTTGAAGCTAAGATATTCCCCGTAAATCTTTCGGAAAGCTGTGCCTTGAAAAGTGAATGAGGGTTAACGGGAGTATAGATACTGTCAAAATATGCATCTCCCGCAACCGAGGTATTGTTATCGGTTGCAAAGTGAGAGGGCAGAGATGATGCATGCTCGGTTGTACGGTACATATTCTTTGTGGAGTTTATATTTTTCTCCTTAATATTCATTGCATCTGCATCATTATAATGTCCCCATGTGCCAACTACGAAATTCTGATAGTTTAAGGGAAGGTCGTGAACAATTATAACGGGAGAAAGAGAATTCCATATAACACATCCTGCCGCAGACCAGCCCTGGCTTAAGGATGAACCGTAAATCCCCCTGTTAACCAAAGTTATAAGTCCCTTGGTATCATTTTTTATCTGATACAGATTATCGTATAAAACTCCGGTTGACCAGGTGCCGTGAGTTTCAGAATTTGAATTTGAGGAATCCGCCACATTATCCACAAAGGAGATAGGGCCGGTTACCTCAAAGCTGGTTTCATAGTCGTGTCTGCCGTCAAAGGAATAACAGCCTGTGTATAAAATTTGCTGAGCAGAGGTAGAACAGGCAAAGGTATATCTTCTTGAGCCTGCAACCTGGGATACAGGCTCTAAAGATGAGCAGTTAAGTGCGGTCACCTGCTTTGTTCGTTTCCCCGAGGAAATAAGTGAGCCGTAAAAATGCTTTGCGGTAATATCTCTTACAAAAATGTTTTTTGCGTAGGAAACCGATACGGCAACTGTTGCATGCTGTTCATCGTCATAATTTCCGTTATAGTAAGAAACCATTCTTAAATTTTCAACGCCTGCATTTTCAATTCTGTTATCCGAGATTATTTTTGTTATATAGCTTTTCGTGTATTCCTTCATATAAGGCACGAAGAAGCCAAAATCAAAGGTGATTTTTGTTCCTTCGATTTTTGTGATTATTCTTTCGGTGGTCATATTAACCTCACCTGCATCCCAGGAGGAATCCTTACCCTGAGAGCTTTTAATACCCTTCATACCGATGGCATAAGCCCACTCATCGGTGGAGGGGTGATGGATAATCACTTGGTCTCCCACCTTAAGCTTTTTAGCATCCGCCTCGGACACACTTACAGATTTACTTCCTGATTTAACGTAATCGTCGGTTATAAATATTTTTTCTTCCGAAAGAGTAGGTTCTTTTCCGATTATTTTAACCACCGAATGCTTTTTTGCATCCTTGGCATATAAAATTGTGCCCGTAGGTCCCTGACCTTCTCCCGAAAGTATAACACCGCTGTGAAGATTTATCCCCTGAGAGCTTATGTTATATCTTCCTGCCTTAAGCTTTACAACACGCATATCGGTGCCTGAAACTTCCCCATAAGCTTTATCTACGGCAGCCTGTATCAGCTTGGTATCATCATAGGTACCCGAAGGAGAAAGTGTGGCACTTACCTTAAGGTTTTCAGTTACAGGAAGATTATATTCTCCTTTATAAAAACCGCTGTATGAAAAATCACTTAAGGTATCCCCCATATCGGAATAGGTATTATATACAAGCTTACTATCCACAGGTGCTACGATTTTTGCATCAACCGCAGGTTTCTGAACCGGTGGAATAAATGGTTTTTCTTCTTTATCCTCTTTGTAAAGACCTTTATATAATTTAAGATTATCTACATATCCTGCCTCTAAACCTCCACCTGTGGTAAATGCCCACACCTGAATATATTCACTTCCCGCAGGAGCACTGGCAGAAAGTATTCCCTTTTCCCACTTTTTATCTCCTCCGGCAACATACACGCTTGAAAGTTGAGTATAATCCTTATTGAAATATTTTATATATACTCTCATTGCTTCGTTTAATGTATATATATCAGCAGTAAGGGTATGCATCTGTTCAGGTTCTACCTTGATATATGGAGACATAACTCCACCTTTTTGGTTATTAAATGTATCCTGCACAACAAGGGCTTTTTTACCTTCAAAAACCTCTTCGCTTGTAACTTCAACTCTTACGTCTGATTCAAATACTTCCCAATGAGAAAGAAGTCCGTCCTCAAAATTATCCGCAAAGATAACGTCCGATTCGGTTGCAAGAGGAAGAACGGGTATTTCATTTACCTTATACAGCTCCTCCTCCGATTTTATTTCGGATAATGGTGTGGTGGTGGTAACCGTAATATTATCAATATAAGTTTTGGAAAGCCCTGCCTTATATCCGGAAACAAGAATTTCTCCCTTTACGGAATTTTTGGGCGCAATGGCAGAAAAAGTCTCTCTTTTCCAGGTATCCGAGCTACTGCCAAAGGCTTTGTTATATAAAATAGCATCGCTTTTATCCATAAAGCGAAGATAAATTTTTACCGAGCTCCCCTCAATATTTTTAAAATCAGCTGCAACCGTATAGCTTTCATCCTCCGATACGGAAAATAGCTTTGAGGTAAGAGTGGGTGCACTTTCTTTAGAATCGTCAATGGCGAATAAAGCATTGGTCATATCGCCGTCAAAAGCCTTTTCAATTCTTATTTTATCCTCACCTGAGTTAGCTGTCCATTTTGATATGCCGTTTTCAAAATCTTCTTTAAGTAAAATATTTCCTGTTTCTTCGTTGGTTTCAACAGGGGAAGGAAGTATTTCCTCCAGTCCCCCCTCCTTGTGAGTCGTGGTAAAAACTATATTATCAAAATAGGTTTTGCTTAAATTCTTACTTCCGCCCACAATAAGAAGCTGTCCCTTTACGGAGCCTGACGGCGCAACAACAGTTTCTTTAACATTAACCCATTCATTAAGTTCGCTGCCGTAGCCTTTATTAAATATGATTTTGTCGCTGCTGTTTAAGAATCTTAAATATATCTTCATGGAATTTCCCGATACATTCTTTACATCAAAAGAAAGAGTATAGCTCTCTTTTTCCTTTGCAACAAATATCTGTGAAAGCAGGGATACTGTGGCATCGTTTTTATCATCTATCGCATAAAAGGCACTAGTTCCGTCTGATGATGCCTTTTCAACAATGCTTATTTTATCCTCTCCCGAATTGACAGTCCAGCTGTCAAGCCCCTTTTCAAAATCCTCCTTAAGGATAAGCTTACCTGTCAGTTCGTTTGTTTCGACTGCCACTTCATCGGCAAAAGCATGCATACCGCAGGATATGCTAAACGAAAATACTAAAGCCAATAAGACAATAAATGATAAAGCTCTTTTGAACATCTCTCATCACCCTTTCTCTATATTTTCACTATATCACACGGCAAATACTTTTTCAATTACCTTTATCACTTTTTATATTGTTTATATCACAATTAAATGAAAGACATTTAAAAATGAGAAATCAGGAATGAAAGAAGATAAGCATACCATTCGGCGCTTGTCGATTTTTCATTCAAAACGCAAAGCATTTCCCTATTCCCATAAAAAAGCGTACAAAAAAGATGTAGATTGGACATAAAAAAGGCACTAAACGAAAATCGTTTAGTGCCCGTAAGCCCGCAGGCGTATAATAGATACGTCAAGGGTTTTTTAGGTTCAATATACGCTTTTTTTACGCTTTTTATAGCTTGTTGTAGCGTTCCTGAGCTGCATTATACTGCTTTAACACTTCTTCTGTGCCAAGCTTTTTAGCCTTTTCCAGCCATTCATTCCACTGCTTATCGCCGTAGGAATCGTCAAGAACATATTTAACTGCAAATTCTTCTGCAGCCTTTGTGATACCTGTTTCGTACTTACTGCGAACTTCTCTTTCTTCCTCAGTGAAGGAAAGTACAGGATCAAGGGGCATAAATCCGCCGCCCTCTTTATTAAGCATCATATCCTGTGCTTCCTGTTCTCTTTCGGTAAAGTCATAGTAAGAGCTTCTTCTGTCAAATCTTCTGTACATACCTGCTATATACAGACCGTACTTAGATTCAAGAGGATTGATACCAACACCCTTCTGACCTTCAAAGCCGATGTAATCAGCCTTACCGTCTTCTCTTAATGTATAGGAAACACCTTCAACACCCATTGTGGTAAGCTGTGCGCCCGAGTCGGAAAGAAGATAGTCGTTAAGCTGAAGTGTAAGCAATTCATTCTTACCCTTCTTGATAACAGGACCGCCGCCTGTTCTTGCAAGAGTTATAACCTTACCGCCGATAGGATAAGCATATCTTAAATCATATTCGGGAACGGTGGAAGCAGTCTGATCCTTGAACATATCAAGTCTGCCAATCCAGTCCCAGGTAACGAAGGCTTTATCTCTCTGAGTCATCTTCTGAGTCCATGCAGCCTGTGTACAGGTTAAGAATTCAGGGTCAACAAGACCTTCTTTATACATTGTCTTTAAGAAATCAATTAACTCCTTGAATTTAGGATCCTCGCAGGAGTATTTCCATAATCTGCTTTCTTCATCGTAATAAGGACCAAAGTAGTTAAGTCCCCAGCTGTAGCCTAAATCTCTGAAGATGGTTGAGCCTGTCTTTGAAGCGTAAGGAACCGAGTTGGGGTAAAGCTTCTTTAACTGTCTTAAAACATCTAAGAAGGAATCCTTATCGTGCCACATTTCGATACCGTGCTTGTCAAAGATATCCTTTCTGTAAAGCATACCGTGGTTAACATCACGGCTGATATCGTATATGGGGAAGTAATAAAGGTTACCGTCAGCAGACATAATGTTCTTTAAGTTACCTGCAACGCCTCTTTCCTCAGCTTCATCAACATAAATCTTTTTGAAGTTGGGAAGCTTATCCTGATACTGTAAAACCTCAGCAAATGCGCCCTGGTTACCAAGGTCGTTAACCTCGTCGGTGGAAAGACCGCTGGATGCCATCATGTCGGGCATATCATCCTGGGAAGCTATAAGAATCTTAACCTTTTCCTTATATGCAGATAGTGGAACTGATATTATCTGAACATTAAGACCTGTTCTTCTTCTTAATTCCTTAACGAATAAACTGTCATTATTGGTTGTAACATCGGTATTAACCAATGCTTCAATAGTTGTGCCCTTCGTGTCAAGCGGTAATTTAAGTGTGCTGTAATCGCCGATTTTTGCAGGATCCAGCTCTTCCGGGGAAGCAATTTCGATTTCCGCATATTCCTCGTCATTGCCACAGCCTGCGAACATAGAGCACAGCATTAAAAGGCTTAAAAGTAATGCCGTGATTTTAGTGAATTTTTTCATTTTTACTCCTCCTTAAAATTAATTAATATAATTCACATGTAAATTATAAAACATATATTTAAAAAAGTAAAATACTTTTTTTAGTTTTTTTATTTACCTGTAAAAGCTACATCCTGCAGATTAGTCCACTGATTTTCAGAATTTGCTTTACCTACAATTTTTATAAAGCGTGTCTTTACATTAAGCGGAATTTCTTCAAAATCTTCTATAGTACCGGAAGACTTGAAGCCCGGCTTAAACGGAGTAAAGTTCACACCGTCATCTGAAATATAGAAGTCAAGAGTATATACTCTCGAGGTTCCCTTATAGAAGGATATAAACATACTTGCCACATCGGTTACTCCACCTAAATCGAATATACCCCACGCATTGTCAGGCTTTGCTTCATCATAGGCAACGCCCCATTTTGTAGAAATGTTGTTATCCATAAGATTGGTAATTACCGAGCCTGCTCCGTCATCACCTGACTGAATCATATCGTAAACATCAAGCTCATTGGGAAGCCCGTGACATGCCGGGAATTTAAGTCCACCGTCAATCATAGCAGTTCTTCTTGCCTCAATCCACTCAACCTTTGCGCCAAAGGATTCGGAAATGAATCTTACCGGAACAACGAAACGTCCGTCCTTGATAGCTGCGGGCACGTCAAGGGTAACAGGATTACCGCTTACATAAGCAACAGTCTGATTCTTGGTTATTTTTACCTCGGTTCCTCTTAAGGTTGCAGTTGCGGTTTCGGTTGCCGCATCCCATAAAACCTCTGCCTTCAGTGCTTCAAAAATTGCACGCATGGGAACTAAGGTTCTTCCGTTTTCAATAAAGGGTTCAACATCTGACTGTAAAAGTCTGCCGTTTACCATAACGGTAACCTTGTCCTTATTTATCTCTGCAATCTGCTTTTCATAAACATCAAAGGATGGTCTCGGATCGTTTAATAAAAGAGTTGTTTTATCGTTGGAATAAATACTCTGTAAATATTCAGGATTACCGTTTGCTTTGCCGACTGTAATAAATCTGTCGGCAGTCTTGGTGCTTTCCGCACCGCCGATTGTCTGGGTTGCATAGATTTTATGAACACCCTCGGACAAAACAAGAGAAAGCTTAAAGGAATTGTCAGTCGGATTAAGCTCAGCTTTATGCGGGCTGTTATCTACATATACTGTTACATCGGTTGCCCCAAGCTGATAAATACCCGAAATTTCCACAACTGCTTCCTTTGTTTCCTTATCGGGTCTCGGGTAAAGAATTATCGGAGCATTAGGTCTTGCATTTCTTATATCCCCTGTAATTCTTTCGGCAAGCTGTGCTTTAAATAAGGAACGGGGCTCAACGGGAGTGAATTCCGCTTCCTTATATGCATCACCGATAAAGGATGTGCCCTCTTTTGTTGCATAGTGAGAATCCTGGGCATTATAGAAATCGGTTGTTCTGAAATATTTTCTGTAAACTGCAGATTTTGTACTCTTAAGAGCCAAAGCGGCAGGGTCTGAGTAGGTTCCCCAGTTACCAACCGAGAAGTTCTGGTAGGTCATAGGAGGCTTATGAACAATTACAAGGTTTGATAATGTATTCCACATTACCGAGCCTGCAGCTGTCCAGCCCTGGGATTTGGCGGAGCCGTAAATACCGCGGTTTGCAAGACAAAGATAACCCGGTGTATCGTTTGGCACCTGATAGATATTATCATATAAAACTCCTGTTGACCAGGTACCGTGAGTTTCTGCAGAAGAATTCGATTTATCTATTACGCTGTCAACAAAAACAATAGGTCCGGTAACGGTAAAGCTTGCTTCATAGTCATGTCTGCCATCAAAAGAATAACAGCCTGCAAACAAGGTCTGCTGTGCAGAGGTTGAGTTTGCAAATGCATATCTTCTTCCGCCCTGAACTGTTGAAACAGGCTCTAAGGAGGAAACATTAAGCACGGTTATCTGCTTGGAATATGAACCGCAGGCAACAGCGGAAAGAACAAAGTGCTTAACGGATACATCCCTTACAAAGCAGTCCTTTGCATTTGTAAAGGAAATAGCGGTATTACCGTGATTTTCATCGGTTGCATCTCCGTTATAGTAGGATTCAATTCTTAAATTCTGAACACCTGCATATCTTATAGTCTGAGAATCGTCTGCCTTACGGATAAAGCTATCGGAATATTCCTTATTATACGGAACAAACAGTGCAAAATCAAGAGTGATTTCAGTGCCGTTTATAGCTGTTACGGTTCTTTCGGTAGTCATATCTACCGCGCCTTCCTTCCAGGAGTTATCTCCCTTGGAGCTGCTTTCCATATTAACCATTCTTATAGCTTCAACCCATTTTTGAGTTGATGGATGAGTAATTGCGATTAAATCGCCCACTTTAAAGTTTTTTACATCCTCTGCGGAAAGATTTATGGTTTTACTTCCCGATTTCACATAGGAATCTGTGATGTAGTATTTATCGTTTCCGTAAGACGGTGCAATACCTGATATATTAACAGGGGTATTCTTAACCGACTCATAGGCATAAAGGATTGTACCTGTGGGGCCCTGACCTTCACCGGAAAGAATTATTCCGTTTTTAAGTCTTAAACCGGTTTTATTGATATAATATGTACCAGCTTTTAATTTTAAAATTTTAAAATTATCGTTGCTTGCTTCGTTATACACCTTGTCAATAGCATCCTGAATATGCTTTGTGTCATCCTTGGTGCCGGAAGGAGAAATTTCAAGGGCAACAGGGATATTTGCATTTTCGGGAAGGTTATATTTACCTGCGGTAAAGCCACCGTAGGAGTAGTCACCAAGTGTATCGCCGTATTCATTATATGTATTGTATACAAGCTTGTTATTTACCGGTGCAACAATATGTGCATTAACGGGAACTGCCTGCTTTGGCTCGATAAATTCGGTTTCGGGAATTTCAATTTTTATCTTTCCCTTATATACACGGACATTATCCACATAAACCTCTCCAAGAGATGCCTTGATACCGCATACAAGCACCTCCATGGAGGTTGCACCTGCAGGTGCCCTTGTTATATACAAATACGGTGTCCAGGACTGGGATGAAGGAATGGTTACGGCAAAACTGGTAATAAGCTTGCCGTTTGCATCGTAATATTTATTGAAAAGCTTAACAACTCCGCTTTTTCCGATAAAATCAGCAACGGTGGAATAATCGTTGCCCTCGGATACGGGAATCATCTCACTTACGATACCCGGTCCTCCATTATCAACCGAATCGTTAACCGAAAAAGCCTTTTTACCTTCTGAAGCAGTATCGGTAATCTCTTTTACATAAGGTTCCGAGGTTTCGGTCTGATATTTCCAGGGGGAAAGACCGTTTTCAAAGCCGTAGGAGTAAATAAGGGTTCCGTCTTTAACACCGTCATCCTTTGGTGCAACAGCAGCGGAAGAACCGGTGGTTGCTGAAGAGGATGAGGATGAAGCTGCACCCTCGGGCACTTTGGCAGAGGAGGAAACTGTTCCTGCCTGCACCTGACCCTTATAAAGCTTTAAATTATCAAGATATCCGTAGGATTTACTTGCCTTTACGGAGGCTATAACCACATCGCAGGTTACCGCCCCTTCGGGAGCAGTATCAGTGATTGCAAGGTTAACCCATTTTTTCTGAGTACCCTTTGCCCCTTTTGAGGAAAGCTGTTTACCTGAGCCGTCATAAAATCTTAGGTTAACGGAAATATTTCCCGAAACCAGATAAAAATCGCAGACAGCGGTATAGCTTTCGCCGGGAGTGATATTAACTCTGTCTGTCTTTATACCTGCGGTAAGCTCACCTGAGTCATCCGCAAAATACATAGACTTTCCACCCTCGGAGTATGCGTCAGAGGAAATAATATTTAGATCCGCCCCTGTAGCACTCCAGGGAGTCCAACCTCCTTCTTTTTCAAAATCAATCGTGAAAATTTCTTCAGCACCAAGCACCGGTACAAAGGAAAGTACCGAAAGCATAAGCGCTGAAATAACCATTAAGGAAATGACTTTTTTAAGCATTTTTACTTACCTCCTTATTTTTTAAAGATTATAACATATAACAAACTCTTTTTCAATTGTCTTTATCATTTTTTTATTGTTTATATCACAATTTTAAAAAATGTCCGATGACAAATTACAATTCAAAAAGAGATGTAACAAACCAAAAATGGTTTGATTACATCTCTTTTTTCAGCGTGTCGATAAACCTATCGACACGCTGGCAGACTTCGATAAAAGGAAGGGATATTTCACCAAAATGAATGCAGACAGTACAAAGGTACGGCAAGGCTCATTTTGGTGAAAAGCAAAGAATGGCAAGGGTTTCTCGATGATTCCCTTGCCATTTCACTAAGAATTATAAATATTTTTATTTATCGACATTATAGAGTTTTTTTTATTTTTTTGCGGTAGACCGACTTTTTCGACAGTCTGCAAAAAGAGATGTAACAAACCGAAAATGGTTTGATTACATCTCTTTTTTTAAAAAAACTATGTATTATTCTATCATCTTAAGCAATTTAACCGCATCCTTCACATTGACAATGCCGTCATTGGTAAGGTCGCAGTCGGTGGCGCTTACATCCACCTTTTCACCAAAGAAAAGCTTTAAAATAATAACAACATCTCCCTTATCAATAACACCGTTATTATCAAGATCGCCGATTATAAGCTCTTTTGCTGAAAACTGTCCCAGGGAATAGGCTTCAACACCTGTTCCGCCCACACGCACCTCGTAGATGCCCTCGGTTTCCTCTTCGGGAAGCTTAAAGGTTACGGCGGACATTTCATCCTTATATTCGGGCTGGCCCATATAAACTATATTTGAATTATCAGGCTCTTTAACAGTATCGGTAACCTTAAATACAAGGATTGTAATTGCATCCCCCTCCATAAAGCCCGAGGCGGTAAAGTTAACCGTAACCACGCCGTCCTTTTTGGAAATGGTATCGTCTGAAATTTCAATGGTATTTGCGGCACATACTCCCATAGACATTAAGGAAAGCAAAAGCGTACAAGCAATAATTATTTTAAAAATATTCTTCATATCACTTTCCTCCCTTATTCTGCGGTTTTTACCGAAAGCATATCGGAAAACAGTACCCCATCCGCATATTCCACACGCGCTCTTGCATAGTAATCGGCATTTGCTTTAACGCCGTCGCCGTAGAAAAGAACGCCGAAGTGATTATCCGAGGTGAATTTCTCAGCCTTCGCATAGTGCACACCCGTTGAGCCCTTGTCCATATTTTCATTTGCTTCCTCTGAAAGAAGAATACCTGCCTCTATATAGGGTGAGGTAGCCGGAAGAAGCTTTGAAAATACAACAACATAAGGAGTTGTAACTGTAATTTTCTTACCGTTTAAATTTATAATTTCAGGATTTTCGGATGTTGGATTTCTGAAAGGCGCAAAGATATAGTTAGTACCCGACTCCCAGGAATCGGGAAGCTTATCGGGATTTTCAGTTAAAGCATCTCCTGTTACCGAGGTAGCCCCATCAACAAATTCTATGTTGTAATCGGCACTGCCGTTTGCAACATAGCTTTTATCCGCACCGGTATGAATCCATCTGAAGTTAAGTGCATTTACCCCTTTTGGGATATCGGTTTTAACCGTAAAATACACCTGATACATAGACTGCCCTTCACCGATTTCAGCCTTGGTGGCAGTAGCAAAAGCACCACGGAAAAGCCCCGGAGTATTAAGCTCCTCATAGAAGGCGTCTCTTTGGGTGTCTGAGCTTTTAAGCCCGCACAATGCAGATGTGCCGCCTATTTTAGTATATTCTAAAAGGTCAGCGTTATAAGTAAATTTGATAACCGCATCGGTTACGGATGTCAGCGCGCTGTTATTTATAATATCGATTACCAGAGTATCTCCTGCCCTGAAGGAACCGGTAGTATTATCAGCACCTTTAATTGTCATCGTCCAGGCTGTATCATAGCCTTCGGCAAGGGCAGGCAAAGCCACAGGACAGCTTATAAATATCAATACAGCAAGCACGATATACCATATTTTTCTCATATTATATCCTCCGATACAGGCAGCCGACAGGCTGCCCTGTATCTGTTAACCTTATTTGTAAAAGTAGCAATTATTTACCCATTCTCGAGTGAGCATCGTTATAAAGCTTTGTTAAATCCTCTGCCCCAAGAGAGTTTGCCTTTTTAACCCATTCATCCCAGGAAGCATCGCCAAGAATATACTTAACTGCAAATTCTTTGCCTGCCTTCTGAAGATTTAAAAGATACTCATTCTTCTTTTCGGTTTCTTCGGTTGTGAAGGAAAGTACGGGATCCATAGGATCAACATTCTTTTCATCCTTCATATATTCCTGAGCCTCTTTAAGCTGCGGTGCAAAGTTAAAGTAACAGCTTCTTCTGTCAAAGGATAAGTACATACCTTCGGTGAACATACCGTATTTTTCAACAAGGTCGTTCATTGCAGGAGTTTTATCAAAACCTATATATTTTGCCATTCCGTTTTCGTCTATTTCGTAGGTTTCGCCCTCTATTCCCATTGTCATAAGCTCTTTACCTGCAGGAGATAAGCAGAAGTCAAGAAGCTTAAATGCAACCTCTTCTCTTTTCGGATCCTGCTTTTTAACATATCTTGCCCAGCAAAGCTGATTAGCTTCAGCATAAGTCTGGTTTGGTCCTACGGGATTTGCAAATCTTAAATCGTAACCGGGTACAGTTTCGGCTGACTGTTCTTTAAACATTGTCATTCTGTCAATCCAGTCAAAGGTAACAAACGCCTTGTCAGCCTGAGTCATTCTCTGAGTCCATGCCTGCTGAGTTGCTGTTAAGAATTCAGGGTCAATAAGACCTTCGCTGTAAAGCTTTTTCATAAAGTCAAGCATTTCCTTGTATTTCGGATCGGTATCTGTATATTTCCATACCTTCTCTTCTTCATCATAATACGGAGTGTGAGCAGCAATTCCCCAGCCGGGTGCCCATTTTGCGAATATCTGGTCTGTAACCTTGGATACATAAGGTGTGGAAGCAGGATAAAGCTCTTTTAGCTTTTTAAGAGCCTGATAGAATTCATCAGGATTATTCCACATTTTTATTCCGTGCTTATCAAAGATATCCTTACGGTACATAAAGGTGTGGTTTACATCTCTGTTCCAATCATATCCGTAATAGCCGTATAATTTTCCGTCAGGAGCCTTATAAGCATCAAAAATCCAGTTGTTGTCTTCATTTTCAACAAAGGTCTTTTTGAAGTTAGGAAGCTTATCCATATAATCCTCAACAGATGCGAATGCACCCTGCATTGCAAGGTCAATCCCCTGTTCTTCAGTTGGGAATTCCCCTATGATATCAGGAATATTACCACCTGCAATTAGTGCTGAAAGTTTTTCATTAATTGTTGATGACTGCATAATATTAAGCTGAACATCAACACCTGTTATACCTCTTAATTTTTCCATAAACCAACTGTCATTGATTTCAGTTTCAGTTGATACAACCTGCCATGTCAATGTCATAGGTTCTTTGGTAAGAGGCAATTTAAGTCCGCCGGTATCCCCCACCTTAATGTCGGGGTCATAAACCTCGGAGGTAATTTCTTCACCTGCACAGCCTGCAAGTAAGGATGCTACCATCATTATTGCCATTAGTAAACATAGTGTCTTTTTCATTTTTGTTTCCTCCTTTTTTTATATTAAAGCGGTTGCTTTAATTTCAGCATATTTTGCGACTCCGCCGCACTGATAAGCGCTGCCGTTAACATCGTCGATAAACTCGTATTCAAGCTCTTCGATTTCAGGAAGCTTTCCGTTTATGTAAGCTTCCACAGTTCTTACAGCATATTTAAGTCTTGCCTTAATGGCACCGAATCTTGAGTCAAGCTCCTCCCAACCGAAAACCTTGTTTGCAGAAAGCCACATTTTCTCGGAAAGAGTATGCATAGCCTCATACAAACCGTCAAGCTTACCAATATCTTCGCTTATAATTTTCTTAAGTGAGGCAAGGTCTTTTTTATCATAAGCCTCTCTTATACCTGTTATAATATCAATCTTTAAAAGAACTATTTCATAAGCAAGTCTTGCATAATCAAAGGGAATTTCCCATTTTGTTCCCTTGCCGGCATTTTCAATCGCCGCCAGTCCCTTAAGATTATGCTCCTTTATTTCTTTAAAATTGTATGTATTGGCAAAATTATATAAAATATCGGTATAGAATATTTTCTTACCCATATAATTAGGCCAGATATATTCCTTTCTTTCCAGCTTTTCAATAAAAGGATAGTGGAATTCTGATAATGCATAAAAATCCTTTAAATCAACTTTGGTAACAAACTTACTCATATCTTCAATATCTTTATCGGTGCAGTTTGTACCTTTAAAGCATTTTTCGGAAAATACGGTAAGGGAAGGAACAGCAAAGAACATATTTGTTTCGGTACCGTCATCACCATAGGTTGCCGCCCATACCTCTTTTATATTATTTTCAAGCATTACCGAAAGCGCGGGAGCCATTGTACGGTATGTATGGTAAGGATTGGGAAGAATTCCGCACCAGGTCCATATTCCACCGTAGAAAATTATATTTTTCTTAAGTTTTTTATGAAGCTCAAGCAAATACCTGTAATCATCTTCACTTGTATGATAATAATCCCAGAATAAAATATCAGCATCGGGAATAGCTTCTGTTTCCCGGGTTTTAATCTCCGCATTAAAATCATAATAGGGAAGATATAAATCTCCGCATATCATAGGCTTAAAATTATATTTTTTGCATATATCATAAACCCTGTTAAGATGCTCGGATATAATTTCAAAACGGTTGCGGTAAGGATTATTGATAAGATAGTTACCGCAGCCTACACCCGAAGCCTCATCACAGCCGATATTTATGCGTCTACTTCTTAATACACTGCTTATTGTTTTTAAGCTGGCTTCTATAAACTGATAGGTTTTATCCTCTCCGCATAAAAGAACCTTTGAATTTTCTTTGATGTCATCAGCCTCTCTCCATCTTAAGTACTGCTCAAGATGACCTAAGGTCTGGATAGAGGGAACTATTTCAACTCCCATGGAAAAGCCGTAATCATCAATCTCCTTAAGCTCGGAAAGTGTGTATCTTCCGCGGCGGTATCCGAAATAGGAATAGCCCGGAAGCTCAAAGGTATCCTCCATATAAAGCATCATGGAATCAAAGCCAAGAGAAGCTAAAATATCGATATAAGTTTTAACCTTTTCAACCTTCATGACTGCATTTCTTGATACATCAAGGGAAAATCCTAAACTTTCAAAATGCTTTGTTTCGGATATTTCAAAGGTAGTCTTACCCTCTTTTATATTTTTAATAAAAAGTGTAAGAGCACGGGCAGTATTTGTTTTTACGCTGCCGCATATAAGCGCTTTATTACCGTCAAAAGAAACGAATACATCCTCTCTTTCCACAAGCTCAAATAAAGTATCACTTTTAAAATCATATAATTTAAAAATTTTATCTTTTATATTCTGAAACTCTATATCAAGTATCATTCATTTAACCTCGCATTAACTAATTTTCAAAGGGCGCTGTTACAGGTGCCATATTTTCATCCCATATAAACAGTTTAAAATCAGTATCTGAACCTTCTCCAAGCTGACTTTTAAATATTGCGAAATCACCCGGATTAACTGTGTAGGTTTCAAATGTTGCCTGTTTCAAAATATCTGTTTGCTTATAATACTCAGCAGTAAAGAAATTAAGCTTCATCGGTACATCAAAGTAGTTTGAAAGTCTTGTAGTAACAATTCCGCTGCTATCTTCATCTGCCTTGTTATTAACAATAATTCTTCTGTCAGGCGGAATGGAATTTACCGACCTCATAACCGGCTTTACATAGGATTTAGCATCAAGATAAATCTTATATTCGCCAACCTCAAGCGGACTTATTCGGTAGGTTTTTTCAAAGCTTTTTTCATTTTTTGACAGTTGGTCAAGTAAAACCACTTTTCCTTCAGGAGATAAAATTCTTACCGATACCTCTTCCCCTGTTTTCAAATTACCCGTAATCGTAACAGTCTGAGTTAAATAATCAAGCTCTGCGCCAAATCCCGAAACATATTTCGAGGTATCATTAAGCTCCTTCTTCTTTGCATTTATCGCATCGATTGCCGAAATTATTTCAGAATCCTCCGACTCCTCGGTAAGTAAACTTGCCGAAGCACAAAGTACCTTTAACTCACCAAGAGCGGTTGATGATTCATAGTCGTTAAAATCAGTGGTATCTAAAATTTCTTTTAACCTTGCAAACCAGCTTACCTCTATTTTATAGAAATTACTGCCTCTTGCAATCCATATATCACCATAGGGGTCAAGAGTCATAAGTGAACAGCTTTCTACAATAGTTTTGTAAGTCATTGTGTCAGGATTTACAGCAGTAACATTCCATCCTGCTGTTGTATATAAAAGTCCGTCAGAACCCCATCTTAAATATAGTGGTCTTGCAAGTGCACCCCTGTCATCCCCCGGATTTACAGATACATATTTTTTAACCTCAAAGGTTTCAGGATCCATGGCAAAAACCAGTCCCTCTTTTTCCGAGCAGCCCCATAAAAGTCCGTCAGGACCGAAGGAAAGCTCACCAATAGTTTGTGAAGTTTTCCCAACTATAGGTAAATCAGGGGCAAATGCTTCGGTTACAACAGTATTGGTATTGGTATCAAATACTGCAATTTTTGCCTGAGTTTCTATAGGTTCAATACCAAGACCGCCTCTTATTGTTCCGCTTAAGTAAACAAGATTATCTTTAACCGCAATACCTGTGATTGACTGATTGGGGATAACATTTCTGAAAGTCTCAGCCGAAGGATATCCCGATGAGGTTTCAGAATATATTGTAAGAGCGCCTCCAAGCTCATTATAGCCTGACATGGTTCCAACATAAAGCTTGTTATTATAGCCTTTTAAAACGAAGGGTCTGTCCTGAGATTCTTCAATATCATAAACCATTACGGGATTATAGCTTGACCCCTGATATTTACCGTCTCCTGAATATTCCTTATAGTTCCAGTTCTTTTTAGGATCATATCTCCAGAGCCTTGCATCTGTATAAACTCCGAAATAAGTTTTACCGTTTAAAAAGCCAACGCCTTCATTTTGTTTCCAATATGGAAGCTTATATACAAATTCATTTTTGTTAATATCATAAGCTGCCATTGCAGTCTGATATCCTCCCATATATATAACGCCTTCGGGAGAAATCTCAATAGACTGAATGTTTGGTCCTTCATCAGCAATTCTGTCAAGCTGATGAGTAACAACCTCTTTGGTTTTCGGATTAAAATATCCTATTTTATTCATCATATTGGTTCGAAATCCCAATACTTTTTCTCCTGTCGATAGCGTTGTCCACTGAGTAAACTCAGCCTCTTCATAAGCATCCAGAGGAATGCTTACATTAAGTGCAGTTAATTTTTTTGTTTCTGCGTTCAGTTCATAAATCCATTTGCTGTAATCAATAATGTAAAATATATTTTCATCATAAGGATAAGGAGAAGGATCTGAAGGTTCCGAACCTCCGACTAATTTGGCGTTACTGTAATTATTTTTATCTATAACATAGCAGCCTGAACCCGTCTGAGCAATAATATAATCGGAATTTACTTTTACATTATATACAATTGAACCGCCAAAATCGTAAATAACACTTTGCTCACCGGTAGATTTATTAATACGGTAAAGTTTTGCATTACCTTCGCCAATACCTGTCCCTGCATAAATATAATTTTCATCGGAATCCACACCTTTTACATAATGTGAATTAACATTTAAAGGGCCATAAGTTTGAACAGTATTTGTAGCTATATCATATTCGTAAGCACAGGCACCTGTATCATAATAACTTCCGAGTAGAATTTTACCGTCATCCGTTACATTACCGCCATCCTGTGAGCGAATACTTACACCGGGATATACTTCTTTATATTCTCCCGTTTTAGGGTCATACACATCAAATGTGTTACCCGGATAATATTGAATCCATACCTTACCGTCTGAAGCAGTTTTGACAAGATGAGCCATTATATAGCTTTTGGTTGTTTTCTTTTCAAAAACAACTTTTCCTGTAAGAAGGTCACAGGCAAAGAATTTTCCACCCTGAGTAGCAAAGCACATAAGAGGATTTCCATCCTTATCATAGCAGATTGCTCCACCGTTTACCGCAGCAGAAAATACTCCTCTTCCATAATCTTTAGATGCACTGTAACCGGGAAAATCAGTTACCGAAGAGGCGGCAAGCGCCTCCATCGGAAAGTATAGATTACTTATTAAAAGCGTAAATATTAAAATTTTACTTAGTAATTTCAACTGCATTTTCTTTTTCATTCCATATTACCTCATATCCCAATTCTTCTGCTATAAAACGAATTGGTACATATTGTCTGCCACTTAAAAGAACCGGCGGAACATCAGTTTCCTTTTTTACTCCGTTAAATGTTATAACTTTATCATTTAACGCCATCTGTATGTTACTTCCTTCTTTTTCTGCTTTTATTGACGCTTTATGAACATCCCATGTTACTTTATATCCTAAGGTTTCTAAAAACGCTCTATATGGAATAAGCGTTCTTCCGTTATAAACTTTTGTAACACCTGTAGTATCATAATCAAGTGGAAGTTCTTCTCCGTCAAGTATAATTTTCATTGCATTCTGAGGCTTAACAAACGGAGTCTTATCTCTTAATCCTTTTATATCGCGGATAGCATATTGAATAGTCTTATCGTCTGTATCCTTTGTAAGTTTCTTTGCTTCATTTATTGCATTTTGTAGAACTATCCATTCTTCTTCGGTATAATCTGCTTTATTAAGTTTTTCCAATGTTTTTAAAAATCTTGTCAGTCTATCATATTGATTTATATCTATATGAAATACAGGTTCGCCTCTTGCATACCATATATTTCCATTATGGTCAAGTGTCATAATCTGCACACCATTGTCAAGAATTCGTTTGTATTCCATTGTTTCAGGGTCTATTACACTTATCTTCCATCCTGCTGTAGTATATAAAAGTCCGTCGTCGCCCCATCTTAATCTGTATGGTCTGAACGACATATCAGTTGCACCCGGTACAGTTGCAACTGACTTTTTAACCTCAAAGGTTTCAGGGTCAAGAGCAAATACAAGCCCGTCTTTATCCGAGACACCCCATAAAAGTCCGTCAGACCCGAATGTTAATTCACCAATCATTGCAGAGTTTGTTCCTATGCCCGGAAGATCGGGTGTTATCATATCTACAACTTCTTTTTTTTCAAGGTCAAACACAGCAATTTTCGCTTCTTTTTCTGTGTTTTCTGTACCAAGACCGTTTTTGATTGTTGAACCTATATATGCAAGATTTCCCTTTACTGCAACACCGCTTATCGACTGATTGGGAATAATATTATGATAAGTTTCAGCTTTTGGTGGATTAACTCCATTCTCTTCTTCGAGAATTGTAAATGCACCGCCTTGTACATTATATCCCGAAATTGTACCTATATACAGTTTGTTATTATAAGGTGTAATTACAAATGGTCTATCCTGCCCTTTCTCTATATCATATACCATTGAAGGATTAGCATCATATCCCTGATATGTTTTTTTAAAACTATAGTTTGGATTATAAGTTGTCAAAGGTCTTTCAGGGTCATAACGGAACATAACAGCATCTGTATATGTTCCAAAATAAACTTTTCCATTTAAAAATCCTGTACCTTCATTCTGATGCCATTTAGGCATTGATGCAATAAATTCATTGGTATTGATATTATATACACCCATTGAGGACTGATAACCTCCGCAGTATAAAACACCTTCCGGTGAAACTTCAATTGTCTGAGCACTGGGACCTGCATCGGCAAGTTGGTCTAATTCAACAACTGTAACTGCATTGGTTTTTGGATTATAATATCCAATCTTCTCCATAGTATTTGTCCTTAAAGATAATACCAAGTCCCCGTTTGGAAGTTCAGCCCAGTCAAGTGTGTTATCAAGTAAGCAGTCTACCATTCTTATGTTTTCTTGAGTTTCGGTATTATATTTCCATAAAGCATCAGCATAGAAATGATAAAACTCTTTATCATTATATGGAGACGGATATAGTTCTCCCTGTCTGGAATGACCGGTACGAATTGTATTTTCTTTTTCCAGTGTTTTTGGATCAACAATATGGAGATTTCCGTTTGTGTGAGCAATAATCTTATTATTGATCATATATGCAGTATAAATTATATTACTTCCGGTATCAGTAAGGAAAACCGTTCGTTCACCGGTTTCTTTGTCAATTCTGAACATTTTGCAATTTTCAACACCGTATCCCGTACCCGCATATATATACTTATCGTCATAGGTGATACCTTTAACATAAGTACAGTTAGGTTCAAAAGGACCATAATATTTATAATCGCCTTTTTTAATGTCATACGCTAATACTCTTGCTCCTTTTTCTTCGTAACTGCCTCCGTAAACTATTTCATCCTCAGTAATGCAACCTCCATCCTGAGTGTGAAACGTCGGATCAAGAGGTAAGGCTTCTATGGTTCCTGCTATCGGGTCATAAACATTAAGACAGTTTCCGGGATAAAACCATATATAAACACTTCCGTTAGGTGCAGTTGTAACAAGATGTGCCATAGTGTAATCCCCTATGATATTATGCCTCTCTTTTACATGCCCGGTAAGAAGATCTATTACCCAAAAGAAACCGCCCTGAGTTGAATAACACATAAGAGGATTGCCTTCTCTATCATAGCAAATCGTACCATTATGAGTTTCTGCAGACCAGCTTGACCTTCCTAATTTTACCGACGATTTATAATCAGGAAGTCCTTTAGAATCCAATGCAAAGACTGACATAGACGAAAAACATATAACAATTGCTAAGAAAAAACTAATAATCCTTTTCATTGTCTAATACCTCCTATTTTATAATTACAAGGTCATAATCATATCCTTTTGTTTCATAGAATACTGCCTTTGAATAGTTAATACTATCTCTTACATAATCTGTTATAGAAGTTTTATCTCCCACGCTTACCTTTCCTATACTTGTATCAACAATATAGATATAATTAGGAATTTTATGAAGTTCTTTTGTTACAGGTGTAGGGTTACCGTTTGCATCAGGTGCAGGTGAAGGATCCTTTGTTATAGTAAATAAATCACCCTTCATTTCATAAATAGCGCCATAAGTAACTCTATGAATCGTTCCTCTGTTACCTTCTGCAACCTGAACTGTTTCGTCATCTCCGTCAGTATCTGCATCAAGGTCATATCTTAATTTAGGCGCCTGAGTAAGCTCGTTATCTGAATTTATGCTCAAAATTACAACGTCGCCTTTTTCAATCCCATTAAGGTATGCAGGTTCAGGAGCTATACAGCTTCTTTCCTTACCCTGGAAGAAATAACTTAACTTTTTAACGGCTGTCTCTTCCTTTTCATCCCATACTTCGGTAATATCAGATACTATATAAGCATGGTCATAAGAGTCAAAGCTACCGCCTGTTCCCCTCTTAGTGATTAAGATGTCTGCACCAAGTGTATCCAAAGAAGTTTTATATGCAGTTATATTATAATAAGACTCATCTCTGAATAGTGAAGAAGGTGCTTTAATGTCAAACTCTTCATCTTCTGCAAAAGCTATATTCTCATTTGGAATAGTAAATACTCTGCATCCCCCGTTAAGATATACATCTTCTCCGAATGCTATATCAATACCGTCATATCTCAAGCTTCCACTTGTAACAAGCATAATAGTATTTTGAGGATTTTCTACACCAACATTGTAGTAAGGAGTATCAATTTTTATAATATCTCCGTCGGAATTAAGTTTATATGAAATAAGCTGAGGCTTTGCCTTTCCTTTGGTTTCAATTAAAGTTCCCGGATTGTTAGGATCTTCCTCTTTAGTCCAGTTAAAGAGCTGCTTATTATTAATAAGCTCTTTACAGCTTTGACCGGAAACACCGTCAATTGTAACTTTTTTAGCGGTCTTAAGCTCAACTAACTGCTTACCCTCGGTATACATTTTAACATTAACATAATCATAGGATTCGCCTTCATCCCATAAACCGATAAAGTATGCATAACCTGCACTTCTTGTTGCCATTTCACTGTAATATGCAACTTTTCCGTAAGCATCGGTAAAGAATTCGCCTGTTATACCCGGCTTTAGGAAGGAGTTGGTGTTAACGAACACAGGGTCCGCAGGAACAAGCTTTCCGCCTATGTTAAGCCTTGTAACATTTTCATCATTATATATTTCTGAAAGAGAACCGATATGAGATGCAGTTCCTACAGTTATAAGGATATAAGATTTATCCTTGGATTCACAAATTGATAAAATATTATTCTGTGAAATTGTTTCAAACGGAAGATTTTTACCAGCAGCATCCCTAATATCGAAAGCTTCGTAGTCTTCAAGAGTAATACTTGCTACATTATTTTTAAATCTTATAACCATACCATCTGATGATTTTGTATCAACAACACCGTTTACATAACTGTTTATAAAGGCTACATCAAATTTAGAGTCTCCGTTATTATCTATTAAGGAAATATTTCCGTTAACCAAGGTATCGAAAAGCTTCTTTGAGAAGGGCTCAAATTTACCGTTATAGATTATATCTGCAGTTGAAGAAAGAGTAACCTTATATTCATTTGAATCCTTAAAATAGAATATTCTTTCACTTGAATAGCTTGAAAAAGCTTCCGAGCTTATTGTAAGGGCTTCATTTTTGTTTGTTATTCCCGCAAAAAGAATTTTTTCACTTTCAATATTGTAATAAGCCTCAACCGCATACCCAAGATACTGATTTAAAGATGCGCCGTTGGTATCAAGTCTGATATTGCCTATAACAACCGAGGTGTCCCCTGTTCCGTTTTTGGAGGTAAGGGAGGTTACCTGATTTGTATTTAAAATATCTCTTATACTTGCAATATTATGATAAACCTTTAAAATTGTATTTCCTGAAGTTGCTTCCTTAATGTAATTACCGTCACTTACACCAACAGTCGCATATATTTCCGAATTCATAAAGTTATAAAGAATACGGATTACATCCTTTGCTTTTAAGCTTTCCCCCTGGGAAATACCCTTAAAAAGACCTGCCTGGTCAGCCATGGTTAAATAGCCTGCTTCATAGCCTGAATAGTATTCGGCAAATTCCTTGTATCCCAAAGCACGGCAAAGTGCCGCGGAAACCATAGGAAGTGTAATTTCAACATCTTTTCCGAATTCATTTGCACCGATACCCTTCATAAGCCCCAGTTTATTTAAGGATTCTAAAGTTCCCGACATAAAGTGGCGTCTTGCAATATCAGTATAAATCTGTGCAGGCTCGGTAACAGGTGATACATTCATGATCTTTGCAAGAATTCCTGCAAATTGAAGTCTTGTCATAGGTTCTTCAGGCTTATATTCGCCAATATTTCCTTTTTCATAAAAGCCAAGACCGTTTATAACATTAAAGTAAAAATTATCGTCATAGTTTATAACGCCTGCAACTTGTGTTTCAGGTTTCCCTATATTATTATATAGTCCGGGAACAAAAGTTTCAGGGGAGTAATCTGACGGTGCCTGGTATACTTTTATATAATTATAGTAAACATTTGTCTCAGGTTTAATATGGTTTTCAAAAACAAGAGACATAATATTATCATCACAGAACTGGTTACCAACCGATGATGTACCCATATCATAAGTCCCTATAAATGTACCGTCAATAAATATATCTCTTAAAGGTTTTTCATTATCATATACTATTGTAACGGTAAGTCCGCTTTTTAATTCTGTTGAAACAATATATTCTTTATCATTATGTGTATATGCATTAACACCTGTATTCTTTACTATTACAGTAGGAAGTCCTGATGAAATACTATAACCAAAATGGTTACTTCCTCCATCAACCGTCCCTTTTAAGTAATATTCCAAAACAACTTTAGTTTCTTCGGGTACGTTAATATTAGTTGAAAAATTTACGATCTGATAATTTCCTGTGTCAGAATGAGTCGGTTCCAATACATATTCCCCGTTTATTATAGAACGGTTCATACTTGGAAAACTTTTTACCTTTGTTTCATCTAACTCATATCCCGTAACAAAATCTTCGTATAAATAAACTTTTAGTTCTTCTGATTCTTCTGCAAATGCAGGCATTACTGCCGTCATAGACAAAATAACAGATACTGCAATAAACAATGAAAGTATTCTCTTCATATCTTTTTTCTCCTTCCCTGTTTGCCGAAGGCAAACATATCGAGCCGTCAGGCATATCGAATTGACAATATCAATATCATTTCGTGCAATCTACGGCAGGAGCAAGCCCCTGCCCTACATTGCATTTTAAATTTTTTAATCTTTAATATTTAAAATATTGTTGATTAATACTGCCGCTTCCGCTCTTGTCATTATTCTCTTTGGCTCAAAGTTTCCGTTGCCTGTGCCTGAGATAATTCCTTTACTTCTTAAAATGTATACTGCTTCTTTTGCATAAGATGAAATTTCAGAATCGTCCGAGAAGGCATCACCCGAGGTATTTGCTTCAAGCTTTAAGGCTCTTAAAATCATAACTGCCATATCCTCTCTTGTAACACCTTTGCCTAAACCGAATACGGTATCACTCATACCCTTTACTATTCCTGCTGAAACTGATTTGTTTATAAACGGTGCATACCATTCATTCTGGTTTACATCGGTAAACTCAGAAACTTCTGCATTTGCTGTATAAAGAGTATCTATCATTTTTACAAATTCTTCTCTCTTAACCTCACCACCGGGATTAAAGGAGGAGTCGGACACACCGTTTACTATACCCTTACTTGCAAGATTATTAATTGCATCTTTTGCCCAGTCGAATCCTGAAAGGTCCTTGAATTCTTTTGCCGATGCAGACGGAATAACCGGAACTATTGGTTCTTCTTTAATTTCAGGTTCGATTGCGATTTCGGTTTTATCCATAGGTGAAGGAACAACTGCGGTTCCTTTACCGCCACCGCCGCCGCCAACTGAGCCGGAGGGTAAGCCGCCTGCCAGTTCCTTTGCACGTTGTGCCTTTGCCGCACTTTCGAAAGCATTGTTAAGTAGTGTATAGTCAGCAAAAGCCTTTTTATTTATCGCTACGTTTACGGGCTTTTTATCCTTTAGTATGTTATAAACCGATAAATCAACATTGGTGATTTCATCAGTATTTTCCATTATTGTCTGAGCCTGGGTATAGTTTTCTGATTTTTCAATACCCTTTAAGATAACATTTTTATTAAACTCTTTTTCAAACTCATTCATTGTAAGAGGCTTTTTAGAAATTAACTCCTGATGAACTGCATTTATTGCATCATCTGAAATTGTATCCTCATATAATGCAGTACAATCGCTTTCGGGAAGCTTATTTATCATTTCCTTTACATCTGCATTTGTTTTCATCTGAGCAAATTCAATTGCCTGATTAAAAGCTGAAATAAACTCTTCAAAGCTTGCAAATTTCTTAGTGGATTTTTCCTTTCTCTGAGCTTCAATAGACTTTGCAACTATATCCTTATCGTCATTATCGGTTGCATCACTTCCTGTAAGTGTATCATAAACGGAAGTATCAAGACTTATTGCATCCTTATAGTTTTGGATAAAGGAGTCAACCTCGGAGGCTACTATATCCTTTACGATTTCTTTTCCTTCATCAATAAATGCTTTGCCGTAATATATAAATGTTTTATAACCGAAGTTATCACTGTTCTTTAAGTAGATATATGCTTCGTAATCATCCTTTACATCAGGAATCTTATAGGATATACCATCCTCGGTAAGAACGGCAGAATCAAGTGCAACAACAGTTGCCATAGGGTTTGTTAAGTCTATATCACTAAGAGTTTTACCTTTTTTAAGAACGATAAGAGTTGCAGGCCTTGCCATATCATTTGTAAAGGTGTCAACTTTTGTTGTGATAACCTGTGTATCACCGTTTACAACAGTTTCAATATCAAAATTATCTCTTAGCATTTTAACTTCAGGGTCGAATACTTTGTCAGTATCTTTTGAAGTTTCTGTATATACCGATACTGCCGATACAGTTTCGGGTGAAGTTTTACTCTTTAACATAAAGAGTTTCAAGGTAAGACCGGTTGTATTTGAAAGTGTTATATCCTCTTCTATCGGCTGTGTGGGATCGGTAACAGGAATAAGCTGTAAGCTTTTAAGCTCATTATTTTCATCATATAAGCCTGCTGCAATAACAGGAGATAAAACTTCTTCACTTTCATTTATAAAGGTTGTTTTAACCTTATATGTTCCGTCAGAAAGTGTCGAAACCTCGCCGTTATCATCATAAAGCTTTAAATTTTCAGCATATATTTTTAACGGTTTTGTTTCAAATATAAGTTCTTTTGATTCTATGTTTATTAAATCTGAAACTGTACTTGTAAGAGTTCCTGCCGTCAAGCCTTCTGCAGTTACCGAATATGTATTTCCCGGCTGAAGATTTTCATTAAGTGTTAATACAATCTGTTTTGGCTTTACAGGTGAAATTTCCGCTTTAGATACGGTAAGTTCATTTTCTCCGTTAAAAACAGTAAAGTTTTCAGGAAGGATGGTATCGGCATTCGGAATCATATTAAAATTAACCTTGATTTCTTTTCCCGAAGCAGAATCAACTTCATATTTTAATTGGGTAGGATAACCATAAATTTCTATATTATCATACTCTATTGCATCTGCGGTTTTACCGTAAAGACCCGGGGCGAACCATAAAGTTCCATTTTTTGAATAATTATAATTTGATGATGCCTGTGTTGCGGTACTTATATAGGTTCCTGCATACTGACCGTTTATATATATATCACGGTTATTTGCTTTTTCCGAATCATTATCATATATTAATGTTACATTCATCCACTGACCTTTTGTATATGTTTTATCTGTGGTTTCATTATTATAAAAAGCCGCATAAACCGCAGTACTATTATCATATATACCTATTGTACTTGTACCGTAATTATCATTTCTTGTTCCGAATCTGTATCCGGATGAAGAGGTAAATTTAGGTTTTACATCAAACGATACTATAAGTTTAGGTTTACCGGAAGCAGTCACTTGCAATTTAGTATATATGAATTGATTGGCAACTCCTGTGCCTTTAACCTCCAAGGTTTTATCACTTGTTAAAGAATAATTTGAAGCAAAGGTTCCTGCTCCCTCATCATAAATATTATTCCAATTAGAAAAATTAATACTGGTAGCATAATTGTTCATTTTTTCGGTTGTCGAAAAATCGTCATAGTAAACATAATCTATAAATGGTTCTTCGACATCTGCAGCATAAGTTGGTATTGCAAAAGTTATGGTTGACAGCATAACTGTAAACATAAGCAATACACTTAAACTTCTTTTTAGTTTCATAAAAATCATCCTTTCTCCTTGGGTTAAACATTTTTAATTTTTGTCTATATCAGACATAAATAAATTAATTTTTAAAAATTAACTTGTTTATATCAGATATTGCAGTCCCGGGGCGGTAAAAACCGCCCCACTGCAAAATATTAATTCAAATTACTGAGCTGCAGAAACTACAGGCTTTGTTCCCTTCCATAAGAAGGCTTTAACCACATCTGCCTCTACAGCCTCTTCGGTTGAGAAGGTGCCGGTAGCTGTAATTGTTTTTTCAACAACCTTTACCATCTTTTCAACACCGTCTGTAACTTCATAGCCTGCTACAATTAAAGTAAGAGGCTCGGTATATTCATTTACGGTAACTGTTGCTATACCTCCTGAAAGTGTTAGACCTTCAGCCTCGGGAGCAGCCTTTGTTGTAAAGGATTCTTCCTGATAAAGTTTGTTTCCCGCGATATCGCTGATACCGTCTATGCATAATTTATAGGTTTTTCCCAATTCAAGTCCATTTGCAAACCACAAATTAACTTTTGCAGCATATCCGTCAGCATTGAATTCGTTTACAAATTCCGGAACTGCTATATCAGATACCTTCACACCGTTTTCATCAGCAATATAAATCTTATCCGTCAAGTCAGAAAGAACCGGTGTGCTGTTAAACTGAACGTTAACAAAGCTTGTATCAACATTTTCCACTGCTGTTAATTTTGCAGCAAAGGAATCGGAAGTTTTATAAATTCTTATATAATCAATATAAACTTTACCTTCTGTATTTATTTTGCTATATCTGTCTCTTACTCTGAATCTAAAGTAAGAATGCCATGTTTGACCGTCAATAAATCCTTTATATGCATTCCAATCATCATATACAGTTTTTGCAAATTGACCGTTTATATAAATATCTCTTCTTAAATAATCTGTGCCGTCAATATTTACAGGAGAATTGTAATAAACATTTTTTAGAGTTATCCATTCTCCATCCTTATATATGCCTATACTATCTGTTAAACCATCATCCGTATATATGCCTCCATTATGCATAGCGGTAAATTTCAGCCCATATCCGGGATTAGATCTGGCATCGAACATTGCATTTTCAGGATTTTTAGAAAAATCAACTTTTACTTTCATTTCAACTGCATAAGCATCAACTGAAGCGTAGTTTGATTTATTCGGTCTTATAAATGCATAAGTATCTGTTGCTGAAGTACTGTTCTGTTGCATTGTTAACGCTTTTTGACCGTCAACCTCTTCTATATTATATAATCCACCAGTACCGAATTCATAAACTCCGTTAGCAGCCTCGTCCTTACCAAGCCCTGTAACGGGTGTAAGATTTTCATAATTATAGCACCAAAATTCATTTGTTTCTTTCCACTCAACTTTAGCGGGTGCGACTTTAAAACTTAATTCAGGACTTGATGCTAATGCTATAGTATCAGAAACGTCATCAGTTTTACTTGCACCTGCTGTTACATTCTGAGCAGATACCGTGTAAACTGTACCAGGTATTAATGCTTCATTAAATGTAAGAACAGCCTGCCTTTCGTTTTCTTTTGATAAAGTTACATTAGCAGGTGTAATAGTTGTATTACCTTCCTTAACAATAAAGTTAGCAGGAATAAGTGTTGTACTATCTGGAATCATATTAAAATTAATTTTAACTTCACTCACTGTAGCTGATTCAAGTTCATATTTTAATTCAGTCGGATATGCATACACTTCTATATTATCAAGTTGAACGCTGTCTCCTGCTTTTGAATAAAACTGAGGCAAGAATTCAACAAAGCCTTTATCAGCATATTGCCATGATGCACTTGGATTAGTATAAGCACCACAGTTTACACCGTTAACATATATATCCCTGTTATTATTTTTTGTATTATCATTGTCATATACTAAAGTAATATTAATCCATTCGCCCTTTGCATATGTTGCACCTGTATTTTGAGCAGTTCCAGCAGTATGAGCAGTTATATTACCTTTATCTAATATATGAAAAGTACCCGAACCATATAAATCTCGGCTTCCAAAACCATAGCCTGCAGTAGTAGTAAAATTAGGTTTAACATCAAGAGATATTATTAATTTAGGCTTATCTACCGGTGTAGGTGTACGGAAACCAACTCTTGTTACACCACCTGTAGTTGTGTTCGTAACTTTTAATGTATTATCAGTAAGTGAGAAATTGGATTTATAAGCATCAGCCATAGCATTCGCTTCGGCATCCCAGATTTTAACTGTGGGATTATAGCTTGTAAAATAATTTGTCATTTTATCAGTAGTTGAAAAGTCATCGTAGTAAAGGTAATCTATAAGTGCTTCTTCACCGGATGCATAAGCAGGCAGTACAAATGAAAAAGCTGAAAGAATTACTGTTACTGAAAGTAATAAGGATAAAATTCTTTTCATTTCTTTAAGCTCCTTTCTAAGATTCTATAATGTAGGTTGTAATTCCGGCATCGAAATATTCATCACCGGAGCCTTCCAGCCAGTCAGAAAGTCCGTTGGAAGAGATGTTTTCATTTGCAGCTACGGATATTAAGGTCATATCCATTTTAATATACTTTTTCATTTTCTTCCTCCTATTCCACAGTAGTGTCAACTTCACTTAAGCTGAAGGTTGTTGCGTTACCGTAAATATATGAATCTCCTGACTTAACATAGGATTTTACGTAATAAGTAGAATCATTAGCTTCATCGGAGTAAAGATATATTCCGAAGGCACCCTTTGCGCCGATATTGGCAGCAGGTCTTACTATACAGTTTTCACCGCCAACGGTAGGATTGTTATTTTCTTTTGAATAAACGATACCGCATTCATATAAATCAGCTGAAACCTTAGAGAAGATAACTGCCGCATATTTAGCAGTTAATGCATCACCGCTGAAATCCTCACCGTATTTCTCAGCAAATTCAGAAGGCTTGATTACGGAATTAAACACACCCGGTGCACCGATTTCTGCAGCAGCCACATCATATAAAACTGTGATTTCAAGATTATCTTTAACCTTTGCCACAACAAATCCGCCTTCATTGCTTTCGGTAAGAACACCGCCGGTAACCGAAATGTCGGTTGCAACATAGCCGAAATCAGCATCAATATAGAAGCTTACTGTGTCGCCTTCTTTGATAACCTCTCTGTCAGCCGAAACCTGACCGTGAGCCGAAGTAATGCTTGCTACTGAATATTCAGCCTTTGCAATAACGGTATCAACACCTCTTTCGGTGGAAACTGCAACATATAAGCCGTTTTCATTATTAAAGCCCTCCTTGGGCTCAAATGTGAAAGTAGCCTCACCGTTTGCATCAGCTTCTTTTCCGCTAAAATAAGCAACTGAAGAATCAGTCATACTTTCGGGAATAGCTTCGCCGTTAGCAACTGCTGTTACTGTTACTTCCGCATTGGCATATACAGGGTTTGAAACCGTAACTGTATAAACGCCGTTTTCCTGGGAAACGGTAACCGCACCTGCATCGGCAGGTAGTGTATATGCCATACCGGTTAAGCTTAAAGCCATAAGCATACTTAACACTACGCATATACTTGTTAGTTTTTTTGCCATTTGAATCACCTTTCTTTTTTTATTTTTATTGTCAGGTAATCGGGGCAAAAACCCCATCACCTTAATTTATTGGTTAAGGTTCCTAATTAATGTATGTTCATACATTAATCAAGGGTATACCCTTGAGACAATTTTTTAAATTTCCATTTTTTTCATTATTTTTACTTTTTATTTTTGAAATTTAATCTTGTTTTTCAGGAAAAATATGTACATTTTTCATTATTTTTAGAGGCAAGATACCCCTCCCTTTATCTAAATTGTAGAACATATACTAAAAACATTCAACTCATATCTTTGTATCTTTTTAGTACAATCTTGACATTTATTTTTATTCGTGCTATGATTTATAAAAATGATATAAGGAGTTTTTGCCATGTTAACCGAATTTTTAAAGCTTACTCACTATCATAAAACCAAAATCGATCTTGTATTATACAGTAATGAGGAGGATCTTTTTACACCATCACATATCCATAAAGAATTTGAAGTTCTGATGGTAAAAAAGTATCCTCTTTTTATAAACATTCAGGGAGAAGAGTTTATTTTAAATGAAGAAGACATAGTTATAATAAATCCCCAGGTGGTTCACAGCACTCTTGCAAAGCTTAATCATCAGCAGTATCTTATTCAGTTTACCTTTCCCACTATTCTTGACGAAAAAGATGTTAAAAAAATATATGCCCTCAACTATAAAATGCCCTATATGATTTTAAAAAAGGGGGATGATAATTATGACGAGCTTGCCTTCTACGTAAAGAATATTTATAAGGCAAATACAAACACCCCCTGGTCTACCAACTATGTAAAGGGGTATTTCTATCAGCTTTATGCTTTTTTTCAGAAAATAGGTTTTATGGAACCTCAGACTGTTGATACCTCCAAAAAGGGCTATGATAAAATCCAGAAAATAACCGAATATATTCAGGAAAACTACACAAGTGATATTACTCTTGAAAGCTTAAGCCACATGTTCTATATCAATCCCTCCTACCTTTGCAGACTTTTTAAAGAGGTTATGAATTCAACCATAGTAGAATACTTAAATCAGATAAGAGTTAAAAACGCTGAGCTTTTCTTAACATCCACCGATAAATCAATTATGGAAATAGCTCAACTTCTGGGCTTTTCCTCCCAGACATATTTTAACAGAGTATTTAAAAGCATTATGATGCTTACTCCCTCTGAATACAGAAAGCTACAGTTTGACAGAGATAGAAAATGGCTCAGAATAGAAACTAAAAAAACCGGTGCAAAGTAAAGGTAAAGCTATTTAAAATCAGGATGGAAGGCCATATAAATGCAGAATGCAGAATTCAGAATGCAGAATGCAAAATGATATGCCGCAAGCGGCATAGTGAATTGCACCTTACGGTGCATGAATTGTTATCTATTCGATAACATGAATTGATTTTTAAAAAATCATGAATTGTTGACTTATGTCAACATTAAGGATAGGACGGATATGCCATTCGGCATCCGTCCTTTTCTCGTTGCCGTAAGGCAACATATCGAGTTTAGAAGGAACATATCGACAATCCGAAGAATTTATACCTTAATATAGTAATGTAAACTATAAATGAATGTGCCTGCCTTTCGGTAAGCACATTATTTTTTTATCTATCCCCTGCTTTGCATGGTTTGTTGATTTTACGCTTTTTTGATATTGGTGGCTCAATGCCGCCAATATCAAACGAAAAGCAGAAAAAATTTCTTGGATTGGACATAAAAAAGCGTACAAAAAAGATGTAGATTGGACATAAAAAAGGCACTAAACGAAAATCGTTTAGTGCCCGTAAGCCCGCAGGCGTATTAAGATACGTCAAGGGTTTTTTAGGTTCAATATACGCTTTTTTTACGCTTTTTTTACGCTTTTCATCAGATTTCGATTTTATTTTTCTGTACATTCCTGAACTGCACCGGCGTAATTCCAACCTCTTTTTTAAACACACGGTCAAAATACGCCGCATCGTCAAAGCCAAGGTCTGAGGCTATATCCCTTACTACCTTATCGGTTTCAAGAAGAAGTTCCTTTGCCTTTGAAATTTTCAGAAACCTTACATACTCCATAAAGGTTCTTCCTGTAATCTGCTTGAAAACATAGGAAAAATGAGTGGAAGACATATTCGTCTTTTTACACGCCTCCTCGATATACATACGCTTATCGGGGTTTTCGGAAAGATGATCGATAATTCCCAGAATTGCTTCCTTATGCTTATCAAGAATGCTACTTTTGTCCGTACCTATGCTCTTATTATATTTCCTTGCAATAATGGAAAGAATTTTCAGAATATCCGCCTTTATATAAGAATCAAAATACTTTTCCTTATATTCATATTCATACATAAGCTCGTCAAATATTTTTTCAATTTCCTTTACCGCATCACCGTCAAGACTGAACAAAGGCTTTACAATATCCTGCTCAATAAGGAAGGGGCTTAAAAAATGCTCGTAGCCGCTGTTCTCATCCGCACTTATAAAATCCTTTAAAAATCCACATTCTAAAAGCACGGTGTTTTCCTCATCCTCGGAAATGATTTTATGCTGCATCATGGGCGGAAGGATAAAAATATCCCCTTTCGAAAGGGTATATTCACTGCCGTTGAAATAATGAAGGCATTGCCCCTTTTTCACATACCAGATCTGCACATAGTCATGATAATGCCATTGCTGAATATATTTGCGGTTTGCAATTCTTATAACCTGAAAGGGATATCCCTTGAACCACTGTTCAGCAGTACAATATATCACTTTATCCTTTGGCACAAAATTCCCACCCTTCAAAACTTGGACTTTTCCACTAAATTTCGTAAGATTTTTCTTTTGTTTTTAAAGAATTTGAAATATTTCCTTGTACTATTATACTATACTCCTTTTTCATTGTCAAGGTATACACATAAACTTTATACCGGAAGCTTTTTTCCGCAGTGTATACCGTTATAGATGTAAAGAAAAAAAATTCAAAATAACTATTTACTAAGGTTAAAAAAGATGTTAAAATATATAAAAAAAAGAAAAGGAGTTTTTTCACATGAAGAAAATTTTATCTGTGGCAATTGTTCTTTCACTTATTCTTTCGATGAGCTTATGGTCAGTTGGCTTTGCGGCTGATGAAGTGCTTATCAATGATTCCTTTGAAAACGGAATCGGTGAATGGACATACGCAAACGATTATGCAAAATCACACATCAAGGCAGACACTTCTACGGCATCGGATGGCAAAACATCTTTGTTATTTGATGACGATACCGATACCACATCACCTATTTTCAAATCCAAATATATGGATTCAAAGGAAGGCGATGTATTCGTAATATCTGCAGACATCAAGCTTTTAGAAGGTGCTGCTGTCAGTGTTTTCTACAAATTCTACGATGCATCAAATAAACAGCTTTCAGGAAGCGGTTCGGTTGCATCCAAGGCTACCGAATGGACAAATGCTTCAAAAACAGTTACCGCTCCTGCCGGAACAGTTAAGCTTCAGTTATGGATTACAGGAAGCATCAAAACCCTGGGAAAATGCTATGTTGACAATGTTAAGGTTGTAAGAACAGCAGGCGGCTCAGGCTCAGCTGCAACCCCATCAACTACTCCATCAACAACTACTCCATCAACAGCTACTCCGTCTAAACCGGCTGCAACAGTTACACGTGACGGTGATACGTTATTCTCCGATGATTTTGAAAACGGTCTTTCAAAATGGACCTTTGCGAACTCTTATGCCGAAACAAATATAAAAATTTCACAGGAACAGGCAAATGACGGCAAGAGCAGCGTTCATCTTACAGATGATGCTTCAGATAAATCACCTATTATCAAATCTCCAATGATTCCTGTAAATGTTGGAGATACATATATGGTTTCAGCTTACTTTAAAAAAGTATCGGGGACAGCATTTAAAGTATGGGTTAAATTCTTTGACGCAAATAATAAGCAGATTTTCAATGGCTCATTTGCACCTACCTCAACAGAATGGACCTATCAGGAAAATATGTATACCGCTCCCGAGGGTGCTGTAAATGTTCAGGTTTGGTTAACAGGAAATAATAAGAATGTCGGCGAATCTTACATAGACGGTATTAAAATTATAAAACCGTCCACAGCAGCAATAGAAGAAATGAAAAAAGGTCAGTTAGACCCACCAAAAGTAATTGAGGGTATTCCTGCAGATAGCGATAAATTCCATATTTATTTATGTATCGGTCAGTCCAACATGGTTGGTGCTGACACTATTCCGCAAAGCGATTTCATTGTTGTAGATGGTGCTTACCTGTACAATAAAGATAGCAAATGGGAAGTTGCTCAGCCATATCCTGTAAACGGTCCTACAGGAGAATATATGGGATATAACAGATATTCAACAGTTTCCCCCGGTTCAGGCAGAATGGGTCCGACAATCGGATTTTCAAGAGGTATGGCAGCAAAAGTTCCTGCAGGTGTTAAAATAGGTATTATCTCCAATGCTATCGGCGGAACAACTATTGAACAGTGGTCCAAGGGCTTTGAGGCTACTTCCACAAGACCTGACAAGGACCTTTACGAAAGCGCAGTTGCAAGAACAAAAGAGGCTCTTGCAAAGGGCGGTGTGCTTAAGGGTATTATCTGGCTTCAGGGCGAATCCTGTGCCTCCAAGGCAGGCTATATGGAAAAGCTTGTTAAGGTTGCCAACGGCTTAAGAGAAGAAATCGGCGTTAAAAATTCCGACGTTCCTTTCATAGTAAGTGAGGTTCCTCAGATAAGACCTGCATGTGTAGCAACTTTAAGAACAGCTCCACAGCATATTGAAAACAGTTATGTAATTTCCACCGAAGGCCTTACAATTTTTGACAGTATCCACTTTGATGTTGATTCTCAGAGAAAATTGGGCTTGAGAATGGCTGAAACAGTTCTTGATAAGGTTTACGGAATAAAGGCTTCAGCTGATGATATGTACAACGAAATTTATAAGGGCGTTCAACAGCCTCAGACACAGCCCGATAATATTCAGTACACTATTCTGATAAACGGCAATAAGCTTACAATGGATGTTCAGCCTATCAATGCAGGCGGACGTTTATTCGTTCCTTTAAGAGCTATTTTCGAAGCACTTAATGCAACTGTTAACTGGGATGACGCTACCAAGACCGTTACAGGTATCCGTGGTGACAGAACAGTTATTATGACCATAGGTGACGAAAATGTTTATGTTAACGGTCAGCAGATTTCTATGGGGCTTGCTCCTATGATTGTTGAATCAAGAACATTGGTTCCCGTTCGTTTCGTTTCCGAAGGCCTTGGCGCTACAGTTGACTGGAACGATGCTACAAAAACAGCTTCAATTACTTTAAAGTAAGAAGTAGTATTAAATAAAAGCGATAATTTAGATTTTACAAATTATAAAAAAGTTAGCCGTCGGAGAGCTGTCCGACGACTAATTTTTTTTATTTCGTACAGGATTTTTATACAACACCTCATAAAAAAGCGTACAAAAAATGTGCCTGCCTTTCGGTAAGCACATTATTTTTTATCTATCCCCCTGCTTTGCGTGGTTTGTTGATTTTACGCTTTTTTTGATATTGGTGGCTCGATGCCGTCAATATCAAACGAAAAGCAGGAAAAATTTCTTGGATTGAACGAAAATCACCCGAAGGTGTATTAAATACATCGAGAGGGGATTTTCGTTCAAAACGCAAAGCATTTAATTCATAAATTTGCTTGCAAATTTATACCTTAATATAGTAATGTACACTACAAAAAATGTGCCTGTATATGATACAGACACATTTTCTATTTATATTATTTTGCTTTGCGTGGTCCGGGGAATTTTTACGCTTTTTACCCTCCGTATATTTCTTCAAGGTATTTTACTATGCGCCTGTCGGCATATTCTCTTGCATCCACTTCAACCGGATTGGTTTTATAATCGACAGTCTCATAATTATCAAATCCGTACTGATATCCTGCAAGCTGTCGGTAAATAAAAAGCTTTTTATACTTTTCATTAATTTCCTGCGCAATGTCTACACATTCGTGCTGGTAGCTGTGACGGCACTCGTGAAGCAGACTTTTTAAAACCGCCTCCGGGCTTGCCTTTTCAAAATGTTCGGTATCAAGCTTAATTATTTTTTCTCCGCTTGTAAATACACCTGCCTGATTTCCCTCCAGATCCTCCAACGCAAGGGATGGCACATAGCCTATACCCAGATGCTCTGACTCTATTTTTATAACAAGCCGTAAAACCTCAAGACGCTCTTTAATGGTAAGCTTTTCCCATCTGTCAGCTTTAAAATCAAGAAGAGCCTCCCGGTTATTTGCAATACTTAAAGCTTCATCGGTCTTAAGACTTAAAGCATCAACGGGAGCTTTAATAATCGGCCCGTTTTTACCGAGTGTTATCCCTAAGACAGCAATATTTAAAACAAAGCACAGGGCAGTAATAACGTAGAGGCTTTTAATAAGCTTTTTAAAGCGTCTTTTAAAAACTGTCTTTTTATCTTCATCATCCTCTGTTATATCTGAAAAAACAAGATAGGAAAAAGCGAGCACTATTGTAATAAGCTGGATGATAATCGACATAAATATCTCCCGGTCAAAAAAAACGCATATAATAAGCGTATATACTCCAAAGGAATTTATAATACCTGCTATAAAGGCGATATCATAAAGCCCTCTTCTTAAGGTATATACAAGCCCCGGTACAGCGCCCGCTGTGAGAATAAGTATCAGTATTAATTTCGATGTTCTGTAGTCAAGCCCGGGCATTGATACAAAAATTTTCTCAAAGTAAGGCATGGCAATAAAGCTCCAAAAGGCGTATTTTAAAATATATGCCAATGCCACCTTAATGTTTTCTTTTCTCATAATCAGTTTCCTTTAATGGCCTTTTTAAAATTCCTGTTATTTATAAAATGCAGGAACTTAAGCTTAAGAGGGGTACACTTAATCCCGAAGGCTTTAAGCTGAGCGGCATATACCAATAGATTCGGGTGAAAATAAGGGTTTTTCCATATTTCCATATCCGGATTTCCGTAATAAACCATAATAGCCGCCGCCAGGGCAGCGCTTCGTGATTCTCCGCTGTCACAGCACACAAAAAGCTTCTTAAAACAGGTTTTTGCTAAGAAATCCTTTACCTGCAAGCCATGTTCCGCAGTAAACGCATAGGGGCTATCCTTCATAAGAGTGTCCTGAACCTCTATTTTTAAAACATTATCCTGCTCTTTAAATACAGGGTAATCATAATTTTCCATAGAAAGAAGAATTACAATTGTATCCTCCGTCAAGAATTGCCCCGTAAATTTTAAGGATAGCTCTCTTGCGGAAAGAACGGTAATCTCTTTTCCCTTTGCCAGTCTCATATTATTCTCCTTAGCTTTCGGAAAGCTCTGTAAGTGATATAAGAATATCATCATACAGATTTTTTGTCAATAGTTTACATAATATTTTAATTTAAATAAAAGATACCGCCTCTCATTGGCATAAGGCGGTATCAGGAAGGAATCATCCGACATTTTTTAAATGTCGGTGTTTGTCGGATCGTCAACGGGCTCAAAAAACGGACATTTACCGTTTTCCCAAGCGGAAATATTCGGGCATACTCCCGAGGCAGGATCCAGTATGTAGCTTTCCCTGCCCGTTTTACAGTTGGTACACAAATTTACTTGCGGTACCGTCTTTTTTAATTTCTTTTTAAAAAAGCTGTTAAGATTGCCGATTACAAGGAAAACAAGGGCAAGAATTAAAATTGTTGCCATAATTATAATTATTTCCAATGTAATCAGCCCCCTTTTTCAGTTTACTTCCAATCTTCCCACTTATATTCAAAGCCCTTAGCATCCAGCCAGTAGTTATGGGTTATGGTTGCTTCAAGAACTGTTACATAATACCATTCATCCTCTGACAGGTCATTATATGGGTTGAAATGCAAAGATTTAACATAGCTTTCATAAGGCTTTCTGCCAAGCAACTTATTAATAACAGTCATAACCTCTGCACGTGTAATATTATTTTCCGGCTTAAAGGTGTTGTCGGGATAGCCCTCCATAAGAGAGCTGTTCACAAGAGCAAGTATTTCATTATATGCCCAGTGGTCAGCCTCAACATCCTTAAACGGATTTCTTATTTTTACCTTTTCAATTCCGGTAAATCGGAATATCAGTGCCGCAAATTCCGCACGTGTAAGATGCTTTGTAGGCTTGAACTCACCGTCGGGATAACCGAGAACAATCTCCTTGTCAGCCATGTATTCAATTTCCTGATTTGACCATCTGCCAAGCTCAACATCAGGGAATACCTCACCTGTTGCCACAAATGGCTTTTCATACTGATGGTTGGTTATACGGTAAAGAATTGATGTGATCTCCTCACGGGTAATATCCCCTTCGGGCTTAACACTTCCGTCAGGATATCCGTTTATATACCCGATGTGTGTAGGATGCTCGTTTCCGAAAATATCCTTGGTGTATTTTCTTGTTTTATCAATGGTGACAGAGCCGCCTCCGCCTCCGCCACCGCCTCCGCCGCCTGAAATAACGGTAGGAACGGTGTATTTGTAGCTTCCGGTTTCTCCGTAAACTCCGTGCCAGCATCCTGCTTTGTTGGGAACCTTACACTCAACACATTTTCCGCAGGCGCTGAAATATACACATTTAACGGTTGTTGACCCGTTTAACTGAAGCTCTTCACCGTTATAGATTTTTCGGTTCGGATTGCTTTCATTCTGAGGGTCGGAGCCGTCAAGGGTATAATATAGAATTATATTTTCATCCCCCGGGTAATCGTTTATAATTGTATACTTGGTGCCTTTGGGGAATTCAACCTTGCCGCTTGCTTCTAAAGATGTAACGGGAACCTCAAGGTGAACAAAGTCAATTACGAAAACTCCGTCACTGCCGTCAATCTTTCCGTTTTCATCATATAAAGATGCTACAACGGTGATATCGTCCATAAGTTCGGTAGGAATAATGGGACGAGATATATCGTAAACGGCAGTATTGGTGGTTATGGTTTGTCCGTCAGCCTTTTTTGTATAGGAATAGTAATAGTGAATATCCGCAGTTTTATTCTGGGAAAGAAGCTTGATACCCTCGGCATAATCGCCGGTGCCAAGCAAATGTGCGCTTATTCTTTCAACATCGTAAGGATAAGCAATATATACGCTTCCGCTTGCCGCATTACCGTTTTCGATAATGTAGTAGTGAATGGTGTTTTCACTTACACGGCCTGTATCCTCGTTAAGTACGTATGCCTTGATGGTCATAGTATGGTCGATATCAAGATCCTCCGGTTCAATTTCAGAGAAGTTATATCTTCGGTCTGTGGCATCACCGTTTCTTCTATAGAAGATAGTGTATCTTTTATCGGTGGGGATATCCTTATTAAAAGCGATTTTTGTGTATATATCGTCACTTGAAAGATAAGTACCTGAAGGCAGCTCGATAATAGGCGCTACGGGAACAAAATTATAAACATAGCTGACTACAGGGCTGTATTTTCCGTCCTTTTCATAACGAAGCTGAAGCACTATAGTATCCTGATTTTTATTTTCGGGCTTAAGTAAAAGTCCGCTTCCATCGGTGTAATCGTTCCAGTTTCCCTTATTATCAAGTCGGTACTGGATTTTACCGCCGTTATTTAAGGAATAAAGCATAACCTTTAAAAGATTATTGTTATCGTCAATCTTTATTTCCTCATAGGTGCCTGTTTCCTTATCTGCATAAGGAGGTGCAGGTAAAGCTCCGCTTGCAGCGGAATAAGTATATCTATTGGTATCACTTTCAACACCGTCAAGGGTTGCCGAAATTTCCAGGGTTACGCTTCCCGAATTAACAGAGGTATTAAGATATCCCAGCTGCTCGGTGCATGCCTTGTCACGGTATGCCATACCTGTTTTTGTGTCTATATAAAATCTTTCGTCAGCAGAATTTAAAAATTCGTTCTCAAAGCCTCCGATTTTGTATTTAACCTTACTTCCCTTAACTGCATCAACAGGAACAACCGGCAGTTCTCCGTCAATTGTTGCGGAGGGTGCCGCCTTTGGTGCTTCGGGAGTTACTGTATAAGAGAATATACCAACATCACTTTTAACGCCGAAGGCATTTACAGCCACCGCCTTTATAACGGTATTTCCGGTAACAGGTATATAATCGCCCGGATTGTACTGAACAGTTCCCGGGGTATTGGGAACAGGGTCGGGACAAAGTGAACCGTCACGGCTTATTGTATAGTATATGTAAGTTCCCTGCGCCACCGGCATAAACTGAGTGGAATAAGGGTCATTACCGATTTCATGGGTATAATAGCCCGGAAGCAAAGTGGTAAGGGGCTTAACCGGCTTTAAGGTTACAATGTCGTAGGAATGCTTAACAACATTCGAATAGCTGGTATCATCCTTTAATACCACCGCTGTAACAACGGTATATTTCGTTATATTGATAATCGCTGAGTCCGAAGCCTCATTTGCAAGAATTGCAGTAGGGCTGGTTATGGGGTCGGTTCCGTCAAGAGTATAGTAAAGCTTGAAACGGCTTGTTGTAGCGCTTGTACTTTCGGGAGTATAAACGGTAATTCTGTTTGCATTGGTAAACTGAGTACTCTCGGGAGCAAATTCGGGAGGCAGGGGCTTGATTTTATAGGTAAATGTATAAGGCTCCCCTTCCGCCTTTACGGTTACTCCGTCGGCTTCAAATTCTACCGCCTTTGCGGTTATGTCGGTATCCTTATCAATGGTAAGAACGCCGTCATAAACCTGCCAGCTGCCGTTATCCAGCTGATACATTACGGTATAAGCAGGGTTATTGGGTGTAAGGGTTACGTTAACGCTTCCCTCGTAAACACCCGACGGATAGAAGGCATCCACACCGAAATCGTCGTAGAAGCTGAAAAGATAATAGTAGGAAGCTTTATCACTCCACTCGGAATCATATTGACTTACGGCACGTAAAGTGGTGTCCTTTGCAAGGGTTATGGGAATACCCTTGTATTCAATTCCGTTGGTCTGAGGGTCAGAGCCGTCGGTTGTATAGAAAATTTTTGCATTCTGAGTTTCACAGGTAAGAGTAACGTCGATTTTTTTGGTATACTCGCCCGAAGCGTGGCTGGCTACAGGAGGAAGCGGCTTTACCTTAAAATAATAGTACGCTTCTTCACTTATATGTCCGCCCTTGTCGGTCACCAGTCTTACGGTGCAGTTTTCATCAATCTCAATAACCGGGTGAAGCTTGGTTACCTTAACCCATTCGGTATATGCCCCGGAAGCATCATCTGTAATTAAGGTTTTATCATCGGGAAGCACTGCATCGGAGAAGGTATAGTAAACCTCGCTTCCGTCAGCAATTTCCCTGAAGGTCTTATTATCCGAAACATAAGCTGAAATTTTCGAGGAAATACTGTTTATATCGGGCAACAGGGTCTTGTCCGTACTGCCGTCAGCTTCCGTAAAAAGATAAGGTCTTTCGGGCAGGATTTTATATTCATAGCTTACGGAATTTGAATATTTTTCGTCTGATGCACGGTATGCACAGCATTTAATTTCCATATCCCGGGTAATTTCTATGGGACCTGTATAAAGAATTCTTGAGGAGCTTAAGGAAGGCTCGCTTCCGTCATCGGTATAATAAATGGGAAGATTATTGTCATGGGTAAGCTCTACGGTTACCTTTTCTATATAGCTTCCCGAGGTTGGTGTTGCAATCGGAGGAGCAGGCTTTGATTTGTCCTTTATTAAAATATGGTGATATCCACCGTTTACAGCATCAAAATCAAAGGTCTGTTCCGAAAGCTCATCGGTCATATTTTTTGCAAACAGCTCAAGAGCGTAATTCTCATCACCGCTGTCTATATCAATAAACACATCGGTGCTTCCTGTTTTCTTGGGAGTTAAGGATAGCTTTGCAAGATTATACCAGAGCTTAGTAGGTTCCTTCTGAGGAACATATCCTCCGCTGAAGAAAACGGTTATATATGCAGTCTTATAGGTCTTGGTACCGAACTTATAGGTTCCGCTTCCATGCTTATAAACAAAATATCCTACCGACTGGGGAACATCGGTGCCCGTGTCATCACCTAAGGATTCATCATCCTTATCGGTGGTTCCGAAATTTTTATCGGGAATTTCATAGTCTATAGGAGCGCTGTTATCACTTCCTGCAAAATCAAAATAATCAGAGTCAAAGCAGATACGAAGAGTATATCCGTTCATATCATATTGAGGCTCTTTATGTATATCATTTTCAAAAATACCTTTATTGGGATCATCAACCGAGAAATATATATCGGCATTCTCACCCATATATACCGTACTGTTATTTGTTGTTACCTGCGGATTTTCCCCCTGTGCGTGCAGATAAACAGTACGTAAAGTTTTTTCATTACCGGCTGCCGAAATACCGCACGGAAAAAGACCGATAATTATAACCATACTCAGTATTATTGATAGGATTTTGCGTGTCATAAGTTTTGCTCCTTTTTTTAGTGTATTGTGCAGAGGTGCATTCCCCTTTCAAAGCACATAAATTTTATGCACTTTGAAAGAGGGGGAAGCAAGGCTTCCCGCCTCCAGCCGTCGGATAGCTCTCCAACGCCTAAGTGTTATTCCTCTCGTTGCCGAAGGCAACATATCGAGTTCCAAAGGAATATATCGAGTGCGAAGCACATATCGAGTTTTGCCTTGGCAAAACATATCGAAAATCCGAAGGATTTATATCGGAAATCCTCCCACCGCTAAAGCGGTCCCCCCTCCTTTAGGCAAGGAGGGCTTGGCGTGCCGGGGTCGTCACGCCCTACCGATATCTACAAAGCTTCGCAAATGGTCCGGGGAATTTTAACATCTCCCTGTTAGTTGTTCCAAGAAACAAGTACGTAAGCTACGTCCTTAGAATCAATTACGCCGTCACGGTTTAAATCGTACTTAGCATATTTATTTGCAACAGTAGCTGTTGAACCGAAGTAGGATACTACAGCTGATAAGTCATAGATATTGATATTGTTATCCTTAACGATATCGCCTGCAAGGAAGGTAACATTTACTTTGCTTGATTCCTTACCGATTTCAACGAACTGCTGCTCATCCATAACGTTATTCCAGAATCTTAAGGTCTTGTCTTCAGTCATTGTTACTGTGTAACGAGCTGTTCTGTAGCCTGCTCCTGAAATTGTTACGGTGTATGCATTGTTAAGAGTAAGAGCATCGGTTACGTTTATTACGTAAGAGCCGTCAACCATTGCTGCAGTATATTTTGCATCAACTTTACCATCAATAACGATCGGTGTTTCAACAGCGTCAGAACCAAGGTCAATTGTTATATCCTTTGCAAGGTCTCCGCCGGAGATTACTGCCTTCATATCCTGGTATGCAATTTCCTTGTTTTCAACTGCATTCGGGAAGTCGATAGTTACAGCAAGATTTCTTACAGGTACCGCGATAACATCACTTTCAACTTTACCAACCAAACCGTCACCTGCAACGGTATCTTCATTGATAACAAGACCGCCGGTAGTTAAGTCAGCATCTTCAGCACCATTTGCAACATAGAAGTCAACAAGGTTGTCCTGAAGGGTAGTTGCGTTTACAATATTTGTATCAGCGTCATCTGTTGATATTGTATAAGCGCCGTAGCCGGTAACGGTTATTGTTCCCACAGAAATTGCGTTGCCAGTTCCTTCAAAAGCAGTTGTTCCATTATAGTTGAACATATATCTGTCAGAATTTTCATAGCGAGTCATTGTGAAATCAGTAGCAGGAAGGACTACGATTTCCATATTTCCATCAACAACAGGTGTTGTACTGAATGCAAATGAAAGGTCAACCGACGCCAATTCGTGAATTTCATCGTCACCATTAGCTTTAACAACAATTTCATAAACCTTTTCACCTTCAGCATCTGCAGCAGTAATATCTTTGTATTCGATACTAATTGTATCAGCAGTCAATGCATCTTCTGCTCCATCAGCTGCAACAACAGTATAAAGATCTGCACCCGTTCTCTGGAGTTCAAAATTTTCTGCTAAGAAACCATGAAGATTTGTTTTGCTATCATCTGCATTTCCAAGTTCGGTAAATGTACCGCCGGAAATAAAACCACCGTTTTTTTCAAGCCATTCAGCAGTTCTTGCATTGCTGTCATCTCCGGAAACGAGGCTTCCGCCAAGACCATCATCACCATAACGATAACCTCTCTGAACATAAACCTGAACAGGAACCTCAATTGCACCACCATTTATTTCTAAGCCGAAAGCATTGTTGTCAGGATTGCTCAAAGCCATTCTGACGTGACCATAGCCATCGTCAAGAGATGTGATTGTTCCACCGTTAATGGTGAGATAGCAGTCAACATTCAATCGGTTATCAGCAGGATTCGGATAATACCAGCTATCACCGTGCTGTTGGTAAATGCCGCCTTTGATAACACCATCATTGATGGTAACTCTGTTCTGAACACCTTCCAAATAATGTGTGTACTGTCTGATTGCTCTGTATTCAGAACCGATAAGTGTACCGCCGTTTACAACAAGAATACAATCATTTCCGTATTCGTGGCTGAGTCTTGAATGGTTATCCACTGCATTTGAAACGTCAGTAGCAGTATCGCAAGTATTTTCTATAATACCGCCATTTATAGTTAAAGTACCGCAGTTGAAAATTGTTGAATAGAATTTTGAATAAGTTGAACTACCGGCAACAGGCTTGTATGTAATCTTACCACTGCCGACACTATCGTTAATTGTCAGATTACCCAAGTTAATAATTGCCAGGTTATCACATTCAAAATATTCATCAACATAAGAAATTGTTTTACCGTTCAGGTCGATCGTGAGTTCCTTATCATCAGGGATGATAAGACCTGCGTATGACTCACGATTGTATACAGGTTTCAAAGCTGCGTTAGCGTCCTGAGCAGAAAGCTCAACATCCAAAAGAATTTTGATGGTGTCACCATCCTGTGCAGCATTGATTGCTTCATTAATACTTGTATATTTAAATTCGTCATTTATCACAGCAACGGCGTTTTCATCCTTGTCATTCTGATAAACAATTTTTCCGGTTTCATCTATTGATTTAGTAAGAGCATAACCGTCAGCAGCAATTACCCTGCCTTCAAATGCTTTATCAGCTGTTGTTATAACAGTTAATTTATGACTTGAACCGCCTAATTTTATTGTACCTTCAAAATCGGCTGAATCGTCTGTCATATCCAATATCGTAGTACTTGTTGTTTTAAGATCAGCATCCTTGATGTCTGCAACTACCTTTATTATTGTAGAAGAAGATGCTTTTTTCATAGCGCTTTCAAGAGTTTCAATATACACTCCCTTTTCTGCAGCACTGCTGTACTGAAGAAGATTGCTCCATTTTCCATAGCTGGTTGTATATGCTTCAAACCGTCCGTCATTAGCTTCTATTACAGGTCCGCCAATAACTATATAGCCTTCATCGTCGATACAAACACCTACATCAGATACTGCCATTTTTGTACCAATCCAGAATTTAGTATTGTTTGAGTCGGCTGTCATAAATCCGAAGGTTTTAAATCTTCCTCCGTAAATCAGTCTGTTTGCAGTCGAATCCCCCTGAGAACCAACCGAATAATTGAAGATACCGCCGGATATGATTAATTTTGATTTACCCTGTCCGTTGATGGTGCAGTCAAATATACCGCCGGATATATTAAGTGTCATTGCATATCTTGCTTTAGAGCCACCTTTGAAATAAAATCCGGCAGTTCCAAATGCGGCGGTTGAACCAATGAAATGTCCGCCTTTAACATACACGATAGGACGGTCATCTCCGGTAGCTGTGCCCTTTGAGTAATCGTAGTATACTATGGACTTGCTGCCTGCATCAATTGTACCGAGATTATCTGCATCTGCATTAATTGTGATGCATCCTCTTTCTGAAGCACCGGTTCCGCATGCGGTGACTTCAAATACATTTTTACCGGATGCGGCTGTCATTGTATATGTGCCAAGATTCAAAATATGATGTTCTGTTGATTTTAATGTAATCACATCCGAAAGCTGAACATCTGCAAGAAGTGTCAGCGTTGAATTATTAGTCCATGCCGAAATTGCTTCGTCAATTGTAGCATATTCCACATCTCCAACCTTTGCAACTGCACCGTTTTCCTGTGCGAATGTGAGTGTTCCCATTGTGCTTATCAGCATTGTTAAGCAAAGCACAACAGCAAATAGTTTTTTAAGTGTCAATAAAAACGCCTTCTTTCATTTTGTATTTGCGAAATTTCCGCTCTCGCTTTGCGGACAGAGATTTTAGTTACGGTAGCTGACGTTCTCTGTTGCCGGTCAGATACCGTGTTTTTAAAAGGACAAAAACCCTCTTTCAAAAGACACAGGAAAAAGCCTATGCCCTTTGAAAGAGGGGGAAGCTTGGCTTCCCGCCTCTAACATTAGTGTTATTCCTCTCGTTGCCGAAGGCAACATATCGAAAATCCGAAGGATTTATATCGGAAATCCTCCCACCGCTAAAGCGGTCCCCCCTCCTTTAGGCAAGGAGGGCTTGGCGTGCCGGGGTCGTCACGCCCTACTTTATATACGCTTTGCTTTGCATGATCCGGGGAATTTTAACATCTCCCTGTTAGTTGTCCCAAGAAACAAGTACATAAGCTACGTCCTTAGAATCAATTACGCCGTCACGGTTTAAATCGTACTTAGCATATTTATTTGCAACAGTAGCTGTTGAACCGAAGTAAGATACTACAGCTGATAAGTCATAGATATTGATATTGTTATCCTTAACGATATCACCTGCTAAGTAAGTAACATTTACTTTGCTTGATTCCTTACCGATTTCAACAAACTGCACCTCATCCATAACGTTATTCCAGAATCTTAAGGTCTTGTCTTCAGTCATTGTTACTGTGTAACGAGCTGTTCTGTAGCCTGCACCTGAAATTGTTACGGTGTATGCATTGTTAAGGGTAAGAGCATCGGTTACGTTAATTACATAAGAGCCGTTTTCAAATTTAACCGAGAACTTAGCATCCTTCTTACCGAAGATATCAAGAGCGGTATCTGCTGCATCGGAACCAAGGTCAATTGTTATATCCTCTGCAAGGTCTCCGCCGGAGATTACTGCCTGCATATCCTGATATGCAATTTCCTTGTTTTCAATGCCGTTCGGGAAGTCAATGTTGATGGTAAGATTTCTGTCAGGAACAGCGATTTCAATTTTACCTGTTGTTGCATTGTCAATAACAAGCTCGCCGTTTGAAATAACTGTTGTATCACCGTCAGGAATAAATGTATCAACAATATTATCATCAATAGTAGTTGCATGAGCAGCATTTGTAGTTACATCTTTATTTACCGCAAAGCTGAATTCACCGTAGCCGGTAAATTTAACCTGGCCGATTGTGATAGTGTTTGCACTGTCAGTCTTTACTCCGTCTTTTCCGTTATAGTGGAATTCATATCTTACCTTGCTGTTATCAACAGGATTGATTGCAACTTCTTTATTTGAAGCAATGATTTCAAATTCATTTGCACCCTTTATCTGAGTAAGAACGAAGGTTAAATCAACCGAGTTAAGTCTGTTGATGATTTTATCGCTGTCAGCTGTAAGATTGATGTTGTAAGTCTTTTCGCCTTCTTCTTCACCGGCAGCTTCAAACTCTACTTTAATTGCATCAGGAACAGTAACAAGGTTTCCGTCGATGTAAAGATATGCAACTTCATTATCTGAGTTATAGCCTACATAAACCTTGGTTTTCGGATAATCAACAGAATCAAGAAGAGCTTTTGATTTATATGTGTAAACTACACTGTCATTACCGCTGATGGTTGAGTCAAAGTCATTTGTATCATAGTTTGTAAGAATAACCTTTGCATCGTTATCAGTTACTGTAACCTTATTAAATGCAGTAGCTGTTGCACCGATTGTTTCTTTTGCGTAGTCATATACGTTAATTACAGTTGTGCTGTCATCAGTTGCTTTGTTATTGCTGATAGTAAGAACTGCATTAGCGTTTTCCTTGCCCCAGTAACCGGTGTAAAGCTCAGCTACCTTGGCGAAGGTATTATCAGAAACATTTACTGTTCCCAAAGCGCTGTTATCAAGAGCTGTGTAGATAACAGTACTGAAGTTTTCAAAGGTACAGCCTGTTACTGTGTAGTTAGGAATGTGAGCCATAATGGCAATCAAACCCGGTACAGAGCTGTTATTTACAAAATCACAGTCTGTAACTGTAAGAGTATTTCTTGTTTTGTTATCTTCTACAAAATAACCAAGTGCACAAGGGTAATATCCGCCTGTTCTTGTTGCATCCTCTGTAACCTTGAATACAATATTATCAAAGGTTACATTTGTAGCCTGATATTTAATACCGCCGTCAGCAACCTCTTTGATAAGGAAAACAGGTTTTTCTATATTAGCTGAAGCTGCGAAGGTTGAAATACCGTAGGAAGGATCACCTGTAATGATAACATTCTTTGTAATCTTAAGATTTGTAGCATCATAGGTGCCTGCAAAAACTCTGATTACATCGTTTTCATTTGCTGAATCAACAGCCTTCTGAAGATTTGCATAGTATTTTGTGCCAACCTTTGCTACAGGAGCTTCAATAGGTTTAGCATCAGTTTTTTCTGCTTCTGCATAATCCATATCTGTGCAAACCATATTACCAACCTGAGCAACATATACAGGTTCTTCACCGTCAACGGTAATTTCTGCAAATTCCAAATCAGCTCTGCCGTCCTTAGGCTCGGAAGCTAAAAGACCGTACTTACAAGCTGATGTATCAACATCCTCTATAACAAGCTCACCGGCGATTGAAGAAACAATTGCAGGCTTGCTGTCGATAGCAAATGTAGAATCTGTAATTGTTGTTTTTACTTTAGCTGCGCCGTCTTCAGAGTAGATTTTAACACCTCTGTCAGCATCAAATGTACAGTCTGTAACTTCTACAACGCCCTTGTCAGCGCTTCCGTAAATCCATAATGCATAGTATGAAGGATTGTTGAAGGTACAGCCTGTATAAGTTGTTTTTCCGTACTGGTTGTTACCTGCGCCGTTAGGGAATACACAGTTTGTATATGTGATGTCTGCGCTTCCGTCATTATCCCAGACAGTGAAGAAACGATTGTGGTGACCTTCGTTACCTCTCCATTCACCGTTAGGTCTTGATAACTTAATATCCTTGAAGTTAAGAGCTTCGATAGCATTGTTTGCTACATATAAAATACCGTTATCCGAAGGAATATTAGTTTCTACACAAATTTCAGCAGCGGCATTCATGCCGACAATGTTTAATGTGTCACAGGAAACATTAAGCTGGAAGGTTGCACCGATTACTGCCTTACCGTAAACTTCGATGGTAACCACACCGTCACCGTCTGTATCCTTGGCATTTTTAACTGCATCACCGAAGCTGTAATAGCCCTTGCCGTTAACCTTGGCAACAGGATCAACACTTACGATTTCTTCTTCAAGAGTGTTGTTCATTTCGGTAACAGCTTCATCACTTAAAGTATTGTTTTCAACTGTTACTTTTGAATAGTCACCGGAAAGCCAGGAGGTGAATTTAACATTGTTGATAACGTTTTCTTCTATAGTAACATCAACGCCCTTGTCAATACCAAGTGTACTTTCACCAAAGTCATTACCCTTGATTACAGCGTTACCAAGAACGTTTACGCCTTCACCGGCATTTTTGATTGTGTTATCGGTAAATACTGTGTTATTACCTCTTATAATAACTGCTTTGTCATCAAATGTGCTGTTAGAAATTGTAAGTGAAGCATCCTTTGCTTTACCTTCAGTTTCAATTGCCCATTCGTTGATGTCTGCGAAATTACAGTTATTGATAACTACATTATTGTCACCAAGAACAGAAAATGCAAAGGAACCGCCTGTTACACTTACATTTTCAAAAGTACCGCCGTTCATAGTTGCAACTCTTTCCATTTCTCCGGTTGCAGGAGAAGGAAGAGCAATCTTTATATTTTTGATGGTAAGATTTGTAGCACTTCTCAGCATTGCACCACCATTAACATCGGAATCAATTGCTTTAACAGTAACTGTATGTCCATTACCGTTGATTGTAAGATCTGTCTTATTCCAAACAGATTTCCATAAATCGCAGGTAACATCAGCAAGTAATTCTATTTTATCACCGGTCTGAGCGTTCTTTACTGCATCATAGAAGGATAAGCAGTATTTACCGTTAACGGTTGCTTCAGCATCAGCGGGAGCATTAGCTTCACCTGCAAGGGTTGTTTCAACATTGCTTACGGTTGTGTTGGTTGCACTGTAGCCGCTTGCAACAAGAGCAACACCTGCGCCGTAGTCGGTAGAATCAGCTTTAACTGTAACATTTGAAACAGTGATGCCATCAATAACCGGTTCTACACCATCAACAAGGTTTACTGTACCTATAACACCACCAGCTGCTGCATAATAGCTGGTAACTGTAAGGTCGCTTGCACCACCGTTTACTGAACAGTTAGAAACGCTTGCACCATCTGCGGCATAATGTGCACCTACAAGACCGCCTGCCAAGTGTTAGCATTGATTGTACCTGAAGCTTCAACTGAGCAATCCGAAATCTGTGCATAAGAATGTCCAAGAACACCGCCTACGAAACGATCTCCTGAAATTTTGATTTCACCTATAACATTAACATTGGTAACAATTGATTTATCAGCACGGCCGATTAATCCGCCGACAAACTGTGCACCATCTGCTAAAACTGTTACATTCTCAAGTGTAACATTTTCAAAAGTCTGGTTATAGCTTGGATTTCCTGTTTTACCAAACAAACCTACATACTTAGCAGATCCACTTTCAATTTTTATATTTGAAATAGTGTGTCCCTGACCGTCAAAAGAACCGTAGAAATATCTATGGTCGACTGAAGCATCTCCAATAGGAGAAAAATTATTACCATTAAGATTGATATCTACACCAAGATAAATGGTCTGTCCCTTGAAAGGGTGAACACCTGTGTTTGAAGCAACGGTATTACAAATATCTGCTATACCTGCAAACTGTGCTGCTGTTGTAATGGTATATGAATCCGCTGTCGGGTTAGCATCATACCATGTTCTGTCAATCGTTCCATCCCATACACTTACTGTGTTTTCAGCAGATACAGAAAAGCTCATCATACTAAACATCATAGTCAGTGCAAGGATTGAAGCCAAAAGTCTTTTAAGTTTCACTTAAAAATTACCTCTTTTCTTTATTAAATTTTCACGAAATTATCGCTTTCGCCCACGAACAGAGAGTTTGAGCATCATCATTCACCCGTCCTCTGTAACCTGGCTGAACAATGTGTTAATTGATTTCCTCACCTCCATAGTGCCATGTGGCAGTTCTCATGTTTAATAAATTGTTATTGGACGTTGCTCATAAAAGCAACTGCCACATAAAGCACCGAGCAAGGAATTTGCTGCTCGCCGCCCTTTATAAATAACTCAGTTATGCTGAGTATTTATCAATAAGAAGAAATATTCCTCTTTCAAAAGGCACAGCATGTTTCATCTATGCCTTTTGAAAGAGGGGGAAGCGGTGCTTCCCACCTCTAACATTAGTGGTATTCCGTACCTTGTACGGAGTGATATTTTTGATAAATCAAAAGTGTTATTGAAACCTGACGGTTTCAGTGGTATTTTATCCGCCTTTATTAAACTGTGCGAAGCACAATACCACTTGCGAAGCAAATAAAACTACGAAGTAATACCACTCGCCGTAAGGCGAATAAAACTACAAAGCTTCGCTTTGTTATTTACCCCAAGAAACAAGTACATAAGCTACATCCTTAGAGTCGATTATTCCGTCACGGTTTAAATCGTACTTAGCATATTTATTTTCAACAGTAGATGTTGAACCGAAGTAAGATACTACAGCTGATAAGTCGTAGATATTGATAACGTTATCCTTAACGATATCACCTGCTAAGTAAGTAACATTTACCTTGCTTGATTCCTTACCGATTTCAACGAACTGCGCCTCATCCATAACGTTATTCCAGAATCTTAAGGTCTTGTCTTCAGTCATTGTTACTGTGTAACGAGCTGTTCTGTAGCCTGCACCTGAAACTGTTACTGTATATGCATTATTGAGAACGAGTTTGCCTTCTGTAACAACATAAGAACCATTATCCATAGCTACTTCGTCTTCACCAAGGTTGTAAACAACAGTCTTATTAACACCATCAATGTTACCCGTGATTTCAACTTTCATATCCTGATATGCTTTAGCGTTATCTTTTACAGCGTTCGGGAAGTCGAGGTTGATTGTAAGTGTTCTTGTAGGAACTGCGATTTCTGTATCAACATTACCGGTGATATCAAGAGCACCAGTTGTAGCGTCATTATCTGTTGCACCTGCCACTGTATAAGAATCAACGAGGTTGTCATTTAAAGTTGTTGCATTTACAATGTTTGTATCAGCAGTATCTGTTGCAATTGTGAATTTACCATAACCAACTACTTTGATTGTACCAACTGTAATCGCATCGGATGTGCCTTCAAAAGCAGTTGTGCCGTTATAGTTGAACATATATCTGTTTGTGTTTTCGTATCTTGAGATTGTGAAATCTGCTGCAGGAGCAACTGTAAATTCAATATTACCACCTGTCACAGGAGCTGTTGTATATACAAATGAAAGGTCAACAGATGCAAGTTCATTGATTACATCGCCTTGATTAGCTTTTACAACGATTTCGTATGTCTTTTCACCTTCAACGCCTGCTTCGGTTACATCCACATATTCAACGCTGATACTGTCAGCCTGTGCGTTTTCAGGTTCAACTACATATTTGTCTGCAGTTCTTACAACATCATAGCCATCTGCTGCATAAGCAGATACGTTTGAAGAGAATGTACCACCGGAAATAAATGCAGCAACAGAAGCATCAGTGCTTGAGTAAACGATAGAATCATTTTCGGATTTAACAAAGTTACCGCCTGTAACTGCAAGTGTGGTATTACCGGCTGCAGGTTCTTTGATTGTTACAGCTGCACCGTTGTAGTCACCACCAAAGTCACCGCCGTTGATAGTAAGAGAAGCACCTGCCGTAGCACCTGTGTTAGAATACCATACACCATCAATTTCGCCACCGTTAATTGTCACATTGCAAGTATTCTTAGAGAAATCATCATAAGCAGATGTGTACAGTGCAAGTGTAGAATCCGAATCAATTGAACCGCCATTTATGGTAACATTTGCGTTGCCGCCCCAAGAATAGTTGTAGATAGCATATCTTGCTTTACCCGATGTTGCAGTATTCTTAATATTACCACCATTAACTGTAAGAGTACCGAAGTTAAGGATTGTTGAATGAATCTGAGATGAACCAACCTCCTGAGTACCATCATAAGCAAGAGTTATTGTGCCTGCACTTCTTGCAATGCCGTTATCTACAATGGTAAGATTACCGTTGTTGCGGATCGCAAGTGTATCATATTTTGCTTCGTCACTGCCTTTTACAGAAATTGTTTTTCCGTTAAGGTCAAGTGTAATCACATCATCTTTATCGGTATGAATTAAGCAGTTGCTGTCCGTATTTGTGGAGTCAGCAGTCGGATTAACTTCATATTCGATGTCACTTGCAAGAACGATTGTATCGCCTTCTTCTGCTGCATCAACAGCTGCCTGAAGATTTGCATAATATGTATTGCCGATTTTAGCAATAGCAGAGAAGTTACCAAGGTCTTTTTGTCCTTCGTTAAGATTGAAAGTGTTGTTTTCAAGTGTAACTGCAGGAACATTGTAAAGGTTAAGAACACTACCCAAATCAGCAGAAAGATTGTTATTTTTGATAACAAGGTTAATATCTGCTTTTGCATTGATGCACTGGATTGCATTGTTTACAACATTAGAAATTGTGTTGCCTTCAAAAATAACATCGCCCTTTGCATTTTTCATCAAAACGCCTGAATTTGAAGAACCTGTCACACCGTCAATTGTGTTGTTAATGAATTTGAAGTTCTCTACATATTCATTATCTTCAGAACCAATGTTCATGTGAACTGCAGCCATACTGGATGTATTTACAATATTTGTAAAGGTATTGCCTTCAAATACGAGGTCCTTGTAAATTACATCGCCGCTTCTCTGTCCGCCAAGAACAAATCTTGAATTATCAAAGGTTGTGTTCTTAACTGTAAATCCCTGAACATCAACGTGATTTCCATCAGCCGCAGTGATTACAGTATCTTTAACAACAGCAATTCCCTGACCGTCTATTGTAAGATTTCTGATTGTTGCAGGGAGTTTAATGCTACCTTCGTTGATTGTTCCGATAAGGTAAATTGTATCCCCCTCTACGGCATTTTTAATTGCCTCTTTAAGTGTTGTGTAATATACATCTCCGATTTTTGCAACAAGAGCGTTAACAGTAGCACTTTCATTTGTCATCGATGCAACATCCTCTGTTGTAAGTGTTGCATAGTCAGCAACATTTGCTTCTGTTTCCACGCCAACCTTTGCTGCTGTATTAAGAATAGTTGCAGTAGTTTCTCCAACACCGAAGTCAAGAAGAATATCTGCATCTTGTCCGATACTATTAGCAACAGTACCAGCAAATGTACAATTATCAACAGTAACAACTGAATTACCACCATCCACAGAGGACTTAATGCTAACCGGAACTGTCCAATCGTAAGTTGCAGCTCCGCAGGTGTTAAAATCACAATCTGTCAAACAGATGGTTTGTGTTCCTGTCGATTTGTTGTTAAGAGCAACAGGCTGATCAACATTTGAAAAATCAACATTTGTAAGTGTTATTACGCCTGCGGCATTTGAATACACCTTGCAAGCAGACACATCATTACTTGTAAATGTACAATCTGTAAGGGTAATGTTATTTTTTCCGTTTATACCGGTCAAATAAATCTTGCCCATATCCTGACAGTCTTCAAAAACAAAGTTTACTGTGTAATCAGATTGTCTGGTTCCCCAAGCACCTGCGCCTGTAAGATTGTACACTGTAAGTGTTACATCCTCAGTGAGACCACTTCCAACAGGACCAATACCGGGACATTCGTACATGTCAACTTCAAAATCCTGTTCACCACCGGATAAGTATGCACCATTACCATAAACAGTAAGATTCTGGCATACATGACCATGCGTCATAGTACCGAGATCTGCATCGGGCTTGCAGTAAAGGACTGCATCCTTTTGTGCATGAACACCGGCAAGTGCTTCGGTTAATGATGCATAATAGTTCGCACCATCAAAAACCACACCATTGTTAGTATCGAAGTCTGCTTCGCCTAACTCGGATGTTCCTGCAAGAGCTGTAAAGCTCATTGTGCTCAATACCATTGCAATTGTAATAATTGAGCAGAGTAATCTTTTTACTCTCATGTTTTTTCCTTCTTTCTTTTTTATTTTTAAAAAGGACAAAAGCCCTCTTTCAAAAGGCACAGGAAAAAGCCTATGTCCTTTGAAAGAGGGGGAAGGCTTTCTTCCCGCCTCAAATTTTTTTAGTGTTATTCCGTACCTTGTACGGAGTGATATTTTTGATAAATCAAAAGTGTTATTGAAACCTGACGGTTTCAGTGGTATTTTATCCGCCTTTATTAAACTGTGCAAAGCACAATACCACTTGCGAAGCAAATAAAACTACGAAGTAATACCACTCGCCGTAAGGCGAATAAAACTACAAAGCTTCGCTTTGTTATTTGCCCCAGGAAACAAGTACATATGCCACGTCTTTAGAGTCGATTATACCGTCACGGTTTAAATCGTACTTAGCATATTTATTTGCAACAGTAGCTGTTGAACCGAAGTAGGATACTACAGCTGATAAGTCGTAGATATTGATATTGTTATCCTTAACGATATCGCCAGCTAAGTAGGTAACATTTACCTTGCTTGATTCCTTACCGATTTCAACAAACTGCGCCTCATCCATAACGTTATTCCAGAATCTTAAGGTCTTGTCTTCAGTCATTGTTACTGTGTAACGTGCTGTTCTGTAGCCTGCACCTGAAATTGTTACGGTGTATGCATTGTTAAGGGTAAGAGCATCGGTTACGTTTATTACGTAAGAGCCGTTTTCAAATTTAACCGAGAACTTAGCATCCTTCTTACCGAAGATATCAAGAGCGGTATCTGCTGCATCGGAACCAAGGTCAATTGTTATATCCTTTGCAAGGTCTCCGCCTGAGATTACAGCCTGCATATCCTGATATGCAATTTCCTTATTTTCAACGCTGTTCGGGAAGTCAATGTTGATGGTAAGATTTCTGTCAGGAACAGCGATAGTAATATCTTTGATGGTTTCGTCATTGATTACAAGCTCGCCGTCTGCATCAGTAGTAGCATCATCATTAGGAATAAAGGTGTCAACAATATTATCTGCAACTGTTGTTGCGTGTGCAACATTTGTAGTTACATTTGTATCTACTGCAAAGCTGAATTTACCGTAGCCGGTAAACTTAACCTGACCGATTGTGATTTCGTTTTTGCTGTCGGTTGTAACGCCGGTTTTTCCGTCATAATGGAATTCATATCTTACTTTGCTGTTATCAACAGGGTTAACTGAAACCTCGCTGTTGGAAGCTATGATTTCATAGTCTACATTGCCTTCTGTAACATCAAAGGAGAAGGTAAGGTCTGCAGAGTTAAGTCTGTTGATGATTTTTCCGTTAGAGCCAACAAGGTTGATGTCGTATATTCTTTCGCCTTCAGCATTTTTATCTAAATCAAATGTAACATAAACCACGTCGGTTGCCTTTGGAACTGCAACTGTATTTCCTGTGCCAAGGTCTTTTTTCTCAACATAATATGTATTAAAAGAAACTTTTTCATCAGCTGCATCATTTGCAAGCTCGTTTACATTATTAGCATATACAGCTTCCAGTGTAACAGAGCCTGTTGCATATTCATCCACTGCAAAGCTTGTGTCATAAAGCTCTGATTCGGAAACCGTAAAGGTTGATTTTGAATAGGTTGTAACATCAGCATTGTTAATTACGCTTTCGGTAACAGTAACCGCTACCCCGCCGCCGACATTGATTACTTCGGAATCTATTTCTGTTTCATTAACAATAATCTGAGCTCCTGTAGCTGCTTCACCTGTGTGGAATGCATTGTGAACATCTGTGATTTTGCTGTTTTCAATAACCACCTTCTGGTCTGCACCTATTCCATAGTTGTCAATACCGTTTGCGTAGTTTTTAATTGTTGTGTTCTTTACTGTAACATTACCCTGGTTTGTCCAGATTGCCTGATATGCACCTGAGCCCACGAAGTTACAGTTTTCGATTGTAAGATTCTTAAGTGAGCTTGACATACCGGTATCACCGTTTGTGTTACCTACTGATGCACTCATCCAGCCGGAGCTTGCACCGGGAACGGTACCTGCTGTGAAGTTAATATTTTTAATTGTAGTGTTTTCTGCACCTACAAAGATACCGCCGTTGTGGCTTTCAATACCGGCTTCAAGAGTCTTGATGGTTACAAGGTTTCCGGCACTTCTTGTCAAGCCTGTTTCACCAACGATGGTAAGATTGTTCTTGCTTGCAGGAATTTCAAAGCCTTCATATTCGCCTGCAAACAGTGTGATTGTGTCGCCGTCTGCAGCAGCTTCAATGGCCTGCTGTATTGTTAAATAACGGATTGTGTTAATCATCGCTGCAGCCGGAAATTCAGCTTCAAGTGTTGAGGATGAATCACAATTTACTGTAGGTTTGCTTTCAGCATTATAGGAAACGATATCCTCTGCGCAGTTTTCTGCGGTAAGAACAGCGTTATTGGTAAGAGTAAGCTCATTATTATTAAGACGAACTGCTCTCTTTGTTACATTTTTAATTTTAACTTCGGAGTTGTCAATTGTAACATCAGAATTGTTAAGACAGGTTTCACCGCCGTCAAAATCCAAAGCAGAGCCGTCTTTTATTTCTGCAACAGAGTTGGTAATACCGCGGCATACATTTGTTGCGGTTATATCAGTATTTTCAACTGTTGCTTCACCGCCGTAAATAATACCGCCCACAGTATCACCCGAAACTGTGATTTCAGAATTTTTAATTTCTACCTTACCTAAATTTGCATTAAATATTGCACAACCGGTTTTATAGTTATCACCTGTTAATACAACATCGTCAAATACGATAACAGCGTCTTTAGTGTAACCACAGAAAAATGAATCTGTTGCATAGCCGGAAACAACAATATTACCGTTTTTAAAGGTAGTTGTTCCGTCACTAAAGTACGAGTTACCGCTTACTGTTAAGGTGTAACCGTTTAAATCAAGAGTATCACCTGTAAGTGCATCAAGAGCATTCTGACCGGATATAGAAGTATCATCAGTCAAAACAATGACATTATCCTTTGACGCTTTAACAGCATTTAATGCATCCTTGAAGGAAGTGAAATATTCACTGCCGATTTTAGCAACATAAGAAATGTAGTCCACTGTTACATTATCACCGTAAAGGTTGGTTACAGGAACACCTGCTTCTGTTGCAGAGCTGTCTACAGCGGTATTTTCTGCAACCTTTACCTGACCTACTACCTTATTGTACTGGCCGATAATCAAGCCTGCATCGGAAGTGTCACCGCTGACAGTAACATTCTCAACTGCATTATTCTTAACCTCAAGTCCTGTAGCAGCTACAAGAACGCTGCCTGCAATTCCGCCGACACGCTGACCACCTGTTACTGAAATACCGTTTACAGAGTTATTATTAATGCTTTCCATACCCTCTGATACGATACCGATAATACCGCCAACTGCATAGCTGCCGGATATTGTACCTGTTCCGGAAACGGAGCAATCGTTAACACCTGCACTTTGTGCCCCACCGACAATACCTGCTACGAAGTTTCCTGTAGCGGTAACATTAATATCACCGGATATATGACAGTTTTCGATGCTTGAAGTTGCACGGCTCTGTCCTACAAGCACAGCGGTGTAAGTAGAACCTGTTACCGTTGCATTATTTACCTTGATATTTTTTACGGTTCCTTCTGCTGCCAGTGAACCGATAAAAGCAGCGTAATTCTTACCTGCACCGTCAACAGTCAGGTTGCTTAAGGTATAATTCTGACCATCCAAAGTACCTGCAAAACGGTTATTCTTATTACCTGTCGTTACAAAGGTCTTCCCTGATAAATCAATATTATTTGCGATTTTGAAAACCTTTCCCAAGAAGGTATCTGTGCCGCCTGCTGAAAGCTCGGTATGGAAAATAACCATTTGTTCTGCATTTTTAATAAGATATGCACCGTCAGCATCCTTATCAAAATCCTCAATTGTCTGTATAAGATTTTCTCTTACAACCTTCCAGCCGTCAGCAGTAGCTTCTGCCTTAAATCCGGCTACAAGGAAGGCTGACGGATCGGATGAGAAAAGACCGCCGTCTATATCTACAGCCCCCGGAGCATTATTTGTAATGGTTCCGGTTACCTTATTGATATTTTCGTCATCTGCTTCATTTACAACAAAAGCACCTTTATTTACCTGGATGTTACCGGTTATAGCTACATCAGAAACAAGCTGAACATCAAGCGCCTCACTATCCATATAAATTGCTGTTCCGTTTAAGTCAGAAGCCTCAATGTCTACCTGTGAAAAATATACATGGGCAGAGTTAGCATAATCGGACACGCAATAGATAGGATATGTGCTCTCACTTGTACCGGGAGCAACAATCTTACCGCGATTGCTTGGAACGCTTGTTCCATGACCGCGAAGAGTCAAACCACCGCTTAAAATCTTGATTTGTCCGGTTAATGTGTGACCGTCCATATAAAGACTGAAACCTTTTCCATCCAATAAAAGATTTTCGGTTACGTCCTTGTCCATAATTATCTGGTTTTCACCTGTCATAGTTTTAACCGCATCAAAGGCAGCCTGAAGGGTAGTAAAGGTTTCGCCTGTACTTGCCAGGTGAGCCACAGTTTCCTCTTCAGCCGCAAAAATTACGGTTCCCATTGAACTCAATACCATTGCAATTGCAATAATTGAGCAGAGTAATCTTTTTACTCTCATGTTTTTTCCTTCTTTCTTTTTTGGTTTTTGCGAAATTTCCGCTCTCGCTTTGCGGACAGAGATTTTAGTTACGGTAGCTGACGTTCTCTGTTGCCGGTCAGATACCGTGTTTTTTAAAAGGACAAAAGCCCTCTTTCAAAAGACACAGGAAAAAGCCTATGTCCTTTGAAAGAGGAGGAAGGCTTTCTTCCCGCCTCTAACATTAGTGTTATTCCTCTCGTTGCCGAAGGCAACATATCGAGTTCCAAAGGAACATATCGAGTGCGAAGCACATATCGAGTTTTGCCTTGGCAAAACATATCGAAAATCCAAAGGATTTACAAATAACGGCGTGCAGGGGTCGTCACGCCCTACTTTATATACGCTTTGCTTTGCATGGTCCGGAGAATTTTAACATCTCCCTGTTATTTACCCCAGGAAACAAGTACGTATGCCACGTCTTTAGAATCGATTATTCCGTCACGGTTTAAATCGTACTTAGCATATTTATTTTCAACAGTAGATGTTGAACCGAAGTAGGATACTACAGCCGATAGGTCATAGATATTGATAACGTTATCCTTAACGATATCACCTGCTAAGTAAGTAACATTTACCTTGCTTGATTCCTTACCGATTTCAACGAACTGTGCCTCATCCATAACGTTGTTCCAGAATCTTAAGGTCTTGTCTTCAGTCATTGTTACTGTGTAACGAGCTGTTCTGTAACCTGCACCTGAAACTGTTACGGTGTATGCATTGTTTACTGCAAGAACATCTGAAAGAAGGATTGTGTAACCGCCGTCAGTTTCTACATCAACTGTATATTTTGCATCTGCCTTTTCATTATAGGTAAGTGCAACATCCAGATCGGTATCACCAAGCTTGATTTCAATATCCTTGTCAAGGTCGCCGCCTGATACAACAACCGTCATATCCTGATATTCTGCATCATTCTTTACAACACTGTTCGGGAAGTCTACCTTGATTGTAAGGTCTCTTGCAGGAACTGCGATTGTAACATTTGTAATTGTATCATCAGAGATATCAAGATCACCCTGATTTGCAACGGTAAGATCACCGTCAGGAATAAATGTATCAACAATATTGTTTTCCATTTTTGTGGAGTGAGCAGCATTTGTTGTAACATTACCGTCTACCTTAAAGTTGTATGTACCGTAGCCTGTTACTTTAACCTGACCGATGGTGATAATTGTATCGGTATCTGTTGTAACACCGGTTTTTCCGTTATAGTGGAATTCATATCTTACCTTGCTGTTATCAACAGGGTTAACTGCAACTTCTTTATTTGAAGCAATGATTTCAAAATCATTTTTACCGTGTACCTGAGTTAAAACAAACTGAAGGTCAGCAGAGTTAAGTCTGTTAATCATATCCTTATCGTTTGCCTTGATATTAATATTATAAAGGTCAGCGTTTTCATCAGTATCATTGCCTGCTGCATCAGTGTCAGCCTTTTCAAATTCAACCTTAAGGAATTTAGCTGCACCGTAAACTATGCCGTCAACTACCTTGAATACAATCTGACTGTCCGAACCGTAGCCAACATATACTTCCCCTTCGGGAACTCCTGCCTGCTCTAAATTTCTTAAAACATCCTCGTTTTCATAATCGTAAACTACCGATTTATTGTTTTCAACTGTATCATTGAAGGAATCTTCTGCATAGTTACCAAGGATTATTTCTGCGTCATTGCCTGTAATAACAACATTATTATAAGCTGTTGCAGGTGTAGCCTTTGTCTGACCGAAGTCGCCCACATAGATTTTAGCTTCGCCGTCATCAGTAACCTTGTTATCTGTTACGGTAACGCTTGCTGTACCGTTGGCAGGTGCACCGTAATATATATTTACAAGATTTTCAACACCCTCATAGGTATTGTCGGAAATTACTACATTTTTAGCTTCACCGTGGTCAACAAAGGACCATACGCCTGTTGTGAAGTTTTTAAATGTATTGTTTTTAACTGTATACTCGCCAAAGTTTGCGGCAATTGCGCCTAAGGAAAGCTTGCTCTTATTTATGAAATCACAGTTTGTTACTGTAAGACCGTCTCTGTCCTTAACGATTTCGTAATAGTAGCCAAGAGCGGAAATATTCCAGCCTGCGCCTGTTGCATTTTCGGAAACCTCAAATACAAGGTTGTCAAATGTAACATTAGGAGCGTGATATTCAACACCGCCGTTTGTTACATCACTGATTTTAATAACCGGCTTTTCAATAGCTGCTTTTGTGGAAGGAGTGGAAATGCCGTAATTAGGATCACCTGTGATTGTGATAGAGGTGTTTACTGTGATTTCATCCTCATAAGTACCCGGCATAAGATATACAATCTCGCCATCCTTAGCAGCTGCAACTGCTGACTTTAAGGTCATATATTTCTTACCGCTTACAGTTGCAACGGGAAGAACAAAGCCCTCCTGAGCGTTGATAACTGTACCTGCCTGAATCTGATTATCGGCAGCAAAGTCTTCATCAAGTGTGTTACCTGTAACGGTAACAATAAGATTCTGCTGTGGAGACTGGGTATATGAAGAAACCTTGATATATCCGCCGTCCATCTTATTGTCTGTGATTGTTACTTCCTCGGAAGCACTTACATTTATGCTTGCAGCTTCAAATACAGAGTTTGAAATTTCAACAGAAGCAACATCCTCTGTGCCTGCCTGGCTGTCGGATACGCCGTATTTGAAATTTTTGAAGCTGCTGTTTGTTACACTGATTTCTGTATCACTTAAATCACCTGTGCCTTCACCGAAAATAATAGCCCAGCCCTTGGTGTAATTGGGATTACCGATAAATTCACAGCCGTCAACTGTCAGATCTCCCGAATCTACGGAAATCACGTTGATTCTGTTATTCCATGCCGATATTGCTTCACTTGCATCAATAGTAAGATCATTAACGGTAAGGTCTGCTGTATTTCTTAAAATTGCCATCTGGTTATATCCGTCGTTTATTTCACCGGTAAATTTAATTATGTGATCGTTACCGTTGATGGTTACAGGATTGTTATTAAAGGTTCCTGCAGCTGAACCACGGCCAAAATTAGCATTCCATTTGGTGGAAATTGTGATATCGGATAATATATTGATTACAGCTTCACTGTTAACCGCTTTAAAAGCAGCAGCAAGGTCATTGAAATATTCGCCATTAACCTCAATGGGAGGATTTAAGGTTGCATTTGATAAATTCTCACCTGTTACTTCAACCTCAACTCCGTTTACCTTAGCTGTTACACCGGAAACAATAACACTGCCTGTTGCGGTAGGTCCGCCGGAAACATAATATACAGCATCTTCTGCATAGGCAACAGAGCAGGTAACGTTTGAAACAAGTACGTTTTCAACTTTACCGCCGGAGCCGTTTCCTAAAATACCGCCTGCACCGTAGTGGTTAACTGCATTTATATTTACGTTTTTAACAGAACTGTTAGTAATTTCCACAGTACCTTCATTGGAGGTAAAGCCCATAATTCCGCCGCAAGCCCAGTAAAGAGCATCTATATGGCTGTCCATATTTTCACTTGCACCGTCAACATGGCAATCATCAATTATGGCACCGCTGTAAGCATATCCGAGTATGCCGCCGCTTCTTGCACCTGTAATGATAATTTCACCGGTTACGGTTACATTCTTTACAGTAGTGTGCATATTGCCGCATCCGATAACAGCAGCAGCACCGTTGTGTAGCTGAGCGTTGTCGGTTATAACTGCACCGTTAATGGTAAAGTTTTTGACAATCGCTTCGGTACCTGTATTATCTGCACGGTTTCCTGAGCTTGTATAGCCGAAAAGACCGTTTGCATCTGCAGCACCCCAAAGGTTGAATATTGTTTTTTCTCCACCGTCAAATGTACCAAGAAATGGATTGGCTGAGGTACCTATGGAAGTCCAGTCAACCTGATTAAGGTCAATGTCTGCTGCCAGCTTAACGGTTTTTCCCTTAAAACTGTCAGTGCCGTCATTTACCAGCTTTGCAAAACCTGCAAGCTGAGCGCCTGTTGTAATTACAAATTCGGTATCAGTTGTATTATACCAATCTGTATTAACCGAGCCGTCCCATACATCGCAGTTATCTGCCATTACGGTAAAGCTCATCGTACCAAGCACAAGAGCAATAACCAGCACTGTGCTTAAAATTCTTTTAAGATTCACTTAAAAACGCCTTCTTTCTTTTATTTTTTTATAATAAATCTGCCGATTATTGGTATCCGTCGCAGATATATTTTTTTTAGCTCATTTTTCCAGTAGAGGTATTCCCCTTCACTACGGCTTCGCCTCATCTCGGTTTTTATATACCTTCTCTCCCTTAAAAGAGGAAGGACAAGATTTAAGCAAATTACCGCCGAGAAGAATATCAGAAAGAATACCGCTACTAAAATTATAAGTAAAATTTCATTTGAGTTTTCGCCATTAATCATTTTATCAATCCATTAAAAGTACAAGCCTTGCACACATTACGGCAACCTCTGCACGGGTTGCATAGCCAAGTGGGTTAACATTACCGTCGGAGCCCTTTATTATTCCTGCCTTAACCATGGATGCCATTGGTGCAAGAGCATACTCTGAAATACTGCCCTTATCCTTAAATCCGTCAAGGGAGGTCATATCGTCGGTTTCGGATATATAGCCTTTTTTCAGAAAAGCACGGTAAGCAAGAGTGATTAAATCCTGTCTTGTAATTGTGTTTTCCGGCATAAAGAGGTCTCCGCTTCCCTGAGCAATTCCGTTTGCCTTAGCGCTTCCTATTGCATTATAATAGTAGCTTGAGGAAGGAACGTCTGAGAAGTTTTCGGTAAACTGATCGTTTATTGAAAGCATTCTTGTTAAAATGAGAATGAAATCGCCACGCTTAATATTATTTGCAGGAGCAAACTCGGTTTCACTTACACCGCTTATGATTCCCTTTTCCTTTAAGGTATAGATGGAATCCTTTGCCCATGCATAATTACCAAGGTCCTTAAAGATTTCGTCTGAGGAGGTATCGGGTGTTTCGGAGGGAGTAACAGGTGTAACTGGAGTTACAGGTGTTTCGGGTGCGGAGCCACCTCCGCCGCCTCCACCGCCGCCTCCGCCTCCGCCGCCGCCACCGGCACCGGGGAGAAGAACACTTGCAGTTACCGCATATACAATATCAGAAAATTCTCCGATACCGATTTCGTTAACAGCCGCTATCTGCACATAGTAGGTTGTGCTGTCACTAAGTCCGGTAATTTCACTGCTATTTGAGGATGGATTTGTTATATTTACTGTTTTATTAAGAAGATTACTGCTTGTTCCGTATTTAATGGTATAGCCTGTAACAGGTGAGCCACCGTCTGCAGGAGCTGACCAGCTTACGGTAATTTTTTTCGTACCGCCGGTTACCGAAGGAGCAGTCATTTTAGCGGGTGCTTCCTTCTTTACCTCTTCAATCTTATCGAAAACATCATCATAATTTGTGATGCTTCCGTCACGGTCAAAGTCTGCATATTCCTCATACTCACCCTTTTTCATAAGCTCCTCAAACAGGGCTTTATCGGTAGAGTCAACCTTGCCGTCCATATTTACATCACCGGGAACAAAGTCCGAATTGGTGATTTCAATTGCTTCACTGAAATCCACACCGTTTTTAACATAGGATTTATATCCGCTTCCCTTAAGCTCAACAGTGTAGCTTCCGCCTTCAACAACGGTATTCTCAACAATAAAGGTGGGAACCGAGGAGGTGGCATCGTAATGTCCGCCCTTGGAAACGGGAATGTTATTAAGAACAGTATTTATTGTAGAGCCTGTTTTTTCATTGGTTACGGTCAGCACTATCTTACTGTCGGCATAGCCGTTTTCATCTGCTGCCATAATTGCAATCTTATCCATAACAAGCTTGACGGTAGCCTTTATACCTTCATTCTTCGTACTGCTTGCCTTAACGGTTTTTGAAAGGGATGCGCCGCTTTTTGTACTTACATCCTTACCGTCAACGGTAACATAGCTTTTTGCTGCGCTCTCATTATCAAGCTTTAAGGTTACGCTGTCGCCCTCTTTTCCCGAAAAGGTAATAACAAACAGGTCGGTTTCATCATCGGTAAAGGCAAGCTTACCCGAATTATTGGTGACAATACTGGGAAGAATTTTACCCGTTGCATTTGCAAGTGCCGCATTTGGCGGAATAAGTGCACACGAAGGCGGATTATTTGACCCCTTCAGAAAATCTATTGATTTATACTTAAGCTTTCCTTCAAACTTAAGAGCAGTCTGGACTGCCGAAACATTACCGCCGGCCCCCTTAACGCTGACCTTGATTTTCGCTTCCCCCTGAAGGGTTGTCTGGTCGTCCTCAGTTACGTCGGTCAGTATAAGTTCTATATTATTTGCCGCCGCAAGCACGGAATACGGAAGCAGTATTCCTGCAAGAAAGGTCAGAGTCAGCAAAAATACAAAAGCTTTCTTTAGTCTTTTTAAACACATGTCAGTAATTCCTCCGTTTGTCAAATTTAATTTTGAATGGTTACTTCTTCACCAACCACTTTGATTGTTCTTACATACAGCTTATCAAGAAGCATCTGGGTTTTATCCGGATCATCCCATAACGCATAGTCAATAACATAGGCGATAATGGAATAGATAAAGGTTTCCGCCTGAAGATGGGTACATCCGAAAACGGAAATAAGCTGCTTGGCATAATTTTCATAAAGCAGCCTGAAATCCTTTGATTTTTCACGCATACGCTCGCCGTATACAGGACTTGTGGTTATCTGAATTGCGAGACGAATCTCATATTTGTATTTTTCAACCTCGCTAAGAAGGGTATCAAAATACTTTCGGATATCGTTAATATGTGCAAAGGTAAAATCCAAAAGCTCCCCTACAACTCTTGATATACCGTACTTTCCTGCACTTATCCATATATCGTCTTTATTCTCAAACCAGTAATAAAGACTGCTTTGCGCCAGCTTTGCCTCCTTACATAAATCCCCAATGGAGGCATTGGCAAGCCCCACCTTAAGAAGATAATCCCAGGTTGCTTTTACAATTGCCTGTTTTTTGTCGGACATACTCAGCCTGTCCATTTTATCAAACTCCTTTTACAAACTTTTTGCCATTTTTTGTAATGGTCATTACATACGATGGCAAAAAAAATAGCTATGCAACATAATCGAAATTATG
>SVKB01000001.1:0-40711 GCA_015068665.1 Oscillospiraceae bacterium | reverse complement strand
CCGCATAATTTCGATTATGTGGTTTTTTTATAGCCTTAACAGCCCCAGATTCTGAAGCTGGCGACGGTGTACGTCGCAGGTTTCCATTGTATAAATACGGGTTGTATTCACACTGGAATGACCTAAAATATCTGCAAGCCGTACTATATCCTTCTGAATCGAATAATAGGTGCGTGCAAATAAATGTCTTAAATTATGAGGAAATACCTTTTCCCTGTCAACTCCTGCCATATCACAAAGCGCCTTCATCATTTTCCATATTGTACTTCTGTCAAGGGGTTTGCCATTTTTGGTTATGAAAACCGGTCCGCTTGTCAAGTGCTGTTTTTTTATATATACATTAAGCATTCTGCAAAGCTCATCCGGCAGAATTACCACCCGGATTTTTCCCTTGCAGTTTATATCAGCCTGATGTTTTTTTACCGCTTCAACGGTAATTGAAGAAAGCTCCGAAACTCTTATTCCGCTGCTGCAGATGGTCTGCATAAGAAGATAAAGCCTTTCGTTTTTCTTTTCCCGTGCCGCCTGAAGCAGTCTTTTATATTCAGCCTTTGAAAGCTCTTTACTGCGGGCGGCAAAAATCTGCTTCTGGATTTTCAGAATTTTAACCTTACAGTCATACCATTCGTTAAAAACAAAGAAACTGTTCAGGGATGACAGTATTGAGTTAACACTGGCGGGAGCGTAGCTTTTTACGAGATACTGCTTATAGTCAAGAACAGCTGACTTGGTAACCTCCCCGCCCATAAGCCAGGTCATAAAGGCTAAAACATCACGGATATACTTCTCGACAGTAGCCTCCGCCTTCTCGTCATTTGTGAGAAACTCTTTGAACTTCTTAATTAAAATGTCTGTGATTAATTTCATACGCGACAACTCCTTTATATGTATATAATTTTTACCGCAAATAAAAATATTATCATAAAGTTGTCAATGATTAGTGCAGTTTTTTATAACACAATTATATATAGTATATAACATTAAACATAAAAACTTCAACACACCCACACCTGTTTCCCCATAAAAAATGCATTTTTCGCGTTTTTTTGTCGTATATTCACCTTTTGATTTTTTTGGTCTTAATTAATTGACATTTTATTATTTTAGTATAAAATATAAGTGAGTAATTATATAAAGGTATGTGGTATTTATGGCACCGGCCGTCACTAAGAACAAAAACGTTAATATGACCGAGGGTCCTTTGTGGAATAAAATATTAATTTACTTTATGCCACTTCTTTTAACGACAATTTTGCAGCGCATTTTACATTCGATGGATGTTGCCGTTATCGGCAGATTTTCAAGCGAAGCAGATCTTGCTGCCGTCAGTGCTTCGGGCTCTGTGTCCAGTCTTTTGTCCGGCCTGGTCTCCGGTCTTTCGGTGGGGTCAGTTGTTGTCGTCGGTCAGCTCATAGGTTCAAAAAAAGTTAAAACCGCTAAAAAAGCTATTCACAATTCTATTTTAATCGGATTTGCCGGTGGATTAATTATAGCTTTATTAGGGGTTATTTTTACGCAACCGCTTCTTAAAATGACCTATACTCCAAATGAAATTATGGATAAAGCTTCCCTGTATCTTATAATAACTTTTTTAGCAAAACCATTTTTGCTCTCAGCAGCATTTGCATCAGCAGTTGCAAGAAGTAAGGGCGACTCAAAAAGCCCTCTTTTATGCTCATCTTTAACAGCAGTAACAAACCTTATCTTAAATATAATATTCGTTGCATATTTTAAATGGGGAGTTTTTGGAGTTGCCATAGCAACTTTTACAGCTCATTTTGTAAACTGTGTATCCATTCTTATTTGTCTTGGTAAAAACAACGATGAATACAGATTCACTTTCAGAGAGTTAAAACCGGACAAATATATAATATACCGAATTGTTGCAATCGGCATACCTACCGCTATTCAAAGTATTCTCACTCCGTTATCCAATGTTTTTCTTCAGTCGTCTTACAACCGCCTGGGAACCGAAGCAATGGCGGCAAACGCAATAGGCAGCACATGTGAATCCATATCATTTTGTGTAACTGCTGCCTTTACTTTAACGACCATAGCCTTTGTAAGTCAGAACTACGGTGCAAAAAAACTTGACAGATGCAGAAAAACTCTTTATATCACTATCGGTTTTTCAACCCTCTTTACATATTTGATTGATTTAGTAATCCTTATTTTCAAGGATTATACAATAGGCTTTATGACAGATAATCAGACAGTTCTTGAAATGGCTTTTGAACGACTTTTATATGTATACAGCGCTCACTTCTTCTTAATCGTTATTGACCAGTTAACAAGTGCTATAAGAGGCTTTGGAAAAACCGCCCTTTCATCAGTTATATCAATTATAGGTATATGCGGCTTAAGAATAGTATGGTCTCTTACTGTATTTCAGCATTATAAAACATATACATCTCTTATTACGGTATATCCAATTACATTCATCGGTACAGCTCTCGCTATGACGGTTGCGTACATCTATACTTACAGGAGGTTGCCGGTAAGAAATGAATAAGACAAAAACTAAGGATAAAGCATATATGCTTTCAGGCTCCTTGTGGAAGGGAATAATTCTTTTTGCGGTGCCCGTTTCCCTTACGGCACTTCTGCAGCAGCTTTTCCATTCGGTGGATATGATGGTGGTCGGCTCCTACTGCGGTCCCAACGAGCTTGCTGCCGTGGGAAGCAACAACGCAATAATAAATCTTCTTGTTAATATTTTTATGGGGCTCTCCATCGGTGCCAATGTGGTTATAGGTCATCTTATCGGAGAGGAAAACCCGGAAAAGGCAAGAAATGCGATGCATACAAGCATTGCTCTTTCGGTTATAAGCGGTATAACAGTTGCAATAATCGGATGTGTTTTTTCAAGAAAGCTTCTTGAGCTTATTTCCTCGCCGCCTGAGGTAATCGACCTTGCAACCTTATATCTTCGTATTTATTTTGCAGGGATACCCTTCCTTATGATATATAACTTCTCGGCAGCAATATTAAGAAGCCGCGGTGAAACCACAATTCCCTTTTTATGCCTTACCACAGGCGGAGTTTTAAATATCTGCCTGAACCTTATTTTTGTTACGGTATTCAATATGGGAGTGGCGGGAGTTGCCGTAGCAACCTCCATTTCAAATGCGTTAAGCTGTTTTTTAGTGTTAAGATATCTTTTCAATCCGAAAAAGGAATTTCATCTTGATAAAAATAAAATAAAGGTACATACAGATTTATTTAAAAAAATACTCTGGCAGGGAATTCCCTTAAGCATTCATTCTGCTCTTTACCCCTTTTCAAATATGTTTTTGCAGTCAGGGATAAATTCCCTTGGGGCAATAACCGTTGCAGGTAATGCGGCGGCTATTTCCCTGGAAGCCTACGGAATGAACTTTTCTGACGGCTTTTGTCAGGCGGCTCTTAATTTCGTAAGCCAGAACAAGGGCGCAAAAAATTATAAAAGATGTATAAAATCGGTTTTGATATCAATGTTTTACGGTATTGTTTTCATAAATACCATAAATCTTATTATTTTCCTTGCAAAGGACATCCTGTTCGGTTTTTTCACAACCGATCCTAAGGTTATTGCGGTAGGAGTTGAGCGTATGAAATTTATGTTTATGTTCTACTGCTTTGCAAATATGCAGGGGGTTATAACCAACACTATAAGAGCTATGGGATATCCGATATTTTCAACAGCAACCTCAATAATCTGTATCTGCGGATTCAGGGTTATCTGGATGAATACGGTATTTAAGTTATATCCCTCATACAAAACAATACTTATTACCTATCCTCTGACCTGGATAATGATGTTTGTAATAATTTCAGTTTGTACGGTTTTTGTATTCAGAAGGGAAATAAAAGGAGCGGAGAATTAAAATGGCAAGAAGAGAAATTGATATGCTTCATGGACCAATGGTTGCAAACATAATAAGATTTGCCATGCCTATAGCACTGGCAACAATTGTTCAGCAGCTATTCCACTCCATTGACATGGCGGTTATCGGTATGTGCGAGGGGCAGAACGAGCTTGCCGCCGTGGGAAGCAACACCTCGCTGGTAAATCTTATTGTAAGCCTTTTTACCGGTCTTTCCTCCGGAGCTAATGTTGTCATTGCCCAGCTTCTCGGTGCAGGAAAAGAGAAGATGGCAAAAAAGGCGGCTCATACCAGCCTTTACATATCGGTAATAAGCGGTATTTTAGTTATGGTGCTTGGGGTTTATTTATCCCCGAAGCTTCTTATAATGATGGATACACCGCCTGAGATTATTGACCTTTCCACCCAGTATCTTCGTATTTACTTTTTAGGAATGCCATTCCTTATGATTTATAATTTTACGGCGTCAATTTTAAGAAGCAAGGGCGAAACAACAAGGCCCTTCTACTGCCTTGTTGCCGGAGGTATTGTAAACGCAATTCTTAATCTTATTTTCGTACTGGGCTTTGATATGAGTGTGGCAGGGGTTGCCATTGCAACCTCCATATCCAACCTTGTAAGCTGTATTCTGGTGCTTATCGTTCTTTATAAGACAAAGGGACCTCTTAAGCTTTCCCTTCCCGACCTTAAATTTGATAAATTCATAGCCTTTAAGATTATTAAAATGGGCCTCCCCATGGGTATTCAGAGCTGTCTTTTCCCCATATCAAACATAGTGGTGCAGTCCTCGGTTAACTCCTTAGGCGCCGCAATGGTTGCAGGAAACGCAGCAGGTGCTGCCATTGAAACCTACAGCTGGGCTTTAAACGGAGGCTTCAGTCAGGCAATGGTATCCTTTGTAAGTCAGAATTACGGTGCAAAAAATATTGAAAGATGTAAAAAAGCCATCAGGGAAACCTTGATTACAGGCCTTATATTAAGCAGTCTTTTCAATCTTGTTATGTACATATTTATCGATCCCCTTATAGGCATCTTCACAACCGACCCCGCTTTAGCCGACATTGCGAAATTCCGTCTTATAGCAATGTATCTTTCCTTCCCCACAGGGCTTCTTATGGATAATATTGCCTCTGCCCTGAGAGGCTTCGGTCACACAGTTTCACCAACTGTTGTTTCGGTGCTTGGAATATGTGTATTCAGAATTCTCTGGCTGAAAACAGTTTTTATAAAGATAAAAACATACTGGGCTATACTTATTGTTTATCCCATAAGCTGGATTCTCGTTACCATAGGAGTTATTATCTTAACCGTAAAGGCTGTAAAAAAACTGGAAAACAAAGAGTTGGGAATGTAAAAAAACTCCAGACCACCAAAAACAAGATGTATCAACGATTTTGATAGAGAAACTTATCAAATTAACCTGTAAAAAAGATAAGAATAGTAAGTGATATTGAAACCTTACGGGGTAAGTTACATTATATTTAACATTAAAACTGTCCGAAGGACAATACCACTATGTATATCAGCATATAACTGAGGCACCTTCCTTACGGAGGGTGCCTCTACGCTCTTTTTTAAATTAGTCTATAGTTACTTCTTTTCCTTCTTCAGCCGATTTATAAATAGCATCAAGAATTTTCATAATAACCACACCGTCCTCCGCGGGCGCGATACATTTGCTGCCGTTTACGATACAGTCAACAAAGTGATTGATTTCGTTATCGAAAAGTCCGTCAAAGCTTAAGGCTGTCGGGCTGTCAAAGCTGATATTTGTAAGATAATTATTCTGCTCGGTAAATATCTCAAGCTCGGGAGATATACAAGCTCCCGCCTTTGTACCGAAAAGCTCAATCTTACCTACAGGCTCTTTGATATTTAATGAAAAGCTTGCTTCAACCGACAAAACAAGACCGTTATCGAATCTTATCATAGCGGCTGCCAGATCCTCAACATCGCATATAACATCACCCTCAGTTAAGGAGCGGTAGGATTTTTTCGCAATAATATGAGGTCGGTTTCCAAGCTTATGGAAGGTTGCTCCGTAAACGGATACCGGCTTGGGATTACCGCAGGCATATCTTACATGGTCAATAACGTGAACGCCAAGGTCGATTAACGGGCCGCCGCCTGAACGGGATTTATCTCCGAACCAGCCGCCGGGATTTCCGTTTCTTCTTAAATAGTTCGCCTTTGCATAATAGATTTCACCGAAGTCGCCGTTATCTATAAAGGTTTTTAAAATGGTAGTATCATTACCGTGACGTCTTACAAAGCCTATCATAAGAAGCTTATTGTTTCTCTTTGCCGCTTCAACCATTTCCTCTGCTTCCTTTGTGTTCATTGCCATCGGCTTTTCACAAAGAACATGAACTCCTGCATCAAGCGCCTTTATGGTACAGGGTGCGTGCTGGGAGTTCCAGGTGCACACGCTTACCGCGTCAAGGTTTTCCTTTTCAAGCATTTCATCCAGGGAGGTATAAAGATTTTTTATATTATACTCCTCGCCTCTTTTCTGAAGCTGTTTTTCGTTTATATCACAAAACGCACAAAGCTCAACCTCAGGATTTTTTATGTAAGCATTTATATGTACATTGGAGATAGATCCGACACCTATCACACCAACTCTTAATTTACTCACAGAAAATCGCCTCCACATATTTTTTTAAATTGGAAAATCCAATTCTTATACCGTCAAAAACATCATCCCAGCCTTCATACTCTAACGAAATCCATCCCTTATATTCAGCCTTCTTAAGAGCTCTTAAAATCTGAACAACCGGAACATTCCCCTGACCGAAAACAGCCCCTTTTATAAATGAACCGTCTCTCGTTTTTATAAAGCGCTCACCGGGATCAAAGCCTTCTCCGCTCTTTATGTGAAAATCCTTTGCGTGAACCATTTTCGCATAAGGAGCAATCAAAGATGCGCAAAGAGCAGGATCTTCCCCTGCACAAAGGAAGTTTCCCATATCAAGAAGCAAACCGAAGTTTTTATAGTTAACTTTACTTAAGAGCTTTTCAACCCTTAATGCATCCTGACAAAGATATCCGTGATTTTCAACCATTGTCATAATGCCTTTTTCTTCAGCATACTTTGAGATTTCCCTTACCTTTTCGGAAAGCTCAGGCAAAGCTGTATCAAAGGTAAGATATTCACCCAATTTACCGATTACATCATGGCGCATGGTTTTTACTCCTAAAAGAGCAGCGGCGTCAATAATACCCTTAACACGGTCAAGCTCTTCTGACTTTGGAACATTTCTTCCGTTTATAAAGTCAGCCCCCATACAAAAGTTGGCAATTTCAATACCCACTTTGTCTGCCTCTTCTTTCAGTCTTTGGGCATAGGCCTTTATATCCTCCCCATCACGAGCGTTAAGCTCAACAAATTCGATTCCGTCAAATCCCATCTCTTTAGCTTTTCTGATGGTATCAAACTGTGTCATTTCACCTTTTTTAATAAGCTTATTAAAGGAATAGGTGCTTACACAGTATTTAATATCAGCCATTATTCATAACACCTCTTAAAAAGTCAGCTGCAAGAATGATATCGTCTTTAGGAGTTTCCCCTACTTCTCTTTCTATTGTTAAAAAGCCCTTAAAGCCGATGTCGGTCAAAGCATCAAGATATTCCTTAAAGGGTACACTTCCCTGACCTAAAGGAACCTCTTTAAATGCAGGGTCAAGAAGCATTTTCGACTCACTTACTCCATAGATAATTTCAGGATCGCGGTCAAGAAGCTTGATACCGTCCTTTGCGTGGGTATGAACAATGTAGTCCTTCAGATTATAAACCGCTTCAACAGGATTTTCGCCAACAACCATTGCAAGGTTTGCAGGGTCTAAGTTAACCGATACACCCTTTGAGCCTAAGCTGTCAAGAAAAGCCTTTAAGGTTGTTGAACATTCAGGACCTGTTTCAACAGCAAATTTTGCATCCATGCTGTCAGCATACTTTGCAAGCTCAAAGCAAGCTTCCTGCATAATTTTATATCTGTCATGCTCGGGGCTTGAAGGAACAACACCTATATGTGTTGTAACAATATTGGTACCAAGCTCCTTGGCAAGATCAATAATTCTTTTTGATTTTTCAATTAATTCAGGATTAAGCTCAGGATTTCCGAAGCCCTTCCCAAGATCACCGCACATTGCAGATATAACAAGATTATTGTCATCAAGAAGTGTTTTTAGCTCTGCTTTTAATTCAGCGGTAATGTTATCGGGAGTAAACTCTCCTTTTCTGGCGTGGATCTGAAGACCTTTTGCACCGATTTTCGCCGCAGTTTCAATAGCTTCTCTGTAAGGAAGCTTAAAGGATTCAAGCATTACGCCTATTGGAAATTTATACATGGTAATTCCCCTTTCTTTTTGTTACTTTAGTTTTAACATATTTTCCCTTAAAAGTAAATGTAAAATTATGCTGTTTTTTTATGACTATATTGCTTTTTTTATTTTTATAAAAAAGGATGTAAATAAATCCTGCAATTTACTTACATCCCTTAGTTAACTTACTATTTTATATTGTTTATGATTGTGTCAATAGTGTCCTTATCCTGAGCTGCATCAAGCATATCGGTATCGGTGATAACAATAAGACCTCTTGCATCCCAGAAGATTTTCTTGCCCATTACATTTTCAACAAATGCACGAAGAGGAAGCATTGTTCTTCCTTCAATACTCTGAGCGGGAACATCGATTGCGGTAACAGAACCGTTTATATCAATCTCAGCCTTATCAAGAACTATTTTAACAACCTTATCCTTTAAGGTAAGAGTAACTGTTCTTGTAGCATCGTCCCAGCCAACCTCTGCACCGAAGTTTTCAGCGATAAATCTTACGGGAACAAGTGTTCTTGAATCAACAATTGTTGCGATAACCTTATCGTTTGTCTTGTCAATCAAAGTTTTCTGTCCGTTAACAAGAGCATTTGCAGAGCCTACAAATAAAACGATTGAGGATTTATTTATCTTATCAAGCTTTGACTCACCTGTTACAGGAGCAGAAGCTGCTGCACCCTTTAAGACAATGTTATCAACATAAGCTTCACCAAGATTCTTTGAAAAGCCCGCAACTAAGATCGCACAGTTTACAGCATTCTCCGGAGCTTCAAGCGAAAGGGTTAGTTTTTCCCAGTCATTGGATTTACCGATACCGGTTACATCGGAGAGCTTTTTCTTGTCAGCATCAAAAAATCTTAAAATAACCTTAAAGGAATTACCGGAAACAAGCTTATAGTCTGAAGTTGCTGTATAAAGTGTACCGGGAGTAACGGGGATATACTTTGCAAGAATAATAGCAGGTGCACCATCGGTCATATCGTCTACACAGTGAAGAGACATTTTTCCTTCTGTAGCCTCTGTTGATACGATATTCAGCTTTTCAATTCCGTTTTTGGAGAAAGCTGCCCATTTATCCATGCCGTTCTCAAAGGAATCTGCAAATAATGCATCACCGGAAGCCACAGGCTGAGAAGGCTCTGCAGGAGTTACAGGTGCAGATGTGGCAGCTCCGTTTGTATAAAGCTTTGCATTGTCAATATGAATTTCACAAACATTTGCCTTGTTACCTGCTAAAAGAATGATAACACCGGTTGCATTGGCAGGTGCAGTATCGGTTAATGTAAGAGTATTCCAGGTATTGCCGCCTTTAAGCTTTTCTCTTTTATCCTGAACGCCTTTACCCTTGGAATCAACAAATCTTAAGGTAATACCGTATAAGCTTCCTGATACAAGCTTATAATCGATAACTGCCTTGTATTCAGCACCGGGAGTAACATCAAAAACCTGTGTCTGAACACCGGGACCGGTCTGATCATCGGGGTCTGTTAATTTAAGTGCCTTTTTACCGTCTGTTCCACCGTCAACGAAGCTTACGCAGCTTTCACTGGAAGGGTTCCACAGCTTCCATGTGCCCAGTCCGTTTTCAAAGGACTCACTGTTAAGTAAAGTTTCTTCTGCATATACACCTACAAATGAAACAAGTGACAGGCATAATGCAAGTGTTAAAATAAGTGAAATAATTTTTTTCATGAGATTACCTCCTGTTATTTTGATACATTAATTATACTCTTTAAAGTAAAATTCGTCAATAAAATATTAAATTTATATTTCATTTTTATTAAAAGGGTTTACAAAGAGGCAAGTTTAGTATATTATGTATAAAAAGGAGTGATTGGTATGGACAAGAAAAATAATGCTGATACACAAAATACAATGTATATCCCTGCAAATAATACGATTATAGTAGGGGCAAACGATACAGTTGCGCCTAAATCCCCCGATGAAATACTTAAATATGTTTACAATGCGATGGTAGAGAAAAATTACGATCCTATCCTGCAGCTTACCTGGTATCTTGTTACCGGTGAACCCACCTATATTACCAATAACAAGAATGCAAGAGTTCTTATAAGCACGGTTGACAGGGATGTTATACTTAATCTCCTTCTTAATAACTACTTCAATAAGTAAATTTAAAATAAAAATGGCAGGTGAATCTTATCACCTGCCATTTTTCAGTTTCTGTCTCTGAAAAGAAGGGATATTGTCCATAACCCCGCAATACCTACTAAAGTGTAGATTATACGGGATACCAGTGCCATCTGCCCTCCGAAAATAAGGGCTACAAGATCCAGTCCGAAAAGACCTATGGTGCCCCAGTTAAGAGCTCCCACTATTACCAGAATCAAGGCTACTTTGTCAATCACATTAAAAACTCCTTTTTATTTTTTATTATGCACTGTTTTATTATGAATATTCAAAATAATTGACTTTATCTTTATTTTTTTATATAATAATTTTGTTGAGGTGAAAAAAATGACTGTTAAATTATATGATAATGACAGCTATTTAACCCGATTTGATGCTAAGGTTATAAGCTGTGAGAAAAATGAAAACGGATATGTAACCGTTCTTGACCAAACTGCCTTTTTCCCTGAAGAGGGCGGGCAGTGTGCCGACAAGGGTACCATAGACGGTGTTAAGGTTACCTATGTGAAGTTGTCGGAGGGAATAATATATCACTATACCGAAGCTCCCCTTGAGGCGGGAAAAACGGTATCGGGAGAAATTGATTTTTCCTTTCGTATGAGAAATATGCAAAATCACAGCGGTGAACATATTATAAGCGGACTTGCCCATAAATTATACGGACTTACCAATGTGGGCTTTCATCTTGGCGAGGATAATGTTACCATGGACTTAAGCGGACCTCTTACCCCGGAGGATATTGATAAAATTGAGCTTCTTGCCAATGAGGCAATTTATAAAAATATGCCTGTTACCGCATACTATCCCGACAAAGAAGAATTAAAGACACTTGATTACCGCTCCAAAAGTGAGATAAAGGAAGCGGTAAGAATAGTAAAAATCGGAGATCTGGACTTTTGTGCCTGCTGTGCCCCCCATGTGAAATTCACAGGCGAAATAGGAATTATAAAAATTCTCTCCTTTATGAAATATAAGGGTGGCGTAAGACTTACCATTGCATCGGGTAAGGATGCATATTTTGATTATTTTAAAAAGCATAAAAGCAATTCACTTATATCTTCTCACCTTTCGGTTAAGCCCGAGGAAACCTTTGAGGGAGTTAAGAGACTTTCGGAAGCTAACAGTCAACTTCTTATAAAGCTTTCCGATAAAACCAAGCAGCTTGCAAAAATTACGGTGGAGTCTCTTAATTACAGTGAATCTGCCATTTGCCTTTTTGTTGAGGATGCGGATATCCCCAACTTAAGACTTATAGCAAACGACTTAAAGGATAAAACAGCCTCCTTCGGAGTATGCCTTTCGGGGAATGACAAGGAGGGGTATAAATATGTTATTATATCAAAGGATAAGGATGTAGCCGATATTACAAAATCAGCCAATGAAGTCCTTTCGGGACGGGGAGGCGGAAGAGGAAATATGTCCTCAGGCTCATTTATTGCAACAAAAGAACAAATAGAAGAATACTTCAGAAAATAAAAGCAGGGGCTGTAAATTTAATTACAGCCCCTAAAACAATTCAGAGGGGATAGGAAAAAATCTTCAGAATGGATAAACTTAGCCAAAATCTTTGATTTTGGGTCACCCGAAGGCGTATTAGATACGTCGAGCGGCTAAGTTTATTCATAACCAAAAACTTAAATTTTAAAGATTTTTTTAAAATCTTTACCTTTTTAATGGTTTATTTGATAAGTTTCTCTATCAAAATCGTTGATACATCTTGTTTTTGGTGGTCTGGAGTTTTTTTACATTCCCTTGTTTTATTCAGAATAAAGTGTTCTCAGTAGTCCTTCCGCAATATCCCTGTGAGAGCTTCCCGAGGCATACGTTCTGTTGGAGGAAATAAGAACCACATAATCGTCGGTCATACACATTAAGTAAGCGTGGCAGATATCGTCATTACGTCCAAGCTCGGCAGTACCTGTTTTGGAATAAACTCTTACCGCATTTCCCTCTTTATCGGTAAGACCAAGGTCTTTTCTGAAAATTCCCATTGATGTATTCACCAGATAATTTTTAAGTTTTTGTGCAGTTTCCGCCTTTATCGGTGCGGGGGGATCGGTAAGCCTCTGACTAAGCTGTTCACTTCCGTCAGGGTATATAACCTTATCTATAAGTGATGGCATTTTCATATTTCCGTCATTGGCTATTGTCTGACCTATCATTGCAATATGAAGGGGAGTAACAGCCAGCTCACCCTGACCGTAGCAAAGACTTGCAAGATTGAATTTTCCGTAATTAAAGCCAATATAGGAAGGAAGCTTTGCAAAGCCTAAGTCAAGTCTTTCATAGCCGCCGTTTTTCGGTCTTGAAGTGGATATCAGGAATTTTTTTGCATATTCTCTTACCACACCTTCACCAAGCTTTTCAACCCCAAGAGAAGCAAAGTATGTATTCAGTGATGAATCAAGAGCCAGCTGCATATTGATATCACCAAAAACATTTTCTCTTACCGCCTTGTGATTATAGATGGTTAACTCTTCTTTTCCGTCAATTAAATATTTTCCATTATAGTTGACATCATTGTAAATATAGTTCTCATAGCCCTTTTCTATGGCGGCGCATGCCGTTACCAGCTTATAAACCGAGCCGGGAGCCTCGGGAACATCGGTAGGATAATTTAAAAAGAATTCATTTATGGTAACATATTTTTTATAATTTTCGTCAATAGTCTCCGGTTCAAAGTCCATATAATTTCTTGATGTCATTGTAAGGATATCACCCGTTTTAGCATCAAGAACTACGATTGAACCTCTTATGGGAGAGCCGTCAACACCGTTTTTTATATAATCAAAAGCCTTTGACTGAAGATTATCATCAATTGTAAGCTGGATTGTAGCACCCTTTCCGGTTTCAAGATCGGAATACAAATCCTCATAACAAAGCTTTCGTAATGCCGAGCGTCCGTGCCCTGTACTGTTAAAGCCAAGAAGGTGAGAATATGCAGGATGAACAACTGTGGGCTCATTTTTTTCTTTTACGGGAGCGGTGGGCTTCATTATTATATTACCGTTTCTGTCAATAATATCTCCTTCAATTACGCCCTGTCTGCGTGCTTCATTCTGAGCAAATTCAGCGCTGTCCTCATATTTACAGAATATATAACCGCTCTTCAGAAAGCAGCCTACAGCAAATACAAGAATTAACAGTATTCCCCATAAAATCATACCCTTGTTGTGTATTCTGGAGTTTTTAATCATATATGAGCCCCTCCCTTCTCTTTGTCAGCGTTATTTGAGCTTATTGCACCCTTTATATATCTTTCATCCCTTGTGAAAAGAATATGTGCAAAGGTCAGGCTGACCATATAGATTGAACCGCCCGAAGAAATAAAGGGTACACCTATTCCCGTAAGGGCGAAAAGATTATAATTGCAAAGGTAGGTAACAAGAGCCTGCAGACAAAAAGCAAGTATAACCGAAACCTTAACCGGACTCCTTAAGTGCTTTACGCTTAAGAACAGTATATAGTAGCAAAGAAGAATGCCAAGCACCCATATAAGACCCATTCGGTTGGCAACAGCGGCAACAACACTGTCATTATTAGCATTTATTATATAAGTAAGCCCATCCTCTGAAGCACCCGTAAAGCCGCCCCTCTTTGCCGCATCAAGACCGTCTCTTATCTGGTCGGCAAAATCCATTTCCTTACATTTATCATAGCTGAAAACCAAGGCAAATCTCTGATAAATCTTTGAAAATTTACTTCCATACTTCGACCCTAAAAGCAAGTGGTCAGAGCATACAGGGCAAGCCATATCGGGAGTTACATCCTTATAATCGAATTTAAGATAGAAGCATTTCGGGCAGGAAAAGGTGGGAGTTTTATAATAAGACCTTGTTTCCACTCCCCGCTCTGCACAACGGGGACATCTTATCCCGGAAACCTTAAGAATTTCATCGGTGTATTTATAATCGCCATTTTCATCCTTGATATAATTTCCTTTTTCATCCATTGCAATTACCTTGCATTCATTGATGCAGTCCCATTGACAGGCAATACTGTCCATATAGATATAGCCGCAGGCAAAGACTCCCACAAGGACGATACACACCAGTGACACAAAGGGACGGAGCCATTTAGCTCTCAAATAATTAAAGGTAAGAGCAAGATAAACAAGGCCAAGTATTATCATTGTACCCATTTCATTTATTCTTACAAATAAAGCAAGGGCGGTTACAACGATATAAACAGTCATAATCACAAATTTGGTCCAGTCTGAGTATTCCGATAAAATAAGCTCACCCATAAACACGACACCGAATAATTTAATAAATTCGGTTATCTGAAGGGAAAAGCCCATTATGTATACCCAGTTTCTTGCACCGTTTATTTCGGGAAGAACACAACAAATCGCAGTCAGCACCAGGGATGCAAGCATTATTATCCAGAGTGCGCTTTTTTTTGCTTTTTTTAAAATTAAGTGTCTTGCCCACATATAAACAAATATAAAGCCTATGGATAAAAAGGCAATTATTACCTGCTTTACAGCCCAGGCATCAACCGTGCTGTTTTTAATATCCTGATTGATGGGGATAATAACATACTGCACAAGAATTCCCACAGCAACAAGAGTGGAAATTACAGCAACCATAAGTCTGTTTGCGCCCTGCTTTTCAGCATAAATTACCAGTATACAGGTAGGAATAAAGAATAAAAACATCTGCATATATGCAAATATTCTGTGTTCGGCTGAAACATAAAAATTCATAAGAAATGCAACCGCCACAAAAATTATCAGAGCAATTAAAGCATTGATAAGGGACATTTCCTTTAACCTGTCCATTATCTTATTATGTGTCTTTTTTATCAAATTTTCAGAACCCCCCAAAAAAATCACCTCTTAAACAATAGATTATGAGAGAAGACCTTCACCCATTTTTCCTCTTTTTCTGAACTCCGTTACGCTTATCTATCTTTTTTCCGATAATATTTATAAATAAATACCAGTACAAAGCAAAGAAAAACAAAATAAATATAATCAATGCAAGTCCCATATTTTCCATAGTATATCTCCTTTTATACCTCAAATAGCTCTCTGACGATACCGCAGTTATCTTCCCTTTTTATCCCTTTTTGATTTTTTACCGCAAAAGAGCACAGTATATGTCAGCAAAAATATAACAGCAAACCATATAAGTATAACAAGAATTCCGTTCCACAGCTGCTCAAGGCTGTCTGCACCTACACTTATAAGCTTGTCAGCATCCTTTGCAGAGGTTAAAAGATTTTGTAATTCATTCATACTATCACTCCTTTTTTGCAAAATAACTGAATTTAACCGGAGTATCACCAATATAAACTATTGCTCCGTCGTATATTTCATAATCATCCCGGGTGGTTTTTTCCTCACATCCGTTTCGAAGGGCAACGGTAGTCCTTCTGTAAATAAGTGTATCTACACTTTCATCATAGAAAAGTACACCGTGAACCCTCTGCGTACCGGGAATAAAAATTAACGGATTACCGTTTTCCTCTTTATCCTGATTTGAGCCTAAAAGATATCCGTCTTCGTTTGAAAGAAACTCACTCATAGGGATTTCAATATCGGATGCCCCGTTGCTTCCTACAGTTATTCTGAGATAGGGATTGAACATTTCAGTCCAGAAGCTTACATTTTTATCTTCTATCTGTCTTTCACCTGTAATATCTCTGATAAATTCCCTTACTGCTTTTTCCCTGCATCCACAGTCATAGGCAAATACTGCCCCACTGCATACTGCCTTGGAAACAACAATCCTTATAGAAGGTGAATTATTCATATAATCCAGAACGGTTGGAAGCAAAGTATGCTTGTTAGTATCAAAATATTCCGGATTATCAAAAAACTGAGGCTTATTGTCAATTTCATCGTACATACCAAGACAGGTCATAAGAAGACTGAAATTGTATATATCTTTAATATAATTTTCGCCGATAAGGGAATAATTGAAATCCTTTATAACGGCCTTCTTGGTGCCTTTCCCCTCTATTGTTGCACCCACGCCGTTGATAACTCCTTCATCAAGAGGAGCTTTTTCTGTAAACTCCTTATCACCAACCAGGCATTTAACCGACTTTATAATCTTATAATCACTTACATGACGCCCGAACAGGGTCATATCAAGCTTATAAGGCACGAGAAGAAAGCCTGTATTCTTCTCATCCATAAGAATAAAGGGATTATAGTTAAGCTTAAGCTTACAAGCTTTTTTATTAAAAATATTTTTTATTTTCTTAAACAATCTGCCTGTTTTTTCCGGAATACCGGGCTCGGTTGGTTTATCCTTTTCAAACTGAGCACGGCAGATCAATTCAATACCATCGGTAAGAGCATCGGGAAGGACAGAGTCTTTTCCTTCGCAGGCAAGGCTTAAGCTTGCCATATCATTTTCAACCGCAGCAGAAGAAAAATCCGCAGGTCCGTATACGGCAACCGGAACAAAGCCTTTATATCCGAGAATAAAAAGCTCGGCAATATTGTCGGACCCTTCATAACGGGAAAAGCCTATAGCATCAGGTCTTATAGAAAAGCTTTTTTCCTTGCCCTTTAATTCAGGATTTTGTTCGGGCACGGGATTCAGTAAATCGGCAATGGCCGCCTGGGTATCGGTGCTGTTGAAAAAATCAAAAAAATTATCAACCGGGCTTTTTTCGGGATTTTGTATAAATGTATTTGTCCCCGGGTACTTCACCTTTTTAATTCTTATTTTCATTTTCCCACCCACCTTTTCCAAAGAATAATCCGGCAATAAACAATGGCTTTACAAGGAACATAACTGCCAGCAGATCAACAACTGCAACAAGCAACAGGATTACAATTATTTCCCAGTTAAGCATGCTGTTAAATATTGCAGTTAAAGAAGCCTGGGGTCCTCCAACGGTAAGATATGCACAGGCAAATGCTATACCGGTAGCAAATAAAAATCCCCATATCATTACAAAAGGAACGCCCACTTTGTTCCCCTTTACATACAGGTTAAAGGCTAACAGAAACATCATAACCCCAACCGCCAATGCAGTATAAAAGAAAAGAGGAATATCAAAAATATCATAACGTAATGACATTAATCCTACGATAAGAGAGCATATTACAACCGAAGCCACAGAGCATCTTATCCATTCGGTATGAGTCATTCTGTCCGTATCAAGACGCGGCATATCAAACAGCGTTTCCATTATTTTAGGGTACACAAAGCCGAAGCCCCAGAAGGCAGCCAAAAGAACAATTACATTTAGATTCTTCATAAGATCAAAATTCTTCTGAAAATCTGAGCCGAATATATACCATAAGCCTGCTGATAACAGTAAAATAACAGCTGTCATAAAGGAAAAGGCTACAGGTGTGGGAGTACTCTTTTTAACGGAAGACTGTGGGGTGCTTTTTGCATTTTTACCCTTCACGGCAGTCTTCACGTCAGCAAGCATTTCTCTTGCATCCTTATAGGCACACGCCTTTACCCCCCTGCCGTTATCCTTCCATATACAAGCTTTTTCAACAATTTTTATTATGCTTTCTCCGTATCTGATATGAGAAATTTTCTCCCTCGCCTTTTCAATATCAAGCTGATATGCCATAGCACCGCAATCTGTTCTTAAGATAGTAAAAACTCCGTCCGCACCGTCAATGCCGTCACCGATAAGTAATCTTAAAAGAAGAATACCCACTGAATACAAATCCGTCTGAACCATACTTTCATAGATATACCTTCCGTCCTTCTTAGTATATCGGTCAGGACATATATAATAACCCGTACCTCCTACATGATCACAGGAAGAATCCATAGCAATTGCAGTTCCCCAGTCAATAATAACATACTTTTCCCCGACTATATTACCGGGCTTTATATCTCTGTGAATAAACTTACTCTCGTGGAAAAATACCAGATCGTTCAGTATCGAATCAATAATTCTTAAAGCTTCAGAACCGTCATCCTCCGTAATATCAAGCATTGCTTTTTTATAGAACTTCATAGGAAGACAGCGTATTTTACCGTCACTTACCCATTCTTTATTTTCGTCAAATCTGTGAACAGGAATTTCAAAGGGGCGGATTCCCTTGGGATCAGCGGGAATATGTGCGGAATAGTGCTCTTTTTGTGCATTCAGAAGAACCTTGTAAACATCCTTTTCCACCCAGTTTGTGTTTTTATCATCCACAAAGTTAAGCTTTACAACCACGACAGTATCAGTCGTATCCTGAACAGTCAGCTTAAATACGTGACCGAAGCCACCCTCCTCATCAGATATAAGCTCGACGGTTCTTCTTGCGCTGTGCTCGTGATAACCGAATATATAGTTTATTATGTAATCAAATAAGTCGGCGTTGAAAACTTCATACAGGGGAGACCTGATAAACAGCCTGTCATTCCCCTCAAACTTTCCGCATACCTTTATGCGGTTAAATTCATAAGGTTTTTTTACCGAAAACCCGGTTTTATTTTCAACCGTAATTACATCCTCATCATTTTCGGGAACATCCGATATAACAACATCTTCTTTTTCAGGGCAGGAAACGGATATTTCTTCATAATTACCGTTATCCTCCTTACAATCTGATGCCTTTACAATTATAGTGCCTTTTTTATCTTCACAGCTTCCATCTGATACAGCCCCGGTAATCTTATCAGAGGTATCATCACAAAAAATACTGTCAGCACATTTAACCTCCCCTTCCACAGAAGGGTCCTCATCCTGATTTTCGGGACAGTCTTTCGCGTCAGTACCGTCCCCCCCGTCTTCATTAACGGTCGCCGATTTTTCTTCCTTTGAAGCATCGGGAGAATCAACATAAACAGCCTCTTTTTGTATATCAGAAGAGGCAACTTCAGCCTCAAAAGAAGCATCCTCCCCGTCATTCTCCATATTTTCCACTAAGAGCTTAAAGAAATCATCCTTTCTTTTCTCACGCTCTTTTGGAGAAAGCTTTTCGTCCATTTTGTTTTTATCTTCACTCATATTTTATTTACCCCTTTATTATTGTTCACCGACAGCTAAACTGTATAGTGATAACTCACTTAAGTAAACCTTCCCGGTGTATCGGTTCCCCTCTGTAATACTGTCCACACGAAATTCTATTCTGCTTGCCTTTACCGGACGGTTAAGAGAAAAATACTGGAAATATCCGCCATCGTCAAGTCTGACAGTTACGCTTTCTCTTTTTCCCTCATTTATAAAGGTTACCGTCATTGTCTCAGGCCGCCCGGAATAATTAAACGCATTATTACTGTAGCAGTTTCCGGGGGCAATCCCGAATATTTTTATTTCCGCGGGCTCCTCACTCTTTGGCAGATTGAGATAAACAGCCTGATACAGGGGCTCTTTATCGGCATCGGGTCTCCAGGAGGATTTAAGATTGCCGTCAATTACTCTCTCCGGCGGAAAATCCGAAGAATAAGAGGAGGCATCCGTCTGTTCTGCGGTAAGGGGAATATATTTTTCCCTGTTCTCATAAGGCGCTGAGAAAATATAATTTTCTGCCTTAATCCATCCCTCTGAGTAACCATGCGGATGACTGAATTTAACCTTTACAAACTCATCGTTATTTTCGGGACCTTCAATAACGGTATACTCTTCGCCCTTCGGAATAACATACTTTACTATACCGTTTTCATTCTTTTTTTCAAATACATTTATATTTTCTCTTGCGGCAGAAAAAACATTGCAGGTCAGCTTAAAGGTAGAGGCTACATCTCTTATACTCTTTTCAATACTTAAGAAAGGAGATTCAAATAACATTCCTGAGTTCAGTACAAATAAAAGCCATAGCACAAGACTGCCGATTATGAGTTTTTTTGTCTTTTTGGGATTAAAGCTTTTCGAATTCATAACACGGAAATAACCCTTTGTATTTTCTTTAAAGCTCACTTTACTTATTCTTGAAGGTATCATTCCGATCTTCAGGCTTTTTTCCTTTTCAAGAAAGTTTACAAGACGCGATTTACTTCCGGAAACCAGCACTTTGTTATTAAAGCTTGCAACAATTCCTTTCAGGTAAGGAATAATTGCTAAAGTCATCACAAATATCAATAACTGAATAAGAAAAAAGAATATGTGGATAAAGCTGTTATGACTGAGCTTTACAACTCTTTCACCAATATATCCCAAAGCGTTTGTGAAAGAAGCACTTTCGTTAAAAATCCATAAAACCGTATTTTTTTCCGATATCAGCGAATCTATATCAGACAGCAGGAATAAAAACGGAATCAGCGCTAAAAAGGTTAAAAGCACTCCGGGTAATATAAGCTTAAAAAACATTTCCTTTTTATCAGCCCCTGCAGGGTTGGTTGGGATATTGTTTATTTTCTTAAGGGTATCCCCTAACTTTCTGTCACAGTATTTACTGTATTCAGTCTTGCATTTTTCAAGATATTCCCTTTTTCTCCGCTGATAATAGGTTTCCTTATCCTTATCGGAAAGATACTTAAAAGGAACGGGAACATAAATCTTTTCTCCGTGATATGCACCGCAGACAAGAATAAAACCGCAATCGATAAGCTCAGTCCTTATAGAGTCATCACTCTTATATATCCCTCTTGAACACATAATACAATTATTTTCAAACAAATTGTAAAATTCGCAAAGAGCAAAGTAGCACTCATCGAAGGAGACGGATTTTATTGCATCACAAAGTCCACAAAGCCTGTGAATGGCTTTGCGGCTGTTTTCCCCTGTACCGCTATACAAGCTTATGTGGTCTTTGAGCCATAATATTATTTTATAAACTGCAGTAGCCGTACAATCGGTTATATACTGATTATCATCCCTGTTCACGGCAGGTGTTGAATTATATTCGTACATAGCTTCCCCTACAAAACAAAACTCAGAATAATTCTGAAAATTACCCAGAATAAAATAAAGACCGTCAGATTTATTCCTGCATCAATTTTTCTTTTTGCATCACTGCCCTTACCGTTAAGATAAACAGCAGCCAATGTAAACAGTCCCAGCATAAAGCTTGCAGTATCGGCACACCCTGCTATATATCTTTTAAAATATACCAGCTGTCCCTTACTCATAAACTGTACAAAAGCCGAAATAAGCATAAAGACAAATATAAACATAAAGGAAACAACTCTTCCCTTAAGAGCAGATGTCATAATATTCTCCAGCTTATACACATCAATGTCCCTTTTGATTTTTTTCTTCAGGGATATTTTTTCAATACCATCGGAAGCCCCGTATACGGTCTGCACTCCGTAACTGTAGAGCTTTTCAATAATTGCTTTATATTTTTTTATTTTTTCCTTGTCGGATTCTTTATTTTTTCCTTTGTTTACATAGGCAAAAAATTCTTTGAAGACAGCAGGATGGGAAATTACAGGAGAATAACCGCCCTCAATCGCACCTTCGATATACTCGCAAAGTACATCAAAATTTTCATTTAAGCAGTCAGTCTTTCTTAAGTCTCCGTTTAAAAACATAACAAGATATTTTAAATCGGGATCCCCGAAATCTCCGTATTTACCTGCAAATTTAAGAAAAAACTCCGGAAATGTATTTTTTGAAGCTTTTTTTCCCTTTTTATCATTGGGAAGCAACAGCTTAACATAATCAATATCTGATGCCTTAAGAGGAATTTTATTCCTGATATCAGTGGCAAGCTTTACAATATCTATATATCCCGGTTCTATCGCATTACTCGAAGTATAGATTTTATAAAAGCTCTGATCATTAAAAATATAAGACCACCTGTCTTCATCCCAGCTTAACGGATCACCCAATTCGCTAAATACACTCCTGAGAACAGGATGGGCTGCATCAAGCTCGTAAAATGAAATACCGGTTCCCGATAAAAATTCAAAAACCGAATTTCTGCACTCAATTGCAGTCAGCTCCCCTCCCATACAAAAGGCGTCATACTGAAGCTGTGCATACTTTTCTGCAGCAGCCTTATAAAAATCAATGCCGTCATCTGAAAACAGGCTGCGGAAGGCATTTTTAACATCAATAATCTCAAGAGGAGTTTCGGCATTTGAAAGCCGAAAGTCTTTGTAATATTCCTTTACCGGCATCGGAGCTTCTGCACTGAAGGTTTTTTCAGCTAAGGGAGAGTATTCCGGGGCATTCCTGAAAATACAGTCAAGCAATTTGTAAATTCCGATTTTTACACCGTTATCCCCGATATTTACCGATTTCAATTCAGTTATTATCAGACGGATACTGTCAGAATAGAATTGCTTATATTTTTTTTCAAATACTGCACGGCAAAGTCCGATTGCATTATCAAAGGAACCCACATCCCCGTCCTTTGAAAACGCATGCCTTGCAACATTTTCAAATAAAAACGGGTATTCAGAAAGTGTGTCGTATCCGCTCCTTTTGCAGTTATCGGCTATTTTGGAAAAATAAGCTGAGGAAAACTTAATGATTTTACGGCTCTCATCAGCAGACATCTGCTCAAGTCGTCCGTAAAGACTGTTTACGGAGTTATAAATCTCAGGGAGTCTGCCTGCCCTATCTATTTCATCGCCCCAGTTGATAAGGCGGTCACAATAGTCCGGATCTTTATATCCCCCGTTATCAATAAGTCTTATTAATATTTTAATTTTATCGTCAACCGAAAGCTTACTCTCAGCAGAAAGAAAATCAAGCTTTTCAAAAGCTTTTAACAGTGCATCTCTTGTGCAAAAGCCCTTACCGACTGTTTTCTCAATTTCCTTTTTATATACAGGCTCGTTCTCTCTTATATGCTTAAGCCTCATTGCAACCTCGGTATCAACAACCGAATATGTATCCGCATCACAGTCATAATACAAACTGTCACTGTATTCAAGATTTTTAACAAATAATACCGGTACGTAATATCCGGTTTTATAAGTGGAAAAGCTTAATAAGCCTTTCAAAAAATCAGGAAGGCATTTGTACAGGTGCAAAATAATGTCCTTTTTTAATCCGTATGCACCCGAGCACTTTATTTTAAGGGTTTTATTTTCCAGTATAGCCTTAAGAGTAAGAGCTGAAAGCACTTCGTAATTAATCAAAGCTTCAGCTTCACCGTTACCTTCAAAGGGCTTAAGTCCTTCAAAGGCTGCTTTATCAAGCACAGGATAGGTGCTTGTATAGTTTTTCATAAAATCGGTAATGGAAAAAATCCTGTCAATGTTATCACCAAGCCATTTACTGTCTACATCCTCCAGAATATAGGAATGAAACATGGTGGTCTCACGCTGACCGATATTTTTCCCCGTAGCAGCATCAAATGAAGCACGGTCGTATACCGAATAAACACAAACGCCGTTTTCATTATACAGGGAATAGCCGTAATCAGCCCCCGATATTCCCTGCCTTATTTTCTCCCACAGAGCAACCGACTTCGAAGAAAGCTTGGAGCCGTTATCACTGCTGTCGTAACCGTTATCAAAACGGGTATATATTCTTTGTCCGATATTCATTTTATCTCTCCATATTCGCTCCGGCGGATTTTTCTTTCCCTATTAAAATCTTCCAGTATAAGGACAGCTTTTTCCATCCGCTGATTTCTTTTCCTTCATCCCTTACAAGCCTCATCTTGAGCAGCTTTGTTGCAAGAAAATCGGTAGCCTTCTTCTCTTTATCGGCACCAATCCAGCCCCATTTATAAAACAGCCATCCGATTGGCTCCTCAACACGGATAGGAAGAAAATCCCTGTCCTCAAGTGTTATATCCTTTACCTCAAATATTTCCTTTAAATCAAATACCTCTCTTACTGTATCGTCAGCACCGTCTTTTGTTAAAACTCTGACCTTTTCCCTGCCTTTAAATTCAATCTTCTGAATTGCAGGGAAGGAAGAAAATGCAAACATTCTGCATATATTAAACCATTTTGTACACTGTCTGAAGTTTTTGAAACCGTCAAGGTTACTGTTATAAGGGAACAGTGCCTTTATTTCAGCTGAAAGTCCCTTTTCCTCACTCTTTTTATAGTTATTGTTATTTTCCTCGTACTGTACTCTTTTGAAGAGATTACTGTCCTCACCAAAGGTTTTATCCATTTCCTCGGTAATTCCCTTTAGCGTAGCGCCGTAATACATATCACTTTTTGTCAGGGCTATCGCAAGAGGCAGCTTTCTTAATGTGGCCGCATCCTTACCCGATTTGCTTTTTTCTTCGAACACAGTCTTAAGGATAGAAAGCACATCAAGCATATTTGTACGCCTTTCCAAAAATTCCGTACCCATATCCTCATAAACAGAATGGTATTTTACGGATTCACCGTCTTCGGTTTTTTCGGTAGTTGTAACAGTTCTGAATTCAAGATCACCCCGCCATATTCCCTTGATATCATCGGGTGAAATAAGACAAAGGAAACCGTCCGAGTGAAACAGGTGCTTACAGTTTTTAACATCGTCAGGACTTTTAAAGCTTTCACCTGCTATATCATATAAAACAAGATGACGGCAAACGGAAAATTCCATATCATCAGCAAACTCATAGCTTAACTCAATAATAAGCGGCTTGATTTCATCATCGGGGTCATTGGCTCTGGGATAGTTGATAACGATATAATCCCCTTTTCTTATATCCTCGGTTACCATAACACCTTCGAGCCTTTTTTTCTCGTGCTCTACACAGTCCTCAACCCACTGATTATCCTTAAGCTCCAGCTTGCAGACATCGGTAACCTTCTCAAGAAGACTGCTGTTCTGGTCTCCTCCGAAAACGGAATTGTAGGGTCTTACGGAATAGCTGTAATTCATAAGCGGATTACGCATATTATCATTTGAAAATTTCAAAAGATTTGATAAATACACAGTCTTTCCCGAAGAGGTTGTTCCTATAACAGAAAGCATCTTAACAGGATATTCACCGTAGCTTTCCGGTAAAACACCGTGACATTTGGGGCATCTGTGCTCGGTAACTGTTTTTACTCCCTTTTTGGTTGAAATAACGCTTTCGTGCTTTTCCAGTTCGGTAATATATTTAAAACAGTAAGGGCACTTAACCGCTTTTTTTATTCTTTTTGTACCCTTAAGCGAACTGCTTTCACCGTTAATCCCCTTCGGGGAGCTGTCAGCCGAGCTGCCCTCAGCAATATTTTCCACAGTCTGAGGGTTATCTTCGACCTCAGTTATTTCTACTATATCAGCAACCGGTGAACCCTTCATTTCATTAATCATATTTTCCATTTTATTTTCCTCCGTAACTTCAACAGGTATCAGTATTGATCACTGTAAAATATTTGATTCTTACCGTCTTTTCCCATAATTGCATACTCAGCATCCTGCACTGCATTGGGAACAGGAAAATATCGGCAATAAATTTCCTCTCCGTTCCTTATGTTTTTAAGTTTAACCTTAGAGCCGGTAATGATATATTTTTTCCCACCGGTTTCAAAAGCAAGCCCCTTAATAGGGTTACCGTCAGTATCCACAATATGAAAGGATGCCGACTTCCTTTTTACAATTCCGAAATAAATAAATACAAGCAGCATCAGCGAAAAAAACAGAAACCACAGGTATTTTCGCGTTTCAGCTCCCGGCTTAAGAAACTTAAGCTGAAGCTCAAACTCGGTAAAATCCGCTTCACTTAAGGCGGCTCTTATTTTAACAGACATCTCCCCGTAAGAATCGGGAGTTATGTAAAGTATATAATCAGTTCCGTTCCTGCCTATATCGCATATTCCGCCGCCAAGCTCATCCTCATTTAAAATCCTGAAGGTGGGAACAATATTCTTTTTCTCCTCCTCAATAATCACATAATCATTGAGCTTAAACTTATAAACAATCTGCTTTTTGGAATCAGTTCCGTTCTTTTCCGGAAGCTTTTCATATACGTATACGGTTTTTCTCACAAGCTTATCAACAGGTTTGATAAGCTCAGGTGCTTTTTCCTCCACCTTATCGTTAACAGCAGCCCCCGACGTGCCGGCCTTGTTGTCAGCTTCAGTACAAAAAACCGGAATGCTCATGGAAATAAGCATTATAATTACCAGAAACAATAACCCTTTTTTCATAAAAATCCTCTTTTAACCTCACATATTTTCTATTGGGTACAACATACCAATATATAATAAATTATACCTCTTACAGGGTGTTATGTCAAATGCTTTTTAGAGATTTATGGAGATAAATGTATTTATAATAAAAAAAGCGTCGAAATTATTTAAATTCCAACGCATTATATTAAGTTCTACTATGTATCAAGAGACTCTCTTGCAATTGCCGCAGCACCTATAATTCCTGCATTGTTTCCAAGAGCACTTACTCTTACGTTAACCGGACGTGTAAGCACTTCCTTAAGAGGTTTTATCAGATAGTCTCCTTCATTGGAAATGGCACCGCCAATAACGATAACATCAGGCTCAAGGTAAAATTCAATTCCTGTAATACCTACTGCCAGATATCCGATATAATCCCGAACAACCTTTTCACCCGCAGGACAGCCTACCTTCATAGCATCAAAGGCAGTTCTTCCGCTTACCTTTTCACTTCCCAGCTTTGCTAAAAGTGAATCGGGATTTTCCCTGATCGCCTCTTTTGTCTGCCTTATAAGAGCAGTAACCGAAGCATACTGCTCCAGACAGCCCTTTTGTCCGCAGGGACAGGGAATACCCTCATAGTTTATTGAGAAATGACCGAATTCCGCAACATGACCGCTTCTTCCGTTATAGATTTTTTTATCTATAACAATACCGCCGCCCACCCCTGTTCCCAGGGTTATCATTGCGATATTTTTAAATTCCCTTCCGCAGCCGGCATAAAGCTCTCCTGCAATAGCACAGTTGGCATCGTTTGCAACACTTGCGCAAATTCCGGTCAGTCTTTTTACCGTTTCGGTAATAGGTGTATTTGAATAAGGAAGATTTGCAGCTATTACTCCAATTCCTCTTACGGTATCAATAGTACCGGGAGAGCCTATTCCGATTCTTTCGATCGGAAATTCCTCTTTTATTTTGTTTATTTTTTCACATATACTCTCTAAAAAAGCCATATCTCCTTTATCCTTAAGGGTTTTTATTGAATAGCTTTTTAAAATATTGTAAGACTCATCGCAAACACCAAATTTTACATTTGTTCCGCCTATATCAATTCCAAGAATCATTTTTTATATTCCTTTCCGTCAACAAATGCCGTAACGACATTAAATTCTTCATCAAGCACTGCAAGATCGGCACATTTTCCCATTTAAGGCTTCACCTATTTTTGCAATCTTTCCGTTTTCGATTAAAAGGTCAACTCTTCTTAATTTAAAATCTTCGCATACTACGGAAGCATTCTTAAGTATCATAATTATTTTTCCATATTATCCTTTCGGTTTTTTATGCTTCTTTCCATGTATTCGTCAAGAAGCTCTATATCAAATTCTTTTACAATATCCATAACAGTCTTATCTTCCCCCTCATAGGTAAGAAGCACCGCACCCACATATCCCGGATCCTCAATAGTAAGCAGGTGGCCGTATTTTTCCTTTGCCGCATCAAATTTAGCGCGGTTATAGTCAATATGACATACGGCATAGTCAAGATTTACCCTTGCGGTAACATAAGGAGTATAGTTTGTTGTTGTGGCAACAGTTACCCCTAAAGGTGAAAGTATTTTACTCGGCTTATAGGAAAGAAGGGAGCTTACAAGATAGCTTCTTGTGTCATAGGCAAAAAACTCCTGCATAAAGCCTCCGTGAAATGCTGAATGGAAGGTAATAAGATCGGGATTTTTCTCCTTGATTTCCTTCCTTATTTCCTCAAAGTTCAAATCAAAGCATACAATGGGGCAAACCGTTCCGAAATCACATTTAAATACGGGAACATCCTTTCCCGCTAAAATACCGCTGTCCGATTCATAGGGAGTAGGATAATTTTTATGATACTCACCGATAACCTCACCCTGACGGTTAACCATACTTACACAGTTTCTTGCGGTACCGTCCGCCATCTTTTTGTATCTTGAAAAGGCAATATAACAGTTATTCTCTTTTGCAACCTTTTTATAGAATTCAAATATCCTTAAGCTTTCACCTTCAATATATTCCGTCTTTCTTGAAACAAGGGAGGTCTGCCTTCCGCTGTGCTCAGGAAGAACGATAAGGTCAGGCTTATCTCTTAAAACCTTCTTTAATAGCCTGTCAAGGCTCTCAATAACCGAATCGTAATAAGGTCTTTTGGTATTATAATCCGCTTCGGGAAGCGGATTTACGGTAACAGTGGAAATTCTTACATTTCTTGCCATTTTTAATACTCCTTTTATTTTATAGCCTTATAAAGCTCGTTCTTAAAACCGACTCTCGTGTAAATATGCATATCGTCAAGAAGTCTTATTCCCATATCCGCTGCTCTTTGCTTAAAAAATGCATAAGCACTTTTTGCCTCGGGCTTTTTGGTGGAAACCAGCACCATTGAGGCATATTTTCCGCCGTAATGCTTTGCGGCAGTTGAAAGCTCATAAAGAGTTTCCTTGCCCATACCCCCGTTTTTACAGGATATGAAAACAGGGCGCCCCTTTCTCATAACTAAAACATCAATTTCATTCCTTGTATCCTTCACAGTATCATATTCACTGTGAATCACACCGTCCCAGTCCACATTGACTCCCACGGCAATATCATCAATAAGCCCGGGGCACTCCTCCTTAAGCTCGCTTAATAATATGTAGCAAAGAAGCTCAAGAGTATTCCCCGCCTTGTTAAGAACATCCTTTATACCTGAGTCCTTTATTTTAAAGGATATTTTGTCAGTTCCCTTCACATAATCGGTAATAAGACCGCATATAGAAAGCTCCTCCATAATAATGTCGGAAATTTTAATATCCTCGGTAAGCCCTGTATACTCGTAAAAAAGAGGCTCCTTTTCTACGGCATGGCTTAAAATGAAATTAAAGGCGTTTGTATGGCTGTTCCAGTCCTCAAAATTATCGCAGATAACCTGCCAGATGCTGTCAACATCCCCTTTGAACCGTTCGGTAATATTCCACCTTTTATCCAGGGTGGTGTATACTCTTGCGGTGCCGTTAAGCATAAGCGCCTGATTGATGGTCATAGACATACTGTTAATCTTAAGAGGCTCTTCACAGTTTACAATATTAACAAATTTCCCCTTTTTAACATCAAATCGGAAAAGCCTTACCTGACGCAAAGCCGATACTGCACCGACCGCCGCATGAAAGGTTGCGCTTCCGCCGGTTAAGTCGAAATAACAGTCATCATTGTTATCTAAAATTGAATTTATCTTATCAATGGCATCCTGAAGGTCATTTTCCTTTATATCCTCGAATAAAACCTCCACATCAATGCCCTTTTTGGTATAAAAATTTCTGATTGCCTTCTGACGTCTTTGGGACATTGCGCTCTTAAGCCCCACATATATTATCTTTTCGGGATTAAGCTTAAGCCCGGCAATAACATTTTCAAGCTGACAGTCATCAAAAAGCTCAATTAAAGTTTTTATGATAAACACTCCTTAAAAATCATAGTTAAGTAAAGTAACCCATATTGCAAAAAGAACCAGAAGCTTCACAGGAAGAGGCCAGCCCATATTTTTGGAGCGAAGCATCTTATAGCTTAAAAATCCGCCGATTGCAAAACAAATAAGCTTGAAGGGTACTCCGCTTGTTAAAAAGGAATAAACTGCAGGCCCCAAAATCTTATATATAAGAGTAATTGCAACGGCAAAGATAAGAAGCATCCCGATGGGACTTATTCCCCCGCTCTGAGTATTTCCCTTTGCCCGATTTTTATAATGGTTGAACATTCCCTTTAAGGAATATCCCTCTGAATCGCTGTAGCCACCGCCTGAACGGACACCTGTATTTTTACGGCCTCCTGAAGTTCTCTGTCGAGCCGAGCCTCCGCGGCCATAGCCTGCTCCGCTTCCTCTCTGAGTACCTCCGTAGCTTCTGCCATTAGGAGTCCATTGACCGCCCGAATTGTCACGGGGAGTCCATTGACCGCCGTAAGAGCCTCCGTAAGAATTCCCCGAGGGAGCACGGTAGAAGCCGCCGCTTAAACCGAACAAGGAGGCAAGATGCGGATCCTTTTCAAGAACGCCTGCCGTATAGTCCACACTTTTTTCAAATTGATTGTTATGGTAATCCTTACCGAATTTTACAAGTCTGTAATCGTTTCTTACCATCCAGTTATAGAAACGTCTTTCAAGATCCTCCACCGAGCTGCAGTTGTTTCCAAGACCGGTTGAGGCAAATTCATATAAATAATCTTCCTTGCTTTTCCCCGCCATTTTTAAAATCCCCTTTTTCGATATTTTCCAAAATAAATCTTACCACATAAATCATTTTTTGTAAACATTATTTAACCCTTTTTCAAATTTTGATTGACTGAATTTAAAAGATGTGATAGAATAATCTTATACGGGATGAAACAAACGGTATCCCCATAATTTGAAATATGTAATATGCAGGTATGGCGGAATTGGCAGTTTCCGACCGAACGCTGCCGGGGGCAGATGAAGTGAAGGTCGGAAAAACGCAGTGGTCGGAATTTTTACCGGTAGGTTAAAAAATTCCGTGTCCACAAGGAGTCTCGCGAAAGCGGCTGCTTCCACCGTAGCCGGTTTGATAAGATATATTATAATTTAATATGCAGGTATGGCGGAATTGGCAGACGCGTACGGTTCAGGTCCGTATGAAAGCAATTTCATGCAGGTTCAAGTCCGTGAACCCTTTTTAAAGGAGTAAGCAAAAAACGGCTTGTGTAAATGCTGACAACTTAAAAATTTAATATTCGCACCTGTGGCGGAATTGGCAGACGCGCACGGTTCAGGTCCGTGTGCCAGTAATGGCTTAGGAGTTCAAATCTCCTCAGGTGCACCACCGAAAAAATCGAACCAGTTACAAATTGGTAACTGGTTCGATTTTTTATTTGCCATTCTAAAAAGCTTTTCCACTCTATTTGATTATGTATAATTATAATTTCTTTATCTTGTTCTTCACGAAATGAAGCAAACGGTATACTGCCATTTTTAACAACCATTATTAGTTCACCGCCAGATGTGTTTCCCTCTAAAACAAGGTTGTTTTTGCAAAGATATATTTCAGAATTGTGCTCCACAGATACGGTAGAAACTAAGTGTGCCATATGAGTTTCTAGATTAAATGTATATACTGCTAAAAGTTTTATATCGTTATTATTCTTGCATCCTATAAACAACTCAGGAATACCATCCAATTTCGTGGTTATGTCTTGTAAATAAAACATAAAATTGGCACTATCTAACGGATAACCTTCAGATATACCACCTACTCCATCAAGTGTAAGCTCATAACCATCAGCAATATAAATTTCTCTAAAATATATTTGATTTTCATTTTGTTGTAAAAGTGTATCCTCAATGATTTTACTGTAAGTATGGTACCACTCATCGTGATATTTAGAACTTTTATCAAATGCTAAAAGGCTAATTAATATAACTAAAGTTGAAATAAATAGCTTCCTTTTCATTTTCTTTTGCCCATTCTATCATTATGACATTTATCACATAGAGTTAGAACCCATGGGCGTTCCGTACGAAGTTTGCCTGATGCGCCACATTTTTCGCATACAAAACTTGATTTCTTTTCATAGTTTTTTACAATGTTTGCAATTTCTTTATGTATAGGAGTATCTTCTTGCATATAGCGAAATCTACCAATTCCAAGAAAATCAATGGCATGAATTCCCTGTTCTTTATCCCTAAAGGAGAAATAAAAACGCAAAGAACCAAATTTTACTTTGATTTGTTCAATGATAATATCTACTGGAATATTCGCTTTTTTGTAAACCTCATCAATTTCTTGGCATAAAGAATATAACAGTTCAAACCAACCATCATTACACTCACATCCAAAAGCAGAATACAAATCATCTATTTTGCCACGTTCTCTTTGTTCTTCGAGAGAATGTTTTTTCTTCATAAAGATAAAGTTTTCTTCAAGTTTTTTCTCTAATTCGTCTCTCACAATTTTCTCTCCTTATATTTAATAAACTCTTCCATCTTTTTATTCTTGTCATCAATGTAAAAATCAGCATAAATTTTTCGTGAATTATTTCCGAAAAACTTAACTATTTCAGGCAAGTTGTCATTTACAGCATCGAATATCAACCCATATTTTTCACAAAAATCTATTGCGTTATCAAGTAAAACACCATCGCGGCATGTCCATAAAATAATTTTATTTCCACAATTTTGCCATTTACGAAGTTCATTAATTAAATCTATATTTGGGTCTCCTAATGCTGGATAGATGGAACCCAATGATAAGGTTCCATCGAAATCAACTGCAATAATTTTTCTAAATTCCATCCTTTCGACCACCTTTAGGCAACATTTGTGCAAAACAAAGCCATGGCTCTTTTTTTACGTAAGTCTTTGCATACGCAATAATCAGTGCGGACATTTTCTCTTATTTCTCCATATTGTTTCTTATCATCGCCATATTCAGGCGAATTAGGTGAGGTATATTGCAGAAATGGTTTAAATTCTTCAATTTTTTCTCTTTCCATTTTTCTACGCATATTCTCGTTTGATATTCCTACTTCACATATCCAATCAATTTTTATATTGTCCTCTAAAAAACTTTCAGGAGATAATCCCCACTCAGTAATGTTGTTAAATAAATTATATAAGTGCTCTAACAACCTGAAATAAACATTTCCTGCTTCGCCTATGTATGCACTGTGTTTTACATTATCCTTTGCAAATGAAAAATGATACACTCCAGATATTTCCTCTCGGTTTAAATATTGAGGTACATTCAAATACCTGAAAATCATTTCTTCCTGCTCAGGCAACAGATATTTTACGATTTCACGACCTCTACCGTTTTTGAACCATTCTTTCATTACGTTTACATTTCTTTTCATTATTCATCGCTCTCCTTTTTAAAATATATCAGTTCTAACCAACGCACCATCTACGGATGCTAAAAATATATCGCCGAACGCACCTTCCTCGTCAGTAAAATTATATACATATGATGTAATATAATTATCGCCCAACCTCTCAAATTCCCATTCCTGCTCGTTTTTCGAAACATACAACATTGCGAGCATTTTGCCATAAATTGTTTCGCTTTCTATAGCATGATAGACATATGCCCCGTGTTTTTCTTCAAAATCTCGGCATATTCTTTCATTTTCTTCTTCGTAAGATATAGTATCAATGCTTGCCATCACTCCTGCTACTACGAAATAGCTGTAGTATAATCGGTCCTCCGATAAATACTTATGAAGATTAGGATTTAAGCTGAATTTTTCAATTAACACCTCCATTCTTTGCAGTGCTTCTTGTTTTTGTTTTTCCTTGAATTGATTACTCATTTGTTTGCCTCCTTGAATTATGGTACTTTTCTGTATCTAAGTATATTATACAAAAATTAAATGTTCACCACAAGAACTTTTAGCGACAATAATTTTGAAATCAAACACATAAAAATGTTCTAAATATTGACATTCATCTTTGTTCGTGTTAAAATTATGATAAATTAGATATACAAGCTTAAAACAATAAAGTGTAGTAGAAAGGTTGTTAAATTATATGTACCAATATGTATATGATGATTTTGAAAAAGTTGTTGAAGTTATTAAGCGAAGAATACATGACAAAAGAAATAAACGAATAACAAAAGAGGGTAAATCTCTAACTCAACAAAAATTAGTTGAGGGGCTACACTTAACTTTCGAATCAAAAAAAGTACCAAGCAGGACAACTATAACAAAATGGGAAGATATGACCAATAAAAGCATCCCAAGTTTGGAACAAATGCTATTATTATGTAATTTTTTTGATTGTGACATTAATTATTTTCTTGGAAAAAACAATATAGAATCAGAGGATAATATAACGATAGCAAAATCTCTTAATCTTTCTTTGGAAACTGTGGAAACGCTCAGGCATACGCCGGAGTATGGTTCTTTCTTGAACGATGTTATTATCAGCAAAAAATTAAATCTTGATATCATTCGCAGAATAAATCAGTTGGGAAAAAATATGGCATTAGAGGATATATTAGAAACTTCATTTAAAAAAGAATTTTTTATTAACCTTAGAGCATTTTTTGATGAATTCTATGCAAGTATTTTTCCTATGGATATGTCCTTAGAAGCTTTTGAAAAATATTTGTGCAATGTGTTTCCGTACAACAAAAGCTTTGAACCTGCCAAATTTTTAGAAAACAATTTTGAAGAAGACGGCAAAAACTTTGTTTTAAATAAATTTGAAGATTTTGAAAGGGCAACCTCAAACGAGCAGTATAAAATGATTATGGCATCAATTGCAGATATAAGCTACAACTACTTTATAAGTACACAAGTCGCTGAACTTTCAAAACAAAGAGTAACTATTACGCTTTTAGAAATGGTAGAAAAAATCATCACAGATAAAGCAAATTCATTGAAAGAAAAAATGAAAAATTATGCAGACACTAATAGAAATTAAATTTACAATAGAAAGTAAAATCTCTTCTGTAATGATTTTATAGAGACATCAAACAATAAAATTCCTTCGTTGACTTCCTCTCCTTTTCGTGATATTGTTTGTGTCACAGGAGGTGATGCAAATGGCAAAGTACACATTAGAAGAAATTATGTACGGCGACAAGTATGGAATTGAAAGTGCTGTGTTTGTAGAAATTTACAAAATGGTGGAGCGGAAGGTCGATGCCAAGACAATACGAGAACAACTAAATATGATTTATGTCAAGCACGCACTGTTGACAGCAAAGAAAATGATTGAAGAGGGCGACTCGATTTCGGATATACCGGAACTTGAGTCGCTCTCTTTGAGTAAGGAGGAAGAATAATGCATATACTTGAAGAATTCTGGTATGGGAACATTAACCCAGCCGAAAGACCATTTCAAAAGCAAAGAGGATTTGATAAGGTATTTAGAATGCTGACTAAGAATGAAGAAAAACTGCTTGAAACATTAAATGAACAGGAAAAAGAATTGTTTGATAAATTCAAATCTTGCTACGATGAAATGATACAAATCACAGAATGTCAAACCTTTATTAAAGGATTTAAATTAGGAGCAAGATTTGTGATTGCATGCTTTGGAAATGAAGACGATATATTCGATGAATAACACATCGGATATATCGTTAATTTATGTCTGCCAATACCCCCTGCCTCTAAAATCGATTTTAAGCACCAGTTACAGCGATTGAGACAGGGGTTTGAGCCGCGAACTAACTGGGTAAGGTAGTTACACTATCACACGGCTTTATCCATTAAGTACAGCATATAAAATCTAATTTAAAGGTTATAATAGTATTAAATCACGCCATTCAATGCCAAGAAATTGTTTGGTTTAATACTATTGACTTATTTCTAAAAATAGTATATAATATACTAAACCACACCATCGTTGATAAATTGGTGTGCACTTTAATAGAGGTGACGAAATGATTTCACAAAGAAACATTGATATTTTGAAAGAAATTTTTTCTGCTTATAATAATGTTATGAGTACAGCAGAATTAAAGGCAAAAAAAATATATTATTCCGATATTCAGCAACTTCTTCAAGAAGGCTTTATTGAAAAAATCAGGCGCGGATATTATCATTGGATTGAAGAATTTGATGGCAGTGAAATTGTAATTATTAATAAATTGTTCCCAGATGCTGTGCTTTGCATGGAAACTGCTCTTTTCTATTATAGGTATAGCGACAGAAATCCTGCAGAATGGAATATAGCTATTGACAAAAATGCATCAAGACAACGAACAAAAATTGATTATCCATTCATAAAAGCGTATAGAGTCGAACCCTCTTTGCTAACATTAGGAGAAAGCAGGGGGAAAATAGATTTGTCAGAAGTACGAATATACGATAGAGACCGAACCATCTGCGATGTTCTACGCAATATGAATAAAATGGATAAAGAGATTTTCAATAAAGCGATTCAAAATTATATCAATGATCCTAAAAAAAATATACCAAATCTTATGATATATGCAAAAGAACTGCGTGTACAGAAACGAGTAAAAGACTTGATTGGAGTGTGGTTATAATGGCAGATAAAGCAGCATCCGTTCTGGCCAAACTTAGAAATAAAGCGAAAGAAATCGGAATCAGCTATCAACAATGTTTACAATTATTTGTGCAAGAGGAATTTTTGAGAAAGTTATCTTTGTCTGGTTATGATGACTGCCTTGTCTTAAAGGGTGGACTCTTTATATATACTCTCACAAATTTTGAAAGCCGAGCTACTGTAGATGTCGATTTTCTTTTGCGAAAGTATTCTAATTCAATGAATGATATAAAGGAATTAATAAGCAAAATTTTAAATACTTCCACAGGAAACGACTACATTATAATGACAGCAAAGGGATTTGAAGAAATTTCACCACAGAGAAAATATCACGGTATAAGCGTCCAAATAACAGGGCAGATAAAGAATGTCCGTGTACCATTTAATGTAGATATTGGCGTTGGCGATGTTATAGTGCCAAAAGCCGAACAACGCACTATCAATACACAACTTCCCGATTTTGAAGCTCCAATCATAAAAACATATTCTTTAGAAAGCACGATTGCAGAAAAGTTTGATGCTATTTTACAACGCTTTGAACTTACCGGCAGAATGAAGGATTTTTATGACATTTATTACTTATCTCGCACTTTTGATTTTGAAGGATCCAAAGTGCAAACGGCGATATTCGAAACTCTGCAACATCGAGGTACCACATATGACAAAGATAGTTTTGATCGCATCGTTTCACTTGTTGATGATATTGATATACAGAAACGTTGGAAGTATTTTTTAAAAAACATAAAGGATGACACCCTTGAATTTTCAACTGTTATTAATACAATACAGTTCTTCCTTGAACCAGTGTTTAATGCAATCTTAAGCGAAAAGGAATGGCAAAAAACATGGGACAGTAAAGAAAATTCTTGGAGGGCTCATAGAAACTAAAGAATAAAAGGAGGGATACAGATGCTCACATTTACTGAAATAAATAAACCATTAATCGATATCGAGTTGTTTGGCACAGACACACATATACCACCGATTGATAAAGTTCACGTTATGGATGAAGACTCTTTTGAACAATTTACTTTAGAGTGGTTATATGGTAGTAAAAAAGAAAAATATGCGTCGATTAAAAGAATTGGTGGTGCTGGTGATAAAGGACGAGACATTATTGCATATTATACCGATAACACAGTAGATTATTATCAATGTAAGCACTATAATGCAGCACTTACCCCTACAGAATACTACTTAGAATTAGGGAAGCTTTGCTATTATACATATGTTGGTGAAATTCCCATACCTAAAGAATATTATATTATAGCATCCAACGATGTAGGTTCGGCATTACAAGGGATGATAGACAATCCACCGACTTTATTATCGAATCTGTAACTTTTTTCAAAAGAAGCTTATCATATGGAATTATTAATTCTTTAGCACAATGCATTACTTCAAGAAATTCTTCTTTAAACAGGGCATTATCATTTCCTTTGAAGGTATCAAACAAAATATCAGGAAACTTTATTATATAACGTTCGTTTTTCCCTTGCCCTGCCGATTCTATTAATATATTGCCTAATTCTTTAAGAGCATAATCACAAAAGTCAGATATAGCAGGTATATCTTTTAGTTTTGGTAACTCTTTAATATATAATACTTCTTCTTGCATTTCGCTTCTAGCAAAACCTAACCGGATACTCTTTTCAAAATGTTCATCAAATGATGATATTGTATATACATTATCCCTCTTTTGAAGTTGATAATCAAAATAATCCATACACACTTCCCATTCTTGAAGTTGTGCTATCTTGCAGCCCCAAAGAATAATTTTCTCAATTTCATCTGACATTACATACTCCGGAACAACTTTGTATACTTTATTTTGTTGAATGCCTATAACATCATCATACAGATAAATTATATACGAAACACTCTCTGCAATTTGCTCCATACCATAACCATCCAACTTGTTTTTGTTACGGGGATCATGGTTCCTGCGAGGGAAGTGAAACATAACATCAATATAGGCTAATAATTCTTTGAAAAGTGCTTCCTCTACACGGACTCCGTTCAATAAATGTATCGAACGATTTTCATGATGCTTTTTTATATAAGCAATAATCTTTTTTTCAGTCTTTTTATAATAATCATACATCCACGCCATTTGTATTTTGGAGTTAATAAATTTCCGGGTTTTATCAGAGTAGTCAAATTTGTCAATGTATTTATTTATATTTTCTAACAAGTATAGTGCTTCATTTTTTTGAAATCCCCATACCTTATACCTAAATACACCTTTTTTTCTTGCAATATCTATTGCTTCATCAGGTTTCCAAAATGAAAAAAGTATAATATATTTTAATAATGTATCTGATGAAATTTCCCTAAATTTCCCTATTTTATTTGAAAAATATCTCTCATCAGACTTGGACAATTCGCCTTTTCGAACTAGAGTTTTCTTTACAAAATCATCTTTTATTATATTTTCAACTGTTAAATTTTCAATTTGGTTCATAACGACTTTAATACTCATATACTATATCCTTTCTTTAGAAGAAAATTATTTGTTGTTTTATGCTCTAAAATCGCTTATGCAATCATCAATTGTTTTAAATATTTTATAATTACTAAACTTTAATTTTTTCATGGTACTTTTTACACATTCTTCATCCTCTGCATTATAACATGAAATATTCCACTGGGCAGTTTCCCTTGTAGCATCTATTAAAAAACGGAAATATTCAAAATCTACCTCGCCAAAAGAATGCCCAAGAACGTAAACATTTTTAATATCCTTGGAATTAATCGCAGAACCTGCTAAATAGTATATATAGTCACGTATATTTTCACTAATATGCTTATCCGTTAAATAAAGCATGTTGCTTATGTAATATAATCCTTCAAATCTTCCGCCAAATCGTTTCATCAACAAAAGAGGTGGTTCGGGCATAGAACTATGACCAAAAATTATAGATTTTTTCTTTCTCGCATTACCATGAATAAAATATATGTCTTTCTCCCGAACATTAAATCTTTTTTGTAATGTATCTGTATAATTGAAATTTAGAAATGTACATGTATTATTAAATTGATATTGCTGTTCTACTTCCGGAATATCGATTGTTCTAACCCAATCTACAAAGGCTTTAGTTAAAATTTTTCTGGCATTCTTTACACTTTTAGATAATTCTTTTAAATCGGATTTTTCTTTTCCAAAAAAATAATTTATATTCTCATCTTCGACATTCCCTAAGGAAGTTTCAAATGTATTCCAAAATTCACAACTTAATTCATCAGGGTTAAACGGATGCCCGTAAATGAGTTCCACATCGCTCAGTTGCTGATTGTGTCCATCATACCATTTTATCTCGTGCATACGAATAAACATTCTTTTCATGATTGATTTTCTATGCTCATAATAATAGTCTTTAAATTTAGAATAAGAAGTTTCTAATCCTTGCCAAACATCAAACCCATTGCCTATAATAATCAAGTTGCTCTTCATACAAATTCACATCCTGTTTTTTCAACAACGCTCTGATCCCTTAAATTTTCCATAGTTTTAATAAATATTTTTTTCAAAAGCATATTATTTATCTCTCCTTCTTTACCCATCCATAGCCTTCAACAAATTCGATAAAAGGTTTTTCTTTAACCTCTCCGTTTTTGTATTTTATACGCCAGTTTTTTAAATCTTGTAATCGCTTATTTAATACATCTATTTCAGATTGTGTTTCTGCTTTTCGCAAACGATAATAGGTTGCCTGATATACTTTTTCGTATCTTAAAAGTGCCTCGTCTTTCTTCAATTTATCTACAAAAGATTTCTTTCCGCCGAACTGTTTGCAGGTCTTATCTTCCGTATAAAGTCTATTACAAAAAAGGGCTGCGGCATTGCCAGCAACAAAATATTTATTACAATTCTTGCATTTGTTAATCGGCATATCATTAATAACTGCATACATCATTTCAAGATTTATTAAATCAATTAGTGAATCAATTAAATAAATATCCGAAACAACTAAATCTGCTTTTCCCTGAAGCATTCTTCCGCTTACTTTTTTATTTGAAGTATAGTTTTTATTGCTTAAGTTCAGCTCGCTATCGCAAAGCATATATCCATTTATTTTTGAAATTTTCTCTCTGTTATAAAAACACTTACCTAAAAAATTAGCAGCATACTTTTCTAACTTTTCATAATCTTTTTCAGCATCTAAAAACTGTAAAAGTTCTTCCCATTCACCTGCAGAAATCATACAGGTTATGGTTCCAAGTTGATACTCTACTGTCTTTTTTTCTGTATGAATTATTATTTTTTCTCCTGTAAATTCAACTCGTAAATTCATATCTTATCACCTCAAAATCAAAGAAATATAATTGTAACATTTTATGTCTTGACAAAAGTTTTTGATTATGTTAAACTATACTCACCAAGAAATAAAGTTGCTCTTCCTTTATTTCTTGATTATATCATCTCTCTCTCCGAAAGTCA